>NZ_JAWZTE010000009.1:0-311298 GCF_033875155.1 Actinocorallia sp. A-T 12471 | reverse complement strand
TCGCACCGTTTTCCACCCTTGCGGGCTTCTTTCGGAGCAACCCTTCTAACTTACCAGCCCTGTTCTTCCTGTCAAATCCGCTCGTTTCCGGCGGATCCTCTTGGCCTCGCAGGTCTTTCCCGTCAGCCCCTCGGGGCCAACAAGAAGAACACTACGCCCTCCCAGAACCCCCGTCAAACCAAGGGTTCTCCCCGTCCACACCGGGTTGAAACCTACGAAACCCCACCAACCCTCCCCGGAAGGTAAAAACCACGGCCGCGTACTCCCACGTCGGACGGCGTCCGGGGCCGACAATCCGGTGGTGGACGGGTGCGTCCCGACCGTAGGGTCGGCGGCGACGAAAGGGGTGGATGGGTTTGCGTAAGACGGCACCCTACTGGGTGAGCGGCTTTCTGGATCTCCCCGCCGACGCCCACGAGGCGGGTTCCCGCTTCTGGGAGAACGTGACGGGCTGGCGCCGGTCGGCTCCCCGTGGGGACTTCGGCGAGTTCTCGACCCTGGAACCCCCCGCCGGCGACGCCACCCTGCGCGTCCAGCGAGTCTTCGACGGGGTCAGCCGCATGCACGTCGACCTCCACGTCCCCGACGTACGCGAGGCGGCCCGCCAGTCCCTGGACGCCGGCGCCCGGCTCCTCGCGGACCACGCCTCGGACGGCTACATCGTCACCCGCACCCCCGGCGGCCTCGCCGTCTGCTTCGTGGACAACCCGGGCGCGGTCCCCCCACCACCCACCGAATGGTCCCCCACCCTCCAGAGCATCCCCGACCAGCTCTGCATCGACATTCCAGCCCACCTGCACGACCAGGAAACCGCCTACTGGTCCACGGTCACCTCCCGCCCCCTCACCGAGGTCCCCCACCACCCAGAGTTCCTCCGCCTCCCCGCCCCCGGCCCCCGTGGCCTGCACCTCCTCCTCCACCGCACCAACTCCCCCGGCCAAGTCCAGGCCCACCTCGACTTCGCCACCACGAACCTCCCCGCCGAAACCACCCGCCACCTCCACCAGGGCGCAACCCTCCTCCAAACCCACCCTTCCTGGACCACCCTCCTAGCCCCCACCGGCACCCCGTACTGCCTAACCACCCGCCACCCCTAAATCCCCACACCTTCAGCCCCCCAAAGACCCCTCCCTGCCCTACGCCCCCGCGCCCACCCGCATTCGCAAGACCCCTTACCCGGGCCCATGCCTTAAAGCCCCCATGCCCGCGCACGAACCGTAAAGACACCTACCCGGGCCCATGCCCTAAAGCCCTGTGCCCACGCGCGAACCGTGAGGACACCTACCGAGGCCCATGCCCTAAAGCCCCCGTACCGTCCGGGGGTGCGGGGGGCGGCGTTAGCCCCCCGCCCCGGGGGGCCCGGGGGGTCGCCCCCCGACAAACCATAGCGCCACAACGGGAAAGGGACGCCGGGCGAAGCCCGGCGTCCCTGAACATGCTGACCGTGGAGCTATGGGGATTCGAACCCCAGACCTCCTCCATGCCATGGAGGCGCGCTACCAACTGCGCTATAGCCCCGCCGCCGGGGATCGCTCCCCGGCAACGAGGTGAAAGGTTACACGGGTGGCGGGGTGGACGCGAATCGGAGTGGCGGCCCCGTGGGACGGTCAGGCCGGCTGGTCGGCGGTCTGTTCGCTGATGATCTCGTCGATCTTCTCGTAGCCCTCGACGACGCCGGACTCCATGCCGCTGGCGATCATGCCGTCGCGGGCTTCCATGGTGTCGGTGACGCTGAGGGTGGTGGTGCGGGTGCGGCCGTCGCCGAGGTCCTCGAAGGTGATCGTTTCGAGGCAGACCCCGTCGGGCCAGCCCTCGTAGGTGAAGGTCTGGACGATGCGCTCGTTCTCGCGGACCTCGTGGAACGACCCGTAGAAGGCGGCGATCTCCTCGCCGTCGCGGGTCGAGGTGTAGCGGTAGCTGCCGCCGCGGCGCAGGTCCCAGGTGTGGATGTGGTTGTCGATGCTGCGGGGGCCGAGCCAGCGCGCGACGAGGTCGGGGTCGGCCCAGATCCGGTAGACGAGTTCGGGCGGGCCGTCGAAGTCCCGGGTGATCTTGATGGTGGGCAGTGCGGGGTCAGCTTCGATCTGGGTCCGGTTGCCGCCGGTGGTGGTCGCGGTCATGATGCCGCCCCTTCCGTCTGGTCGTCGGTGCCGTGCTGGAGTTCGGCGAGGAGGGCGTCGATGCGCCTGTGGCGTTCCTCGGCCCTTCTGCGGTAGCGCTCCAGCCATGCGGTCATCAGGTCGAGGACTTCGGCTTCGAGGTGGACCGGCCTGCGCTGGGCATCCCTTGTGCGGCTGACGAGTCCGGCGTCCTCCAGCACCTTGACGTGCTTGGAGATGGCCTGGACGGAGACGTCGTAGGGGGCCGCGAGCTCCCCCACCGTCGCGTCCGCGGCGGCGAGCCGGGTGACGATGTCGCGTCTTGTCGGGTCGGCCAACGCCGCGAACACCGCAGACAGCCTCGGGTCTTCCATACTCTCCACCTGTGTCTTCAACCTCTCGGTTGACAACAACACTACGACCTCGCGGGCGCTTATTCAACCCAAAGGTTGATAAAGCCCGGCGCGGGACGCCGCGCCGGGCCTTCGCGGGGGTCAGCTTCTGCGCGCCCGGGCGATGATCTCCTGTTCGTTGAGGGGCCCTGCCGGGTGGTGGCTGAGGCACAGCGGCGTCTGTGTGAGCGCCTCCGGCAGGCCCTCGCTCGCCACGTAGAACTGGCCCTTCTGGAGCTTCCCGACCCGTGATGCGCTTCCGCCGCGCGCCCGAGCCAGCTCCTTGGCCGCGGTGATCTGGGCGGGTGCGTTGAGCCTGCCGATGAACTGGGTGGTGGCGTTACCGGAGACCTGGTTGTGCAGCCCCTTGGGCGCCTGGGTGGCGAAGACTAGGCCGAGCCCGTACTTGCGCGCCTGTGACGCGAGGGTGAGGGTGCTCGCCAAGGCGGGGGTGCGCGGGGTCGCCGGAGCCAGCGTCTGCGCTTCGTCCATGACGAACAGGCCGCCGAGGGGTCGGTCACGGGCGGGGTTGCGTTTGATGTAGGAGAACAGCGCGGACTGGAGCCGTCGGACGAAGTCTGGCCTACGTTCCTCGGCCAGTCCGGCGAGGCTGATGACGGAGATCCTCGCCCGTCTGCCGTCGGCGGGGGTGAGCAGGGCGCGCGGGTCGACGGGGTCGCCGTCGCCCGCGAAGAGCGGGTCGTTGATCATCGCGGCGGTGAGCCGCTGGGCGAGCTTCACTGCGAACTCGTCGGCTCCGGCGATCCTGCTCGCCTCGAAAGGCAGGTCGCCGAGGAGTGCGAGGAATGAGGTGAGGTCGCCGCCGCCGCGTCGGGCGAAGTGCGTAAGCGCCTCCCGTAGGACGGCCTTGCCTACGCTCGCCTGGGAGGTGGCGCCTTCGGTGCCCGCCCTCGGGGACAGTTCGACCATGGCGAGGTCGAGCGCGGAGGTGAACTCGTCGGGGTCGTCAAGGACCGCCGTGAGGTCGGGCAGCGGCTGGAAGCTGAGCGGCCTGCCCGCCGCGCGGCCCGGCGTCCAGACGACGACTTCGGTGCCCTCGTGGTAGAGCGCCGCGCGCTCGGCGTCGCCCTTAACCCAGCCGTCCGGCGGCGACGGCCACGCGTCGCCGAGCCGCGCGAGGTCGTTGTTGGGGTCGAGGACGATCGAGGAGACGCCGCGCAAGGCGCACTCCTCGACCAGACGACGGATGAGCACGGTCTTGCCTGACCCCGAGCCCGCGAAGATCGCGGTGTGCCGGGTGAGGATCGCGGGGTCGAGCGTCACCGGGTCCTCGCCTCCGGCGCGCGTGCCGACGCGGATGGGCTCGTCCTCGCGCGGGAGCCGGGGCGGGGGTGCGAAGGGCAGGACGGAGGGTGGGGGGACGAAGGTGCGGGCCGAGGGCTCGGGGGTTCCTTCGGGAGGTGGGAACGGGACCACGAAGGGGGCGCCGGGGGCGGGCTCCACGTCCGGGACGGTGAGGGTTCGGGAGAGGGGGATGACGTTGTTCGCCGACGGGGGTGCGACGCCGTTAGGGCCGGAGTGGGCCGCTTCCGCAGGCGGTGCGGAGAACGTCGGCGAAGGCTGGCTGGTGGGCGTTCCGCCGCTGGACGCGTGAGACAGCGGGACGGGAGTGCCGACGCCGGGGATGGGGGAAGGCGGGCTTTCGGGGATGCCGACGGACGGGGCCGCCGAAGCCGTCCCGTCGTAGGAGGCGGTCTCCGGAAGGGGTGCAGGGCCGGGGAGCCTGTCTTGGCCGTCGTCCTGGTCCGGCGTGCGGGCGGTGGAGGCGGGCAGGACGTCGGCGAGGACCGTCGTGAGGAGTTCGGTGCGGCCCGCGGGGCGGCGCGCGGCGAGCCAGTCGTCGAGGTCGGGGTGGTTGTCGTCGAGGAGCGTCGCGAGCGCGGAGAAGACGCGCAGGTCGTCGTTGCCGATGGTGAGCGACCTGCCGCCCGCCTCGGCGAGGAGGTCGAGCTGTTCGCGGGTGGCGGGGCCCTGGGCCCATTCGAGATTGCGCAGCACGATCGGCGTGCGCTCGCCGCCGGTCTCGCCCCTGCCGGTCTCGGTGAGCGCCTCGCGCAGCCGCTTGAGCGCGGACAGGTGGTGGGGCGCGCTGACCATCCGGAAGGTCCAGTGCCGCTGCCGCTCGGTGACGGGGTCGAGGGTCTGGCGCAGCCGCGCGTGCAGGACGGGACGGCGGCCGGGCGGCGGGTCGACCGAGAAGGCGCGGCCCGCGGTGCCCGCCTCGCGGACCCATGCGGTGAGGCCCGCGGCCAGCAGCCTCGGCGCGATCGCGTCCTCGGCGGCGGGGTCGAAGGCCGACTCCACCGACGCCCCCGCCTTCAGCTCGGCGAAGCGCGCGTCGAGTTCGGCGAACGCCGCTTCACCGGGCTTGGACGCACTCGGCTTGTCCTCCCGCAGGACGGGTGCGGTGTCGGCCTCGAAGGTTCTGAGCGGCCTTACCTCCCCGTTCTGGAGACATGCCTGGAGGTGCGCGTCGATCCGCTGCATCAGCGCGCGGGGGGTGCGTGCCTCGGCCGTCGCGTAGGCGTCTCGCGTGACGGGCCAGCCGGGCCAGGGCGGAGCGAAGCCCGACCCTTCGAGTGCGGCCGCGAGCCGCCGTTCGACGAGCGCTTGCGCGGTGGGGGCGTCGGGGATGGTGCCGAGCATGAGGGAGGTGCGGAATCTGTCCTGGACCGTCGCGACGGCCTGGCGCTCCACGAGCAGCCACGATGACGGGAGGCTCGCGACGAGGCAGAGGCTGCGCCGCGTGACGTGCCGGAGACCCATGAGCCCTCCGGCGACCTCCTCCAGGAGGGTGCTTTCCGGCCCGTGCGCCTCGCCGTCTTGCGCGGACGTGCGTGAGGAGTGCTCCAGCAGCGCGTCTATCTGGTCGACGGCGATGACGCTGGGGCCGGTGAGGGCGAGGACCGCCGACAACTCGACCACGACGTCCTGCGGGCTCGGAATCCTCCGGCCGATCCCCCACGCGCCGCGTTCACCGGGCTCGGCTTCCTCTACCGAGCCCAGGTAGTCGCGCGCTGTGTCGCCCATTGCCATGTCCGGGGAGGCGAGCAGGACAAGCGCGCGCAGGGTGTCGCCACAGCGCGCTATGAGGGCGCGGTCACGGCGGTACAGGCCGCGGACGAGGGCTTCGACGTCGTCGGCGGTGCAGGGGTGTTCGCCCGCCAGCGCGGCCGAGACCTTGTCATCGAGTTCGGCGAGGCGGGCGAGCCTGCGCATCAGGGTCGCGGCCTGGGTGGTGTGGCCGCCGGGGACCGTCCGGTCGAGGTCCAGCACCATCGCGCGCGCCACGCGCGTCCAGAAGCCGTCTCCCGCGCCGAAGCTGAAGTCCACGAGGAAGAAGTAGCCATCGCGCCGCGCGACGGCCTGGCGGACCCAGCCGAGCAGGTGGGTCTTGCCGGTGCCGCCCT
Source organism: Actinocorallia sp. A-T 12471 (assembly GCF_033875155.1). NCBI lineage: Bacteria > Bacillati > Actinomycetota > Actinomycetes > Streptosporangiales > Thermomonosporaceae > Actinocorallia > Actinocorallia sp. A-T 12471. Next base: position 305,376 of record NZ_JAWZTE010000009.1, on the reverse strand, counting down.
CGCCCTGCACGGCGACGCCGATCGGGCTTGAGTCGTGTGAGCGGGCGGCCGCCTCGATCCCGTCGGTGATCATCTCCTCGGCGCGTGGGTGCAGGCCGTCGACGTGGAAGGGGGACGGCCGCCACGCGTGCTCGGCGGTGGCCGCCCAGTCGAGGCAGGTCTTCAGCTCCTTCAGCGCCCTGCGCTCGGCCTCGTTCATCGGACTCCGATCGCCAGCAGGTGCTTGTCCCTGTCGCCGACGCGGACGGCGGCCGCGCGGTCCTCCGCGGTGAGGGACTTCTGGTCGGATTCGGGCGCTATGAACACGTCTGTCCCGCGTTCCATGCGGCGCAGGACGTCATCGACGCGGTCGCGGGGCGCGTCGCCGAGCGCGGCGCGCACGGCCGTCAGGGACACCCAGGAGCCCGGACGCGCCGCGACCTGGAAGTACGCCGCGCGGACCCGGTTCTCCAGCTCCTCGTCCGACACAGGCGCGGGGACGGGCGCGGGCTCGGCGGCCTCGGCGGACTCGGCGGACTCGTCGAGGGAGAGGCTGTCGGCGGTGACGAACTCGGCGAGGCTGAGGTCGGCGCGGTCGAGCCTGTCGCGGAGCATGCCGAGCACGACGTACAGCGTGCGGCCGAGCGAGCTGCGGGCGGCCGGGGGCTCGGCGGACAGCTCGGCGACGCACCAGGCCCAGCCGTCCTCCTCCAGCGTGTGGTGGTAGGAGCGGCCGCGCTTCTCACTGGAGACCAGCTTCAGGTCGTTCATCTTGCGGCGGGCCTCGCCGTCGAGCGCGGTGCCGACGCGGGCCTTCAGGGTCGGGTTGTCGGCGGTGCCGCCCAGGGCCATGAGGGCCAGGAGCAGGGCCCGCTCGGGCACTCCGAACTCGATGTGTGCCACTTGGGTCTCCTCAGGGGGTACGGGGGGATCGCGGGACGGGGGCCTGCCCGTCCCGGAGGTCGTGGAAGCCGCCGGGGCCGGCGACGAGTTCGGGACGGCCGTTGACCGTCACGAGGGAGCCCACCGCGCGGACGGGTGTGCCGTCCTTGTGCGCGGACAGGGCGAGGGCGTAGGCGGCGGCGTCAGGGAGACGGACCCACAGCGCGCGGCGGGCCGCGCCGTCCGCGCCGGTGACGTCGCCGTGGATGTGGACGCGGAAGCGGTCCTGGCCTCCGTTGTCCACGAGTGAGGTGATCCGGCCGGTGACCTCGGCGACGCCCGTGTAACGCAGCCTGCGCAGGCGGAAGGCGCCGTGCCGTAGGAGCTTGCCCGCGCCGGGGCCGAAGGAGGCCGTCGTGGGCGGAGCCGGAGCCGGGACGGAACGGGCCCAGCGGAATCCCGTCTCGAAGGGCGAGCCGGGATCGGGACCGGCGAAGCGGGCGAGCGCCTTGCACAGGTCGGATGAGACGCCGGACGGGACCAGAGCGTCGAACGCGGACAGGTCGCCGGAGGCCGCTTGTTCGCTTAGCCGGGAGACGGCTCCGTGAAGGAGAAGGCTCACGCGACGGCCGAGGGGGCCTGCGTCCGGGACCCGCAAAGGAATCCGGACCGTCAGCAGGTCCTGGGACGGCCGCGCGACGGTGACCCGGGCGAGAAGGTCGCGGGCGGCTTTGGGGGCGGGGCCGTCGAACGCGGCGCGGGGGCCGCTGATGACGGCGCGCGCTCCCGCGCCCAGGACGCTCTGGACACCTTCGAGCGTCGCGAGCTCGCTGGTGAGCGACGTTTCCGGGGCGTCGGTCGGCGGGGTCCGGTACCACTGGACGTCGGCGGCCGGGGCGGCGATGTCGGCGACGATCGCGGCGCGCGGCCGTCCCTCGACCGCCTGCAGGACCGTGAGCAGCTCGCGCAGGCGGCGCGGCCCGTCCTTCAGGGCGGGGTCCGACGGGACAAGGACCTCGTGGTCGCCCTTGTGCACCCATACCGACGCGGTAGAGCGCTCCTCCGTACAGACCCATCCGGAGGCGGCGAGGTAGCCGACGACGTCGTCGGCGGAAGGGCGGTCACCCATCGGCGGCCCTTTCCGGCGCGCCCACCAGCGCGCGCAGGGTGCGTTCGGTAAGGACGTTCCCTATCGGAATCCGTACGCGCCGCCGCCTTCCCTTGTCGGGAAGCGCCACAGGCTTCTCCCCGGAAAGGTCGTGGAAGTACGCGAGTTGTCTCAGCACGAGTCCGTCGGTCTCGACACGCGTATAAGCGCCCTCGCCGGGCGGCATCACCACTAGGAACAGATAACGCGGCACGCTGAACGGCCCGTCCACGAGCTTGTTGTACTGCACCTCATCAAGCCCGTCATAGACCAGCCGCCCCTCCCCCACCTTCGGCCGCGACCACGACTTCACCTGCACCTCGATCGCCGGCGAGGCCACCCGCCCGGCCCTCCCCGGATACCGCAACCCCAGGTCGATCCCGTCCAAATCAAGATCATACGTATAAACCAACAATCCGGCCGCCGAAGCCAACACCCGCACATAATCCTCAGCGAACTTCCCCTGCCGATTCCCACCCCCCAACCCCAACCCCCCACCCCCTCCCTCTCACCCCCAAGTAAACCCTCCCAACCCCCCACCACCCCACCCAAACCCCCACCCCCAAAAGACACAAATCCAAAACACCCCACCCCACCCACCCCAACCCCCCCAAACCCCCCACCCAAGACCCTCTACCCAGCCCCTGCCCCAACCCCCCGCACCCACCCACGATTCGCAAGACCCCTCACCCAGACCCTGCCCTAAGCCCCGCACCCACGCACGATTCGCAAGAACCCTCACCCAGGCCCATGCCCCAAAGCCCCCACACCCACGCACGAACCGCAAAGACACCTACCGAGGCCCATGCCCTAAGCCCCCATACCGTCCGGGGGTGCGGGGGGCGGCGTTAGCCCCCCGCCCTCGGGGGGCTCGGGGGGTCGCCCCCCCGACAGGCCATAGCGCCACAACGGGAAAGAGCTCCCGGCGAACGCCGGGAGCTCTGAACATGCTGACCGTGGAGCTATGGGGATTCGAACCCCAGACCTCCTCCATGCCATGGAGGCGCGCTACCAACTGCGCTATAGCCCCGCTACCGGTGGGTTTTCGCCCCTCGGCGCCCGTTCAGTGTATCGGACGTCGGGGGGCGGTTCGAACGCTTTGCGCGGGGGGCGCGGCGACGGCGTCAGGGCTGGTCGGTGACCGCTGCCTTGTCGTCGCTGAGGACGGGTTCGGGGAGGGTGCCGGCGTTGTGGTCGACGAGGCGCCAGCCGGAGCGGCCTTCGGCGAGGACCGACCAGCAGCAGTTCGACAGGCCGCCGAAGCGGTCCCAGGTGGCTTCTGGCATGCCCATGAGCTGGAGCATGCCGAGGCGCAGGGCCGCGCCGTGGGACGCGGCGACGAGGAGGCCGCCGTCGGGGACGTCGGCGATGGCGCGCTCGAGGGCTCCGGCGACGCGTTTGGCCACCTGTGCCCCGGTTTCGCCGCCGGGGGGCTCCCAGACCGCGTGTTCCGCGGGGTAGCGCTCGCGGATCTCGGGCCCGGTGAGCCCTTCCCACAGGCCGCCGTCGCGTTCCACGAGGTCCTCGTCGTAGGCGATGGGCAGGCCGACGAGGTCGGCGAGGGCGCGTCCGGTGTGGGCGGCGCGCTGGAGGGGGGAGGCGATGATCGCGGTGGGGCCGAGCGCGGCCAGGAGGCGTGCCGCGCGCTCGGCCTGGGCGACGCCGACCTCGTCAAGGGGGATGTCGGTCTTGCCCTGGAAGCGGTTCTCGACGTTCCAGGCGGTGCGGCCGTGCCGCCACAGGACGATCTTGCGTTTCACGCGGTGCCCCTGGCGCGCTGGGCCATGTGCGCGTTGATGTCGGAGGGCAGCTCGACGGGCGGGCAGTCCTTCCAGAGCCGCTCGAGCGCGTAGAAGCTGCGTTCTTCCTCGTGCTGGACGTGGATGATCACGTCGATGTAGTCGAGGAGTATCCAGCGGCCCTCGCGCTGGCCTTCGCGGCGGACGGGCTTGGCGCCGGCCTCCTCGCGCAGGCGGTCCTCGATCTCGTCGACGATGGCGTGGGTCTGCCTGTCGTTGGTGCCCGAGCACAGCAGAAAGGCATCGGTGATGACCAGTTGCTCGCTCACGTCGTAGGCGATGATGTCGTCGGCCAGCTTGTCCGCCGCCGCCTGGGCGGCGAGGGTGATGAGCTGGACGGCCCTCTCGGATGCGGTCACGAAGTCGTGATCCCTCTCGTAGCCGGTGCTGCCGTTCCCAGCGTATCCGTCCCTTCCGGGATCACCGAACGTCTTTAACGGGCGCTGCCCGGGGTAGGGGCCTTCACATGCTGCGGCTCCCCGACAAGATCAGTGGTTTTCTCTTCGACCTGGACGGAGTCGTCACCGACACCGCGGCGGTGCACGCGGCCGCCTGGAAGCGGATGTTCGACGATTTCCTGTCCTCCCGCGGTCTGCCCCCGTTCCGGCTGCCGGAGGACTACACGCTTTATGTGGACGGCAAAAAACGGGAGGACGGCACCCGGTCCTTTCTCGCCTCGCGCGGGGTGGTCCTGCCCGAGGGCGACGTCAATGATCCGCCGGAGGCCGAGACGGTCCACGGCCTCGGTACGCGTAAGAACGCCCTGGTCCTCGCGTTGATCGCCGAGGGCGGCGTGCAGGTCTTCCCCGACGCGGTCGCCTTGCTCAAGACGGTGCGCGCGGGGGGCGGCCGGACGGCGCTTGTGTCGTCCAGCGCGAACGCCGAGGCGGTGCTCACGTCGGCGGGGCTGCTTGATCTTTTCGACGCGAGGATCGACGGTGTTGTGGCGCGCGAACTGGGCCTGCCCGGCAAGCCGGCGCCCGACATGTTCCTCGCGGGCGCGCGGGCGGTGGGCCTGCCGCCGGCGGAGTGCGCCGCGTTCGAGGACGCGCTCGCGGGCGTCGCGGCGGGCAGGGCCGGAGGGTTCGCGCTTGTGGTGGGGGTCGACCGGATCCGGGACGGGGCGCACGGCCCCGCCCTCACCGGGAGCGGGGCCGACGTTGTGGTGACCGATCTGCGCGAGCTTGTGGAGCAGCGATGAACCCTCCTTACGAAGTGGACCCCTGGCGGGTCCACGAGACCGAGCTCGATCTCGCCAGGATGGCGCAGACGGAGTCGGTGTTCGCCCTGTCGAACGGGCACATCGGGGTGCGGGGCAACCTTGACGAGGGCGAGCCGAGCGGCCTTCCCGGCTCGTATCTGAACTCGGTGTACGAACTGCGCCCGCTGCCGCACGCCGAGGCGGGATACGGGTATCCGGAGTCGGGCGAAACGGTGATCAACGTCACCAACGGCAAGATTATCCGGCTGCTCGTGGACGACGAGCCCCTCGACGTCAGGTTCGGTGATCTCGAGTCGCACGAGCGGCTGCTCGACCTGCGGGGCGGCACGCTGACGCGGACGATGGTGTGGAAGTCGCCGGCGGGCGCGCGGGTCAGGCTGTCGTCCACCCGCCTTGTGTCGCTCACCCAGCGCGCGATCATGGCGATCCACTACGAGGTCGAGCCGCTGGACGATGAGACCCAGTTCGTCGTCCAGTCCGAGCTGGTCGCGAACGAGCCGCTGCCGGGTCCCGGACGGGCCGATCCGCGGGTGTCGGCGGTGCTGGAGGCCCCGCTGGTGGGCGACGAGCACTTCGCCAACCACGACCGTGTGGTGCTGGTGCACGAGACCCGGGCGAGCGGCCTGCGGATGGCCGCGGCGATGAGCCACGAGATCGACGCCCCTGGCAAGATGTCGGTCGACGCCGAGGCGCAGGAGGACATCGGCCGCGTCACCGTCGCGACCCGGCTGAAGGCGGGCGAGAAGCTCACCATGGTCAAGTACGTGGCCTACGGCTGGTCGAGCCACCGGTCGCGTTCCGCGCTGCACGACCAGGTGGCCGCGGCGCTCGCGGGCGCGGAGCTGACGGGCTGGGAGGGCCTTGTCGAGGAGCAGCGCGCCTACCTTGACGAGTTCTGGCGCGGCGCGGACGTGCAGGTGGAGGGCGATCCCGAGGTCCAGCAGGCCGTCCGGTTCGCCCTTTTCCACATCCTTCAGGCGGGTGCGCGGGCCGAGCGCAGGATGATCCCCGCGAAGGGCCTCACCGGCCCCGGCTACGACGGCCACACCTTCTGGGACACCGAGACGTTCGTCCTTCCCGTCCTCACCTACGCGCTGCCCGACGCGGCCGCCGACGCGCTGCGCTGGCGGCACTCGACGCTTCCGCAGGCGCTGGAGCGCGCGGCGCAGCTGAACCTGCCCGGCGCGTCGTTCCCGTGGCGGACGATCAGCGGCCAGGAGTGCTCGGGGTACTGGCCGGCGGGCACCGCGGCGTTCCACATCAACGCCGACATCGCCGAGGCGGTGGCGCGCTATGTGGACGCCACCCAGGACGAGGCGTTCGCGCGCGAGATAGGCGTCGATCTGCTCGTCCAGACCGCGCGGCTGTGGCGCGGCCTCGGCCACCACGACCTGAACGGCAAGTTCCGCATCCACGGCGTGACGGGCCCCGACGAGTACAGCGCGGTCGCGGACAACAACGTCTACACGAACCTGATGGCGCAGGCGAACCTGCGTGACGCCGCCGACGTCACGCTCGCGCTTCCGGAGGAGGCCGCCCGCCTGGGGGTGACGGCCGAGGAGGCGGCGTCCTGGCGTGACGCGGCCGACAAGATGCTGATCCCGTACGACGAACGGCTGGGCGTGCATCCGCAGAGCGCGGGGTTCACCGATCACGCGCCCTGGGACTTCCTCAACACGCCGCCGTCGGACTATCCGCTGCTGCTGCACTACCCGTACTTCGACCTGTACCGCAAGCAGGTGATCAAGCAGGCCGACCTCGTCCTGGCGATGCAGTCGTGTGGGCAGGCGTTCACGGCGGAGGAGAAGGAGCGCAACTTCTCCTACTACGAGGCGCTGACGGTACGGGACTCGTCCTTGTCGGCGCAGACGCAGGCCGTCATGGCGGCGGAGGTCGGATATCTGGAGCTCGCGCACGACTACCTTGCCGAGACGGCTTTGATGGACTTGCGCGACCTCGCCCATGACACCGCTAACGGGCTGCATTTGGCGTCGTTGGCGGGGGCGTGGAACGCGCTGGTGTCCGGGTTCGGGGGGCTGCGGCCCGATCACGGCGCGCTGCGCTTCTCCCCTCGGCTGCCGGAGACCCTGGGCAAGCTGAGTTTCCGGCTGCGTTACCGGGGTTCGCTGGTGTGCGTGACGGTCCGGCCGTCGGCGGCGACATACGAGCTGTACGAGGGCGAACCCGTGCGGATCGTGCACCACGGCGAGGAGCATTTGCTGGAGAAGGAGATCACGCTGACGATCCCCCGGCTTGTCCCGTCACTGCCGCCGCCGCACCAGCCGCCGGGACGCGCCCCGCGCCGGCACACCCACGACCCGTTCCATGACCAGGGCACGGGCACGCCGCGCCAGGCGAGCCCGTCTCACTCCAGGTAGAGGGCGTTCTTGTTGATGTACTGCACGATCCCGTCCGGCACGAGGTACCAGACGGGTTCGCCCGCGCCGACCCTGTCGCGCACCTCGGTCGACGAGATCGCCAGCGCGGGCACCTCGACGAGATCAACGCGCCCCTCGGGCAGCCCGGGATCGGCCAGGACATGCCCGGGACGGGTGCATCCGACAAATCTGGCGAGATCGAACATCCGTTCGGCATTACGCCAGGTCAGCATCTGGGCGAGGGCGTCGGCGCCGGTGATGAAGTACAGCTCGGTGTCGGCGCCCAGCTCGGCCCGCATGTCGAGCAGGGTGTCGTAGGTGTAGGTGGGGCCGTCGCGGTCGATGTCGACCCGGCTGACCCGGAACCTCGGGTTCGACGCCGTCGCGATCACCGCCATCAGATAGCGGTCCTCGGCCGCGGTGACCTTCTTGTCGGCCTTCTGCCAGGGCTGCCCGGTCGGGACGAAGACGACCTCGTCAAGGCCGAACAGGTGCGCCACCTCGCTGGCGGCGACCAGGTGCCCGTGGTGGATCGGGTCGAAGGTCCCGCCCATGATCCCCACGCGCCTTTCGCTCATGGTGACCAAGACTAGACGGACCGGGTCAGGGGCCCCGGCACCGGGTTAGGCTGCCGATATGACGCAGACTCCGGATCGCACCCGTCGCAGGTTCCCCGGCATCTCCTCGCGCGCCTACGAGCATCCGCTCGACAGGTCGGCGCTCGTGGCGCTGCGCTCACTGTCCGGATTCGACCTTGTGCTGCGCAAGCTCGCGGGCCTGATCAACGAGCGGCAGTTGCGGCTGCTGTTCCTGGGCGGCGCGGTCCGCGCGGGCGAGGACCAGTTCAGGCACCTGCACGACATCCTCCGGGACTCCTGCTACATCCTGGATCTGGAGAAGGTCCCCGAGCTGTACGTCACGCAGAGCCCGGTCCCGAACGCGATGGCGGTCGGCACCGACAACCCGTTCATCGTGGTCAGCACCGCCTTGCTCGACCTGCTCGACGAGGAGGAGCTGCGCTTCACCGTCGCGCACGAGGCCGGGCACATCCTGTCCGGGCATGCGGTCTACCGGCAGATGGCGCTGATCCTCACCGGCCTCGGCTCGCGGCTGGCGTGGCTGCCGCTCGGCAACGTCGCGATCGGCGCGATCCTGATGGGCCTCGAGGAGTGGCAGCGCAAGTCGGAACTGTCGGCCGACCGCGCCGGCCTGCTCGCCGGGCAGGACCCCGAGGCCGCCAAGCGCGCGCTGATGAAGCTCGCGGGCGGCTCGCGCCTGCACGAGATGTCCACCGAGGCTTTCCTCGCGCAGGCCCGCGAGTACGAGGCGTCCGGCGACCTGCGCGACGGCGTCCTGAAGTTCCTCAACCTGCTCAAGCAGAGCCACCCCTTCGCGGTGATCCGCTTCGGCGAACTGCACCGCTGGCACGGCTCCCCCGAGCACGCCGCGATCATGTCCGGCGACTACCCGCGCCGCGCCGACGACTCCTCGGCCTCCTTCACCGACGAGGTCAAGAACGCCGCACGCTCCTACAAGCAGTCCTGGGAGCAGTCCGCCGACCCCCTCTTCGGCAAGGTCCGCGACGTCGCCGGCGGCGCCGCCGACCTCGCCGGCTCAGTCTTCGACCGCCTCAACCGCCGCCCCCAGGGCTGACCCGCCGCTAGTCCACGTGCGGGATGGTCTCCTTGATCCCGTGGTCGATCCGCCGCCGCAGCGCCGGATGAATGTCGTACCCGGGCAGATCCACCGGATCGACCCACCGGACCTCCGACGCCTCCGCCGTCGTCGTCAGCGCCCCTCCGACGACCCTGGCGCGCAGACACACGTTGACGGGCTGCCGCACCTCGTCGACCCTCCCGTCCTTCTCATAGACGATCACGTGCTCCGGGCTGGTGAACACCCCCACGAGCCCCACGATCTCCACCTCGATCCCGGTCTCCTCACGGCATTCGCGAATCCCGCACTCGGTGGCCGTCTCCCCCTTCTCCAACCCACCCGTCGGAATCGTCCAAAGCCCGTTATCGGGACGCCGCAACAACAGCACCCGCCCCGCCTGATCCCGCACCAGCACACTCGCCGACGGCTTCCGCGAAGTCGCCACAGGTGCCTCGGGATCCCGCCAATAGTCAATCCGCCGCGTCCCCCGCCCCACTCTTCACCCCTCCAAAGCCCGAGCCGAAGCCCAAACCCGCTCAAACGACTCCCGATACGTACTGAAGTAGGCCCCATCAACGCGCCGAAAGCGCAAGGTCGGCGTGTGCGCCGCGAGAATGCCGTACACATGTGTGTTGACCAGCATCTCGTCGTCAAAGCGGTAGATGCTGTTGTACAGCGGAGTGTCATGCAGCCGGATCAGGACGGCTCCTGCCAGCGGGCGGTACGCGGCGAGCACAGAGGCCACGCGTCCGGCGACTCCCCCACCGATCGACTCTTCACCGTCTCGTGCGGCGAGTTGCGCTCCGTCCGGATCCCCCAGAAGAAGCCTGACGCGCACCCCTTCGGCGGCGCGCTGCCGCAGCAACGGAATCCAGTCCGGGTGTTCCTCGGCAAGAAAGAGCCCGGCGAACGCAAGGTAGTCGACGTCGCGTTTGGACTGCCGTAGCAGCTCCGTCCACAAGTCCCGGGGAACCTCGCTCCGACGCGGATACGCGTTGACGAGTTCAGCCCCGGTGAGCGCCGCCCCGTCGACCGCCGCGGGCCACAGATACGACTCGTCCTCCTGAAGAACAGCGGCGACCCGGTAACGGGTCCGCGGATAGGGCGTCACTTCGCCGCGCAGCCACCGTTCGACGCTCTTGGCGCTCACCCCCGCGGTTTCCGCGAGTGTGCTGATGTCCAGCCCGGCCCGGAGCATCGACCGTCGCAGACGTTCGTTCGTCACACCCCGACGATAGGCACACCGGACACACGAGGACGACCGTTGGCACAAAGATGTCGCCAGATGTCCAGCAGTGTCCTGGCGCTGGGCCGATCACACAGCGGATCGTTTCTGTTGCCAGAAGTAAAATCCGACTGCGGCAGAGGGCCTCGACAAGATGATGCTGGGATCTGAGTCCTCCAGGGAGCGACAAGGCCAATACCTCGACGCCTTGGCCGCCTTGCTGGAGGGCCAAGGGCTTGAGGTGGCGCGCCGATACGAGGAGAGGCCGTTCGCTCCGTTCCTGAGGGTGGTGTGGCCCCACATGGTTCTCGGAGACTCGATCAGTGTCGCTGGTCCGGCCACAAGGGAAAAGGGGGCTTGGTCTTACCGTTCGTCACTGGGGACCTCTCTTGGCTCCTGTTCAGCTCCGGAGGAGACAGCGCGATTGATGGCGCGCCGACTCGCGCCTCGCTCATTGGCCCGCACGTTGAAAGAGGCGCTCGACGGACTTGAAGGGACCCTCTGATGGCGATTCCGGAGACGAACTGGAGCACTGGGGCAGAGGCGGAGTGGGCGTATGTGGCCTACCTTCGCGCGGTGGTGGCGGTTTATGGGGCGTGGACCGAATCAGAAGTGATCTCGGCGCGGGAGCGTGAGCGGGCCAGGGCCCGGGTGCGTGATGCCCGGGTTCAGCTTGGGCGCGTGGAGGATGCTCGGCTGCGGGACGCACGTCCTTGGCCGTCGCCGCCCCCAGGGTTAGAAGGGGGAGGGGATCAGGAGTTCTACGTTTCGGTCTTCGGGGGTGCCGGGGCCTAGGTGGGTTTCTTGCCAGTCGTTGGCGGAGAGTTCTCGGGAGAGGGAGGCGAGGCCCGGGAGGGTGAGGGTGGTGGGGGTGGCGGGGGACTTGGTGTTGAGGATGGTGCCGATGATGGAGAGGGTGCCGTCTCGGTTGTCGGCGAGTTCGATGATGCGGCTTTGTTGGGGCCAGTCGATGTGGGCGGCGGTGCTCACTTCCCAGAAGCCGCCCTTGGGGCCCTTGGTGCGGGGGTGGGGGACCACTTCGTTGACGTGGGTGTGGCCGTTCACCCAGAGGATGACGTTGGGGAAGCGGAGGAGCAGTTTTTCGACCTCGGGGCCGAGGACGCGGATGAGGCCGATGGGGTTGGTGAGGGTGTCGATGGTGTGGTGGCTGAACAGGATGAAGAGACGGTCGGTGGCGCGGTTCGTGACCGTGTTGCCGTTGTCGTCGAGGTAGCGGCTTGAGCCCTTGATGAGCTCGGACTTGAGCCAGGCGAACTGGACGAGGTCGAGGGAGCCCTCGGAGTAGCCGTAGGGGTTGACGGTGTCGAGCACGAGGCCGCGGACGACGCCTGCGTCGAAGCCGTAGTAGGCGGTGCCGAGCTTGCGGTTGGCTTCCGTGAAGCCGTGGCCAGGGCCGTGTTCGGCGACGATCTCGGCGCGGGTCAGCAGGCGGCGGTCGGGGTCGGGGGCCACCTTGCGGAAGAGGCCGGACCTGCTGTCGGCCATCGCCTTGACGGCCGCGGCGTTGCCCTTGCCGAGCACGTCGGCGAGTTCGCGGCGCTCCTTCTCCGACGCGGGCGCGGTGATCTTCACATCGCCGACCGCGATGGACTTCAGCACCGACGTCGGCAGGTTCCCCTGGACGAGCCCGTCGTGGTTGCCGAACACCGCGAGCCACGGCGTGTTCAGCCCGGCCGCCTCGAACGGGCGGCGTGCCGCGTCGAGCAGGCCGGGCACCTTCGGGAACCCGTACTTGGACGTCGGAATGTCCGTCCCGCCTTCGGGGTGCCAGTACCGCTCGTCGGGCCATGCGCCGACGCCCTCGAACTTGCCGAAGTCACCCGAGTCGGGACGTACCCGGCCGCCGTCGAGGAGGTCGATCATCCAGCGGACCTCGTTGAACTGGGCGTTGTCGGCGGCGTCGCCGGTGTTGATGGTGAACGCGAGCTTCGCGCCGAGCGCCGGGCCGCGCCCGAGCTTGTTGACGGCCCTGACCATCGCCTCGGCGACCTGCGTCGTGAGGACTTCCTGGGGCCGGTACGCGCCCGCGATCGGGTTCGCGCCGAGGATGTCGCCCGGGTCGCTGAGCCGGTCGAGGTACTCGATGCGCGCCGGGGACTGGGCGTCGATGACGTGCACGTCGGTGAAGTGCACGAACGACAGGATGTCGCGGCGGCGCGCGAGGCGGTCCGCGCCGGTCTTGCCGCCGAGGTCGTCGCGGAAGACATGCGGCTCACCCGGGCCGGACACTACCTTGCGGTAGCCGCCCGCGCCCGGCGCGCCGAGGCGCAGGGTCGCGGCGAGCGTCGTGCCCTCAACGGGCCCGAGCAGGCCGGGCGCGGCGAGCGCCTGACGGGTCGGATAGGCGACGAGTCCCGACGTGATGGCGCCGAGCGCGACGCCTTTGAGCAGGGACCTGCGGCCGAGGGCAGGGGTGCGGGGGGTGCCCTGAGGGCGCGTGGCATGCGTCACAACGCCCTATGAGAGCACACCCCCTACTGTGACATCAAGAGCTTGAGTGTCACTCTCCCGGCACCGTCGTCAGCCGCGCAGGTGGCCCTCGCCGGTGAACACGTACTTGGTCGAGGTCAGCTCGGGCAGGCCCATCGGACCGCGCGCGTGCAGCTTCTGCGTGGAGATGCCGATCTCCGCGCCGAACCCGAACTCCTCGCCGTCGGTGAACCGGGTGGAGGCGTTCACCGCGACCGCCGCGGAGTCCACGAGCGCGGTGAACCGCCGCGCCGCGGCCTGCGAGGTGGTGACGATGGCCTCGGTGTGCCCTGAGCCGTACGCGCGGATGTGCGCGACCGCCTCGTCAAGCGAGTCGACCACGGCCGCGGCGATGTCCAGCGACAGGTACTCGGTCCGGTAGTCCTCGACCGTCGCCGGGACGACGTCGCCGGAGTACGCCGCGATCCGCTCGTCGCCGTGCACGGTGACGCCCTTGTCCTTGAGCGCCTCAAGCGCGCGCGGCACGAACGCGTCGGCGACGTCGGCGTGCACGAGGAACGTCTCGGCGGCGTTGCACACCGACGGACGCTGCGTCTTGGCGTTCAGCAGGATGCGCAGCGCCATGTCCACGTCGGCTGAGGCGTCGACGTACACCGCGCAGTTGCCGACGCCGGTCTCGATGACCGGGACCGTCGACTCCTCCACGACCGAGTTGATGAGCGACGCCCCGCCGCGCGGGATGAGCACGTCCACGAGCCCGCGCGCGCGCATCAGGTGCTTGACGGACTCGCGGTCACGGCCCGGCACGAGCTGGATCGCGTCAGCGGGCACCGGCGTGCCCTGGAGCGCGTCGCGCATGACGTTCACCAGCGCCGTGTTGGAGTCGTACGCCGACGACGACCCGCGCAGCAGCACCGCGTTGCCGCTCTTCAACGTGAGCGCGGCGGCGTCGACCGTGACGTTCGGACGGCCCTCGTAGATGATGCCGACGACGCCGAGCGGCACCCGCAGCTGCCGCAGCTCGAGGCCGTTCGGCAGCGTGTACCCGCGCACGACCTCGCCGACCGGGTCGGGCAGCTGCGCGACGCTGCGCACGGCCGCGGCGATCGCGTCGAGCCGCTCGCCGTTCAGGCTGAGCCGGTCGAGCATGTAGTCCTCGGTCCCGTTGTCACGGGCCCGCTCGACGTCGACGCTGTTCGCGGCGAGGATCTCCGCCGCGCGCGCGGTGAGCGCGTCGGCGACGGCGTGCAGCGCCGCGTCCTTGACGCCGCGCGGCAGCGGAGCGAGGTCCGCCGCCGCGGCGCGACCGCGCGCCGCCACCTCCAGAACCTGCTCGCGCGTGCCTTCGCTCATCGCCCTTCTCCTGTCTTCTCCGGCTCGGTGGCCGTGCGGGTTGTCGCGGACCTCGGGGGGTCCAGGATGACGAGATCGTCCCGATGGATGATCTCGCGTTCGTACTCGGGGCCCAGCTCACGGGCCAGCCAGCGGGTCGACCTGCCCATGAGGTCGGGGATCTCGGCGGCGTCGTAGTGGACGAGCCCGCGCGCGACGATCCGGCCCTCGGTGTCGCACAGGTCGACGGGGTCGCCCGCCGCGAAGTCGCCCTTGACGCCGACGACCCCGGCCGGGAGCAGCGACTTGCGCCGGTGCACCACGGCCTGCACGGCCCCGTCGTCAATGACGATCTTGCCATGCCCGGTGGTGGCGTGCGCGAGCCACAGCATCCGGGTGGGCGGCCGCTGCCCGTTCGGGTGGAAGTAGGTGCCCACCGGCTCCCCCGCGAGCGCCTGCTCGGCGGCCGACGCGCTGGTCAGCACGGTGTGCACGCCCGCGCCCGTGGCGATCCTGGCCGCCTCGACCTTGGTGACCATGCCTCCGGTGCCGACCTTCGTGCCCGCAGAACCCGTCTGGACGCCCGCGAGGTCGGCGGGCGAGCGCACGTCGCTGATCCGCCGCGACTCCGGCAGCCTCGGGTCGCCGGTGTAGAGCGCGTCGACGTCCGACAGCAGCACCAGCGCGTCGGCCTGCACGAGGTGCGCGACGAGCGCGGCGAGCCTGTCGTTGTCGCCGAAGCGGATCTCGTCGGTGGCGACGGTGTCGTTCTCGTTGACGATCGGCACCATGCCGAGGCGCAGCAGCGCGCGCAGGGTGCGCTGCGCGTTGCCGTGGTGGGCGCGGCGCATCATGTCGTCGGCGGTGAGCAGCACCTGGCCGACGCCGAGGCCGTGCCGGTGGAACGAGGCGCTGTAGCGCGCTACAAGAAGCCCCTGCCCGACGGACGCCGCAGCCTGCTGCGTCGCCAGGTCGCGCGGCCGACGGCTCAGCCCCAGCGGGCCGAGCCCGGCGGCGATCGCGCCGGAGGAGACGAACACGACCTCGCTGCCCGCCCTGCGGCGCGCGGCGAGCACGTCGACCAGCGTGTCG
The DNA here is from genome assembly GCF_033875155.1 of Actinocorallia sp. A-T 12471. NCBI lineage: Bacteria > Bacillati > Actinomycetota > Actinomycetes > Streptosporangiales > Thermomonosporaceae > Actinocorallia > Actinocorallia sp. A-T 12471. The sequence continues at coordinate 290,213 of NZ_JAWZTE010000009.1, read as the reverse complement.
ATCCGGCTTTCGTCGATCGCGCCGTCGGGCGTGGTGAGGGAGGACGAGCCGACCTTCACCACGATGCGGCGCGCGTCCGCGACCGCCGACCTGAGCGTGTCCATAACCGCGCGTGTGCTCCTGCCTCGTCGCTGTGGGCCGTTCGTCGCGTCGCCATCACCAGTCGGAAAGGCGCTGGTCGGTGCCGCGCGGGCCCATGTTGACCTCGCCGGAGGAGGCGATGTCGGGGTGCCAGTCGAACACGACGGACTCGTCCTCGCTGCCGATCATGACGGTGGCGCCGTCCTGCGCGCCCGCCTGGCGGAGGCCGTCCTCGATGCCGAGGCGGTTGAGGCGGTCGGCGAGGTAGCCGACGGCCTCCTCGTTCTGGAAGTCGGTCTGGCGCACCCACCTGACCGGCTTGGTGCCGGTGACCAGGAACTCGTTGTCGCCGACCTTCCTGACCTCGAACTCGGGGCCGGCGACCGGCGCGGGCCGCAGCACGAGCCGCGTCGGCTCCTGCGCGGGCAGCGACGCGCGGTGCGCGCTGACCATCTCGGCCATCGCGAACGACAGCTCGCGCAGCCCGATGTGGGCGGCGGCCGACACCTCGAAGACGCGCAGGCCGCGCGCCTCGAACTCGGGCCTGACGATCTCGGCGAGGTCCTTGCCGTCGGGCACGTCGACCTTGTTGAGGACGACGACCCTGGGCCGCTCCCCCAGCGCGACTGTGTCGTCGCCGGCGAACAGCTCGTCGTAGGCGGCGAGTTCGCGTTCGATGATGTCGAAGTCGCTGATCGGGTCGCGGCCCGGCTCGAGCGTCGCGCAGTCAAGGACGTGCGCGAGGGTCGAGGAGCGCTCGATGTGCCGCAGGAACTCAAGGCCGAGGCCCTTGCCCTGGCTCGCGCCCTCGATCAGGCCGGGCACGTCGGCGACGGTGAAGACGGTTTCGCCCGCGCTGACCACCCCGAGGTTCGGCACGAGCGTGGTGAACGGGTAGTCGGCGATCTTCGGCTTGGCGGCCGAGAGCGCGGCGATCAGCGAGGACTTGCCCGCGCTGGGGAAGCCGACGAGCGCGACGTCCGCGACGGTCTTCAGCTCGAGGACGACGTCGAGGGCGTCGCCTGGCTCGCCGAGCAGCGCGAAGCCGGGGGCCTTGCGCTTGGCCGACGCCAGCGCCGCGTTCCCCAGCCCGCCGTGGCCGCCCTCAGCGGCGACGAACCGCGTGCCCTCGCCGACGAGGTCGGCCAGCACGTCGCCGCGCTGGGTCTTCACCACGGTGCCGTTCGGCACCTTCAGCACGATGTCGTCGCCGTTGGCCCCGTTGCGCAGCGAACCCGCGCCGGGCTTGCCGTTGCCCGCCTTGCGGTGCGGACGGCGGTGGTATTCGAGGAGGCTCGAGGTGTTGGAGTCCACCTCGAGGATGACGTCGCCGCCCCTGCCCCCGTTGGCGCCGTCGGGGCCGCCCAGTGGCTTGAACTTCTCGCGGTGCACCGAGGCGCACCCGTGCCCGCCGTTTCCCGCAGCGATGTGCAGGACGACCCGGTCCACGAAGTCGGCCATGAGGGTCCCTTTCGATTGGGTTGCCGGGCGGCTGTCCGGCAAAGGACAAGGGCGGACCCGACAGGTCCGCCCTTGGTATAACGATGCTCCAGTGCGGATCTACTCCGCGGCGGGAACGATGCTCACGGCACGGCGGCCACGGTAGCGGCCGAACTCGACGGTGCCGGCGACGAGCGCGAACAGCGTGTCGTCCTTGCCGATGCCGACGTTCAGGCCGGGGTGGTGGTGGGTGCCGCGCTGGCGGATGATGATCTCGCCCGCGTTCACGAGCTGCCCGCCGTAACGCTTGACGCCGAGGCGCTTGGCGTTGGAGTCGCGGCCGTTACGGCTGGACGATGCGCCCTTCTTGTGTGCCATCTCTCCGGACTCCTTACTTGGCCGAGATACCGGTGATCTTGACCTGGGTGTACGGCTGACGGTGACCCTGACGCCGCTTGTACCCGGTCTTGTTCCGGTAGTGCATGATGTTGATCTTGGGGCCCTTGACCGCGCCGAGAACCTCGGCGGAGATCGTGTACTTGGCCAGCTCGGCGGCGGCGGAGACGACGTTGTCGCCGTCCACGACCAGCACGGCCGGGAAGGTGACGGTCGCGCCGACTTCGGCAGCGAGCTTGTCGACGGTCAGGACGTCGCCGTCGGCGACCTTCTCCTGACGCCCGCCCGCACGGACGATCGCGTACACAGCGGTACCTTTCGCTTGTTTCTTCCAGAGCCCCTGCGTGAGGGCCTATCCCCGCGAGCCGGCGTGAGCCTAGCGCTTGAGGGGACGGCACACCGCGAGTTCGCGGTGCTCTCTGCTCGCCTCAAAAGAGACGATCGCGCCGAGCGCGAAAAGGCGGACGTGCTGGAACACGTCCGACGCCAGGGTAACCGAACCTCACCCCACTACGCGAATCGCCGGGGTCCGCGCTCGCGCGCGGGCCCCGGCGATCATGACGTGTCCGCTACTCGGCGTCGGCCGGGGCGGGGGCGTCGGAGGGCTCGTCGGCCTCCAGGGCCTTGGCCGCCTCGATCTTCTCCGCGCGGGTCGGCCTGCGGGTCCTGCGGCGCTTGGGCGCGGAGTCGTCGGGCTGGTCCTGCTCGGCGTCGGGCTCGTCGCCGCCGCCGACCACTGCCTCGACCCGGACCGTCTCGCCGTTGTCCAGCGTCAGCGCGACGGTGCCGGCGTCCTCGAAGTCCTCGGGCGGCGGGCCCGCCGGACGCGTCCGCCGGGTCCGCGTGCGCTGCTTGGGCTTCGGCTCCGCGGGGGCCTCAGCGACGACCTCGGCCTCGGGCTCCTTCACCGGCTCCTTGACGGCCTCGGCGTCCTGCCTTGCCACCTTCGCCTCGACGACACGCTCGATCTCACCCTTGCGCTTGCGCTTGCGCCCGCCCTGCGAGCCGCCGTTGGCGCCCTCGGTGTGGCGGCCGTCGTCAACGGGGGTGAGCTGGACGTGGATGCCGCGCCCGTTGCAGCACTCACAGACCTCGGAGAAGGCTTCAAGCAGCCCGCTGCCGACCCGCTTGCGGGTCATCTGCACGAGACCCAGGCTGGTGACCTCGGCGACCTGGTGCTTGGTCCGGTCGCGGGCCAGGCACTCAAGCAGCCGCCGCAGCACGAGGTCGCGGTTGGACTCGAGGACCATGTCGATGAAGTCGATCACGATGATGCCGCCGAGGTCGCGCAGCCGCAGCTGGCGCACGATCTCCTCGGCCGCCTCGAGGTTGTTGCGGGTGACGGTCTCCTCGAGGTTGCCGCCCTGCCCGGTGAACTTGCCGGTGTTGACGTCGACCACGGTCATCGCCTCGGTGCGGTCGATCACCAGGGAGCCGCCCGAGGGCAGCCACACCTTGCGCTCGAGGGCCTTGGCGAGCTGCTCGTCGATCCGGTAGTGCGCGAACGCGTCGCCGTCGCCGTCCCACTTCTCGGTGCGGTCGGCGAGGTGCGGGGCGACGCCGCTGACGTAGTCCTGGACCTGCTCCCAGACTGTGTCACCGGCGACGACGAGCTTGACGAAGTCCTCGTTGAAGATGTCGCGGATCACCCTGACCGTCAGGTCGGGCTCGCCGTGCAGCAGCGACGGCGCGCTCGCGGCCTTGACCTGCTTCTGGATGCGTTCCCACTGGGCGGAAAGCCGCGCGACGTCGTTGGCGAGCTCCTCCTCGGACGCGCCCTCGGCGGCGGTCCGCACGATCACCCCGGCGTTCTCCGGCATGATCTTGCGCAGGATCGCCTTGAGGCGGGCGCGCTCCTTGTCGGGGAGCTTGCGGCTGATGCCGGTCATCGAGCCGTCGGGCACGTACACGAGGTAGCGGCCCGGCAGCGAGACCTGGCTGGTGAGCCGCGCGCCCTTGTGGCCGAGCGGGTCCTTGGTCACCTGGACCAGCACCGCCTGGCCGGACTTCAGCGCGGACTCGATCCTGCGCGGCTGGCCGACGAGGCCCGCGGTGTCCCAGTTGACCTCGCCCGCGTACAGGACGGCGTTGCGGCCCTTGCCGATGTCCACGAACGCCGCCTCCATCGAGGGGAGCACGTTCTGGACCTTGCCGAGGTACACGTTGCCGACGTACGACTGGTGGCTCGCCCGGTCGACGTAGTGCTCGACGAGGACGCCGTCCTCAAGCACGCCGATCTGGGTGCGCTCGCCCTCCTGGCGCACGACCATGACCCGCTCCACCGACTCGCGGCGGGCCAGGAACTCGGCCTCGGTGATGATCGGCGGACGGCGGCGGCCGTGCTCACGGCCCTCGCGGCGGCGCTGCTTCTTGGCCTCGAGGCGGGTCGAGCCGCGCACGGCCTGGACCTCGTCCTCGAGCCGGGTGACGCGCGGCGTGCGCACCCGCACGACGGTGTTCGGCGGGTCGTCGGGCTGCGGCTCGTCCTCGTCGCCCCCGGAGCGGCGACGGCGACGGCGGCGTCGGCGGCTGCTTGAGCCCTGCGACTCCTCGTCGCCGCCCTCCTCGTCTTCGGCGTCCCCGGCGTCGGCGTCGGTCTCAGCCTCGGCGGCCTGCTCGGCCTGGGCGTCCTGGTCGGACTCGGCGCTGTCCTCGTCCTCACCGCCCTCGTCACGGGCGCGGCCCCTGCCACGGCCGCCGCGACGGCGACGGCGTCGGCTCGGCCGCTCGCCGTCCTCGGGCTCCTCGCCCTCAGCGTCCTGCTCGGCCTCGACGGTCTCCGGCTCCTCCTCGACCTCGGCCGGTGCCTCCTGCCGCTGGACGCGCTCGGGACGCTCGGGGCGTTCGGCGCGCTCCACCTCCGACGGGGGCTGGAAGACGACCATCGGCGGCTGGAAGACCACGTCGAAGGTCGCGGCCTCCGGCTCGGGCTCGGGCTCGGCGGCCCTGGCGGGCGGCGCGAACGGGGTCGCGAACGGCTGCGCCACCGCGAACGGGTCGGACACCAGCGGCGCGGGCGGCTCCTCGCCGCGACGGCGACGGGTCCTGCGGCGCGGCTCCTCGGCGGGCTCCTCCGCCGACTCCTCGGGCTCCGGCGCGGCGGCCTGCGGGGCCTCCTCGGGCTCGACGGCCTCGGCGACGGGCTCCGCGGCCTTGCGCGCCCGGGTACGGGTGCGCTTGACCGGGGTCTTCGGCTCCGGCGTCGTCACGGCGGACTCGAGCACCGCAGCGGCCTCGCCGGACACCTCGGGAAGGTCCTCGGTCGGCTCGGCGAGCTCGGTGTCGGGACCGACCTCCGCGGCCTCCTCGGCGTCGAGGTCGGCGGGCTCCGGCGGCGGGCCGGACGGCCGCGCGGCGCGGCGGGTCCCCTTGGCGGCGGCCCTGCGGCGCGGCGCGGGAGCCGTCACGGTCTCCTCGACGGCCTCGGCGGGCGCGCTCTCCGCGATCGTGCCGGTCTCGTCGATGGTCCCGGTCTCCTCGATGCGCTCGGTGCGTTCGGTGTCCTGCGCGACGGGCGCGGCCTCGGCCGCCGACACCGTCGGGGCCGCGATCACCGCGGGCACGTCCTCGACGTCCGGCGGCGGTCCGGCCGGACGCGCGGCCCTGCGCTCGCGCACCGCGCGCTTGGGCTTGGCCTCGGCGACGGGCGCCTCGACCGGCGCTTCGGCGGCGGGCGCGGCGTCCTTCGCGGCGACCGTGATCACCACGGGCACCGGCTCCTCGTCCACCTCAGGCGGCGGCCCGGCGGGCCGCGCGGCCCGCGCCGTCCGCCCCTTCCCCTTCCCCGCCTGAGCCGCGACAGCGGCCTCGGCGGCGACCACGGACTCACCCTGCGCCGCGACAGCGGCCTCAGCGGCAGCCCCGGTCTGCGCGGACGCAGCAGGCGCAGCCTCCGCCGCAGCGGCAGGCGTGACCTGAGCGGAAGCAGCAGCCCCAGACTCAGCCTGGGCAGACGCAGCAGCCTGAGTCTCGGCCCGCGCGGCCGACTCAGCGGCGGCCTCCGCCGGAGCGGACGCAGCCTCGGGCCCGGCCTGCGCGGCCGAAAACTCAGCGGCGGGGGCGGACGCCGCGGCGACGGACTCGGCCTGTGCCGCGACAGCGGGCTCCGCAGCCGCGGACTCGGGCTGAGCCGCGACAGCGGGCTCGGCGGCAACGGGCACGGCCTGAGCCGCTGCGGCGGCGGGCTCGGCCTCAGCCGAAGCCGCAGGCTCCGCCTGGGTCGCCGCAGACGACTCGGCGGCAGGCTTGACCTGGCCGGAGGCAGCTGCCTCGGGCTCGGGCTGGGCCGCCGACTCAGCCTGGGCCTTGGGGTCGGCCTGGGCGACGGGCTCGGCCGTGACCGCCTCGGGGCCGCGCGCGTCGGCGGCCTCGGCGGGTTCCGGCGCGTCGGCGGCGGCCTCGGCGTCAGCGGCCTCGGTTGCGTCAGCGGCCTCGGCGTCGGTGTCCGTTGTGTCGGCGTCTGCGGCGTCGGTTTCGGCGGGTGGGTCGTCCTGGGTGACGGGTTCGTCGGCGAAGGGCACGTCGGCGGTCCCCGCGGCCTCGGCGGCGGGCGCGTTCAGCGCGGCCTGCGGCGGCGCGGCGGTCACCGCGGGCCTGGACGCGGCGGTGATCGCGGCGGGGGCGTCGTCCTCGGGCGGCGGGCCGGCGGGGCGGGCCGCCCTGCGGCGGGCCGCGGCCTGGGTCGCGGCCGCCTCCTGTGTCACATCAGCGTTCGGTTCGTTGTCGTTGTCCAGCATTCGGGCAGTCTCCCGTCAGGCTCCCGGGCAGCACCCGGCGCGCCGGCGGCCTTGCCGCAGGCGTGGCTCGGGGTGCGCCGCACAGGAGCTCTCCGTTCTGTCGGCGTCGTGGCGTCGCCACGACGAAGTCTGTTCAGTGAGCCTGGTCGGCTCACGGGTGTGCGCCAGAACCCGCCCTGGAGGCCGCCGCCCGGTCGGGGCGTGGCCACGGGGTCAGGCGCCGGCGGCGTCCGGCCCGGCCGCACCGGCCGCGACGCCGGAGGGCTCCGGCTCGCGGTCGGCGGCGAGCGGGTCGCCGATGCCGCCGTCCTCCGACAGGGGCCCCTGCGCCAGCCTGGTCACCAGGGGAGGTGACGGCGGCGCGAGGTCGGCCACTTGCCGGAGCGCGGTGAGGACGTCGTCCGGGCGTACGGCGGGTGTGGCGTGCCGTACGACCATCCGAAGTACCGCCGCGTGAGGCGCGTCCGAAGGTTCGACGCCCAGCGCGGCTACCGCGCCGCGCGCGTCGAACCGACGCCGGCCCTTCTTGGTGAGGCGTTCCACCTCGATCGTTTCTGCGGCCAGGAAGGCCGCCACCGCCGAAGCCGCGGTGTCCATCGGGACACCGTCGAGCCGCAGAAGCCATTCGGATGCCTCGAGGCGGTCGGCCAGGGCCGTGCCGGCCCGTGCGGGCACCACGTCGATGACGTCGATGCCCCCGGGCAGCGCCGCGTCGAGGTCGGCTCGTATCCGCGCAGGGTCGCGGGTCTCGGTGAGCCCGATCTCCAGGTACTCCGCCTCGCTGGCCGTTCCCGTAGCCGCCGCGCCCGCGTAGGAGATCTTCGGGTGCGGAGTGAATCCGGCACTGAACGCGACAGGGATCCCGGCGCGCCTCACTGCGCGTTCCACGGCCCGGGAGATGTCACGGTGGCTGGTGAACCTGAGGCGGCCACGCTTGGCGTAGCGGACCCGCAGCTTCTGGGTCACCGGGGCCGGTGCTGGACCGTCCGGCATGGGGGCCAGTGGTCTGTCCTTCCTACTAGCGAGCACTTCTCTTCTTCGGCGGCGGGGTGCGCCGAACGGACCGAATGCCGTTCGATGCGACCGCCGTCATACACGAGTGTCTGAACCTAGAGTACGGTGCGCGCGGCACGCCTTCGTCCAGCGCGTCCCCGAACGGGGTTCTTCGGTGCTGTTCCCCTGTGACGGGGATCTCAACCGCCGATCACTGAGATCTCAGAAACCGCCGGTCTTCTCAGCTGTTGACGACGCTGAGCGGCAGCAGCTTGCGTCCGGTCGGGCCGATCTGGATCTCGGTGCCCATCGACGGGCACACGCCGCAGTCGTAGCAGGGCGTCCAGCGGCAGTCCTCGACCTCCGCGCCGTCCTCGACGGCGTCGCGCCAGTCCTGCCACAGCCACTCGCGGTCGAGCCCGGCGTCGAGGTGGTCCCACGGCAGGACCTCGACCTCGTCGCGCTCGCGGGTGGTGTACCAGTCGAGGTCGACGGGCCCGTCCTCGAAGATCTCCTCGGCCTTGGAGATCCAGCGGTCGTAGGAGAAGTGCTCGGACCAGCCGTCGAAGCGGCCGCCGTCCTCCCACACCGCGCGGATCACCGCGCCGACCCTGCGGTCGCCGCGCGACAGCAGGCCCTCGACGATCGAGGGCTTGCCGTCGTGGTAGCGCATGCCGATGGCGCGTCCGTACCGCTTGTCCTGGCGCAGCTCGTCGCGCAGGGCGCGCAGCCGCCGGTCGACGGTCTCGTGGTCGGCCTGGGACGCCCACTGGAACGGGGTGTGCGGCTTGGGCACGAACCCGCCGATGGACACCGTGCAGCGGATGTCACGGCTGCCGGTGGCGTCACGGCCCGCCTGGATGACGCGGCGCGCCATGTCGGCGATCGCCATGACGTCCTCGTCCTCCTCGGTGGGCAGGCCGCACATGAAGTAGAGCTTGACCTGACGCCAGCCGTTCTCGTACGCGGTGGTGACGGTGCGGATGAGGTCGTCCTCCGACACCATCTTGTTGATCACCTTGCGCATCCGCTCTGAGCCGCCCTCGGGCGCGAAGGTCAGGCCGGAGCGGCGGCCGTTGCGGGAGAACTCGTTGGCGAGGGTGATGTTGAAGGCGTCGACGCGGGTGGACGGCAGCGACAGCGACGTCTGGGAGCCCTCGTAGCGGTCGGCGAGGCCCTTGGCGACCTCGCCGATCTCGCTGTGGTCGGCCGACGACAGCGACAGCAGGCCGACCTCGTTGAAGCCCGAGGCGTTGAGGCCCTGCTGGACCATGTCGCCGATGGTGGTGATCGACCGCTCGCGCACCGGACGGGTGATCATGCCGGCCTGGCAGAACCGGCAGCCCCGGGTGCAGCCGCGGAAGATCTCCACGGAGAACCGCTCGTGCACGGTCTCGGCCAGCGGGACGAGCGGCTTCTTCGGGTACGGCCACGCGTCGAGGTCCATGACGGTGTGCTTGACGATCTGCCACGGCACGCCGGGACGGTTCGGCGCGACGCGCTGGATGCGTCCGTCGGGCAGGTAGGTGACGTCGTAGAACTTCGGCACGTAGACGCCGCCGGACACCGCGAGCCGGTGCAGGAGGCCGTCACGGCCGTCGGGACGGCCCTCGCGCTTCCACTCCCGGATCACCTCGGTGATCTTGAGCGAGATCTCCTCGCCGTCGCCGAGCACGGCGGCGTCGACGAAGTCGGCGATCGGCTCGGGGTTGAACGCCGCGTGGCCCCCGGCCAGGACGATCGGGTCCTCCTCGCGGCGGTCCACCGCGTGCAACGGCATCCCGGCGAGGTCGAGCGCGGTCAGCAGGTTGGTGTAGCCGAGCTCGGTGGAGAAGGACACGCCGAGGATGTCGAACGCGCCGACCGGGCGGTGGCCGTCGACGGTGAACTGCGGGATCTTGTGCTCGCGCATGATCGCCTCGAGGTCGGGCCACACCGAGTACGTCCGCTCGGCCAGCACCCCCTCGCGCTCGTTCAGCACCTCGTAGAGGATCTGGACGCCCTGGTTGGGCAGGCCGACCTCGTAGGCGTCGGGGTACATCAGCGCCCAGCGGACCTCGGCGGAGTCCCAGTCCTTGACCGTGGAGTTCAGCTCGCCGCCCACGTACTGGATCGGCTTCTGTACCGACGGCAGCAGCGGCTCGAGCCGCGCGAACACCGACTCAACAGACATGAGAGACCTTCCAGATCGTTCTTCAACGCTTGGGCGGACGTCCGGGTGGACCTGCGGACTCGGGAACGGCGCACGCCGGGTTCCCGGTCAAACCCCCAGGCTACCGGGGTTCACGCGCTCCTGCCCCTGACGTGGACGCCCTGGAGCAGCCCGAGCGCGATCATCGTCGCGAACGTCGCGGATCCACCATAGGAGACGAATGGCAGCGGAAGCCCGGTGATCGGCATGATCCCGATGCACATCCCGATGTTCTCGAACGTCTGGAACCCCAGCCAGCACACCACCCCGGACGCCACGAGGGTGCCGAAGGGATCGTGCGCGTGGGCGGCGATCCGCAGCCCGCGGAACAGGATGACGCCGATCAGCGCGACGATCACCAGCCCGCCGATGTAGCCGAGTTCCTCGCCCGCGACGGTGAAGATGAAGTCGGTCTGCTGCTCGGGCACGAACTGCCCGGTGGTCTGCTCGCCGTTGAACAGCCCTTTGCCGAACATTCCGCCCGAACCGACCGCGATCTTGGCCTGGGCGGCGTTGTAGCCCGCGCCGCGCGGGTCGGCCGTCGGGTCGACGAACGCGGTGAACCTGGCGATCTGGTACTCCTTCAGCACCCCCGCCATGATCGCCCCGAGGGCGAGCGCGACGCCCGCGACGACGAGCCCGACCGTCCAGATCTTCGACGCCCCCGACAGCGCGAGCATCCCGATCACCACGACGCACAGCACCATCGTGGTGCCGAGGTCGGGCTGGAGCATGATCAGCGCGGCGGGCGCACCCGCGAGGCCGAGCGCGATGAGGATGTCGCGGCGGCCCGGGCCGACCTCGCCGTCGCGCGGCTCGCCGAGGATCATCGCCAGCAGCACCACGAGGCCGACCTTGGCGAACTCCGACGGCTGGACCTGGAACCCGCCGCCGATGACGATCCACGAGTGCGACCCGTTGACGGTGTCGCCGAGCGGCGTCAGCACCGCGATGAGCCCGATGATCGACAGCCCGTACAGGATCGGCGCGTACGCGCGCAGCAGCCGGTAGTCGCAGGACGCGACCGCCGCGTACAGCACGGCCCCGATCCCCAGGTTGAGCACGTGCTTCTTGAGGAACGCCTCGGGGTCGGCGCGGTGCCCGGCGCGCGTCGCGGAGTACACGAGCAGCGCGCTGATCACGCCGAGCGCGATCACCGGGATGATCAGGCCCCAGTCGAGCCGGCGCACGAGCGAGTTGTGCTCGGTCAGCCGCTGCGGCCACGGCTGGCGCGCGTTGCCGTACACGCCGCTCACGGCGTCACCTCCGGCAGGCTGGTCGGGAGGTGGCCGTCGGGCAGCGCGGCCTTGGTGTCGCCGAGCCCGTAGATCGCCTCGTAGATCTTCCGGACGGCCGGGGCGGCGAACGCGCCGCCCGTCCCGGCGTCGGTGACCATCGCGACGACCGCGTACTCGGGCTTCTTGGCGGGTGCGAAGGACGCGAACCACGCGGTGTCGGCGTGGCCGTAGACCTCGGCGGTACCGGTCTTGCCCGCGACGTGCACCTTGTCCAGCGGGAACCCGCCGAACGCCCCGGCGGCGGTGCCCTGGGTGGTGACGTCGGCGAGGGCCTTGCGGATGTAGGTGATCGTCTTGGCGTCCACGGGAAGCTTGCCGGCCGCCTTCGGGGAGATCTGCCGGACGACGGTCCCGTCGGGCCGCACGACCGCCGTGCCGACGTGCGGGGTGACCAGGGTGCCGCCGTTGGCGATGGCGGCGTAGGCGCGGGTGAGCTGGAGCGGCGTCACCAGGACGTCGCCCTGCCCGACGGAGAAGTTCGCCGCGTCGCCCGCCCGCCAGACGAAGCCCTCAAGGCAGTTCTCCTTGGAGATCGCCGTCAGGTAGGCCGCCCGGGTCGGGTTGGTGACCTCGGGGTAGCCGGTCTTCGCGCGCTTGCAGTTCTCGGTCTTGGTCGCCGCCCAGAACTCCTGCTTCCAGGTCCGGTCGGGGATGCGTCCCGGGGCCTCGCCCGGCAGATCGATCCCGGTCTTCTTGCCGAACCCGAAGTTACGGGCCATCCCGACCATCGGGTCCTTCGGGTTCTTGACCGGCTTGGTGGACCCGTCCTTGATCCAGGCGTCGTAAGCGAACTTGTAGAAGATCGTGTCGCAGGAGACGACGAGGGCGGTGTGCAGGCTCATCGGCCCGTGCCCCTGCCCCTCGAAGTTGCGGAAGGCGCGGTCGCCGACCATGAACGAGCCGGGGCACCCGTAGGTGCCGCTCAGCGGGTGGCCGTCGGCGACGGCGGCCGACACCGAGGAGATCTTGAACGTCGACGCGGGCGGGAACTGCCCGGCGATCGCCCGCGAGATCAGGGGCTCGCCGCGCTTCTTGCCGAGCAGCGCGTCGTACTCGTCCTGGGAGATGCCGCCGGTCCAGATCGCCGGGTCGTAGGTCGGGTAGCTGGCCAGCGCGACGATGCGGCCGGTGTTGACCTCCATCACCACGCCCGCCGCCGACGGCTTGCCGCCCTGCTTCTTGACCTTGCCGACCTGCTCGGCCAGCGCGTCCTCGACGGCAGCCTGCACGCCGGAGTCGAGGCTGGTGATCAGGTGCGAACCCGGCACCGGGGCCTGCTCGCCCGCGATCCCGGTGACGCGGCCGCGCGCGTCGACGTTGACCTTGCGGATGCCGGGGCTGCCGCGCAGGTCCTCGTCGTAGGTCGCCTCGAGGCCGTCGCGGCCGATGAGGTCGACGCCCGCGAACCCGGTGACGCGCAGGCCCTCGCGCCGGTCCATCTCCTCCTGCGTGATCGGCTGGAGGTAGCCGAGCGTCTGCGCGGCGCTCGCGCCGTCCGGCTCGGGGTGCTCGCGCACCGCCTGGACCTGCGCGATGACGCCGGGGAACTCCTCCTGGCGCTCGAGGATCTGCAGGCCCTCCTTGGCGGTGACGCGGTCGTCCACGGGGATCGGCTGGTAGGGCGAGCCGGGCCAGCACGGGCGCGGGACCGTCGGGGAGCACAGCCTGGTGCGCAGCGCGAGTTCCTCGGGCGTCGTGCCGAGCACCTTCGCCAGCTCCGCCATGACGCTCTTGCCCTTGTCGGGCAGTCTGCCCAGGACGGTCAGGTCGACCGACACCACCAGCGCGGTCCGGTTGCGGACGAGGGGACGGCCCTCGACGTCGAGGATCGAGCCGCGCACCGCGGGCACGACGATGTCGCGGGTGCGGTTCTCGGCGGCGACGGTCCGGTAGTGCTCGCCGTTGACCACCATCAGCACCCACATGCGCCCGCCGAGCACCAGCAGCAGCGCCGCGACGAGCACATGCAGCACGGTCAGCCGCGACCTGGTCCGCCCGTTCACCGCTGCTGCCTGCCGAGCCGCGCGTACCCGGGTACCGACAGGCCGCCGCGCGGCTCCATCCGCTCGCTGCGCCGCGACAGCCGCAGCACCGCCCAGACGACGAACGGGCTGGCCAGCAGGTCGTACAGCACGGCAAGCGGGACGATCCTGGTGACGGCGTCCCATGACGTGCGCGGGTCGCCGAGCATCATGCCGACCAGCGCGTAGGCGAGGTTGCCGATGAGCGCGCCGACCCCGACCATGACGAACGGGAGCACCGGGGAGCGCTGGACGTCGAGGCGCAGCATGCCGCAGCCGTAGCCGATGAGGCAGTACACCAGGGCGTAGCGGCCGATGGTGTGGTCGGCGGGCGGCGCGATGTCGACGGCGAGGCCCGCGAAGAACCCGGCGACCATGCCGACGCGCTCGCCGCTGAACAGCGCGAGCGCCAGCACGGTCAGCAGGACGAGGTCGGGGGTGACTCCGCCGGGCAGCGGCAGCCGGTTGGCGACGGTGACCTGCACGACGATCGCGACGACGATGATGACGAAGGCCCGGAGTTTGACGCCCTGGGCCTCCTCTGCGGAGTTGAGCACGCTTCTTCTAGCTCCCCTGCGGGTCCCCGGAGGACGGGGTCGACGGCCGAGGCGGCAGCACCGCGTCGTGCGGGTCGCGCTGCGGCGGCGCGACGACGACGCCGACCACGTCAAGGCCGGAGAAGTGGACGAACGGCCGGATCAGTGCCGTGCGGGTGAGTGCGCCGGGGGTCTGCTCGACCTTCTCCACGACGCCGATCGGGACGCCTGGCACGTACGGCCTGTCGTCCTGCGATCCGAGGGTGACGACCCGCTGGCCGGGCGAGAGGCGCACGTCGGGGGCGAGCAGTTCGAGCCGCAGCGTGGCCGCGCCGACGCCGAAGCCGCGCCTGCCGGTGCCGGTGACGACGCCGATCTCCTTGGAGGTCTCCATGCGCGCGCCGACGGTCGAGGCCGAGTCGGTGGCGAGCAGGACGGTCGCCGAGGCGGGCCCTGACTTGATGACGCGGCCGACGAGCCCGTCGCCCGTCATGACGGTCATGTCGGGCTTGACGCCGCTGAGGGTGCCGACGTCGATGGTGACGGTGTCCTCGAATCCCTGGCCCGCCGAGATGACGTTGGCCGCGACGATCTTGTAGCCGCCCAGGCCCGCGCTGCCGAGCAGCTTCTCCAGCTGGGTCGCGCGGCCCTTGTCGATGGTGTTGGAGCGCAGCTGCTCGCGCAGCTCCTGGTTCTCCTTGAGCAGGTCGGAGGCGCGGTTGCGCTGGCCAGGCGCGTCGCGGATCGCGTCGAAGGTGTTGCCGACGGGCCGCACGACGCTGGCGGCGACCCGCTCGAGCGGGCCGAAGACCGTCGCGCCGAGGCCGCGCAGTCCGTTCAGCGGCGAGTTGTCCCCGCCCCGGTAGTCGAGGGTGATGAGCACCAGCGACGCGACGAGCAGCACGCCCAGCACGAGCCGGTTACGTCCGGTGTCACGCATCAGCGCCGCGGCTCGGGCACCAGGACCTGGCGCAGCGACTCGAAGTCCTCGATGCACTTGCCGGTGCCGAGCACGACGGAGTCGAGCGGGTTGTCCACGAGGTGGATCGGCATGCCGGTCTCCTCACGGACGCGCTCGTCAAGGTGCTTGAGCAGCGCGCCGCCGCCGGTCAGGGCGATGCCCCGGTCCATGATGTCCCCCGACAGCTCGGGCGGGCACTTGTCCAGGGTGGTCTTGACCGCGTCGACTATCGCGTTGACGGGCTCCTCGATCGCGCGCCTGACCTCCTCGGCGGAGATGACGACGGTCTTGGGCAGCCCGGACACCAGGTCGCGGCCGCGGATCTCGTAGTTGGGCTCGTCGCCGCCGCCGGTCGGGAACGCGCTGCCGATGGCGATCTTGATCTCCTCGGCGCTGCGCTCGCCGAGCATCAGCGAGTACTCCTTCTTGGCGAAGGTGATGACGGCCTGGTCGAGCTCGTCGCCTCCGACGCGCACTGACTGGCTGGTGACGATGCCGCCGAGGGAGATGATGGCCACCTCCGTCGTGCCGCCGCCGATGTCCACGACCATGTTGCCGGTCGGCTCGTAGACCGGCAGGCCCGCGCCGATCGCCGCCGCCATGGGCTCCTCGATGATGTACACGCGCCGCGCCCCGGCCTGGTATCCGGCCTCCTTCACCGCGCGCTGCTCGACGCCGGTGATGCCGGACGGCACCGCGACGACGATGCGCGGCTTGGCGAAGTGCCGCCGCTTGTGCACCTTCTGGATGAAGTACCGCAGCATCCGCTCGGTGACGTCGAAGTCGGCGATGACGCCGTCCTTCAACGGGCGCACCGCGACGATGTTGCCGGGAGTGCGGCCGATCATCCGTTTCGCCTCGATCCCGACCGCGACGATCTTGCCCGTGTGGGTGTTGATGGCCACCACGGACGGTTCGTTCAGGACGATCCCACGACCCCGCAGATACACGAGCGTGTTGGCGGTACCGAGGTCGACCGCCATATCACGGCCAAGGAACGACAGCTTGTTACCCATGGAGAAAAGGGGGCCCTTCCTACTGGCAGTGTCCTACGCGGAAGCACCAGAGATGACGGTCGGAGCGGCGAGTTCATCGTAACGCGACCGCCACCGCCGCGGCAGTCACCGGGCCGCGGACGCCTTCGGAAATTCCCCGCGTGATTCGACTATTGCACAGGGAATCGGCACAGCGCGGACCGAAACACGAACGCACCGCGCGCCGATCATACGGCGGACGGTGCGTTCGTGGGCGCGTTTGGCGCAGCGGCCTTGGGCTCGCGCACCCGCGCGGGGCGCCTGGCGGGGGTCAGCCCAGCTCGGGGAAGAACAGCTTGACCTCGCGCGCGGCGGACTCGGGCGAGTCCGAGCCGTGCACGATGTTCTCGCCGATCTCGAGCGCGAAGTCGCCGCGCAGGGTGCCGGGGGCGGCCTTGACGGGGTCGGTCGCACCGGCCAGCGCGCGGAAGGACTCGATGGCGCGGGGGCCCTCGGCGACGAGCGCGACGAGCGGGCCGCCGGTGATGAACTCCACCAGCTCGCCGAAGAACGGACGCTCGCGGTGCTCGCCGTAGTGGTCCTCGGCGACCTCGCGGGTCAGGGTGCGCAGCTCGAGCGCGACCAGCTTCAGGCCCTTGTTCTCGATGCGCGAGAGGACCTCGCCGACCAGGCCCTTGCGGACGCCGTCGGGCTTGACCAGGATCAGGGTGCGCTCGGACACGACTGTGCTCTCCAGGGTTGGTGTCAGGGTGTTTGTCTCAGGTGGAGTCAGTTGACTGCGTGAGAAAGCCTATCGGTGCCGTGCGCGTCCCGACGCCGTGCCGGAGACCGGGCGCGCGGGCGTCCGCGTCCGGGGGACGTGCTCGTGCGGGGCGCGGGCGCGGGCCATCGTGCGGGCGGCCGGGAGCAGGCACGTCGCGGCGACGGCGAGGATGAGCGCGGTCGCCGTCCAGGCCCGCTGGGCCGAGGCGAGGGAGTCGAGGGGGCCGTCGCCGGAGCCGACGTGGCCGAGCCGCGCGAGTTGCAGGGACCCGGCGATCAGGCTGCCGCTGAGCAGCGCGGGGAAGCACAGGGCGAGGCCGAAGCCGAACGCGCCGGGCGGCGCGTCGCGCAGTGAGGCGGCCAGGGCCAGGCCCGCGCCGCCCGCGAGGGAGACGAGCGCGGGGCCGAGCAGCGGGCCGCCCGCGAGGGGGTCGTAGGCGAGCAGCAGTCCCGTCCCGGCGACCATGAGCGCGCATCCCGCGCCGACTGCGGTGCGCGCGCCGCGCGCGTCGAGCGGGACTGTCGCGATCGCGGCGGCAAGGGCGGCGAACGCGGCCGCGCCGAACGGCCACAGCTCGTCGCCGCCGAGGCCGCGCGCGGTCGCGGTGAGCCCGGCGAGCGGCGCGGTGACGGGGAGCACGAGCAGTCCGACGAGCAGCAGGACCGGGCCCGGCGCGAGCGGCCCTGAGGTGTCGCGTCCCGCCGCGAGGGCCATTCCGGCGAGCGCGGCGACGCCCAGGGCGGCGACGATCAGGTTCACGCCGGGGGCCCAGGCGCGTTCGACGGCCAGGACCGCGAGGAACACGAGTCCCGCGGCGGGCACGAGCGGCAGCGTCAGCTGGGCGCGTTCGGCGGCCGGGAGGGGCGGACGGCCCCGCGTCACGCGCAGGGCGAGCAGCGGAAGCGCCGCGAGGAGCGCGGCGGCCGCGACCCAGGGGTGGCCGGTGAGCGGGTCGCGCCACGCTTCGGGCCGGTCGGGCACCGCGCGCAGCACCGCGGGCATCGCCAGCAGCAGTCCCGCGACGAGCGCGCCGGCGAAGACCGCCGAGGGAAGCGGGGAGCGCAGCCGCGCGGCGAGTGCGGCGGCCGCCGCGAGGGCGAGGCCCGCGCCGCATCCGGCCAGCGCGCGCGCCGCGCCGAGCGCCCAGATCGTGGTGGCCTGTCCGGCGAGCAGCCCGCCGAGCAGAACCGCGGCGAGTCCGACGGCGAGCAGCAGCCCCGGCGGACGCATCCGCGCGAGCACGGCGGCGGCCGGGACGGTGAGGACGAGGGCGGGCAGGGCCGCGCCCGCCGCCTGCACGAGCCCGACGGGTCCGCCGCCGAGTTCGGCGAGCGCGGGGTCGGCCACGAACGCGACGGCGTTCGGGACGGTCAGCACTGCGGCCGGCACGGCGAGGCAGATCGCCGCAGCGACGGCGGGCCCCGCGCCATTTCGCGCCGGGACGGAAGAGGACAACATCGGCTCCTGTCGCATCGCGGCGGCGACTCCGACAGAAGAAATCGGACCGAACTGTTATTTCCGAACTGTCGGTTATTCTCCTACCGCCGGTATTTCAGGTACCGCTTGGAGACGCCGTCGGAAAACGCAATTTAGCCGACCGGACGGCCCTCGAACTTGCGACCGAGCCAAATCGCATAACCCCACAGCGCGGCGAACAGCACACCGATGATGAACATCGACGACTCCACGAAGCCGAGCGCGATCACCACGGCCTGGAAGACCGTCGCGGCGGCCACGCCCCAGCGGCGGCCCAGCGTCCCGGCGAGCGTCAGGGACAGCACCGCGAGGACCCCGCCGCCGATCCCGGCGACCTTGGCGTCCATGCCGCCGACGGAGATCGCGACCGGGATCGCGAGGCCCAGAAGGAGCGCCTCGAACGTGAGGATCGTGGCAAGCATCCGTCGCATCTACTTCACCCTCAACAGCACTCGTGCGTCGCCGGCCGTCACGACCGACCCCGTGATGATCACACCCGCGCCGCCGAACTCGCCCTCTTCGTCGGCGAGCGCGACCGCCTTGTCGATGGCGTCGTCAAGGCGCGCGGCGACCCTGACGCGCTCGGCCCCCAGGACGCTCTCGGCGAGCGCGGCGAGGTCGTCGAGCGGCATCGAGCGGGGCGAGGAGTTGACCGTGATGACCGCCTCGGACACCACCGGCTCGAGCTCCTCGAGCATCCCCGCGACGTCCTTGTCGGCGGGCGCTGCGATGACCGCGACGAGCTTGTTGAACCCGAACGCCTCCGACAGCGCGGCCACCGACGCGGCCATCCCCGCCGGGTTGTGCGCGGAGTCCAGGATGACGGTCGGGCCCGTCCTGACGACCTCGAGGCGGCCCGGCGAGCTGACCCGCGCGAACCCCGCCCTGACCAGCTCGGGGTCGAGCGCGCCGTCCCCGCCTGAGTACTCGGTGAGCGAGCCGCGGGTGACCTCGTCGGGGTCGAGGACGGCGTTGGTGGGCGCGCCGCTGGCGAAGACCTCGACGGCGGCGAGCGCGACCGCGGCGTTCGCGGCCTGGTGCTCGCCGAACAGCGGGAGGAACACCTCGTCGTAGCCCGCGTAGATGCCGCGCAGGTCGAGCTGCTGGCCGCCGAACGCCAGCTCGCGGCGGAGCACGCCGAACTCGATGCCCTCGCGCACGACCCGCGCGCCGGTCTCGGCGACCTGGCGCAGCAGCACCTCGGCGGCTTCAAGGGGCTGCTGCGCGATCACCGCGACCGAGCCCGCCTTGATGATCCCCGCCTTCTCCAGCGCGATGTCGTGGAGGGTGTCGCCCAGGTACTCGGTGTGGTCGAGGCCGATCGGGGTGACCACCGCGACCGCCGGGTCGACCACGTTGGTGGCGTCCCACGCGCCGCCCATGCCGATCTCGACCACCGCGACGTCGACCGGCGCGTCGGCGAACGCCGAGTAGGCCATCGCGGTCAGCGTCTCGAAGAACGACAGCCGCACGGGGTGCTTGCCGTCGATGATCTGGAGGTAGGGCTCGATGTCGGCGTAGACCTCGGCGAAGCGCTCCTCGCTCAGCGGCTCGCCGTCGATGGCGATGCGCTCGCGCAGCGCGCTCAGGTGCGGGCTGGTGAACCTGCCCACGCGCAGGCCGCGTTCGGTGAGCAGCGCGTCGATCATGCGCGACACGCTCGACTTCCCGTTCGTGCCCGCCACAAGAATGACGGGGCACGCCCGCTGCGGCTCACCGAGCAGGTCGAGGAGGTCCCGAATCCGATCAAGGGTCGGATCGAACTCCCATTCGACCCCGCGCGCCATGACCGCCGCGACGGCGGCCCGATAATCCATCACCCTGGAAGGCTATCCCGCGTCCGGGACCACTGCGCTCGGGGTGCCGCACCCGCTCAGACCCCCCGACCCCCCCACCGATCACCCCCACCACTCCCCTACGTACCCTGCTGGCTCCCGTCCTGCCCGGCCCCATCCTGCTGCTGGCTCCCGCCCTGCTGAGCCCCGTCTTGTTGGCTGCCGTCCTGCTGGCCCGGCATCCGGAACCCCCCGCCCGATCCCCCGCCCCACGGCGAGCCGCCCTGCCCTCCGGGAAACCCGCCCTGGTCCTCAAACCGGGACACCTGCGCCGGACGAACGTCATCGCCGCCATCGAACACCGTCACCGCCCCCGCGACGACGACACCCCCCAGCACCCCACCGAGCAGCCCCGCCCCAAGCGCCTGCGCCCAGGGCGCACGCAACACCTTCTTGACAGCACTCTCCTTCACAACCGCAGGCGGCACCGCATACCCGGGCGCGAACTGCTGCTGCTGCACGCCCTCAGCGGGCACGTGCCACGAGGCGGCGGGCTCCTGCGTGGGCGTGGGCGTCGGCTCGGGTTCGACGGCCTGGGCCGCCTCGCCCACCTCGGCGTCGGCGGCGCGCTCGGGACGCTCCTCGCTCATCTGCTCCCCCTGGGGGTTCGGGCACGGCCTCAGCCGCGCCGGTGGACACCCTCCCTCCCACAGCCCCAAGGGGCCGCAACAGAGTTCGGGCACGTCATCGGTAGACGCCCCTCCCCTCGCAGTCCCGAGGGACCGCGACAGAGTCCGGGCGCGTTGTCGGTGGACACCCCTCCCCCCGCAGTCCCGAAGGGACTGCGGGAAGGGTTAAGGCGCGTTGTCGCTGGCCCCGGCGGGGTTCGGGGAACTTCGCCGAGGTGCCTCCACCGTGCCGCCGCGGGCTGAGGGGGCGCTGAGGGGTCGATGAGAGCGTTCTGAGAAGCGCGAAGGCCCGGCCCCCTAAGGGGACCGGGCCTTCGGGAGGGGTGTTAGGCGGTGGGGAGGGTTGCGAGTTGGGCTTCGAGGCGGAGGATGTCGGCCTCGGCGGCCTCCAGGCGGGCCTTGTTCTTGTTGATGACGGCCTCGGGGGCCTTGGCGACGAAGTCGGCGTTCGCGAGCTTGCCGGAGGTCTGGGCGACCTCCTTGCGGGCCGCGGCGAGGTCCTTGGTCAGCCGGGCGCGCTCGGCGGCGACGTCGATCGCGCCCGCGGTGTCGAGCTTCACCACGACGCCCTCGACCGGCAGCGACGCCGTCGCGGTGAACGCGCCCTCGGGCACGGTCAGCCGCAGCAGCGAGCGGATCTGCTCCTCGTAGGCCGCCAGCGGACTGCCGTCGAGCTCGAGCGCGGCGGTGACCCGCTGGCCGGACTTCAGACCCTGGTCGGACCGGAAGCGGCGGACCTCGGTGACCAGCCGCTGGAGCGAGGCGACGACCGCCTCGGCCTCGGCGTTCGCGCGGGCGGCGTCGGCGACCGGCCACGGCGCGCGCACCACGGTCTCCTGGCCGGTGAGCGCGGTCCACAGCTCCTCGGTGACGAACGGGGCGAGCGGGTGCAGCAGGCGCAGCAGCTTGTCGAAGACCTCGCCGAGCACCCTGCGGGTGGTCTCGGCCGACGTGCCGCCCTCGGCCAGCGGCACCTTGGACAGCTCCAGGTACCAGTCGCAGACCTCGTCCCAGGCGAAGTGGTACAGGGTCTCGCATGCCTTGGCGAAGTCGAAGGACTCGATGTGCCGGTCGACGTCGGCGATGACGGTCTGCAGCCGCGACAGCACCCACGCGTCGGTGGTGGAGACCTCCTCCGGCAGCGGCCCGGTGACGTGCGCGCCGTTCATCAGCGCGAAGCGCGTGGCGTTCCACAGCTTGTTGACGAAGTTGCGCGACCCCTGCGCCCACTCCTCGGCCACGGGGACGTCGCCGCCGGGGTTGGCCCCGCGCAGCAGCGTGAAGCGGGTGGCGTCCGCGCCGTAGCGGTCGATCCAGTCCAGCGGGTCGACGACGTTGCCGAACGACTTGGACATCTTCTTGCCGTGCTGGTCGCGGACCATGCCGTGCAGGGCGATGACCTTGAACGGCTCAACGCCGTCCATCGCGTACAGGCCGAACATCATCATCCTGGCGACCCAGAAGAACAGGATGTCGTAGCCCGTCACCAGGACCGAGGTCGGGTAGAAGCGGCGCAGGTCGGGCGTGTCGTCGGGCCAGCCGAGCGTGGAGAACGGCCACAGCGCGCTGGAGAACCAGGTGTCCAGGACGTCGCCGTCCTGGGTCCAGCCCTCGGGGACCTGCTCGTCGGGGCCGAAGCAGCGCTCCTGCCCGTCCGGGCCGTACCAGACCGGGATGCGGTGGCCCCACCACAGCTGACGGGAGATGCACCAGTCGTGCATGTTGTCCACCCACGCGAAGTACCGCGCGGACAGCTCGGGCGGCTGGATCTGCACCCTGCCGTCGCGGACGGCGTCGCCCGCCGCCTTGGCCAGCGGCTCGACCTTCACGAACCACTGGAGCGACACCCGGGGCTCGACCACGGTCTGGCAGCGCTGGCAGTGGCCGACGGAGTGCTCGTAGGGCCGCACCTCCTTGACGATCCGGCCCTGCTCGCGCAGCGCCTCGACCACCGCGGCGCGCGCCTCGTAGCGGTCCATGCCCTTGAAGGGGCCCTCGGCGGTGACCTTGGCGTGCTCGTCGAGCACCACGAGGGACGGCAGGCCGTGCCTGCGGCCGATCTCGAAGTCGTTCGGGTCGTGCGCGGGGGTGACCTTCACCGCGCCGGTGCCGAACTCGGGGTCGACGTGCTCGTCGGCGACGACCGGGATGCGGCGGCCGGTCAGCGGCAGCTCGATCTCGGTGCCGACGAGGTGGGCGTAGCGCTCGTCGTCGGGGTGGACGGCGACGGCGGTGTCGCCGAGCATCGTCTCGGCCCGGGTGGTGGCGACCACGAGCGCGTCGGCACCGTCGCCGTAGCGGATGGAGACGAGCTCGCCCTCGCGGTCGGCGTGCTCGACCTCGATGTCCGACAGCGCGGTCAGGCAGCGCGGGCACCAGTTGATGATCCGCTCGGCCCGGTAGATCAGCTCGTCCTCGTACAGCCGCTTGAAGATCGTGAGGACCGCGCGGGACAGGCCCTCGTCCATCGTGAAGCGCTCACGCGACCAGTCGACGCTGTCGCCGAGCCGCCGCATCTGGCCGAGGATCCGGCCGCCGGACTCGCCCTTCCACTTCCACACGCGCTCCTGGAAAGCCTCCCTGCCCAGGTCGTGCCGGGTCAGGCCCTCCTTCTTCAGCTCGCGCTCGACCACGTTCTGGGTGGCGATGCCGGCGTGGTCCATGCCGGGCAGCCACAGCGCCTCGTACCCCTGCATGCGCCGCCGCCGTACGAGGGTGTCCTGGATGGAGTGGTCCAGGGCGTGGCCCATGTGCAGCGATCCCGTCACGTTCGGCGGCGGGATGACGATGGTGTACGCCGGGGCGTCGGGGTCGCGGGCGGGATCGGCCGCGAACAGGCCCGCGGAGGTCCAGCGCTCATAGAGCCGGCCCTCGACATCGGCGGGGGTGTATTGGGTGGGCAACTGGGACTCGGTCACGAACCCCGATTCTACGGGTTGTCAAGCGTTGCCCAGGGCCGAAGCGGGTCCGCCAGCGGACATCCGAACCATGATGCGACAGAATGCGTCTACGGAATCATCCGCGAAAATGCACTGGAGAGCACCATGAGTGGTTGGAACCCCCCGCCTCAGGGCCCGGGCTACGGCGGGCCCCAGCCGCCGCAGCAGCCCGGCCCCTACGGACAGCCCCAGCAGCCGTACGGCCAGCCGACCCCGCCCCCCGGGCCCTACGGCCAGCCGCAGCCCGGCTACGGCACGCCGCCGCCCTTCGGCTCGCCCGGCACCCCGTCTCCGTTCGGCGCGCAGCAGCAGCCCTACGGCACCCCGCCGCCCTTCGGCGCGCCTCCCGGCGGACGCCCTCCGAAGAAGGCGAACGGCAAGGCCGTCATCATCATCCTCGCCGTGTCCGTCGTGGCGGTCGTCCTGCTCGGCCTCGTGGTCGGGGCCCTGGGCGGCAACAAGGGCGGAGGCGGCGGGCTCGCCGGCGGCGGCGGCTACACGCTGACCGCGCCGGAGAGCGCCGGAGGCTACCCCAAGGTCTCCTCCTCGCAGGCCAACCCCTACGAGAGCGCCTTCACCACCGCAGGGACCGTCGTGTCGGCCACCTACGACGTGAACGGCAGCGAGGTCATCTTCACCGGCGTCACCGGCAAGAACCTGCACGAGGACGACTTCACCAGGGGCATGTCCAGCCAGGGCGGCGGCGCGGTGAGCATCCACGAGACCGACGCGGGCGGCAGCGGCTCGGCGGGCTGCGCCGAGATCACCGCGGGCAGCGTCACCCTCCCGTTCTGCTTCTGGAGCACCGGCACCACGCTCGGCATGCTCACCGTGATGCCCAGCGTCGACAGCATGGCCAACGGCACCCCCCTGATGAAGTGGCAGGACCTCTCCGACGTCATGCGCCGCATGCGGCCTGACGTGGAGAAGCCCGCCTGATCCGGGACACGCGTCCCTGTCGCCGCCACAGCCCGGTCCGGAAGAGTGCCTGCCATGTTCGGCCTCACCGCGCTCGGCGCGTTCCTCCTGGGGCTCGCGGCCGGAGTCACCGTGACCCGGCTGCGGGCCACCCCCGGTGAAGACCGCGCGGGCGCGCTCCAGCGCTCCCGCGAGCGGATCGTCGCCGACGCCCAGGAAGAGCGGCGGCGGCTGAGACAGAGCCTGCACGACGATCTCGGCCCCACCCTCGCCAGCCTCGCGATGGCCCTGGACACCGCCCGCCTCACCCTCGCCCGCAGACCCGAGGAGGTCGGCCCGCTGCTCGCCGACCTGCGCGGCAAGCTGGCCGGTGCGGTCGGCGACATCCGTGAGCTCGTCGCGGGGCTCCGCCCGCCCGCACTCGACGACCTCGGCCTCGCCGGGGCGATCCATGGACTCGCCGACGGCGCGGACGGGATCATGGTGCGGGTGAAGATCAACGACGACCTCGGCCATCTCCCCGCCGCAGTCGAGGTCGCCGCCTACCTGATCGTCCAGGAGGCACTGTCGAACGTCCGTCGGCACTCCCTCGCCCCCAGCGCGACCGTCCGGCTGCAACGCGGCCCCGAAGCCGTCCACCTCGTCGTCTCCGACCCCGGCAAGGGCATGCTGCCCGGCGGTTCGGAGGGCGCGGGGATAGCGGCGATGCGGGAACGCGCGGCCGAGGTCGGGGGCGTGTGCACCGTCGGTCCGCGACCGGGCGGCGGCACCGCCGTGGTCGCCAGGCTCCCCCTCACCCAGCTCCCGGAGGAAAACCCCCGTGTCCGATGACATCCGTGTGATCATCGCCGACGATCACCCCATGTTCCGGCAGGGCCTGCGCGCCCTGCTCGAGGCACTGGAGATCAGTGTGGTCGGCGAGGCCGAGAACGGCCCGGCGGCCGTCCAGCTCGCGCACGACGTGCAGCCCGACGTCGTCGTGATGGACCTGCACATGCCCGGCGGCAACGGCATCGAGGCCACCCGCACGATCACCCGCACGAGCCCCCACATCGGCGTCCTGGTCCTCACCATGTTCCGCGACGACGACTCGGTGTTCGCCGCGATGCGCGCGGGCGCGCGCGGCTACCTGCTCAAGGAGTCGGGGGCCGAGGAGATCGCGCGCGCGGTCCGCGCCGTCGCCGCGGGCGAGGCGATCTACGGGCCGGAGATCGCCCGGCGCGTCCTCACCTACTTCACCGACATGCCCGACCCGCGCAAGTCGGCGTTCCCCGAGCTGACCGACCGCGAGCGCGAGGTCCTCGAACTGATCGCCCAGGGCCGTAACAACGGGGAGATCGCGGGCATCCTGTTCCTCTCCCCCAAGACCATCCGCAACCACGTGTCGAACATCTTCATGAAGCTGCACGTGGCGGACCGCGCCCAGGCGATCGTGCTTGCGCGCGAGGCCGGCCTTGGCACGTAAAGCGCTGCTGTGGACCGGTGCCGCCGCCGGTCCGCTGTTCGTGCTGCTGGCGTACTACTTCAGGTTCGAGGCCCCGGCCGAGTACCGGACCAGCCAGTCGTGGCGTCCCGAAGTGATCATGGGCGTGCTGTACCCGGTGTTCGGCGCGTTCCTGCTGAGCCGCAGGCCCGGCCTGGTCATCGGACGGCTGCTGTGGGTGATCGGGCTGTTCGCTGCGGCCTTCTGGATGCTGATCCCGCTGTCGCGGCTCGCCCTGATCGAGGGATGGGCCGGCGCGGTCTGGCTGCGCTGGGCGGCGAGCTGGCTGTTCCTGCTCGAGTTCCTGCCGCTGCTGATGATCGTGTCGCTGCTGTTCCCCGACGGCAGGCCGCCGTCGCGCCGATGGCGGCCGGTGCTGTGGCTGTCGGTGGCGTTCATCGCCTACAACGTCATTTATTCGTGGTTCCGTCCGGTGGACTTCCGGGTCGGACCGTACGAGGCGGTCAACCCGCTCGGCGTCGCGTGGGTCGGACGGCTCGACTGGATCCACCCGAACGTCATGGAGCCGCTCACCGTCGCCGTCGCGTTCCTGGCGATCGGCTCGCTGGCCGTCAGGTTCAAGGCGGGCGACCCGATCGCGCGCCGCCAGATCGCGCTCATCGCCTACCCGCTGCTCGGCACCGCGATGGCCGGGTTCTCCGACATGCTGTGGGCCGACCTGCCCTTCTGGCTGTTCGCGACGCTCACCTGCACCGCAGTCACGCTGGTGCCGGTCGCGCTCGCCGTCGCGATCCTGCGCTACCGGCTCTACGACCTCGACGTGATCGTCAACCGGACCCTCGTCTACGCGACGCTCACGGTGATCCTCGGCGCCGTCTACTTCGGGCTGATCTTCGTGGTCAGCATGCTCGTCGTCAGCGAGGCTGCCGGGCTGTTCGGCGCGTTGATCGTCGGCGCGCTGTTCCAACCCGTGCGCAGCAGGGTGCAGCTGTCGGTCGACCTCATGCTCGGCATAGAACGCGACCCGTACCGGCTCGCCGACCGGCTGAGCAGATCCGTGCAGCGCGCCGAGGACCCGTCGGCCGCGCTCGCGGCGGCCGTCAGGTCGGTGCGGCGCGGCCTCGGCGTCTCGGGGGTGGCGGTCGAGATCGACGGGACCGTCGCGCACACCGACGGGCTGCTCACCGACAAGGCCAAGGCGGTGCCGCTGGTGTGGCACGGCGAACCGATCGGACGGCTGCTGCTGTACGGGCGCGGCAGGGCCGACCAGCGGCTCGTCGGGGTGCTCACCAGGCACGTCGCCGACCTCGCGCACACCGTCCGGCTGCTGCGCGTCTCCCAGGAGACCGTGATCAACACCCGGGAGGCCGAGCGCCGCAGGCTCAGCCGCGACCTGCACGACGGCCTCGGCCCGACGCTCGCCGCGCTCGCGCTGTCGGTGGACACCGCACGGGTACGGCTCACCACCGATCCCGAGGCGGTGGAGCCGTCGCTGACGGCGCTGCGGGAGCGGATGACCGCGGCGATCGCCGACATCCGGGAGCTCGTCCACGGCCTGCGGCCCCCCGCGCTGGACAGGCTCGGCCTGCTCGGCGCGATCAAGGCGCTGGCCGCCGACCTTCCCGAACCCCGCGTCGACGTCTTCGCCGACGACCTCGGCGAGCTGTCCCCCGTCCTCGAGGTGACC
The DNA here is from genome assembly GCF_033875155.1 of Actinocorallia sp. A-T 12471. NCBI lineage: Bacteria > Bacillati > Actinomycetota > Actinomycetes > Streptosporangiales > Thermomonosporaceae > Actinocorallia > Actinocorallia sp. A-T 12471. The sequence continues at coordinate 262,874 of NZ_JAWZTE010000009.1, read as the reverse complement.
GTCTACCGGATCGTCCAGGAAGCGCTGACGAACGTGCGCAGGCACGCGCACGCGACGAGCGCCGAGATCCGGCTCACCCGCACCGACGCCCACCTTGAGCTGGTGATCAGCGATGACGGCAGGGGCCTGCCCCGGCAGACCAACTCCGGGCTCGGCCTCACCTCGATGCGGGAGCGGGCGACCGAGCTTGGCGGGACGTTCACGATCGCGTCCCGCCCGACCACGGGCACCACGCTGACTACCCGGCTTCCCCTGCCGAAGTCATGAGCATCGACCCGAGCTGCTCGCGGGTGCCGTCGAGCAGCTCGGTCAGCTCGTCCGACGGTTCCCGCGCCGCCAGCTGCTCGACCTCCGCGAGGACGGCGGCGAGCGTCGCGGGACCCGTCGCCCCGGGGGCGCGCGGCTCGGGGCCCTCGTCGAGGGCGAGTTCGGCCCAGGCGACCGCGCGGGTGCACCTGACGTAGGAGCCGAACTCGCCGAGTTCCTTCCACAGAGCCGCCGCGCGCTGGTAGGCCGCCAAGGACTCCGGGGTCATGCCCGCGTTGTCCAGTTCGTCGGCCGCGTGCCAGGCGAGGTCGGCGTGCAGCCGCGCCTCGCCGAGTTCCTCGGCGACCGAGGCCGCCGCGAGGAACTGGGCGGCGGCGCGCCGGAAGTCGCGGCAGTGGCTCAGCGCCTGGCCGTAACCGCGCCGGGTCAGCGCGAGCGGGACGCCCTCGTAGGCCGCCTCGAACCTGTCGGCGACCTGCTCGAACAGGCCGACCGCCTCGCCCACCCTGTCCTGGCCCAGGTAGGCGCGGGCGGCCTGGCAGACGTTGTGGACGTGGTCGGGCTCGTGGACGCCCTCCCACAGGTCGGCGGCGTCGAGCGCGGCGGCGACGACGTCGGCCGCACGGCCCTCCTGGCGCGCCAGGCACTCCACGAGCAGGGAGGCGGTCTGCGCGACCTCCTGCGGCTCAAGGACCGTCCTGGCCAGCCGCAGCGCCTCTGCGACGCGTTCCTCGGCGGCCGCGGGGTCGTCCGCCTCAAGCGCGCTTTCGGCGAGGAAGTGGGCTGGCGCGATAAGGAACCACGGCTGCCCGGCCTTCAGGTAACCCGCGTAAGCCGCCTCGACGTATGGGAGCGCCCCGGCGACGTCACCTGTGGCGGCGAGGACGCGCGCGGACATCTCCTGGTACTGGGCGGCCCGCATCGTGACGCCGTGCTCTTCGGCGAGGGCGATCTCGGCCTCCGCCGCGGCGAGCGCCGCCGTGACCGTCGCGGGGTCGGCGGGGTTCACCGCGCTCAGGGCCGCGAACGGAACAGCCCGCCGCCCGGCCAGATACCGCACGGCGCTTACCCGCCCTGCACGCCACAGCGCCTCGGACTCCTCGGCCGCCTCCTCCGCCACCGCGACCCCGCGCTCACGCTCCCCGCCCCGCAGCAGCGTCACCGCGAGCACGGCGAGCGCCTCCACCCGCAGCTCGGGCAGCTCGCCAAGTTCGGGCAGCAGCCCGTCAAGCTCCGCCGCGACCTGCGCGGGGTCGGCCTCCTGGTCGGCGGCGGCACGCCGCACCCGAACCTCAAGCGCCACCTCCGGCGCGAGGTCCGCCACCCCCGCGACCCGCGCCCACGCCGCATCCGCACCGGGATGCCGCAACTCCGTCAACCGCCGAGCCTCCGCGACAAGCCCCCCGGCCCCGCCAAGCACTTCCGAGCGCCCGGCGGCAAACGCGCCGGACTCGCCGACCGCACCTCGCTCCCCTGCGGCGACAAGCGCGCTGGACTCGTCCGAAGTCCGCGGCCCTTCCGAGCCCTCGGCGACGAGCGCGCCGGATGCCTGCGGCCCACCTGAGCCCTCCGCCACAAGCGCGCTGGACTCATCCGAAGCCCGCGGCCCTTCCGAGCCCTCGGCGACGAGCGCGCCGGATGCCTGCGGCCCACCTGAGTCCTCGGCGACAAGCGCGCTGGACTCGTGGGGACCCTGCGGCCCTCCCGAGCCCTCGGCTACGGGCGCGTCGGACCCGTCGAGGGACGCGTCGGGAACCCGGGGTCTGCCGACGGCGGGGGTGCGGGCCGTGCGGGTGCCGAGAGGCAGCCTGTCGAGGAGGGGGGTGCGGTTGAGGCGTGTGGTGAGCTGGTCTGAGCGGTAGGTGGAGCCGTTGCGGGCGTCGTAGCGGGCGGCCAGGGCGCGGGCCTCGGGTTCGGCCTCGGCGAGGACGGACGCGACGGTTCCGTCGGCGAGCGGCAGGTCGGCGAGGCCCAGTGCGGCGAGCCTGCGCAGCAGGACGAGCGCGCCAGACAGGAAGCCGAGGCGGGCGACGGCGTCCTCGCCGCGCGCGGTCAGCCAGCCCGCGTGCTCGGCGAGGATCTCAAGGCCGCGTCCCTCGTTGCCGGTGAGCGCGCAGAACTCAAGGTGCAGGCCCACCGGCCTGCGCAGGCTCTCGGACCTGCGCACCATCGGGTAGCCCTTCAGGTGCGCGGAGCGGGCGTCCTCGATCCGTCCGACGCGCAGCAACGGGAGCAGCGCGTCGGCGAGGACCGCGTGCGGCTCCTCGGCGCAGGTCTGCTCCCCGTCGAGCACGGGGGCCCAGTACGCGAGCGCGCCCTCGTCGTCGCCCGCGTGGACCCGCCACGCGCCGAAGTCGTGGCTCTCGCAGGCGTGGCAGTCGGCGAGGCCGTCGCGGACCGCCGCGACGGCGGCCTCCGCGTGCGCCGCGCCCGCCGCGACGTCGCCGGTCTCGAACGCCAGCGACGCGCGCAGCCCGTGCACCGGACGCGCGCTGTGGCCGCGCTCGCGGTACCTGCGCTCCATCTCGCCCATCCACCGCTCGACCGTCGCGACGGGCACGTCGGGGTTGGCGATCATCGCCGACGTCATCCACTTCAGGTCCCACAGGACGGTCCTGAGGTAGGGCGCGAGCTCGACCGGGTTCTCGTCGACGAGCCGCAGCAGCCGCCCGATGACGACGGGCAGCCGCGCCCGCTCGGCGGAGTACTCGTGCGCCCTGGTCAGCGCGACGAGGACCTCGGCCTCAAGGCCGCGGTCGGGGCAGGCGCGCGCGTGCTCGGCGAGCCGCTCAAGCCGTTCCATCCGCGGCGCGCCGCGCAGTCCGCGCGCCTCGTCAAGCGCCCGCGCGATCTCCTCGACGGTCATGCTCCTCCTCCACGCCACGCGCACGGCATTCCGCCACCCGGCTTCCGTTCACAGGGGGTCATTCCGCGCCGCCTCCGGTGCGCGCGGCCCAGCCGAGCAGCGCGTCGAACGCCCGGTTCACCAGCGCGGTGTCGGCGGGGCGCAGCGGCCGTCCGGCCATCAGCAGCGCCTGCCCGTACAGCGCCTCGACGGCCGCCGTGCGCAGGCCCGGCTCGGTGATCCCCGCGACGCGGCGGACCGCGGGGCTGCGGTGGTTCAGCACGAGCGTCGTGCGCGGCGCCGTCGACTTGAGCGCGCCGAGGATCTCCGCCCACAGGTCGTCGGCGTCGGCCTCGACGTCGGCGCGGGCCCGCTCCCTGCGCGCCTCCCGCGAGTCGAGGTGCAGCGCGGACACCGACGGCGGCGCGAACGCCCGCACGACGACGTCGCACTCCAGCGGATCGAGCGCGGCCCGCGCCACCGCGAGGAACGGCGCGAGCGCCAGCTCCTGCCCGGGGTCCACCGGGTCGAGCGCCGCGGTGACGGCGTCGGGCGCGAGCTCGCGCACCACCGCGCCCGGCACGACGCGCGGCAGCAGCCCGACGAGTTCGGCGTCATAGGTGTAGCCGCCGTTCACCACGCCGAGCCCCTGCGCGGAGGCGATCGCGGCGACCTGCCGGAACTCCTCGACGGTCGGCGCGACATGGACCACGTCCCTGCCGCGCGCGAACTCCGTCAGCGCGGTCCACCCGTCGGTCGTCTCGAAGCGCAGGAACGGCAGCATGACGCGCAGCAGGTCGAGATCGTGCCTGGCGAGCGCCTTGACGCCCAGCTCGTGCACCGCGAGGAACCTGGCGAGCCTGTCGGGCTCCTGGGCGGCGAGGCCGGTCAGCCAGTCCCTGACCCGCCCGCCGAGCGCGTCGCGGACCGCCGCGAGGGTCTCGTCCTCGTACAGGCCCTCGCGTGACGCGGTCGGCCGCAGCGCGTCGGTGTCCACGACGCAGCGCACGAAGAACGCCCACTCCGGCAGCAACCCGGGAACCGCGTCGCCGAGCAGCATGCCCTTGAGGTGGACGCGGTGCCGTCCGGTATCCGCTGGATTGGCCGGGTTCGGCAGCACGTAGGCCGCGCCGCGTACGCCAGCGAGGGGCACGTCGAGTTCCACGACGTCGAGCGGGGCGAAGCCGAGCACCCGCTCCCCGTAGGCCATCAGGGCGGCCCTGCGCTCGGCGCGGGTGGCGTACTCGGCGTCCCAGGCCGCGCCCCCGTCGGTGACGCGCACGGCCCGCCCGCCGCCCTGGACCGTCACCGGGTAGGGCAGCAGCGAGCCGTAGTCGCGGGCGAGTTCGGCGACCCGGTCGAAGCCGAACCACTCCTCCGCGCCCTTGCGCGCGGTCAGCGAGACCGTCGTGCCGGGCTCGTCGCGGTGCGCGGGCCGCACCTCGTAGGTCCCGTCCGACGACGCACGCCACTCGACGGCCCCTGCGTCGGGATCGAGCGCGGAACGGGTGACGACCCTGATCTCCTCGGCGACGGTGAAGCAGGCGAGCAGCCCGATCCCGAACTGGCCGAGGAACTCGCGGCGCGCGCCCTCGATCGCGTCGCGCTTGGACGACCGGCCGATCGTCGCGAGGAACCTGTGCACGTCGGCCTCGGTGAGCCCGACGCCCGGATCGTCGATCCGCAGGCCCGCGCCGTCGACGGTCAACGTGATGGCGGTCGGCGCACCCGGCTCGGCCCGCGCGGTGACGGCGTCGACCGCGTTCTGCAGCAGCTCGCGCACGTACACCCGGGGACTTGAGTACAGGTGGTGCGACAGCAGATCGACCAGGCCGCGAAGGTCGACCTGGAAGGTGTGCCCACCCGGCTGATCAACAGACATAGCGGCCAACTGTAGCGAAGCCGCACCCCCGCCGACCCCACGTTTTCCCCGCCCGGCTTCGGACACGACGAAGCCCGGCCCCTTACGGGAACCGGGCTACGCGGTGGGAGCCGACTGGGCGGCTCAGGCGCTCTTCTCGCGCGGCTCGCGCTTGGCGCGCTCACGCGGCACGAGAGTCGGGTTGACGTGTTCCAGCACCGAGGCGCGGTTGATGATCACCTGGGCGACGTCCTGCCGGGACGGCACCTCGTACATCACCGACAGCAGGACCTCTTCCAGGATCGCGCGCAGGCCCCGGGCCCCGGTGCCGCGCAGGATCGCCTGGTCCGCGACCGCCTCGAGGGCGTCGTCGGTGAACTCGAGCTCCACCCCGTCGAGCTCGAACAGGCGCCGGTACTGCTTGATCAGCGCGTTCTTCGGCTCGGTCAGGATGTTGATCAGCGCGTCGCGGTCGAGGTTGTGCGCGCTGGTGATGATCGGCAGCCGGCCCACGAACTCCGGGATCATGCCGAACTTCAGCAGGTCCTCGGGCATCACCTCGGCGAACACGTCGGTGTTCTTGGTGAAGTCGACCTTCGAGCGGATGACCGCGCCGAAGCCCATGCCCTGCTTGCCCACCCGGCCCTCGATGATCTTCTCGAGGCCGGAGAACGCGCCGCCGCAGATGAACAGCACGTTCGTGGTGTCGATCTGGATGAACTCCTGATGCGGGTGCTTGCGCCCGCCCTGCGGCGGCACCGAGGCGGTGGTGCCCTCCAGGATCTTCAGCAGGGCCTGCTGCACGCCCTCGCCCGAGACGTCACGCGTGATCGACGGGTTCTCGCTCTTGCGGGCGATCTTGTCGACCTCGTCGATGTAGATGATGCCGGTCTCGGCCTTCTTGACGTCGTAGTCCGCGGCCTGGATCAGCTTCAGCAGGATGTTCTCGACGTCCTCGCCGACATAGCCGGCCTCGGTCAGGGCCGTGGCGTCCGCGATCGCGAACGGCACGTTGAGCAGCTTGGCGAGCGTCTGCGCGAGCAGCGTCTTGCCGGATCCGGTCGGGCCGAGGAGCAGGATGTTCGACTTGGCCAGCTCGACCCCGTCGTCACGGGAGTCCCCGGACTGGATCCGCTTGTAGTGGTTGTAGACCGCGACGCTCAGCGCCTTCTTGGCCTTCTCCTGCCCGATGACGTAGCCGTCGAGGAACTCGTAGATCTCCCGCGGCTTGGGCAGGCTGTCCCACTTGAGGTCCGAGCTCTCCGAGAGCTCCTCCTCGATGATCTCGTTGCAGAGATCGATGCACTCGTCGCAGATGTACACACCCGGGCCCGCGATGAGCTTCTTGACCTGCTTCTGGGATTTGCCGCAGAAGGAACACTTCAGCAGGTCGCCACCGTCACCGATGCGTGCCACCCGGTTGTCTCCTTTTCATGGGGCCGCCTGGGGACCCGGTGGACCGCGCACTTGCCACGGCCATCGGGAGAGGCTGCTTCGACGGTACCGTCTCCGGGGCGCCGGGACACATCCCCGACTCCGGGGCGGTGACCACGAAGCCGGGGGGTTCCCGAACTTAGCGCCGTCTTACGAAGACACTACCTCCACTCGGCGCTTCTTGCTGACGAAGACGTCGTCGATCAGGCCGTACGCCTTGGCCTCGTCCGCGGTGAGGATCTTGTCGCGCTCGATGTCGGCGCGCACCTCCTCGACGGACTTGCCGCTGTGCCTGGCCAGGATGGTCTCCAGCTGCTCGCGGATGCGCATGATCTCGCGCGCCTGGATCTCGATGTCCGAGCCCTGGCCGTAGGTGCCCTCGGTGGCGGGCTGGTGGATGAGGATGCGCGAGTGCGGCAGCGCGGCGCGCTTGCCGGGGGTTCCCGCCGACAGCAGCACCGCGGCGGCGGAGGCCGCCTGGCCGATGCAGACCGTCTGGATGTCGGGCTTGACGAACTGCATCGTGTCGTAGATGGCCGTCATGGCCGTGAACGAGCCGCCGGGCGAGTTGATGTAGATGCTGATGTCCCGGTCCGGGTCGATGGACTCGAGGGTCAGCAGCTGCGCCATGACGTCGTTGGCGGACGCGTCGTCGATCTGCACCCCGAGGAAGATGATGCGCTCCTCGAAGAGCTTGTTGTAGGGGTTCATCTCCTTGACGCCGTACGCGGTGCGCTCGACGAAGGACGGGATGATGTAGCGGCTGTCGACCGGCTGCACGCCGCCTGCGCGAATGTCCATGTGACGGTACCTCTCCATCGTCAAGAGACCGGGCCCTCGGAGGGGACCTCGTTGGCGCTGCTGATCACGTGGTCCACGAGCCCGTAGGCGCGGGCCTCGTCGGCGGTGAACCAGCGGTCGCGGTCGGAGTCGGCGGTGATCTGCTCGACGGTCTGACCGGTGTGGAAGGCGATGCGCCCGGCGAGCGTGCTCTTGACGTAGAGCATCTGCTCAGCCTGGATCTTGATGTCCGAGGCGGTGCCCCCGATGCCGCCGGACGGCTGGTGCATCATGATGCGGGCGTGCGGAAGGGCGTAGCGCTTGCCCGGGGTGCCCGCGCACAGCAGGAACTGGCCCATCGACGCCGCCAGGCCCATGCCGACCGTCACGATGTCGTTGGGCACGTACTCCATGATGTCGTAGATCGCCATGCCGGCGGTCACCGAGCCACCCGGAGAGTTGATGTAGAACGTGATGTCGCGCTTTCCGTCCTCGGCCGACAGCAGCAGCAGTTCGGCGCACAGCCGGTTGGCGATGTCATCGTCGACCTGCTGGCCGAGCACCACGATCCGCTTGCGCAGAAGCTGCTGGTGCAGTGCCTCCTGCGCCATGATCGCGGGCATCGCGCCCTCGCGGGCGACGACCGGCTCGTGGAAAGTCGGAGGCTTGCTCACCCTGTTCCTCCGTAGGTGTCTAGCGTTCAGTCCCTGAACATTCGGATGCTTGGACACTAACGCGCCGCGCGGGGGGGTCACGCCATGAGGGCGTTCTTTTCGCTGGCGGCGTATCCTCGGCGCTTTTGCCTTCCTTGGGTTTAGCCGCGAGCGAACATGGCGCTAATGCACACGCCCCGTGCACCATTAACCGGAACACGGGGCGTATGGGATGTTTCGGACCTTTTACTCCTTGGTGGAGTCCTCGGTCTTCTCAGCCTCGGCCTCGACGGCCTCGACCGCGACGTCGGCCTCGGCGGCCTCCTCGACGACCTCGACGGCGTCGCTGTCGGTCTCGCCGTTGATCTCACGGCGCAGCGCCTCGAGGTCGAGCTCGTTGCCCGCCGAGTCGGTGATCTTGACGTGCTCGACCACGAGGTTCAGCGCCTTGGAGCGCAGGACCTCGGCGACCAGCGCCGGGATCTGGTTGTTCTCGGTGAGGAACTGCGCGAGCTGCTGCGGCGGCAGGCCCATCTGCATGGCCTGGCTCACCACGTACTCGCTGAGCTCCTCGTTCTCGACGCCAAGCTCCTCGTTCACCGCGAGCTGGTCGAGGATGAAGCCGCCACGGACCGCCTTGGCCGCGGCCTCCTCCAGCTCGGCCTCGAACTCCTCGGCGGTCTTGCCCTCTTCGGCCAGGTACGCCTCGCGGGTCATGCCGGAGAAGCCGAGCTGCTGGTCGAGCTGCTCGTTGCGGCGCTGGAGCTCGGTCTTCACCACGGACTCGGGGACCGGGATGTCGACCTTCTCCAGCAGCGCCTCAAGGGCGTTGTCGCGCGCCTCGGAGATCTGGTTCAGCTTCTTCTGCCGGTCGAGGCGCTTGCGGACGTCCTCGCGCAGCTCCTCGATCGTGTCGAACTCCGAGGCGAGCTGGGCGAACTCGTCGTCGGCCTCGGGCAGCTCCTTGACCTTCACCGACTGCACGGTGACGGTCACGTCCGCCTCCTCGCCGGCGCGCGAGCCCGCGACGAGGGTCGACTTGAAGGTCGCCGACTCGCCGGCCGACAGACCCGTCACAGCCTCGTTGAGGCCCTCGACAGCGCCCTCGGAGCCGACCTCGTAGGAGAAGCCCTTGGTGGCGGCGTCCTCGACGTCCTCGCCGTCGATGACGGCGACGAGGTCGATCGTGACGTTGTCCTTCTCGGCGGCGGGGCGCTCGGCCACCGTCAGGGTGGCGAAGCGGTCGCGGAGGTTGTCGAGGGTCTGCGCGATCTCCTCGTCGGTGACCACGGCCTCCTCGACGGTGACCGGCAGGCCGTCGTACTCGGGGACCTCGAAGTTCGGCCGGATGTCGACCTCGGCGGTGAACTCGAGTTCCTTGCCGTCGTCGAGCTTGGTGACCTCGACCTCGGGCTGGCTGAGGACGAAGAGTTCCTTCTCCTCGATCGCCGCGCCGTACAGGCCGGGCAGGGCGTCGTTCACGGCCTCCTGGAGGACCGCGCCGCGCCCGACGTACTGGTCGATCAGGCGGGCCGGGGCCTTGCCCGGGCGGAAGCCCTTGAGCCGCACCTGCTTGGCGAGCTCCTTGTAAGCCTTGTCGAGGCTCGGCTTGAGCTCTTCGAACGGTACTTCGATGGTGAGCTTCACCCGGGTCGGGGTCAGCTCCTCGACGGCGGTCTTCACTGGGGCAGGTCTCCTTGATCCGGCGGAAGTACACGGCTCGGCGCGCCGGAGGCCGTCTCGATCCACGAACGTCGATCCACCGGGCCCCGCGCGGCGCGAGCGGCCGCCGGTCTCACTCGATAGATTCGGGCGGCAACACATGCCTATGCGGCGTCAAGTCTAGAGGGTGGACGCCACCGGACGTGACACCGTCCCCTCCGCGGCCCGGGAGCCCGGACCCCGGCTCACCCGTCGGGCGGAGGCCCGGCCATTAAAGAGAGCCTCCACGGCCTGAGGCGGCTAGACTGTCGCGCGCTGCCCCTTATGGGGAGGCGGCGGGCTGTAGCGCAGTTTGGCTAGCGCACTGCCTTTGGGTGGCAGGGGTCGTCGGTTCAAATCCGTCCAGCCCGACGCGAACAACCCCCCGGACCGCGCGGTCCGGGGGGTTGTCTGTTGTCCGGCCTCAGACGCCCGCGTCGGCGAGGCTCCGGTTGTCGGGACCTGTCTTGCGCAGGTACGCGGTCCAGGTGAGGGCCACGCACACGCAGTAGAAGACGGCGAGGACCAGCAGCGCCGGGACCACCGACTTGGCTTCGGTGAGCGAGATCCGGAAGGTCTGCTGGATGAGGACGCCGCCGAGCGCGCCCACGGCCGAGGAGATGCCGATCGCCGCGGCCGCCTTACGCCGGGCGAGGGCGACCGCGGACTCGACGGCGGTCGGGTCGGTCCCGTCGACCCGCTCCAGCGCCTTGTTGCGGAAGATCGCCGGGATCATCTTGTAGGTCGAGCCGTTGCCGATGCCGGTCGTGGCGAAAACCAGCAGGAAGGCCGCGAGGAACAGGCCCCAGCTGCCCGCGTCGACCGCGAACCAGACCGCGGCGATGCCGAACGCCATCACCAGGAAGTTCCAGAACGTCACCCGCGCGCCGCCCAGCCTGTCGGCGAGCAGGCCGCCGATCGGACGCGCCACCGACCCGACCAGCGCGCCGAGCCAGATGTAGTTGGCCGCCTGCACCTCGGGGAACTGATTCTTGATCAGCACGCCGAAGGAGAACGAGTAGCCGATGAACGACCCGAACGTGCCGATGTACAGCACCGACATGATGACGGTGTGCGGCTCGCGGGAGATCCTGCCCATCTCGCGGACCGTGTAGGAGCTCGTCGCCGTCCGCAGGTTGTTCATGAAGAAGTACGCGCCCGCGGCGGCCACGAGGACCAGCGGCATCCACACCCAGCCGACCGCGACGAGCCCGGCCGCGACGATCAGCGGCGGCATCGTCAGCTGGGTGACGCTGGTGCCGATGTTGCCGCCCGCCGCGTTCAGGCCGAGCGGGAGGCCCTGCTTGTGGCTCGGGTAGTAGTGCGTGATGTTCGACATCGACGAGGCGAAGTTGCCGCCGCCCAGGCCCGTCGTCGCCGCGATCAGCAGCAGCGCCCAGAAGGGGATGTCGGGGTTGCTGATCGCGTAGACGAACAGCGCGCAGGGGATCAGCAGCAGTAGCGCGCTGATGATCGTGAAGTTCCGGCCGCCGAACCTCGCGGGCCCGAACGTGTAGGGGACGCGCATGAACGCGCCGACGAGGTTCGGCACCGTCGTCAGCCACAGCTGCTGGCCCACGTCGAGGGTCACGCCCACCTGGCCGAGGTTGATCACCGCGATGCTCCACAGCAGCCAGACGCAGAAGCCCAGATGCTCGGTGACGATCGACCACGCGAGGTTGCGGCGCGCGACACGCCTGCCCGTGGTGTTCCAGAAGACCTCGTCGTCGGGCGCCCAGTGCTCGATCCAACGCCCGCCGGCGGTGGCCTCCGCCTCGGGCCTCTGTACGGTCAGAGCGGACATGCCCTGCCTCCCTGCTGCTCGGATGGGGGTCCCCGGATCTTCCGGAAGAGATGGACGATCCGGTACAGCTCAGGACGGTAGGCAGGCCGCGAGAGCGCGCTGTTGCCACGGCGTCAAACCCCGATTACCGGTCACGCACACGCGGTGACCCGGCGATGTCAACTTCCCCGTCCGGCGGCGCGGCCCGATCGTGCGCAGGACTTAACCTTGCCGTTACTTTGTTGTGAAAGGACGGCAGCGGCGGTCCGGAAGGGTGCTTGCGGGCACGCCGGAACCCGCTGGGCAAGCCGCGCGAGAGAAACCGGGGGGCGGCTTTGATCCACGGCCGATCTTGCGCCAATCTACATCTTCGGCTCGGAGACAACCCGAGCAAGGACCCGCGAGGAGGGGCGAAGTGGACGTAGAGCAGACGGCGCTGCCCGGCATAGGGCTGCGTCACGATTTCACCACCCGGGCCGGCCGCCGTATCGGCGTCGTGTCCTACCGGACCGGGCGGCGTGATCTCGTCGTCTACGACCCGGAGGACCCCGACGCCGTCCGCGAGACGATCAAACTCGTCGACGAGGAGGCCGACGCGCTCGTCGAGCTGCTCGGCGCGCCCCGCATCGTGGCCCGGCTGAACGAGCTGCACCGCGAGGTCGAGGGCCTGGTCAGCCTCCAGGTCCCGCTCGCCCAGCAGTGGGCCGGCCTGCAGATGGGCGCCGCGCAGGTGCGGACCCAGACCGGCGCCTCCATCGTGGCCATCGTCCGGTCCGGGCAGGTGAACGCCTCCCCCGCGCCGGACTTCGTCTTCGCCGAGCAGGACGTCGTGGTCGTCGTCGGAAGCCCGGAGAGCACCGAGGCCGCCGGGCACATCCTGGCCGGCGGATAGGAGCGGCGTGCACGAAATAGCGATCATCTTCCTGGAGCTCGGGGGGATCATCCTCGGGCTCGGGGTCATCGGCTCATTCGCGCTGCGGGTGGGCATCTCCCCCATTCCCCTGTACCTCCTCGCCGGGCTCGCCTTCGGGCACGGCGGCCTCGTGCCGCTCGCCACCAGCGAGGAGTTCATCCACACGGCGTCGGAGATCGGCGTCATCCTCCTCCTGCTCACCCTCGGTCTCGAGTACAACGCCGACGAACTCATGACCAGCCTCAAGGGCAACGCCCGGGGCGGCATCGTCGACCTCGTCCTCAACGCCGCGCCCGGCGCGATCGTCGCGCTGCTGCTCGGGTGGGGCTGGGTCGCGGCGGTCGCGATGGCGGGCGTCACGTATGCGACGTCGTCCGGCATCACCGCCAAGGTGCTGTCGGACCTCGGCTGGGTCGGTAACCGGGAGACCCCGGTGGTGCTGTCGCTGCTGGTCTTCGAAGACCTCACGATGGCGATGTACCTGCCGATCCTCACCGCGATCCTCGCCGGCGTCTCCTTCGCGACCGGCGCGATGACCGTCGCGATCGCGCTCGCCACGGTCACCGTCGTGCTCGTGGTGTCGCTGAAGTTCGGCAAGTACATCGAGGCGTTCGTCAAGAGCCCGAACTCCGAGGTGCTGCTGCTCAAGGTCTTCGGCCTGACGCTGCTCGTCGCGGGCATCGCCCAGGAGCTGCAGGTCTCGGCGGCCGTCGGCGCGTTCCTCGTCGGGATCGCGCTGTCGGGCGAGCTCGCGCATGAGGCGCAGGCGCTGCTCGCCCCGCTGCGCGACCTGTTCGCCGCGGTGTTCTTCGTCTTCTTCGGCCTGAACACCAACCCCGCCTCGATCCTGCCGATGGCCGGGATCGCGGTGGCGCTCGCGCTCGTCAGCATCATCACCAAGGTCCTCACCGGGCACTACGCGGCCAAGCGCGCGGGGATCGGCAGGGCCGGACGCGCCCGCGCCGGCGTCGCGCTCGTCCCGCGAGGCGAGTTCAACATCGTCATCGCGGGTCTCGCCGTCGCCGCGGGGGCGCATCCGGACCTCGGCCCGCTCGCCGCGGGCTACGTCCTGATCCTCGCCGCCTTCGGACCGCTTTCGGCACGTATGCTCCAGCCGGTCATCACCGCGCTGGCCGACCACCCGGAGGAGAAGCTCATCGCGATCTTCCGGATGCGACGGAGCTCCGCCCAGGAGTGACGCCCGCGCCGCGTGGCCCCGCCGACGTCGTCGGGGCCACGGCGCGCCGCCCCTCATGCCGGGGCAGCAACAGCACCGCGTACAGCGCGAGCACCATCCCGCCGAGCAACAGGCCAAGCCAGACGGGGTCGCCCGGCCACGGCTCGCCGAACAGCAGCGTCGCGCACACCACGAGGTGGAGCTTGCCGACGACGTTCATCACCGCGACGACGATGACGAGCCTGCGCGACTGAAGCCCGATGTGCAGCAGCCCCAACCCCAGCGCACCCGACAGCACGAACAGATACGGGTAGGGCGTGGCGAGCAGCGCGGGCAGATCGTCCGGGACATACGGGATCATCCCGATGCCCATCACCTCGGCGGTCCCGAGCAGCACACCCGAGCCGATCCCGTACGCGACGCCCGTGATCCGCCGCGCATGGCGTCCTTCGACCTTCCGGTCCCGCATGCAGAACAGCCACAGCGGCACGAGGATCGACGCCAGCGCCGCCAACGTGAACGACCACGCCGCCGGACTCGGCGGCGCCGACGCCCCCCGCGAAGCGATCTCCCCGAACCCCTGCCAAACCGGCAACGCGAGCAGCACCAGCGCCCCGAACACCAGCGCCAGCCCCCGCCCCTCCCTCCCGGTGACCCGCTCCCCGAACCCGAACACCCCCACCGCAAGCAACAGCACAAGCCCACACGCATAAGTAGGCAACAACACCGCCACCGGCGCGGTGTCCACCGCGAACGCCGCCACCACCGTCCCGCTCAACACCGTCACCAGCCCCACCAACCAGGGCAGACTGGTCACCAACCTCCCCGCCGCATAGAACGGCCGCCTCGCCGTCAACGCCGGCAACTCACCACCTGTCGCCTTGAAGATCGAAAACCCGATCAAGTAGATGACATGCGCCCCGCACGCCAACAACACAGCCTGCAATGGTTCCTCCAAGGGGTGGTTACAGGAGGGCCTCGCCAGTCACCACATGCTTACACACCCCGCCCCGAACTTTCACACCCCCACCCCAAGCCCCCACCCCCCTTTTCATCACAACCCAACAACCCCCACCCACCCCCAAGCCATCCCCCCCACTTACCACCCACCCCCAAGACCCCTGTACACTCATCCCCGGCACCACCACGCGGATGTAGCTCAATGGTAGAGCCCTAGTCTTCCAAACTAGCTACGCGGGTTCGATTCCCGTCATCCGCTCCAGTATCACCGCAGGTCAGAGCCATGATCACGATAAGTGACCACTGGCCTCAAGATCATTTGTCACTGATTTGTCACCTAGCCCCGCCACCACAGCCGGCCGCCAGCCATAACAAACGGGTATGGGTCGGCACTCGCGGGACGCATGATTCAATCGAGGGCGCGGCATGTGATCTTGGGCGCACAGACTCTCTGTCCAGCCTGCCACCCGCCCTGCCGCGCCGTAGCACTCGCAGGGGACGATGAGGACCCGCGATCTCCACCCGCCACCTCCGGGTTTCAGCCCCTTGAAGGGGTGGCGAGGACGGACCTGGCTGACGGCAATGCCGGTATCCCGCGTTGTCGCGCCCCTCCGAGTCCGATGAGGACAGAACTCCGGGCTCCCTGATCGACAGGCGCATCCGCACCACCCGGTTGTGACCCTTCGAAGGGCGATGAGGACGCCGACCGCCCAGGCCCAGGTGAAGGCCGGACGGTTAGAGACCTCGGAGGGGCGATGAGGCGATCCCGCTCTGGATGCAGGCAGACACCGGGTTGCGACCTCTCGGAGCGGCGATGAGGACCCGCACGGACATCGACGCCATCGCGGACGCCTCGGCGTTGCGACCCCTCGGGGGACGATAGCGCCACGTCCGTCAAATGCGGCCAACCGCCTCAAACGGCACCGTGCCATCGCCACCCACTACGACAAACTCACTGTCCGCTACGAAGCCGTCCTCCACATCGCCATCATCAACGACTGGTTACTGACCCCACTTTAAAACAAGCCCTAGGCCTCTTGCTTGAAATTCAAAACCGCCTTATCCAAAGGTCCCGAATAGTGCAAAATCGACCCCCATCAGGATTCCCCCTGAAAGAAATCTCATTTGGAAACACAATTTCATTGCCTGTTACAGCGCACGAATTGACTCCCGAATTAAAGATGCCCTGCATTCTAACCAGATTCGGCCCCATCACCTCAAGATCCAAGATCGGCACAATATCGGCTTCGGCAAACGCGCGGTTAAACCTTGCCGTCGCCGACTTGAGCCAATCCGGCCACAATTTAGAATGATTGGAGTGCATAACACGAACCCTGCCTGGATACTGCTCCACCGTACAACCATCATCGCCAAACGACCTAAAGTGCCCACCCGCCATCTCAAACAATTTATTCCCGTCAACATCTAGCAACGAAGCGCTGACTTCCATGACACCCCATGCGCGGAGCTTAAATGATAGGCCAACGCCAGATCCTCCAGAAAACAGAATCATGTCGGAGTCGCTACGAAATTCGATCGAGCCCAACATCAGACCTGGCGCCCTGGTAGAAGGCTCAATGTAGACATAACCCCTGACCCCTTCATGCCTGTCCCGAATGATCGCCTTCCAGGAATATGCAGTACTATCACTGACCCTTAGATCACCCCTCGAAACCGCATCATGACAGGCTGGGCAAATTGCGATCATATCCCGAGGATCGTGAACCTTTACTACATGCCATTCTTTTATGTGATGTATCTCAATCAGGATATTCGGGCAGCCAGGATTCGCACACTTCCCTCCCGCCTCCCTAACCAGCTCCCTTTTCACCGACTTATTAACCTTGGGCCTGCTACCCATTAGATCTCCACCACCAGCACTCGGAACAAGGCCAGCAACCGTTCTTCGGTTGATCGTACTCCGGTTCCCTTGCCGAGTTTGGCTGTTCGGGATCAAGGACTGCGATGCGTTGCGTCGCCGCGACGGAGAGGCGAAAGCGGCCGACGGGGCGTACGGTGTGGGCGCCGGTCCCCACCAGCCGGACGCCCCGCCACGGTCTTTGGCCTGGCAGCACTCCCTTGCCCACCGAGCTCCAGGCACGCTGCGCCATTCTCAGGAGAAGGCGGACACCGGACTTAAGGTCGAGCTGCTGCTCCTTGTCCAGCTCGCTCCTGATCACTCGTAGAGGCGATGAGGACGGCAGTCACCTGGCTCGGAGAACCGCACCCCCGGTTTCGACCCCTGGGGAGCGATGAGGACTTGATGCGAGAGCTCTGCCGAGCACGCCCCGCGCACGCTGTGCGATCCTCATCGCCCCTACGAGGGACCGCCGCGCAATGCGGAAGCCCTTGTTGGTCCAGATGACCATCGTCCTCATCACCCCTCACTAATGGGCAAAGACCCTCATGATTACCTGAACTCGGCGAGTAGAAGCGAGAGACGACGTTCAGCCCTGCCGATCTGCATGAGCAGTGCATCTTGGATTTCGGGGGTGAAGTTGGTGCCGTTCAGCCCCGATGCCTCGACAACGCGTGTCAGCCCGTCTTGCCTGGAGCCATCGAGGAAGGGGAGAACCGCGGGGTGGGCGAGGGTGTCTCTCGCGGCGTAGCTGTCGTCGGTTGCCCTGGTGAGGATGGCATGTGCAAGTTCTCGTACTTCGGGGCTCCTGGGATCTTCTGCTGTGCCGAGCGCTGTCAGGCCGACTCGGATGGAGAACAGCTTCGTTGAGGGTATGGCGCTGACCACGACATCGCGCGCCAAACTCAGTTGTTGCCCGGCCGTCTTCTGCACCGTGTCTATGGCTGCGCGACAGGCTTCTTGCAGGATGCCAGCGACCGCGTGTTCCCACTGCTCGTCCAGGGCGGAGCCGTAAAGGATCTTCAAGGCTTGGTCGGGGTGACCGTCTTTGAGGTGGGCGATGATGGAAACTTGGCGGCCGTCGAGGAGCCGGGTGCCGATTCCGCGGTGGGTGACGGTGATTTGTTCGGCGTCCTTCCAGCGCCCTGCGTTGATCAGGGCACGGGTGCCGTCCGCGAGGAGGGCGGCCCAGGTGGCGGTGCATATGGTCTTGTGGTCTTTGGTAGTTCGAATGAGAATTCCGAAGTCGACCATGTGGTCGTCGATGGTGGCGGATTCTCGGCAGAGGGCTGCGGCGTGGAGGGCTTCGAGGGCTGCGTGGGCTTGCTCGGGGCGGCCCTCTCGGATCATCTGCCGGGTGATATTGAGAGGCGGCTGGACAGCGAGTTCGACGGCCGTGTCGGTCAAGGTGCCTGCCCGGCCATAGATGGCGAACTGGCGCCAGCACAAAGAGCGCGCCAGGTCGGGCATGCCGACGTCGGAGGCGATGAGTGCGGCCTTGTTGAGTACTTCGGCCTGTTGGGCGGCGGAGTAGCGTCCGCGGGTCGCGAGGTCGGCGAGTTCCTGGATGCGGGTGACGAGTGGGAGGCCGGGTGGGCGCGGGCGTTGGACGAGGGGGAACCAGGTGAGTGCGAGGTCCTGGTCGATCATGGTGCCGCCGTGGGGTCGGGGCCGAAGATGGCGAGCTTTGCGGTGCCGGCGAGTACGGCCTGGGTTCGGTACGGGAGGCCGAGGCGGTTCCAGGAGAAGACGATGTGGTGGGTGAGGACGTCTCGGAGCCGCGGTGCAGGTGGCCGTCTGCCGCGAGGTCGGCGATGCGGCGTCCGGCGTTGGAGAGGTCTTCTGCCCAGCTCGCGGCGAGTTTCAGGAAGGCGGATTCCTCGGTTACGGGGGTGATGTCGACGCTCAGAAGGCGACGTAGTGACTGCTCCAGCGCGGGGATTCCGCTCCGTGGGCTCGGGTCGGGCTGCGGGCGGTGGTCGGCTACTCGGGCCCATACGTCTCCCTGCTCGTACCAGTCGAGGGTCGCGCCGCGCAGGAGCCCGGTGCCGAGCAGCACGGCGAGCTCTCTTCGGTGGTCTTGGTCGGCCGGCCTGGCGAAGTAGGACAGGGCGTGCTTGCTGTCGAGGTGGAAGAGGTCGTGCGCGGCTTGCATCCCGGCGTCGCCGCCGAACGCGTGAACCTCGGGTTCGTAGACGATCGCGGTGGTGCCGGTGATGAGGCCGTGTTCTTTGAGTTCGTCGAGTTGCGTGGAGAGCGGGTCTGGCGGGCTGTCGGGGTGTGGCAGGTAGCGGAGGCGCCAGACGGGCCGCTTGCGGATGAAGAACCATCGGGAGATCTGTCCGTGGGACTCTGCGCGGTCGAGGAGCGGGGCAAGGTAGGTGGCGACGGTTCCTTCGGCCGCTGCCCAGTCCGGAAAGCCGATGTTGAGCTGACGCCAGGAGCAGTCTTCGGTCATTGGCGGTCTCCGGGGGGTTCAGGCGAGCAGCAGGACGGAGTCCCATGCTGAGCGTGGGGCTTGTGCGGTGCCGATGGTGTGGAGGGCGAGCGCGACTCCGGCGGCTCCGTCGAGGAACTCCGGATCGCCTGGGACGTCTGTGCTCATCTCGATCAGCCGTTCGGTGAGCGGGCCCAGTTCGTGGGTGAGATCAGGGCTTTGGGCGTCGGAGGCGACCCTCCACGAGACGTGCAGGAGCCCGGCCATCCCGTGGCACAGCCCGGCGTCGGGAAGGCGCAGGAGTTGATCTGGCTCTCGGAGCGTCCGCAGGAGAGCGTCCTCGGCATCGCGCTGACGGGCGAGGTCGTGGAGGGCCATTCCGGCGAGTTGCTGTGCGCGAGCGGTGCCGCCGATGCCGTAGCACCAGGACGGGCGGGGGTGTGAGGACCGGTCGATGGTTCCCCGCTCGTGCTGGGCGAGGTCGATGTATCCGGGCCACCAGGTCAGGGAGGCGTCGTCCTGGCGCCAGCGATCGGTCCATGAGCAGAGCCTTTGGATCGCCTCTGGGCTTCCGGGGATGGGATGGCCTTCGAGTTCGGCGAGGGAGAGAAGGGCGATGACTGCGCCGATGCCGTGGGCGACGCCGAGGTTGCCGTGTCCGCCGGGGAACTCGGGGGCGGGATCTCCGTTCGGAGAGACCTCTGTCCACCACGGGGGAAGCTTCGCCGTGCCGGGCAGTGGCTCTGTGAGTCGGACGAGGTAGGTGAGGACGTCTCGGGTGATCGGGTGCTCGGGGTGGTGGCGCAGGTGGTAGATCCCGAGGCCGGTCAGACCTCGGATGAGGTCGAATTCCTTCATCTCCGGTTGGGCGCCGGCCTTGATGCGGGAATCGGCGTCGGCGAGGCGCGAGCGGGTGAGGTTGATCGTCGTTTCGTCGAGCTTGGACAGCGCTTTGGAAAAGCGTCCGCCTTGGCTTGCCGCGTGGAGGACGAAGCCCAGGGCCGAAGCTCCGACGAACAGCCCGGCGTTGGTGGCGGCGGTGAGTTCGTCTCGGGTGGCGGCTTTGAGCCACCGCTGGACGGTCGCCCAGTCTCCTCTGCCTGCGAGTGCCCGCTCAATGTGAAGGAGGGCGATTCCTGCGGCGCCCCCTGCGAGGGATTGAGGCCACGCGCGGGTTCTGGGATGGCTATTGGGCCATGCCGTCTCTGGGTCGGTCAGGGAGGCGGCGATCTTGTCGGCTGCGTCGAGCGCGTCCGGATTCGGTTCGGTCACTGGGTCCTCCGGTTGCGTGCGAGGCGGCTCAGCGCGGCGGCTCGGGCGAGGTGGAGGCAGGCGGCTTCGGATTCGAGGTCGGGGCCGATCATCCGGGCGTGGTGCAGGTGAAGCAGGTCCTTGAGCACTCGGTCGATGAGATCCGGCGTGCCAAGCGCTTCGCGGTAGGAGGCAGCCGCCTGAGTCCTCTCCTCCCAGGAGGAGAGGACTTCGGCACCGCCTGGGAGTTCGGCCAGGGCTGCGCGGTCCTCGGGGTCGGCGAGGGAGACGGCCTGCCGGTAGAGCTGTCGCTCCGGAGCGTTCGATGTCGTGCGTGTGTGCTCGACGATCCAGCGCATGGCCTCGGCGGTGTCCCCGATGAAGTCCGCGGCGAGGGCGAGTAGGCCGGCCGCGGTCAGGGCTCGGCGGTCGGCTCCTCCGGGCTCACGACTGGCGGTGAGCTGGCCCAGCGCGGCCGATGAGTCCGCCGCGAAGAGTGCCTCGGCTAGGTCGATAGCGGTGGGCCCGCCGAAGCGGGCGGTCTCGGGGAAGTAGGTGTCCCAGTGGACATCCGAGGTCAGGCCTGATTCCAAGAGACGCTGCGTCCACTTCGCGATCCTCTCGGCCGTATCCGCGGTGCTCTCGCTCGGGCAGCTGAGGCGTAGCCGAAGGTGCTGGCGGGGGTCCTGGTAGCGCAGGAACCAGCGTTGAGCGTCCGGAAGCTGGTCGAGGAGTCTGGGAAGGTGGCGGATGAGGACATCGTCGAGCCGGTTCGGATTGCCGTAGAGCTTGAGGGAGAAGAGGCCGGCGTGGCCGGAGACGAAGCCTCGTCCGGGGACGGCCGTCTCGGCGTGGATCCAGGTCGGGGCGGGCGCCGGTGCACCGCGCGAGACCAGCGGCACGACGATCTCGTGAGCGTGACCGCCGATCCAGCCAGCGGCTCCGGCCCACGGCGCTGTCCTCAGGGAGGCGCGGCCCGAGCGGTTCAGGTGCTCGCGGACGAGTGCGCGGTGGGCGTATTCGCCGAGGTCGAGCGTGATGCGCTGGTCGCCGTCCCCGAGCTGGATGCGGAGCGGGAGGCGAACGTCTTCCCGCCAAACGGTGAACGCCCTGTCCCAGGTCCTCTCGTCAGCATCGGGACCGGGTAGATCCTCCGCGGTGAGCTGCCATCTCGCAGGGGCAAGGAGGGTCCGCCCGAACCGGACCGCCGGAAGGAAGGGAAGCTTCGCGGCGGCGCCCCAGTCGAAGGCGGTGCAGGGGGCGGACGTGGCCGTCGTGGCCTCGGCGAGGAAGCGGGCCAGCGGGTGAGCGTGGTTGACCGGTTCGACGGCGTTGAGAAGCACCGGCTCCAGGACCTGGCGGTGGGCGAGCGAGAGGAGGTAGAGCCGGTCGCGGTCCGCGGTGACGGCGAGGTCGTCGAGCGGGATCTGGTCGCTGTCCTCGCGGTACTCCCCGAGCGCGATGACGGACGGGACGGCTTGGACCGTTCGGGCGACGTTCTCCGAGGCGGTGTAGCGGGTGGGGGCCGAGATCTGAACGATGCGAGCGCCCTCGACGGCCGGACGACGGTGCGCGTACCAGGACGTCAACCGTTCGCGTTCCTCGGCATCCAGGAGATGGAGGAACCGGCCGGTCATCGTCCCGGCCATACGGGAGACGTTCGTGATCGTGAGGGTGAACTCGCCCGAGTCCAAGGCGGTGAGGCTCGGAGACTCGACGCGGACGGTCACCTCTGTCGTCGTCTGGATCCGGGTCGGCGGGGTCGGCGAGAGACGTGACAGAAGCTCGTCGTCCAGGACGATCTCCCGCTCTCCGTGGAGCGCTGCCTTCTGCGCCAAACCGAGGAGCAGAACATCGCGGTCGCCGATCCTGCTGGCAGACGGAAGCGGTGGGCTCCCCAGGAAGCCGTCCGGATAGCCCAGCCCGGTGTAGACGTCGACGGCGCTCAGCAGCGGGACGACAGCGTAAGGCCCATAGCGCTCCAGGAACCTGCGGTGCCACCCGTCCCACCCGGGATTGAGGCTGTGGTGCCGGGCCAGTCGAGCTAGGACCGAAGCCGAAGCCGCGGCCTCGCGCGCGACGTCGTCGGGGACCGTGACGTCGTGGTCGAGGCGAAGATCGACGGCAAGAGGCGATCGGGCCGGCGGGTGGAGGTCCCGCATCCGAGCTGCCAGAGTCTCGCGATGGCACGCTGCATCATTCGCATTGGTGGCTTCGTTGTGCGCTGTCATGAGCTGGTTCACGTGGTGGAGCTCATCGACGATCGCCACGTTGTCCGCCTCGGCTTTGATGTCCTGCAGCCGGGTGTCGAGGGTGCGGAGCGGCCAAGGCGTCGTCATCGTCGGCCTCAGGTTCGTGATCAGGAACCTGTGCGCGATCAGCTCGGCGACCAGGTGATCGATAGCCTCCACGCGCCCATCAGGAAACTCGCCCGCGAGCTTCTCGACCAGTTCACCGATGCCGATCGGGGCGTGCGCCAGCTCCAGCACCTTTTCGACGGGAGCGGTCGCCCGGATGCGTGCGTGGACTGGGCTGGTTCCTGTCGTGCCTCCCGGTCGGTGCTCGATGATCAGATGATCGTCGGCCTTGCTGGCAAGGGAGCTGGCGACCACCTTCAGGTGCGGCCGGATGGCTGGGTCGGCTTCAAGGCGTTCGATGACTGACGTGAGCCACTCGGCGTCGGGGCGGACGACGGCACGATGACCGTCCCCCAGACAGCAGGCACTCCTGCCGGAGATCCGAGCCGTCCCCACGCCCGAGAAGAGGCCGAAGGGCGTAGGGCGTTCGGAGGCTCGGAGGAGATAGCGCATCACCGAGACGACCGCGCTCCGCACGGCTTGGGTCGGGAGCGGGTGTCCATCGCGGATCTGCTGCACACGATGGGCGAGCGAAGGGCTGGCCTGCGCGAGGGCGACGGAGAACTCGCGAAGGTGCGAGACCCGCTCCAGCCAGGAGCGCCAGGCCGTCGGGTCCGCGCGGTCGGTCAGGTCGGGCCATTGCCTGACGAGTGAGCTCTGAGGGAGGGCCGCAGCGCGTACGACTGCGACGTCGAAGTAGTCGTACACGTGCGGCTCCAGCGCTACGAGGAGACGAAGCCCGGCCGGCCGCCGAAGGAGATCGGCCGGGCTCGCCTTACGTCAGGGGGTAAGCGCCCGAGAAGTCGGCTACGGGCAGGACGAGCAGGCGGTCGCGCAGGTGGAGTTGCAGCCGTCGTCGGTCATCCGGATGACCTTGTCGGCGGTCGGACCGGCCTCGACGATGGAGATGTCCAGGTCCCACTCGGTGAACTCGGTGAACTCGGATGGCTCCGCGGCGGGCACCGCCACGATCGGGGCTTCGGCGAACTGGGTGGACATGTGGCTCCTTAACTCGGGAGGGTTATTGCGGGGCTACGACCAGGACACTTCGACCGCCCCGCTCCGCTTGGCGATGCGCTGCGGGGCGAGGTCGTCCGGGTGTCCGGTCGTCTTGGGGAAGTAGCGGATCTGGGCCGCGCCTCGGCGGCGGTGGTGGGTCGCCCAGCGCTGGAGCAGGGCGATGTACTCGGCGGCCACTTCTTCGGCGTTCGGGCCGTGGGCGATGACGCCGCTTTCGAAGCCGCCGGTCTCCTCGTTCTCGCGACGGGTCCGGTAGGCGATGCTGCCGCTGCGGACGAGGGCCGGCACTCCGAGAGCCGCCGACGCCGCGAACAGACCGCTGTCGATGAGTCCCTGCTGGGCGAACAGAAGCGCGACCTGCGGACCGCTGGTGAGCAGGAACAGTTCCAGCTCGTCCGGCAGCTCGTAGACGGCGCCGGACCAGCGCACGATCCCCGGCCGGTGGACCGCGATCCGCAGCGCCGAGACGTCGAAGTCCTGGCGCTCGTCGTCCACGAGAAGCTGCAGGCCGTCGTCCACGGTGACGAAGCGCTCTTCGTGCGCTCCGGCGCCCTGCATGGGCACGAAGCGGCACAGGCCGTAGCTGTCGCTGACCAGGCCCTCCGCATCGCGAGTGAACGCGATCGACCGGGTGACGCCCTTGATCCGCAGCGGTACAACGATCCTGCCGCCGGGGGCAAGCTGCTCCAGCCACGCGTCCGCGAGGTACCAGGCGCCCACCGTGACGATGATCCTGTCGTACGGGGCGTTCGCCGCCACTCCGCCGTCCGCGTCGGCCAGGACGACCTCGACGTCGGTGTAGCCCGCCGCATCGAGGAAACTCCGGGCCCGGTCCACGATGTCCGGGTCGATATCGACCGTGGTCACCCGGCCGGTCTCCCCGACGATCTCCCGGATGAGCGCGGCGTTGTAGCCTCCCGATCCGATCTCCAGAACACGCATCCCCGGCTCGACCTGCGCCTGCTCCAGCATCACCGCCTGAAGGAGCGTCGCCGAGACCGAACTGAGCGCCGCCCCCGCCTCATCCCGCTTCACGGTCAGCGGGCTGTCGGGGTGATACGCCGCCTCCAGCGGCTCGTCCGGCGCGAACAGGTGCCGAGGCACCGCCGCCACCGCGGCGGCCACCCGCTCCGACTTGAGAACCCCAAGGTCATGCAGCTTCTCGACCATCAACGCCCGCAACAGCGTCGCGCGGTCCTCGGTATCGGACCCTGCATCGGCGACTCGTGTCACTATGCGCTCTCCTCTGATCGTTCGGTAGCGGCCCTGCTCGTGCTCCGCTGGTCGACTGATTACTACAGCCAGTGAAGTGGCAACCTTGGAAAGGAACTAGAGGGGATCAGAGGAGACGAGAGGAGATCGGAGGAGGCAGCTCCCTACCGCTGCTGATCAGGCAAACGTCAACTGGCCCCGAGTTCTAACCTCGGGTGGCCCGATTTAGGATCTTGCTGGGGTGGTCGGCGAACCAGATTTGACCCCACTCTGGTGGGCGGCGTTGCGTGCCGCCTATCTGCGCCGCTGCCCTCCGGGACCCCGACCAACCGGGCGCGGTCACGACCGACTGGCTCACGGCGCTGGCTGGCAGAGATCCGCTCACGCTCCAACGCAAACAGACAGCATGACCAGGGGCTGAACCAACCAGCGCACATCAATTCGCTGGCACACCGGGGAGAAACTGGGCATTGTTCCCCAGTGGACACTCCAGCTTGGCCCATCGAGCACGAAGACCGTTGGCTTCTGAACTATCGCGGTCTTCTCATCACCAAGATCAGCATCGACTACCGGCTCACGCTGCTCCTGGGCGCCGACGTCGAGGTCGTCGTGGAGTGCCCCGCACGGATATCCCACGGACCACTTTCCAATCCGAAGAACCCCAGCACCGCAGTCGTCCCCGAGCGGCAAGACGTGGCGGCGGCGCTATCGCTCTTCGGCGCGAAGGTCCTATCCGCAGTCGCGTTCAAGAGCGGCGGCCTTCGCATGGTCTTCGACACTGGCCTGCACCTCAACTGCCCGGCCGACCCGTCCTGCGAGGCCTGGCAGGCAACCGGACCTGGGCAGTGGAAAATCGTGTCCCGCCCCGGCGGTGACCTCTCCGTCTGGCGCGGCGAGCACCACCCTTCATCGGACCAGGCTGCTCAGCACACCGAGCGTCTCACCACAACCACACAGGCGAGGCCAAATCTCACCGAAAAGTAGTCGACCAGCTACACAGTGGGGCTAGGGCTAGCTCGCCGACTGGAGCCAGAAACCGCTGTACAGCCACCACGGCATACGCTCAAGTGCATGGCAGAGCAGCTTGAGATCCATGTGACCGCGGGAGACCGGGCGGAGGCCGAGCGAATCGTGGAGGCCGCCGTCACCAGCAGGGCGGCTGCGGGCGCGCAGATCAGCGGACCGATCTCATCCACCTACTGGTGGCAGGGCAAGATCGAACGGAGCGAGGAGTTCCTCGTTCTCATGAAGACGTCGAAGGCACGACTGGACGACCTCGTGCGCATCGTGAAGGAGGCGCACTCCTACGACACACCGGAGATCGTCGCGGTGCCGATCGAAGGCGGTCTTGCCGACTACCTCGGCTGGATCAGTGAAGAGACAGCTGCTCGTCCTGAGGCCGGCTAGCCGCGTAGTCCGAGCGGAAGTCCCGGGCCGCCTGCTCAGGGGACGATGCGAGCTCCGCGAAGACCGTGTCCAAGCGTTCCCAGCCAAGCGGTGCGTTCAGCTGCTCGGTGGCGGCGAAGGCCGACCTCGCGCACTCCACCGCCTCGTTGACATCCCCGAGCCTGTAGCGCGCGAGAGCCAGCTCCGCGTTGACGACGCAGAGTTTCTTCACCTCGGTCTCCGGGCCGAGGTAGAGCTCGATCTCGTCGACGGCTCTGACGACTTCGTCTTCGTCGCGAAGCCGGGAGTGGACGGTGAGCCGCATCGAGGCAAACCGGCCCGGGTCCAGGAAGCACGTCCACGGCCGGGCCGCAACGTCAGCAGCCGCATACGCTTCCTCGGCGGCCTGGATCGCGGGCTTCGCGGTGGCCGTGTCCTTGAGCTTCGCTGACTCCTCCGCAAGGCGGCCGAGCAACCACGCTCGGGTGGCCGGGTCGGATGACGCGCTCAAGCCGGCGAGGGCAGTCTGCAATGAGCCGATGGATTTGATCGTGTCGCCACCGGTCATGAAGGACCGGTATCCGCTCATGCACGCAGCGATCTCGGGATCTGAAGCGTGCCGTGCCGATACCGTCGCCAGCCGCGAGTGCGAGACCGCCGATTGTCGGTCGCCTTGCTCCCACGCGAACCACGCGGCCAGGACCGCGCTTTCCCCTGCGACGACGGCCAGGCGGCGCCGGTTCTCGTCGGACAAGCCGCTCTCCAACAGCACGGTCACCTCTTTGAGGTGTTCAAGGACCGCAGGGTAGAGCGCCTTCGCCGGAAGGTGCTCCTCCAAGCGATGAAGTCCCCGAGTCCTGTCCTCCAAGTGCGCGATCGTCGTCTCGTCAGGCTTGTGCGTCCCCGAGAGAGCCCGAACGAGACGATCGACCGGGTCAAGTGACAATCCGGCAGCCGTGGTTCCCGCGAGCTGGAGCAGAGTCCTTCGATCCACTCTCTGATTCAGCCTCCCTACGATCCAGGCGAGCGTGAGGCAGTCGTCTGGAAGCTCGGGGTCGGCTGCGGCAGGGCCTGAAAGCTCTGCCGACCACACCCGCCGGTAGAGCTCTTCATAGACCGGACCAGGGCGATGAGATCCGCTCTCGTGATAGCGAATCTCCCGGACGATCGAAGCCCTGCTCGGCAGAGAGGCGCGCGTCTTCGGATCCGCAGCCTGTTCCAGCCGCCGGGCGAGCTCGTTCTGGGTCCAGCACAGGCGGCGGCGCTTCGCGCGGATGCTCTCCGCCCACAGTTCTTCCCCGAACGCATTCTCGCTCATACCGGCTCACCTTGGGCTCGGACGGACAACGGTCTCCGCTGATCTCCTGCGATCTCACTCAGTCTCCTCCTGACAGCGCCGCGTCGCAGCTGTTCGCTTTAGGTGTCTATCGAGGCGCAAGCCGAGAAACAGCCCGCAATTCGGAGTTCGCCGTCCGCGCCGCCGAACCTCCGTCAAGCACGAAGCCCGGAGGACGACATGACCAACACCGATCTCGTGTCCGATGACACCGCGCTGCGCTGGATCCACGAACAGGGGGACCTGAGCTGGCGCCGAGCTTTCCGCGGCCCCCCTTGCCAAGTGAAGCAAGCGCGGCGCTTCATCTCCGAGACGCTCGATGGAAGCGGAAGCGAAACGGAGGCCTCGACGATCGTGACAGAGCTCGCGACCAACGCGATCCGCCACACCCCCTCCGGTGAGGGCGGCTGGTTCGGCGTCGAGGTCACCAGGAACACCGCAATCGTCAAGCTGTCCGTCACGGACCTCGGCGACGGGAAGGGGCTGAACTGGGACAACTCCGAGTTCCTCGACGAAGGCGGACGGGGCCTCTTCGTCGTCCGCCAGATGGCGAGATCCGTCGGAGCGGCAAGGCTTCAGGGGCTCGGACACGTCGTCTGGGCGACCCTTCAAACTGCAGAACGGCGAATGTAGCCGCAGATCGGCTCCGAGCGATCGCGACGTGTCGCCGACCTCGCAGCAACAGCCGGACGCGGCACAGTGGTCGATGGACCGGTCGCGCCGCTGATCGGACCCGAACGAGGTCAGGCTCCGGTGAAGAGCGGTTCCGGCAGAGCTTCCCGGCCCCGGCCGGCCCGATCTGGAGGCATCGTTCGGGTGAAGTCGATGCAGCCGGGCGGTCTGAGCGAGCCCTCCAGGTCCGAAGTTCCCTTCCGGCACAGCTCCACCGGACGTGAACCGCTTCGCGGGGCAAGAGATAGATAAACCTGGCTTACGCCCTGAACCGTGCGCGGTTCAGGAGAACGGACCGGGCGCGGTCCGCAGGAGGTGGGGACGTTAGCGGAGACCGGACGGCCACCAAGGAGCTTCTTCGCCGGCCACCCGGCTCACCCCGTCCTCATCGCCCCTGCGGGGCGCATAGGGAAGCCGGTCCCGAGCGGTCAGGGACCGGCTTCGCGGGTGGCCGAACTGCCACGGTGTCTATGCGGCGGTCAGGCCGGTGGATGAGCCGAAGTGTTGTTCGATGAGCTGGGCCGCGAGGACGGCGCGGAGTTTGTCGATTTCGGCGTTGGCGGCGTTGAGTTGGGCCTTCAGGTCTGCGGTGGCGTCTTCGGGGGCTTCGGTGTGGCGGATCTTCTTGAGGGCGGTGAGGGCGGTTTCGTCGGCGGTGGGGAGGGTGTGGAGGTAGCGCTCGGTGGTGGTGATCTTGGCGTGGCCCAGGCGTTCCTTGACGATCTGGAGGTCGGCTCCGCCTGCGAGGAGCCAGGAGGCGTGGGCGTGGCGGAGGTCTTGGAAGCGGGGAAAGAAGCCCAGGGCTGCGGCTTCGCAGGACGGGTGCCAGGTGCCGTTGCGGAACCAGGTGGCGTTCATGTGGGGATCTAGGTCGACTACGCGGGGCTTTCGGGGGCTGTCTTTGCCGGCGGCTCTGCGATTGGCTCGGTAGTGGGCTACCGCCGCGCGGCAGTGTTCGCAGCGGCACTTGCCCAGGCCGTAGGCGGTGGTCGTGCCGTGGAGGTAGACGCGGCCCTTCTCGTTGGGGTCGGTGTAGCCGAGGGACCTGGGGACCGGGATGATCTCGACGACCGGCTTGTAGTCGAGGCGGCGGGAGAAGAAGAGGTCGTCCTTGCCGAGTTTCGCGTCGTCGGCGTGGGCCTTGAGCTTCGTGACGATCTGATCGCTGAGTTTGAGCTTTCGCCACTTGCGGCCCTTGGGGTAGTCCTTGACGAAGTGGCGCTTGCCCTCCGGGTGGACTTCGGGCGACAGGTACAGGACGACGCGGCTGACCGTGAGGATGTGCGTGCGGAAGTCGAGGTCCTTGACGCGGAGTTCGGCCAGTTCGCCCCAGCGTAGGCCGCTCTCAATGGCCGTCTCGACGAGGAGGCGGGAGGTCGTGTCGGGGAGGGCGAGGTAGATCTGGTCGAACTCGTCGGCGGTGATGATGCGCAGCGGCTTTTCGGGGACCGGGTCGGTCGGGACGCCCCTGCTCGGGTGCAGCAGGATGACTCCGTCATTCGCCGCCGTGGTGAAGATGGCGTTGAGGACCGAGCTCTTGCAGTAGGCGATGCGTCGCTTGCCCACCCCCTTCTGCTTGAGCTCGGTGATCCAGGAGCGGACGTCCTCCGAGCTGATGTCGCACATCCGCATGTTCTCGAAGTACGGGAGGATGTGGGTGCGCAGGGCGCTCAGGTAGTCCTGCTTGGTGCTGAGCTCGATCCGGTGGTTCGGCAGCCACGTCTCCATGACGTACTTGCCGAATCTCTGTCTGCCTCGCCGCGGGTCCCATGTTCGGCCTTCGGCGATCTTCGCCACCGCGGCTTGCCACGCCCGTTCGGCTTCCTTGAACGTCTTGAAGGTCCCGGCGGTCTGCCGAACTCCGGAGGCGTCGTCGTACAAAGCTTGGAAGCTTACGCCGTTCTTGCCGACTCGTTCTCGGGTGAAGCCCATGAGAGCCCTCCTCGCACCATGATCATTTGTCACTCATTTGTCACTGGGACTGCCTGCGAACCAGCGATACGATCTTGCACCAGTTAACACGAAAACCGGCCCTGACCTGGGGCTTTGATCTGTGCGTACCCGATCGGCCACTCGTTAAGACGGACGCCAAATCGGTCTTCCAAACTAGCTACGCGGGTTCGATTCCCGTCATCCGCTCCACCGAACAAAGGCCCAGGTCAGAGTCCGTTTCTCAGACCGGGCCTTTCTTCTTTCCGCGGCCCTTCCGTGCCCGTTGCGTGCCCGATCCCTTCTTCGTGCCCTTCCGCTGCCCGCGCGCCTTCTTCAGCGCCATGCCCAGGCCCTCCGCGATCACCTGGTCTCGCTCGGCGCTCCACCAGACCCGGAAGCTCCCCCAACGAGTCAATCCGCATCATCGCAACACTCCCGATCCTCCGGCTCCTCCCACTGGATCAACCCCCAAGGCCCCCGAAGCTGAGCCGGTCACGAGGACTCAGTTGCCCCAGATCATCGCTGGGGGACTCCGCCGTCCCCCAGACCCCCGCGTAGCCAGAGCACTCATCCGCGCTTCGAGCTCTGTCACGGGTTCTCGCCGTTGCGCGGATGAGCACTCTGGACTGGGTGAGATCGCGCGGCCCTACGTCAGCGTCCCATCCTCCGCACCGGTTGTCGGCACGCTGACCCGATCAGCGGGTCCTCCGCGCGAAAGACGGGCTGCCGAACGCAGGGCGGTAGCCGTCGACCGAGTTCGGTCTTGTGGAAGCGTGACGGGATGGACTCTACGAAGACGTTGAAGTGCGCGGCCCGGGAGTGCCCCCATCCCGCCACGCGGGGGGAGAACTGGGGTAACGATCAACTCGGCCCCGTCGAGACGTACCGGGTGGGCGTTCAGCTCAGGCTCACAGTGCTGGACATGGCCGTTGGCCTCACTCTGTGCGAGGAGCACGCGCAGGCGTTGACCGCTCTTGCCTGGAATCCGGTACTGGCCCAGCTTGCCGAGTGGGGTTGGCGTCCGCTGCGATCCATCCAGCAATGAGGACTCGACTCAACGCCCCATGCACCACAGGTTCAAAGCTCCTCCCACGCCGCACCAGGCTGATGAGGCGACTCCCCCATCACGAACCAGTACTGGAGATCTTGGAACCGCTCCATCGCCTTCTCGTAGTACTCCACAGGCTCCGGACGCGGGAAGTCCGGATGACCGGTCCAGTCCTTCACCCAAGCCGCACAGCACCAGAACCCGTCGACGAGCCACCGTGGCAGCTCCTCCCGGCACTCGAACTCAGCGCACACCCGGCGCATCGCCTGCTCAAGCCGGCTGAACGCGGGCTTGTCCCAGACGAAATCCGGGCGAAGCCGCCCGAGGAAGGTCTCCTCACCGGCCGCGAACTCACCCCGCAGAAACATCAGATCATCCACGCCAGCCATCATGCCGAGCGCCACCGACAACGCCCGCCGGCTCACAACGCTGATCGCCCATCAGAAGCGCCTCGCCAGCCGTGCCCGTTGCGTGCCCGTTGGAGGGGTGCGCAAGGGGGAACAGCGGGGAGCCGCAGGGAAGACGGCATAGCCTCTGACCTGGGGAAGGGCAGGTCAGAGGCTTGTGCGCCGAGGTCTTCCAAACTAGCTACGCGGGTTCGATTCCCGTCATCCGCTCCAAGCTTTCCGCAGGTCAGAGCCATGATCGGGATAAGTGACCACTGGCCTCGCAGTTCGGGCAGTCGTAGCGCTCGACCGCCGCGGCGATCTTGATCATTTTGTCGGTGGCTGCTGGGAGTATCGGGGCCATGAGCGCCTCTGCTTCCGGTTACGCCTGGTATCGCGAGTACCGGCACGGCCTTCTCACCCACGGCTACTGCCTGGCCTTCGTCGAAGGTCTGAGCCCCGCCGAGTACCTGGCGCGGCTGGCGGCCGACGCTCACGAGAACTGCGACGGCATGGACGCGTACCTCGAACGGGACATGCGCTTCCAGGATGCGCAGGAGGACTTCGGCGACCAGACGCTGGTGGGTGCGACCGCGGTGCGGGGTTCGGGCGGTCCGTGGACACTCGCGGTGGAGATCAACGGTCTCGTCGGCATCGACGAGCAGCTGATGCCGCCCGCGTCGCGCGGCACCCGGATCTTCGCGCACTACCTCAACATCAACGCCCTCAGGTGCTTCTACTGGTGGCAAGACGGCGAACAAAGAACCGCGTTCGAATCTCCCTGGCAGCGCTACGGGTCCATGCCCGATGGGCTGCTGCCCGCGATGGCCCGCGTCGGCTACGACCTGAGCGACCCCGAGACCGCCTACGACGAACCGGTCAAGCTCGGCACTCCCGGTCTCTTCGCCCTCGCCGAAGAACTCACCGGCGTCCGCGTCTCCCCCGAACTCCTCGACACCTCCGTCTACACCACCGGAATCGTCACCATGCCCGTGCCCGAACCCGCCCGGGTCGTCATCGACGTCACCGACGCGCACGGCGACCGCTTCCACCGCGAATTCCGCTGACCCGAACGCGCCGCGCCCGGCAGCCGTGCCGACTCCTCGATTCGGAGCACCCCTTGGACGTCCACCGGCTGCGCAATACCTGGAACCGATTCTCCGGCTGGCCTCCCGAGTAACGCCAACCTGCCCCCAGAGCAACCGGCCCAGCGCTCAGAATCACCCCGGCTGCTCAGCTTCCGCCCTTTTCTCCCGTTCCTCATAGGCCTCAACCCGGGTCATCCGGCATGAGAAGCGTGGGATCGCGTTCACCTTCACCGACGATGAGGGTGAGCAAGACGCGCGGATCGCCCTCGTCGCACGGATCGTTCCCTCCCCCATGATCGGCCTCTTCCTCACCGCCTACTGTGCGGCTCACGCGTCTGCACAGCAGGCATCAGAGCCAAGTTGAGGGGCAAGAGACCGTGCCCCTTGCGTGCCCTTTGGAGGGGTCAGGTGGGGGTGGGGTGGAGCCAGTGTTGTAGGGAGGTGGTGACGGCGTCGGGGGTGTCGTCGCCGAGGAGGTTGGGGGGTGTGGGGTAGCCGCGGCGGTTTAGGTGGAGGGCGAGTAGGGCGTAGGAGGGGCGGAGGTTGCGGATGGTGTCGGGGGGGATGGTTATGGTTTGGTCCGGGATTGCGGGGGTTAGGGTGTCGCGCTCGTAGACGGCGGTGAGGTCGAGGATGCCCCAGTGTCCGGCGCGCTTCTCCAGGCGGTAGTAGAGGCGCGTGAAGGATGTGAGGTGGACGGGCACCCCGTCCCAGGTGATCTGGAAGTCGATGGCGGTGGCGACCTCGGCGAAGGCGCGGTCGCCTTCGCACTGGACGATGGGCGGGCCGAGGCGGTGGACGGCGCGGTCGCCGCGCCCGCTCATCGCCTCGGACTCGCGCACGAAGTCGGGGCCCGACCCGGTGAACCAGCTCAGGGAGACGGTGGAGTCGGGGAAGTACGCGTCGCGCATCTGGTGCCACCAGCCCCGGTCCCGGCCCTGACGTTCGCGCAGGATGAGTTGGGTGATGTCCTCTGTGTCGCTCATGGGGATCCTCTCGGGGTCAGGCGGTCTCGTGTTCGATGCCGGCGCACCAGACGCGTTGGACGGCGCGGGTCGCGCTGATGTCGGCGAGGGGGTCGGCCGCGATCAGGAGGAGGTCGGCGCGCTTGCCGGGGGTGATCGAGCCCCGGTCGTCGAGGCCGAAGTAGCGGGCGGTGAGGGACGTCGCGCTGTGCAGGACCTCCAGAGGGGTCAGGCCCGCCTGGACGAGGAGTTCAAGCTCCTCGTGGATGCTCTCGCCGTGCTTGACGGCGAAGGGGGCGCCGGGTTCGTCGTTGGCGTCGGTGCCGACGAGGATCGGGACGCCCGCCTCGTGCAGGGCGGCGACCGTGCGCACGCTGCCGGCGAAGCCCTCGGGCCTGCCCATGCCCTCGGCGACGCCGCGCATCATGATCAGCGTGGGGATGGCGACGCGGCCGCCGTCGAGCATCCGTGTGACGTCGGCGGGCTCGATCGGCGCGCCGAGCGGGACGTGGGTGATGAAGTCGACGCCTGCGTCGATGGCCATGGTGACGGCGGCGGCGGACGCCACGTGGGCGATCGTCTGCCTGCCCGCGTCGTGTGCCGCGCGGACGAGCTCGCGGGCCGCGTCGGCGGGCACGCCGCCGCCACCGGGCGCCTCAAAGACGAGCTTGATGTACTCCGATCCCTCGGCGACCCGGACGGCGACCCAGTCCCTGGCGAGGGCGGGGTCGGTCACGATGGCGTCCTTGGACATCTTCGGCATGTGCGCGTGCGCGCCGCCGGGGCCGATGGCGGGCAGACCCGCGCTCTGGATGTCGCACGTGCCCTTCGCGCCGCGCAGCGACGCGGGCAGCTCGGCGGGCCAGGCCGCCATGTCAAGGCCGGTGGTGACGCCGTAGCGGGCCAGCGCGTCGAGGCTCTCCGGGCCGTGGACGTGCACATGCGCGTCGATCAGGCCGGGCAGCAGGACGCCGCCGGCCGCGTCGATCTGCGGTCTGAGTGCGCTCGCCTTTGACAAGCTTGCGCCCCGCGCGGGGACGGGCAAGTCGGTGCTGTACCGCCGGTGGTCGACGCCGGAGGAGCTGCTGCTCGCCGCGCTCGGCGACCCGGTGGTCGGCTTCGGCGAGTTCGTCGCCCCCGACACCGGATCACTGCGCGGCGACCTGCTCTTCCTGCTCGGCAGGCTCGCCCGGATCCTCGACGAGCCCCGCGGCCGCGCCCTCCACCCGCTGATGACGCAGTTCAGCACCCCGCCCGAGCTCTACGCCCGCGTCAAGGAACTCGTCATCGACCCCAACCACAAGATCGTGATGGACTGCCTGCACGCCGCCGTCGCGCGCGGCGAGGCCGACCCCGCCGCCGCGACTCCCCTCGTCGCCTCCGTGGGTCCCCGCCTCCTGTTCTCCGAGGCTCGAGATCGCGCCACCCTCACCCAGGGCACCGTCGAGTCGATCGTCGACGAGGTTCTCCTTCCCCTCACCGCGCCCCGCGCCTGACCCGGCGCGGCGCTCGGCTGTTCGGTGGGGGCGGATTCGGGGGAAAGGTGGCGGGGTGGGGGTGGGTGCGGTTGGGTGGAGGGGTGGCGGAGATGGGAGGGGTCGGGGTGGGGGGGTTCGGGAGGGTTCTCGGGGGGCGGTATGAGGTGCTGAGGGTGTTGGGGAGGGGGAGCTTGGGGGTGGTCTATGAGGGGAGGGACCTGGAGTCCGGGGGGTTGGTTGCGGTGAAGGTGGTGGATGAGGGGCTGGTCAGGGGGCTGGGGTCCGCGGCGTTCGTGGTGCGGGAGGTCTGGGGGGTGGCGGGGAGCGTGCGGCATCGGGGGGTGGCTGAGGTGCTGGACGTGGGGAACGATCATGAGCGGGGCGTTTGTGTGGTTTCGGAGTTCGTTGAGGGTGGGGTGCGGGTGGATGAGGTGGGGGTGGGGGCGTTGGGCGAGGGATTCGTGTTGGAGGTGGCCGAGGGCGTTCTTGCGGTTCTGGCGGAGGGGCACGCGCGCGGGGTGGTGCACGGGGATGTGAAGCCGTCGAATGTGCTCGTGGTGCGGCGGGGCGGGCGGGTGCGGGTGAAGGTCACGGATTATGGGCTGGTGCGGGTGCTTTCGGGGACGGGGACTCGGTTCACCCGGGCCGGGGAGATGATCGGGGGCGCTGCTTGGACGCCGCCCGAGGAGGCTGAGCGGGGGGCTGAGGGGACGGCTTGGACGCCCGCGGCAGGGACCGCGTCCGGCGGGCCCGAAGGGGACGTCTACTCGGTGGGGTGTTTGCTGTACGGGCTGCTGACGGGGGCGCCGCCGTTCCGGGGGGATGTGCAGGGGGTGCTGCACCAGCAGGTGCATCGGGTGCCCGCGCCTCCGTCGGAGGTGACGCCCGGGATTTCCGCGGACTGGGACGCGGTGATCATGCGCGCGCTCGCGAAGCGGCCGGAGGATCGGTTCGCCGACGCGGGGGCCATGCGGGATGCCCTTGAGCCGTTGCGGGCCTCGGCTCCTTACCGGAAGGCTTCCGTGGCCGAGCCGCCGCCCATGGGCGCGGGCGAGATCCTGGGGGGAGGGCCGCCGCGGCGGAGGCGTGCGCTCTGGGTGACTCCTGTCGCCGTGTTGGCGGCGGCGGGCGCGGCCGCGTATTTCCTTGTCGGGCCCGGTGGGGAGTCGCCTGTGCGGTCGTCGGCCTCGCCGGAGCAGGCGGTGCCGGTGGTCCCCTCGGGCGAGCCCGTTCTGCTGGGGCACATGACGTGGCTCGGCGACGGGGTCGACGAGGATGTGAACGCCGTCCGGCTCGCCGTGGACGCCTACAACGCGACGGGCCCGGCCGTGCCGATACATCTGCGGGTCTACGACGCGTCGGGCAACGCCAACAGGCAGGTGCTCGCCCAGCGCGCTGTGGATGAGGGGGTCGTCGGGATCATCGGACCCGCGTACTCCGGTGACGCCGAGGTCGTCGCGCCCGTCCTTGAGGAGGCGGGGATTCCCAGCGTCGCGTACGGGACGACGGTGGCGGGGCTCGGGGACCGGGGACTTCGCTACTGGCACCGGGTCATCCCCGGAGACGACGTGCAGGGCGACGCCGTAGCCGAGTTCCTTGTGCAGCGGTTGAAGGCCGGGCGCGTGGCCGTCGTGCATGACAACACGGTGGACGGGCGACCTCTCGCCGAACGGGTACGGGACGCAGTGACGGGCTCGGGCCGAACGGCGCGTCAGTGGGACTACGAGCACGACCAGGACGCGTTCGGGCAGTTGGTGAAGGACGTGAAGGCGTTCGACGCGGACGCCGTGTTCGTCGCCGGGCACGACCCGGGGGCGGGCAGGCTGCTCAACGCGCTTCGCGAGGGCGGCGTCGACGTGCCGTTCGTCGGCGGGGACGGCACGTTCGGGCCCGAGCTGACGAAGACTGCGGGCACCGCCGCCGAAGGCGCGTACGTGTCTTGCGCGTGCCTTGTAGATCCCGAAGGCAAGCACCTGCCTGAGGCCACGGATTTCACCGACGCCTATCGCGACGCGTACGACAACCCGCCTTCCCAGGCATACGCGGCCGAAGCCTACGACGCCGTCACGCTGTTCATCAGGGCCGTGCAGGCGGGCAAGATCCTTCCGGGGGACGTCAACTCCTGGCTTTCGACACAGGTCACCGCGGGCGTCACCGGGCCGCTCGGATTCGGCGCGGACGGCGAGCCGAGGGACCCGTCGATTTACCTCTACCGGGTGGAGAATGGCGCGTTCGTGCTGCTGGGGACGTCAACCGAGGCGCGACCCTGACGAGGTCCGCGCTTTCCCTTTCCACCGGCGATAACACCAACAATCACCCTTATCGGAACCCAGGGAAGCCCCACCCGAACGACCCTGCGGCTTAGACTGAAGGTACCGAAATGAAGGAAGAACACCAGATGGACTTAAAGGTGTTCCCCCTACATCTCGGACCCGCCGAGGCGACAACCGAGACGGCCCAGTCCCTATCGGACCGCACGGCGAGAAGAAGGAAACCACCGGAGACGGGCAATACGGCCCGCCTCCGGTGTATTTGTGGGTCGGGACGGCCGTCGGTGGGCATGATCTTGAAGTGGCGATCTTGGTGGCGGCGGTGGCGGCGCTCGCCACGCTGTTCGGCGGATGGGTGGCCGCCCGGACACGGGACCGGCGGCATCTCGTGCTGGGGTTCGCCGCGGGGTTGATGCTTGGCGTGGTCGGGTTCGATCTTGTGCCCGAGGCGATGGAGTACGCGTCGTTCGAGGTGCTCGGGGTGCCCGCGGCCAGCGTCGGGATCGTCGCGGGGTTCCTGACGATCCACGTGATCGAGCGCGGCCTCGCGCTGCACCGGGCGCACGAGGCCGAGTACGGGCAGCACAGGCACGAACTGCAGCGGATCGGGCTGCTCAGCGCGGGCGGCCTCATCCTGCACTCGGCCCTCGACGGGTTCGGCATCGGCATCGGCTTCCAGGCGGGCACCGCCGTCGGCGTGTCCGTCGCGATCGCGGTGATCGCGCACGACTTCGCCGACGGGTTCAACACCTTCACCCTCGCCTCGCTCTACGGCAACGGGCGCGCCCGCTCCCTCGCCCTCGTCGGGGCTGACGCGCTCGCGCCGATCGCCGGCGCGGCGCTCGGCAGCCTCTTCCAGGTCCCCGACCGCCTCGTCGGCCTCTATCTCGGGTATTTCGCCGGTTTCCTGCTGTATCTGGCGACCGCCGACATCCTGCCCGAGGCGCACGCCCGCCACCCGTCGCGGCTGACGCTGCTGTGCACGGTCGCGGGCGCCCTCGCCATGTGGGTGGTGGTCGGGATCAGCCACCGGCACTGACGAGGGCGGCGGCACGTCAGTCCTCGGTCAGCTCCGGCGCCCGGTAGTAGGTCGTGATACCCGCGGCCTCCCAGCGCGCTGTGTGGGCGCGGAGGCGTCGGGCGTGGGAGTCCCAGTCGCGCGGGGCGGCCGACCAGGCGACGTCGGCGACGCCGGGCAGGCGCGGGAACAGCATGTGGTCGAGGTCGTCGGGGGTGTGCAGGGTCTCGGTCCACAGCGGGGCCTCGACGCCCGCGACCTCGGCCCCCGGCACGAGCGCCTCGGGGTCCCACTCGTAGGACTGCCGGACGCTGACGGTCCCCGCCCACTTGAGTCCGAGTTCGGTGTCCTCGGCGTACTTCTGGTCGAGGTAGACCCGGTCGGCGGGCGACATGACGAGCTTCGCGCCGGCCCGCGCGGCGGCGGTGAGCGCGTCGGGCACGTCCTCGCTGGTGGGCCGCCAGTACTGGAGGTGGACGCCCGGGGGAAGGCCGGGCGCGGAAGCAGCTTCCTGCCACGCGACGACGGTCTTGCCGCGCTCCCCCACCAGCGGCAGTACGCGGGACATGAAGTGGGCGTAGTCCTCGGGCGTCGTGGACAGCGCCTCGTCTCCGCCGATGTGGAGGAAGCCGCCGGGGGTGAGGGCTGACAACTCGCCGAAGACGTCGTCGAGGAAGGCGTACGTGGAGTCGCGGTGGATGGCGAGTTCGCTGAACCCGACTTCGACGCCCTCGTACAGCTCGGGAGCCTCCTGCGTGGACAGGAACGGGTAGCTGGACATGGCCGCTTGCGTGTGCCCGGGGACGTCGATCTCGGGGACGACGGTGAGGTACCTCTCGGCCGCGTACGCGACGATCTCCTTGAAGTCGTCCTGGGTGAAGAACCCTCCGGGAGGTCCCCCTACCGCCGTGGTGGAGCCGTGTTCGGTGAGCCGTGGATAGCCGGCCATCTCCAGCCGCCAGCCTTGGTCGTCGCTCAGGTGCAGGTGCAGGACGTTGAACTTGTAGGGCACCACGCGGTCGATGAACCCCTTGACGGCGGCGACGTCAAAGAAGTGCCTGGCGACGTCGAGCATCACGCCGCGCCACGCGTACCTTGGCCCGTCCTCGACGGCGACGTACGGGAGGGTCCACGGGCCCGCTGACGGCGTCGGCGACTCGATCTGCGGGGGCAGGAGTTGGCGCAGCGTCTGGACGGCCCGGAAGAGCCCTTCGTCGGTATGCGCGCGCAGCCTTACGCCGCCTTCGGCGACGTCGAGGAGGTAGCCCTCCCTGCCGAGGGAGGGCGGCCCGTCAAGGGTGAGCGCGACGGTCGCGGGCGTGCCCGGTTCGGGGGCCGGGAACGGCAGGCCGGTGGCGCGGGTGAGCAGCGCGCGCAGGAAGGCGGCGGCGGGTCCGTCCGGGGCGGTCAGCGTGGCGCGCCCGTCGAGGACGAGTTCGCCGGTTCCGGGCAGCAGGGCGCGCGGGACGGGGATGAGGTTCGGTTCCACATCCGCATATTAAACAGGTTTCTTTCCTGTTTAAATAAGTCCGCCCAGATCACCCCGTTCCACGGCTCACGCGCAGCTCGTCCGACGACGGCGTCGGCACCACGATCTCGGCCCTCGGCTCGGCCTCGGGCACCGGTCCCGCCGACAGCGCCGCGACGACGCCGAGCGCCAGCCCGGCGACCACGGCCATGATCGCCAGCACCAGCAGGGGACGCCCGGGACGTCCTGGTATCTCCTCTTCTTCGGGAGGCGCGGCGGCGTTCTCCTCGCGGCCGACCAGGCGCATCATCAGCTCCGGGGCCGTCGGACGGTTCTCCGGCTTCTTGGCCAGGGCCGCGCGGACGAGATCCTTCAGCGGGCCGTCCTCGAGGCCGCGCAGGTCAGGCTCCTCCTGGACTACCCTGCGGGCCACGTCGAGCGCCTGGCCCTCCCCGAACGCCGGACGGCCCGTGCCCGCGTACGCCATCAGCAGGCCCCAGGCGAACACGTCGGCGGCGGGGGTCGCCGAGCCGCCGACGAGGACCTCGGGGGCCATCCAGCCCGGCGTGCCGAGGACGGTGCCGGTGGTGGTCCAGCTTGTGGAGGCGTCAAGCGCGCGGGCGATGCCGAAGTCGATCACGCGCGGGCCCGACAGCGTCAGGACCACGTTCGACGGCTTCAGGTCGCGATGTACCAGGCCCGCCTCGCGGATCGCCGCGAGCGCCGTCGCCACCCCGGACGCGACCCCGTGCAGGTCCGACGCGGGCAGCGGGCCGCTCTCGTTGACGCGCCTGGCCAGCGGCACCCCGCCGATGTACTCGCTGACGATGTAGGGCAGCCCCGCCGCGTGCAGGGCGGTGTCCTCGCCGTGCGCGACGATCGCCGCCGTGCAGAACGACGCGACCCGGCCCGCGAGCGCGGCCTCGTCGGCGAACCTCGCCCGGAACACCGCGTCCTCGGCGAGCCTCGGATGGATCGTCTTGACGGCGACGCGCGCGCCGTCCTCCCCCTCCGCCAGATAGACGGTGCCCATGCCGCCCGAGCCGATCCGGCCGAGCAGGGGGTAACCGCCGACGGACTTGGGATCTTCCAACGCCAGCGGGAGAATCCCGCCCGGCAACGTCTCCTGCACCTGCGTCCGTTCCTGTCGCGCCGTGTGTCGTGCGCTCCAAGCGTGCCCGATCCGCGCGGCGCTATCGGGCATCTGTGCCGAATCGTCACCACGCCGTTCCCCGGCCGCCGCCCACGACGGTGAGACGGGGCGAACTTGGTTCGTTGGCACGAAACAAACACGTCACCGGCGTGTAGCCTCCCGTGCGATCTCGCGTCCTAAGCTGAAGTCAGCTCCGAGAGATCGGGGCCGCGCAGGACCGGAAGCGAGACCGTCGTCGGCTCCTCCTCGACGGACGACGGTAAGGCGACCGGAACGCGCGGCGGACCGGTGACCCGCGTGCGAGAACCCCAGGGGTGGGAGGTACTAGCACGCGGGCACCGGCATGTTCAATTGTCGCGGCTTCGCCGCGACGGGCGAGTGGTGCGCCGGGGTGGAACCCGGGTGGGTTGCGGGCTGAGGTGGAACTCCTGCTCCGGGGTATAGGGCTTGGGGGCGACGCGCTGTGTTTTATTGTCGCGGCTCCGCCGCGACGGTGATTGGGCGCCGGGAAGTCGCCGTCTTCCCTCCGGTCTGCTCGCCTGGCGGCTCACAGACCTCCGGTCCAGACGGCGACGCGCCCAATCACTCTGGGGTCTTCCACCCAAAGGCCGTGGCCCCGGTTTAGCTGGAAGCCTGCTCTTCTCGTTTTCTACTTCACTCTTACCTGCCAGCCGATGGGGACGAGGTTGAAGATTTTCATGTCTGTGCCGAAGGGGAGGCGGGCGCAGCCGTGGGAGTCGGGGTAGAGGGGGACGTTGGGGGAGCCGTGGAGGGCGTAGCCGCGGTAGAAGTAGATGGGGTTGTAGAGGGTGCCGAGGGGGGCGTGGCGGACGCCCTTGATCTTGCGTTCGACGCGGAAGTAGCCGCGGGGGGTGCGGGAGACCGCGCCGTCCTCGTAGCGGCCGCTACCGGTCGAGGTGTGGCTGATGAGCGCGATCTTGCCGTTCTTGTAGACCACGACGAGCTGCTTGCTGATGTTGACCTCGACGCGGTTGCGCTCGCGCTTCTTCTTCGCCGTGATGACGGTCGGGAGCTTGGGCTTGTCGAGCGCCTTCCAGGTCTTGCGGCCGACCTTGCCGGTCGATGACGTCTCGAGGCCGTTGACCTTCTGGAACGCCCACACCGCGGCGCGGGTGGTGCCGCCGAACTTGCCGTCGGCCTTGCCCGGATCGTACTTGAGCTGCAGGAGGCGCTGCTGGAGCTTCTTCACCGCGGCGCCCTTGCTGCCGAGCGCGAGGTTCGGCGTGTCGGTCGGGGCGGCCTGCGCACCCCCGGCGAGCGGGCCGGCGACGAGCGTCGCGGCGAGCGCGACCAGCGCAAATTTCCTCACACATACCCCCATGAAGATGATCTGTCGATCAGCAAACCCGACCACATGCTGGGGAAATGTGTCAACAGTCCGGATGATGAAGGAGGTACGACTACCTTCGGTTACCAACCGGATAGATTGCATTTTAAGGTAGATAAGTCACCATAGACCTGTGTTCGGCAACAACATCTACCAAAAGGAGAACCCCGCACTTGTCGGGGGATCTCGCCAACAGGTGTACGAACAGCTCTGGAGTGCCGATTCCGCCAAGCGGAAGCGGGCCAGACTGCGCGGAGTGGTCGTCGCGCTCGTCGCCGGATACGTGTTCGGCGTTTTTGTCGGCGGCCTCGCCATCTATTGGGCGCTCGGCTTCGCCGTCGGCTTCCTCGCCTACGACGGCCTGCGCTACCTGCGCGTCCGCGCGGAGTCTCGGGTGTGGCGGCACGGCGAGGACGGCTCGGTCGCGACCGCGCGGGCGCTGCGCGTGCTGGAGGCCGCCGGACGCGGCGAGTACGCGGTCCTGCATCGCAGAGCCGTCCCCGGCCACGGGGTCGTCGCGCACGTCGTCGCCTCCCCCGGACGGCTGTGGCTCGTGCAGAACCTCGTGCACTCCCCCGACGTCGACCTCGTCGCCGTGAAGGGCAGGCTCTTCTTCGGCAAGGACTCCCAGGCCAAGCTCGTGGCGAGCTGGGAGGACCTGGCCCGCGACGTGTCCGAGGCGGTCTCCCAGGAGATGGGCGAGCCCGTCAAGGCGTCGGTGGTGGTGGCCGTCCACGGCGGACGCGTCGGCGACGCGAGGATGACCGCGGGCGGCGTCGTCCTGATGCGTTCGTGGCGCGTCCCGGCGTGGATCAGGGGCCGCGCGAAGGACGACGGGTCGGCCGTCACCGCCCACGAGATCGCGCAGACCGCACAGCGGCTGTTCGGCCCCGGCAAGTCCGCCTAGACCTCGGGAAGGCCGCGCAGCAGCATCTCGAGGCCGACCTCGAACTCGGCGTCCGCGTCGTAGACGTGGCCTTCGGCGACCAGCGCGGTGACGTTCGGGTAGTCGGCGGGGTCGATCGCGTCCGCGCCCCGGATGAACGGGTCTCCCCCGGTCCCCGAGGTCGCCTCGCGGGCGAAGCGCGCCTCGCGCAGCAGCGAGCCGATCACGTACGAAAGGAACGCCGAGGCGATGCGGGCGGCCTGGCCCCCGGCGAATCCGGCCGCGCGGGCGATCTCCATCGCGTGCTCGTACAGCCGCAGCGTCGCCGGCGACTCGAACGTCCTGGTGATCACGAGGTTGACGGACTTCGGCCGGTCCTTGGCGATCTTGCGGAAGGCCCGCATCATGCCCCTGGCGCGCTCGCGCGGGTCGGCCGCCGGGTCGTCGGCGAAGTCGAGGTCGGACACCACACGCTCGACGACGGCGTCGACAAGGGCCGCCTTGTTGGGCACGTGGTGGTACAGGGACATCGCGGCGACCCCGAGGCGTGCCGCGACCTTGCGCATGGACAGCGCCTCGACGCCGTCGCGTTCGATGAGGTCGATCGCGGCGTTGACGATGGCGTCGCGGGAGAGCACGGCGCGCACAGGCTCCATGTTCATCCCTATCTATCCGGATAGTTTGTGGTCTATCCCATAAGTGGCTTTTGTCCAATCCTATACGCACATGACAAAAGGGCCGCCCGGCACCCACCCGGACGACCCTTTTGTATGACTCTGTACGGCTAACTGACTCTGTACGGCTAACCGATCAGGACGCCGCAGCGTCCTTCGCGCGCGCCCGCAGCGCCCGCGCGACGCCGTCGCGCCCCTCGCTCAGCAGCCGCACCAGCGCCGACGGCGGGTTCTCCGCCGCGATGTAGGCGGCGGTGCGGTCGATGGTCTCCTGGCTGATGTTGAGGAACGGGTAGGCGACCTCGGCGAACGTCTGGGACATGTCGCTGCTCCACTCCTTCCAGACCCTGCCGACCTCGGCGAAGTACTTGTCGGCGTAGGGCAGCAGGAGGTCGGCCTGGTCGGGCTCCACGAACCCGCCCATG
Organism: Actinocorallia sp. A-T 12471; assembly: GCF_033875155.1. NCBI lineage: Bacteria > Bacillati > Actinomycetota > Actinomycetes > Streptosporangiales > Thermomonosporaceae > Actinocorallia > Actinocorallia sp. A-T 12471. The sequence continues at coordinate 218,832 of NZ_JAWZTE010000009.1, read as the reverse complement.
GTCGCCCGGAACACCGCGTTCGGCAGCTTGCCGCCGATGATCCGCTGCCAGGCGGCCTCCTTGGCCTCCGGGGTCGGGATCGCGGCGCGCAGCGCGGCGGCGTGCCGCTCGCCCGCGGCGGTCGCGTCGCGCTCGTGCTCGGCCTTGATCTCGGCCTCGCCGGCCTTGCCGCGCACGACCAGGCGGCGCAGCAGGCCCCAGCGCAGGTCGGTGTCGACGTTCAGGCCCTCCAGGACGACCGAGCCGTCGAGCAGGCCCGCGAGGTAGCCGAGGTGCTCGTCGGAGGTCGAGGAGGACGAGAACGCCTGGAGGTAGGCGAGCTGGAAGTCCGAGCCTGGCTCGGCGGCCTTGGCCAGCTCGAACAGCGCGTCGGCCATCAGCGACAGGCCGGTCTCGCGCCAGGCCGGGTCGGCGTACTGGGAGACGGCCGTGCGCGCCTGGCGCAGCAGCGTCTGGGCGACCGAGATGTCGCTGACGCCGCCGATGCCGGAAAGCAGCAGCTTGACGTAGTCGCGGGTCGCCAGTTCGGCGTCGCGGGTCATGTCCCAAGCCGCCGACCAGGCGAGCGCGCGCGGCAGGCTGTCCCTGATCTCGCCGATCGAGGAGATCAGCGTGGTCAGCGAGTGCTCGTCGAGCCTGATCTTGGCGTAGGTGAGGTCGTCGTCGTTGACCAGCACGAGGTCGGGACGGCGCTCGCCGACCAGCTCGGGCACCGCGGTCTTGGCCCCGACGACGTCGAGCTCGACCCGCTTGCGCCGGACGAGCCCCTCGTCGGTCCTGTCGTACAGGCCGATCGCGATCCGGTGCGAGCGCAGCGTCGGGTAGTCCGGGACGGCCTCCTGCAGCACGGCGAACTCGGTGAAGACGCCGTCGGAGTCGACCTCGTACGACGGGCGCAGCGTGTTCACCCAGGACGTCTCGAGCCACTCCTTCGACCAGGAGGTCAGCTCGCGGCCCGAGGTCTCCTCGAGGGCGTCGAGGAGGTCGGTGAGCACGGTGTTGCCCCACGCGTGCCGCTGGAAGTACCGGCGGACGCCCTCGAGGAAGTTGTCAAGCCCGACGTAGGCGACGAGCTGCTTGAGCACCGACGCGCCCTTGGCGTAGGTGATGCCGTCGAAGTTGACCTCGACCGCCCGGATGTCGGGGATGTCGGCCGCGATCGGATGGGTGGACGGCAGCTGGTCTTGACGGTACGCCCACGCCTTCTCGGCGTTCGCGAACGTCGTCCACGCGCTCTTCCAGCGGGTCGCCTCGGCCTGGCAGAGCACCGACATGTACGTGGCGAAGGACTCGTTCAGCCACAGGTCGTCCCACCAGCGCATGGTGACGAGGTCGCCGAACCACATGTGGGCCATCTCGTGCAGGATGGTCTCGGCGCGGCGCTCGTAGGCGGCGTCGGTGACGCGCGACCGGAAGACGTAGTCCTCAAGGAACGTGACGGCGCCCGCGTTCTCCATCGCGCCCGCGTTGAACTCCGGCACGAACAGCTGGTCGTACTTGCCGAACGGGTACGGGAAGTCGAAGACCCGCTCGAAGTAGGCGAACCCCTGCTTGGTGACGTCGAGGATCGCCTCGGCGTCGAGGAACTCCGCCAGGGAGGCACGGCAGAAGACGCCGAGCGGGATGCGGCCGTCGTCGTAGGAGTCGCGCACGACGTGGTACGGGCCCGCGATGAGCGCGGTGATGTAGGTGGACATCCTCTCGGTGGCCGGGAAGCGCCACAGCGCGCTGCCGCCCTCGGGGGCGTCCTGCTCGGGCGCGGTGTTGGAGATGACCTGCCAGCCCTCGGGCGCGGTGACGTCGAACCGGTAGGTCGACTTCAGGTCCGGCTGGTCGAAGCAGGCGAACATGCGGTGCGCGTCGGCGGTCTCGAACTGGGTGTACAGGTACACCTGGCCGTCCACCGGGTCGACCATGCGGTGCAGGCCCTCGCCGGTGCGCGAGTACAGGATGTCCGCCTTGACCGTCAGTTCGTTGGCGGCCGCGAGGTCCGGCAGGGGGAGCCTGCCCTTGTCCGCGTCGTAGGTGGACACGTCAAGCGGGGTCCCGTTGAGTACCGCCTCGGTGACGACCGCGTCGTGCAGGTCGATGAAGGTCCGCCCGCCGGTCTCGGTCGCGCTGAAGCGCACCGTGGTGACCGCGGAGAAGCGCTCCTCGCCGGTGGAGACCGCCCCCGGGCCGTTGCCCTCGGTGACGTCGAGCGCCACCTCGTAGGACTCGACGGCCAGCGTCCGGGCCCGTTCCCGCGCCTCGTCGCGCGTCAGGTTGCCTGCCACGTGCCCCTCCCGATGTGTGATCGTGTGCTCTCCGGATCTTTTCATGTCTACCCTGAGCCGGGGAATCAACGGAGCTGACGGCCGGTTTGTCTTACCGGCAGACGCAGGCCATCACCCGGAGGTAAGCCTTGTCGGACAACGAGAAGATCACCGTCGACTTCTGGTTCGACCCCCTGTGCCCTTGGGCGTGGATCACGTCACGCTGGATCCACGAGGTCGCCGCGCAGCGCCCGTTGGAGCCGCGATGGCACGTGATGTCGCTTTCGGTGCTGAACGAGGGCAAGGACGTGCCCGAGCAGTACCGCGAGATGATCAAACGCGGCTGGGGCCCGGTGCGCGTCGCGATCGCGGCCGAGAAGAAGTACGGCTCCGACGTGCTCGGCCCGCTGTACACCGAGCTCGGCACCCGCATCCACAACGAGGGGCGCGGGATCACCGACGAGGTCATCGCCGAGGCGATCGCCGCGGCGGGCCTTGACGCGGCGCTGATCGAGGCCGCGACCGACGAGTCCTACGACGACGACGTGCGCGCCTCGCACCAGGTCGGCATCGACAAGGTCGGCCAGGAGGTCGGCACGCCGGTCGTGGAGATCGAGGGCCACGCGTTCTTCGGCCCGGTCATCACGCCGATCCCGCGCGGCGACGACGCGGTACGGCTGTTCGAGGGGCTGCGCCTGGCGGCGTCCGTCCCCGGCTTCTACGAGCTGAAGCGCACCAGGACCGCCCCGCCGACCTTCGACTGAGCGGAAACGGAAAGCCGCCGCCGAGCCCTGCTCGGCGGCGGCTTCGTCGTATGAGGGCGGGCGTTACGGCAGCGGCGGGAGCTTGCGGGTGTTCTCGTAGTCGGTGAGCATGTCGATGCGCCGGGTGTGGCGCTCCTCGTCCGAGTACGGGGTCGCCAGGAACAGCTCGACGAACCGCGTCGCGTCGTCCTGTGAGTGCTGGCGCGCGCCGATGCTGATGACGTTGGCGTTGTTGTGCTCCCTGGCCAGGGTCGCGGTGTCGTCGCTCCACACGAGCGCGGCGCGGATGCCCTTGACCTTGTTGGCCGCGATCGCCTCGCCGTTGCCCGAGCCGCCCAGCACGATGCCGAGGGAATCCGGCTCGGCGGCCGTGCCCTCGGCCGCGCGCAGCACGAACGGCGGGTAGTCGTCGACGGCGTCGTAGACCTTGGGTCCGCAGTCGACGACCTCGTGGCCGTTGGCCGTCAGCCAGCCGACCAGGTGCTCCTTCAGCTCGTAGCCGGCGTGGTCCGATCCCAGGAAAACTCGCATGCCCCAAGTCTCCCAGGTCAGGCCGGGAAGGCGAACTCCGGGTCCACCTGCGCGGCGAGGTCCTCGCCGGTCGCCCGGTTGGCCCAGCTCCGCGCGTTCTTGACGTGGAACTCCGTGGCCTGGCGCAGATACTTTTGCCAGTCCTTGACCTGCTCGTCGACGGTCTTGCGCAGCACGTCCATCGAGGCGATGCCGGCCTCCTCGAGGTGCGCGCCCTCGCGGCCCTGCTCGATCGCCCGGACTGCCGGGGAGTGGCCGAACCAGGTGAGCAGGTCCTCCCCGACGTGCTCGCGCAGGTAGGCGACGTCCTGCTCGTCGTGCACCTTGTTGCCGACGACCTTGATGGTGACGTCGTAGTCGCGCGCGTAGTCGGTGTACTGGCGGTAGACGCTGACGCCCTTGCGGGTCGGCTCGGCGACCAGGAACAGCACGTCGAAGCGGGTGAACAGGCCGGAGGCGAACGTGTCGGCCCCGGCGGTCATGTCGACCACGACGTACTCGCCCGGACCGTCCACGAGGTGGTTGAGGTACAGCTCGACCGCGCCGGTCTTGGAGTGGTAGCAGGCCACGCCGAGGTCGTCGTCGGTGAACGGGCCGGTGGCCAGCAGCTTCAGGCCGGGCGCGACGTCGAGCGACAGGTCGGTGTGGAACGGGTCCCTGCCGAACATGTGCAGCAGCCGTGAGCCGTGTCCCGGCGGGGTGGTCTTCACCATGGTCGCCGCCGAGGCGATGCGCGGGTTGTCGCCGCGCAGGTGGTCCTTCAGGGCGGTCAGGTGGTCGCCGAGCGCCGGGGCCGCGACGTCTTCCGCGAGGCCGAGCGCCGTGCCGAGATGCTGGTTGATGTCGGCGTCCACGGCCACGACGGGCAGGCCCGTGGCGTGCAGGTGCCGGATGAACAGGGAGGACAGGGTGGTCTTGCCGCTACCGCCCTTGCCGACGAAAGCTACCTTCACGATGGCCCCCGGGAATGAAGTGAAATGAAAACGGTTGTCACTTCGCAGTGTCGCCGATCACTCGCCGTGCCGCAACCGGAACGCGATTTCCGGCGGCGAGGACGGCGTTCCGGCGGGCTCAGGCGCCCGACAGGGCCTGGGGGACGAAGCCGAAGGGGAGTTCGAGCCGGTGCGCGGCCATGAGTTCGGCGTCGGAGAGCAGGTCGAGGGTGGGGCCGTCGGCGGCGATGATCCCGTCGGACAGGATCAGGGAGCGCGGGCAGAGCTGGGCGGCGTACGGGAGGTCGTGGGTGACCATGAGGACCGTCACGTCGAGGGAGAGCAGGATCTCCGCGAGCTCGCGCCGCGAGGCGGGGTCGAGGTTGGACGACGGCTCGTCAAGGACGAGGATCTCCGGGCGCATCGCAAGGACCGTCGCGACCGCCACGCGGCGGCGCTGGCCGAAGCTGAGGTGCTGCGGCGCGCGGTCGGCGAACGCGGCCATCCCGACCCGCTCCAGCGCCTCGGCGACGCGCTCGTCAAGCTCCCGGCCGCGCAGCCCGAGGTTGGCCGGGCCGAACGCGACGTCCTCCTTGACGGTCGGCATGAAGAGCTGGTCGTCGGGGTCCTGGAAGACGACGCCGACGCGCCGCCGGATCTCCTTCAGCGCCTTCTTGTCCGACGGGTCCACCGGCATCCCGCCCACCCGAACCGTTCCCGCACCTCCGTGCAGGATGCCGTTGAGGTGAAGGACGAGGGTCGTCTTGCCCGCCCCGTTCGGACCCAGAAGGGCGACCCGTTCGCCGCGCGCTATCGAGGTCGTCACCCCGAACAGCGCCTGGGTGCCGTCGGGGTAGGCGTAGGCGAGGCCGGAGACCTCAAGTGAAGCGTCCATTCAGCCCAGCCTAAAGGCGACCATCCAAGCGGCGGCCGCCACCACGGCAGCTGCCGCGGGCAGTAGCGCGCTGGCCGCCCACTGCCCCCGGGACGCGCCCGCCTCGGCGAGGACGGGCATCCTGCCGTCGTAGCCCCGGCTGAGCATCGCCAGGTGGACGCGTTCACCACGCTCGTAACAGCGCAGGAAGAGCGAGGCCAGGGAACGGGCGAGCACCTTGGCGTCGCGCAGGTCGCGCGCCTCGAACCCGCGTGACGCACGCGCCACGCGCATTCTGCGCAACTCGTCGGCTACGACGTCCAGGTAGCGGAACATGAATGTGGCGATCTGGGTGAGCAGTGGCGGCAGCCCGAGACGTTCGACGCCGAGCAGCAGCGTGCGCGGCTCGGTGGTGGCGGCGAGCAGGATCGACGCGACGACGCCGAGGGTGCCCTTGGCGAGGATCGTGAACGCGCCCCACAGGCCGTCGACGCTGAGCGCGAGGCCGAGCACCTCGACCTCGGGCCCTCGGGCGACGAACGGGAGGAACAGGGCGAAGGCCACGAACGGCACCTCGATCACCATCCGCCGCGCGATCGTCCCCGCCGGAATCCGCGCGACCGCCGCGACCGCCGCGAGCAGGACCGCGTACAGCGCGAACGCCCAGACCTCGTGCCTTGGCGTGACCGCGACGGCCAGCACGAAACCGACCGTCGCGACGATCTTGCAGTGCGGCGGCAGCGCGTGCACCGGGGAGTCCCGGCGCAGGTAGAGGCTGTGCGCGTGGCCCGCTCCCATGTCAGGCCCCGTCGCCGCGCTCCGGACGCCTGCGCAGCACCCAGAACAGGCCGCCTCCGGCCAGCAGGACGACGCCGACGCCGATCACGCCGGACAGGCCGCCGGACAGCCGCGCGTTCTCCACGCCCGAGACGCCGTAGTCGGCGAGCGGCCATTCGGCCCCCGCGTGGTCCTTGGCCCCGGCGTCGAAGCCCTTGTCGGCGGCGACCTTCTCCAGGCCGTCGGGGCTGCCCGAGGCGTAGTAGCTGACGAATCCGGCGAGGACCAGCGCGACGGCGAGGCCCACGGCCGCGACGATCCGCGCGCTGACGCCCGACCTGGCCTTTGACTCGTTGACCGTGCTCACGCTGCGGCTCCTTGCGTACCGGGCGACTGGACGAGGTGAAGTGGCCTGGCGAGGCCGCGCGCCCCGTGGACGAGGTCGGGCCGGACGGCCAGCGCGCTGGAGACGGTGACCGTGGTGATCAGCGCCTCGCCGATCCCGATGAGCAGGTGGACGCCCGTCATCGCGGCGAGCATCGACCCGAGCGGGATGTCGGTGGTGCCGCCGATCGCGTAGATCCCGGTGAAGGCGATCGCCGAGGCCGGGACCGAGATGAACGCGCCGGCGAACGCCGCGACCGGGACGCTCGACCTGCGCTTGGGCAGGACCGCGAGGAGCCCCTTGAAGACGCCGTAGCCGACCAGCACGGTGACCAGCGCCATGATCGTGATGTTGACGCCGAGCGCGGTCAGGCCGCCGTCGGCGAAGAGCAGGGCCTGAACGGCGAGCACGACCGAGACCACGAGCGCCCCGGTGTAGGGGCCGACGAGGATCGCGGCGAGGGCGCCGCCCAGAAGGTGGCCGCTGGTACCGGCGGCGACGGGGAAGTTGAGCATCTGGGCGCCGAAGACGAAGGCGGCGGTGACCCCGGCGAGCGGCGCGGTGGCGTCGTCCAGTTCGCGTCGTGCGCCGCGCAAGGCGACGCCCACGCCGATTGCGGCCACGACCCCGGTCGCGACCGAGACCGGCGCGTTGATGAAGCCGTCGGGTACATGCACGGCGAATCCTCCCTGGTAAGACCAACGTGTCCTACTTTGGAACGCACGAAACGCAGGTGCAAGGGTTTCGCAATAACGATCGTGGAGCTCTGTCCTCGGGGTGAGGGTCGGGCGGATTGACGCCGCAGGGTTGATTTGCTCGATACAGTGGCGGCGACATGCTGCAACGCCTGGTACACCTCATGCCGCCGAAGGTGCGCGCCCAACTGCGGCGTGTGCCGGTCCTCGTGGCGTTCTACCGCTGGCTGAGGCGCGGCAGAATCCGTGAGCGGTATGTCCTTGTCTTCCTGTCCGCGGTGGCGCTCGGCATGTGCGCGGGCACCAACTGGGTGGGCCAGCAGTGGTTCCCGCCCAGCGCGCTCGTCCTCGTCGTCCTCGCGGGCGGCCTGCTGCTGCGCGTCAAGGCGCTGACGGCGCTGCTCGTCGTGGTCGCCGGGGTCGTCGCGGTGGACAGCGCGATCATCGACCGCGGCTTCTCCCCCGGCATCCTCATCACCGTCGGCCTCACCACGCTGCTGGCGCTCGCGCTGTCGCGCAACCGCCAGCAGATCGGCGTGCAGGGCCTGCGCGGCGAGACCATGCTGCTCGAGCTGCGCGACAGGCTGAACCGCCAGGGCCAGATCCCCGCCCTGCCCGGCGACTGGGACAGCAATGTCGAGCTCGCCCAGGCGGGCGGATCGTCCTTCGGCGGCGACTTCGTCGTGTCATGCCGCCACCGCTCCGCCGACGACCGCGACCTGCTGGAGGTCGCGCTGGTCGACGTCTCCGGCAAGGGCGTCGCGGCCGGGACGAGGGCGCTCATGCTGTCGGGCGCGTTCGGCGGCCTGCTTGGATCGGTCCCTCCTGACCAGTACCTCGCGGTGTGCAACACCTATCTCCACCGCCAGTACTGGGACGAGGGGTTCGTCACCGCGGTCCACGTGGTGCTCGACCTGACCACCGGCGACTACGTGATCGAGTCCGCCGGGCATCCCCCGGCCGTCAAGTTCGACGCGAGCGCCGGAACCTGGCACGTCGGCACGGCCAAGGGCGTTGTGCTCGGTGTGGTCCCCGACCTCAAGTGCGAGCCGGAGAGCGGCCGCCTCGGCCCCGGGGACGCGCTCATGCTGTACACCGACGGCCTCGTCGAGCAGCCGGGGCGCGACCTCGACCAGGGCATCGACGAGCTGCTCGCCTCCGCCGAGCGGCTTGTCGCCCAGGGGTTCCGCAAGGGCGCGCGGGAGATCGTCCAGTCGATGTCCGCGGCCCACGACGACGACTGCGCGCTCGTCCTGCTGTGGCGGCGCTGACGACGGCGACGGGCTGACCGGCCCGGGAAAGCGGGTTCGGTTGGCGGTACTCGAGGAACTCGCGCGGCGCTGCGCCTTCGGCGATCTCGCCGCACTCGCCAGGTCGGGGCACGCGCCCCGCCGGATCGAGGGCGTCGCGGAGTTCGGCCACCAGCTCCTCCAGCTCGACGCCGAGGACTTCGGCGTCGCCCATCCGTCGGTGCCGCGCGCGCTGGTGGACCGGGCAAGGGCCGTCAGGGTGCCGCAGGAGCCGGGCGAGACCTACCGGGGGGCGCTCGGGTCCATGCGGGCGGGCTTCCGGCTGCTGCTCGAGGTCATCGCGGTGCACTGGGAGCGGCGCGAGCTCGGCGGGGTCGTCGCGGCCGCGCACATCGCCGCCGAGTACCTGACCGTGCTGGCGTGGGAGCCCGTGCTCGGCCACGCGGCCGACCCGGCGCGGCTGCCCGACCGGATGAAGATCAACGGCAGCAGGTTCGGCGTCGCCGCCGAGAACGACCGCTGCGCGCACACCAGGGGCCTCGTCGCGGCGTGCGAACGGTCGCTGCGCGTCGCCGGGGACCCGCCGGAGGGGTGGCGCAACTACCTCGACCGGCAGCACACCACGGTGATCAAGGCGCTCAGCGTGTGCGGGTTCGAGTGCCGCACCCCCTGCTCGGTCGTGGAGAACCTGCGCGCCGACGCCAGGGCCACGCTCGCCGCCCGGTGCCGTCTCGCCCGCGAGTACAGCGACGGGGCCTTCGTCCGGCTCAGGCACGCCGCGCCCGTCGGCCACGGGTTCGGGGTGCCGTCGGAGGAAGAGGTGCTCGACGCGTGGGGGCGCTCGCGCCGCTCACTGGAGAAGCACGCGCTGTTCCGCGACGAGCCGGAGGGCGCGGAGTTCCCCATCCCCGACCTGCCCAGGGCCTTCTCGGCGGTCGCGGGCGTCCCGATCACCCCCGACACCCTCCTCGCCGACGTCTCCGCCCACATCATCGGCCTCCTCCGCGCCTGATCTCCCGTCAGCGCGAGACCCGGTCCGCAAGGCACGTCTGGTTCCCGGCCGCGCGGTTGAGTGACGTCAGTCGAAGGGGAAGGGCGGCCGTGGCGGGGTCGCGGCCTCGAGTTGGGCGGCCAGGGCGATCAGGGCGGCGTCGTGGCCAGGGCGTCCCGACAGGAGGACGCCTACGGGCAGGCCGTCGGGGGTCCAGCGCATGGGGAGGGCGAGGGACGGCTGGCCGGTGATGTTGGCGAGGGCCGCGAACGGGGTGTGGGCGTTCTGCAGGGCGAAGTCCTCCTCGGGTGTGCCCGAGGTGAAGTGGCCGACGGGGACGGGGGGCTCGGCCAGCGCGGGGGTGAGCACCGCGTCATAGGGGGCCATGACGGCCAGGGCGCGCTCGGCCTCTGCGGCGAGGCGTGTCCTCAGCTGGGCGAAGGCCGCGGGGGTGATCTCACGGCCGCGGTCGCGCAGCCAGCGGGTGAGCGGCTGGAGGAGGTGTTCGCGGTCCGCGCGGACGGGCTCGGCCGCCGCGAGGACCATCCAGGCCGTCTCGAAGAGCCCGGCGAGTTCCGGGGTGCGGACGGGGGGCAGCTCGACGATCTCGTGGCCGAGCCCGGCCAGGATGCGCGAGGCCGTCTCATACGCGGCGAGGCATTCCGGGTGGATCACGGTGTCGGGGTAGGCGGGCAGGGCGGTTCTTGCGATGCGCAGACGGGCGGGGGGCCGGTCGGCGGCGGCTAGGAAGAGTCCGTCCTGGTTGCCGGTCAAGGCGTCGAGGAGAAGGGCCGCGTCGCGTACGTCGCGGGCGATCGGGCCGCTGACCGCGAGGCCGAACGGGTCGGCCCCGACCGGGACCACTCCCCTGCTCGGCTTGATCCCGACCAGGCCGCACGCGCTCGCCGGGATGCGGATCGAGCCGCCGCCGTCGCTGCCGTGCGCGAACGGCGCGAGGCCCGCCGCGACGGCCGCCGCCGCGCCCCCGCTCGAACCGCCCGCGAGCAGGCCGGAAGACCAGGGGTTGCGCGCGGGACGCAGGCCGGGAGCGGTCTCGGCGAAGTCGGTGTAGCAGGTCAGCCCGAATTCGGGGGTGCTTGTCTTGCCGGGCACGAGTGCGCCGGCCGCGCGCAGCAGCGCGGCGACGGGTCCGTCGGCCGCCGCGCGCGGGCCGGGCCGTGCGGCGCTGCCGTAGCCGGTGGGCAGTCCTGCGGCGGCGTGCAGGTCCTTCACGGGCACCGGCAGGCCGAGCAGCGCGGGCGGATCGACGGCCTCGGCGACGATCCGCTCGGCCTTGCGCGCCTGATCAAGGGCATCTTCCCGGCACACCACGACGAAAGCCCCGACACGGTGATCGAGCCGGTCCGCCCTGTCGAGATAATGCGCGGTGAGCTCGACCGGCGAGATCTCGCCCGAGCGCACGGCGGCCGCCAGCCGCCGCGCGGTCACGGTGTGGATCTCCTCGGAAACGCCGGTCACGGCTGCACGCTAGCCGAGACCGAACACGGCCAGCACCACCGGCCCGTAGGCCAGCACGACAAGCGAGTTACCTTCCGGTAAGCGTTTTCCGCGCCGGGAGGGGGCAAGTAAACCGGTGACGCGCCCTGTGGCGAGAAGGATTGAGGGGTTGAGCTATGGCCATCATCGACCGCGGCGAGGCCGGCGGCGCCCGCGGGCAGCCTCCGGAGGAGCGTCAGCGCCCCGACCTCCGCGCGCTCGCCAGACATCCGCGCGCCAGGCTGTGGGCGATCCGGGTGGCCGTCGCGGTGGTCGTCGGACTGCTCTTCGCGATCGTGTTCGACATCCGCGTCGGGCTGACCCTCGCGGTGGTGGTGATGATCGCCGACACCGTCCGCACCGCGCGGGCCGGCGGCGGCGACCGCGGCTACCCCGTCTCGGCGGCCGAGCGCAGGACCGAGCGGCAGCTCCGCGGCCTTGCCAAGGAGGGCTGGCGGGTGCTGCACGCGCGGGCCGTCCCCCGCGACGGCGACGGCGTCAGCGACGGCAAGATCGACCACCTGGTCATCGGCCCGACCGGCGTCTACGCCATCGACTCCGAGACCTGGGACAAGCGCCTTCCGGTGCGTGCGATGTCGCACACCCGCCTCTTCCACGGCCCCTTCGAGATGAAGGACCGGCTCGACGAGGCGCGCTGGGAGGCCAACCAGGCGAGCAGACTGCTGGGCAAGGCGCTCGCCACGGACATCCCGGTCCAGCCGTCGGTGGCGATCTACGGCCCGGCCATCCCCTGGCGGGTCATGTCGGTGCGCAACGTCGACGTGTACGCCGGGAACCAGGCGCGCAAGTACCTGCGCAAGCGCCCCAAGGTCCTCACGCCGGAGGACGTCGCGCGCATCGGCGAGGCCGCCGAGCGGGTCTTCCCGTCCAAGTACGAGTGAGTACCGAGTGACTGAGTGATCGCAAGGCACCCCGCCGGAGCAGCCGGGGTGCCATCGCGGGGGTAGTAGGCTGGCAGGCACCGAGTCCCGTCGCCGCCCCCACCCGGGGCCACCCACCTTTTGATCCACGGTTGGGAGAGTCCCTTGCCTCCGCTCAGGTCACGCACAGTCACCCACGGCCGCAACATGGCGGGCGCACGCGCGCTGCTGCGCGCCACCGGCGTCGCCCGTGAGGACTTCGGCAAGCCGATCATCGCGATCGCCAACAGCTTCACCCAGTTCGTCCCCGGTCACGTGCACCTGCGCGAGGTCGCCCAGGTCGTCGCCGAGGCGGTGCGCGAGGCGGGCGGCATCCCGCGCGAGTTCAACACCATCGCGGTCGACGACGGCATCGCCATGGGCCACGACGGCATGCTCTACTCGCTGCCCTCGCGCGAGCTGATCGCCGACGCCGTCGAGTACATGGTCGAGGCGCACCAGGCCGACGCGATCATCGCCCTGTCGAACTGCGACAAGATCACCCCCGGCATGCTGCTCGCGGCGCTGCGGCTGAACATCCCGACGGTCTTCGTCTCCGGCGGTCCGATGGAGGCCGGCAAGGTCACCGTCGTTGACGGCGCGGCGCGCACCGTCCGCAAGCTCGACCTCATCGACCCGATGATCGCCGCCGCCGACGAGTCGGTCTCCCAGGAGGAGCTTGACGAGCTCGAGGAGAACGCCTGCCCGACCTGCGGGTCGTGCTCGGGCATGTTCACCGCGAACTCGATGAACTGCCTCACCGAGGCGATCGGCCTGTCCCTGCCGGGCAACGGCACGACGCTGGCCACCCACGCCGCCCGCAAGGAGCTGTTCCAGCGCGCGGGCCGTACCGTGGTCGACATCACGCGGCGCTACTACGAGCAGGGCGACGAATCGGTGCTCCCGCGCTCGATCGCCTCGCGCGACGCGTTCGAGAACGCGATGACCCTCGACGTGGCCATGGGCGGATCGACCAACACGATCCTGCACCTGCTGGCCGCCGCGCACGAGGCCCAGGTCGACTTCGGCCTGAAGGAGATCGACGAGCTGTCCCGGCGCGTCCCGTGCGTGTGCAAGGTCGCCCCGGCCACGGAGAAGTACCACATCGAGGACGTGCACCGGGCGGGCGGCATCCCCCGTCTGCTGGGCGAGCTGGGCCGCGCGGGCCTGCTGCACCTCGACGTCCCCACGATCCACGGCTCGACCCTCGGCGAGTTCCTCGACGCCTGGGACCTCAGGTCGCCCAACGTGCTGCCCGAGGCCGTCGAGCTGTTCCACGCCGCGCCGGGCGGGGTCCGCACCACCGAGGCGTACAGCCAGAACGTCCGCTGGGACTCCCTCGACCTTGACGAGGCCGCGGGCTGCATCCGCTCGGTCGAGCACGCCTACACCAAGGACGGCGGCCTGGCGGTCCTGTACGGCAACATCGCCCCCGACGGCGCGATCGTGAAGACCGCGGGCGTCGAGGAGGAGCTGTGGACGTTCGAGGGCCCCGCGGTGGTCTTCGAGTCCCAGGACGACGCCGTCGAGGGCATCCTCGGCAAGAAGATCAAGGAAGGCGACGTCGTCGTCATCAGGTACGAGGGTCCGCGCGGCGGTCCCGGCATGCAGGAGATGCTGTACCCGACGTCGTTCCTCAAGGGCAGGGGCCTCGGCAAGGCGTGCGCGCTGATCACCGACGGCCGTTTCTCCGGCGGGACCAGCGGTCTGTCCATCGGCCACGCCTCGCCCGAGGCCGCGGCGGGCGGCGTGATCGCGCTCGTCCAGGACGGCGACAGGATCGTCATCGACATCCCGCGCCGCGTCCTCGAGCTCGACGTCTCCTACGAGGAGCTCGCCGAGCGCCGCGAGAAGCTGCTGCACGACCTCGGCGGCTACCGGCCCAAGAACCGCGACCGCAAGGTCAGCGTCGCGCTCCAGGCGTACGCCGCGATGGCGACGTCGGCGTCCACCGGCGCGGCCCGCGACATCAGCCAGCTGCACAGGTAGGACGCGCGAAGGGCCGCTCTCCCCGACGGGAGGGCGGCCCTTCGCGGCGTCAGGAGCAGCAGCCTCCGCCGCAGCACCCGCCGCCTCCCGACGGACGCTGCACGGGCGCTGCCGCCCCGCCCGTCATCGCGACGGTCGACAGCAGCTTGACCGTGTCGTCGTGCCCCTGGGGGCAGGACGCGGGGTCCGACGCCTCGGCCATCGGACGGGACAGCTCGAACGTGTCACCGCAGGAGCGGCACCTGTAGTCATAACGCGGCATAGGAGTGAGTGTAGGTCGCGCCCGCCCCTGTGCGGAGCGGGCGCTGTGCTAGGCGGCGGGTTCGGTGACGTAGGCGGCCCACTGGGGGTCGCCGTCGGTGCCGATGAGGCCGATGAGCCGCCAGTGCGCGCCGCGGGGGACGGCCGGAGGGATGTCGAGGGACCAGCCGAGTTCCTCGAGCAGCCGGTCGGCCTTGCGGTGGTTGCAGGGCGTGCAGGAGGCCACGCAGTTCTCCCACGCGTGCTTGCCGCCCCGGCTGCGCGGGTGCACGTGGTCGATCGTCTCGGCCTTCTTGCCGCAGTACACGCACCGGTAGTTGTCGCGCCGCATCAGGGCCGCCCGGGTGAGCGGGATCCTTGTGCGGAACGGGATGCGCACGTACCTGCGGAGCCTGATCACCGACGGCACCTGCACCGACGTGTTCGCCGACCGCACCAGCGCCCCGGAGGAGTCGTGGTGGACGACTTCGGCCTTCTCCCGGAGCACGAGGCAGACTGCCCGCCGCAGCGGCAGTGTGGTGAGCGGTTCATACGTCGCGTTGAGGAGAAGGACCTGCCGCATCAGCCGTCCCCCGCCTGCCGGCATAGGCCGCTTCCCACGCCTGGTTCGCCCGGCATCGTCGGCACGCCGGGAAGAGCGTGCCGCGGCCGGGCCCCTGGCTCGGCCGAATCTGTCGCACCCGCCACGAGGACCTCCTCTGGGCGATGAGTCAACCCCAAGTTGTCAACAGTGTGACCAATGGGAAGCGGTTCGCGCTACCCCTTTATGCCCCGATCCGGGCGGCCACAGTCCTGGTCGGCTTGGTCGTAGGCTGATCCACATGGACTATCCGGTGGCACAGCGTCAGGACATCGTCGAGGAGATCCACGGGCATCGGGTCGCCGACCCCTACCGGTGGCTTGAGGACCCGAGCAGCGCCGAGACCAAGGAGTGGCTGGCGGCCGAGGCCGAGCTGTTCCACGCCGAGGTCGACGGCCTGCCGGGGCGGGACAGGCTGCGCGCGCGGATCACCGAGCTGCTCGGCGCGGGCAACGTCTCCTCGCCGGTCTGGCGGGGCGAGCGGCGCTTCTTCATGCGCCGCACCGCCGAGCAGGAACTCGCGGTGCTGTACACCGTCGACCCCGACGGGACCGAGCGCGCCCTCATCGACCCGATCGCGCTCGACGCCTCGGGCAGGACGACGCTCGACGCCTGGCAGCCCGACAAGGAAGGCAGACTGCTGGCCTACCAGCTGTCGGTCGGCGGCGACGAGGAGTCCCAGCTGTCGATCATGGACGTCGCCACCGGCGCGACCATCGAGGGGCCGATCGACAGGTGCAGGTACTCGGCCATCGCGTGGCTGCCCGGCGGCGAGGCGTTCTACTACGTGCGCAGACTGCCCAAGGACCAGGTGCCCGAGGGCGAGGACCAGTACCACCGCCGCGTCTACCTGCACCGCCTCGGCACCGACCCGGACTCCGAGGACGTCATGATCTTCGGCGACGGCAGGGAGAAGACCGAGTACTACGGCGTCGGCGTCAGCCGCGACGGCCACTACCTGACAGTCAGCGCGTCACGCGGCACCGCGCCGCGCAACGACCTCTGGTACGCCGACCTGTCTTCCGGCGACCTCGCGCACCCCGAGCTGAAGGTCGTCCAGGCCGACGTGGACGCGCAGACCGGCGTCAGGTTCGGCAGGGACGGCCGCGCGTACGTCTTCACCGACCTCGACGCGCCGCGCGGCCGCCTGGCCGTCGCGGACCCGTCGGACCTGGCCGCCGAGCGCTGGCGCGACCTGCTGCCCGAGGACCCCGAGGCGGTGCTGAGCGACTTCGCGATCCTTGACGAGCTCGACAGTCCCGTCCTGCTCGCGGGCTGGACGAGGCACGCGATCAGCGAGATCACCGTGCACGACCTGGAGACCGGCGAGCGGATCGGCGAGGTGCCGCTTCCCGGCCTCGGCTCGATCGGCGGGATCGTCGAGCGGCCGGAGGGCGGGCACGAGGCGTGGTTCGGCTACACCGACAACGTCACGCCCGGCGGCGTCCAGCACTACGACGCGCGCACCGGCGAGACGACGCTCTGGGCGGCCCCTCCCGGATCGGTGGACGTCCCGCAGATCGAGGCCCGGCAGATCTCCTACACCTCGGCCGACGGGACAACGGTCCGCATGCTCGTCCTCGGCAGTCTCGAGGGCGGTCCCAAGCCGACCATCCTGTACGGGTACGGCGGCTTCAACATCTCCCTCACCCCCGCGTACTCGGCGGGCATCCTCGCGTGGGTCGAGGCCGGCGGCGTCTACGCGATCGCGAACCTGCGCGGCGGCTCGGAGGAGGGCGAGGAGTGGCATCGCGCCGGCATGCTCGCCAACAAGCAGAACGTGTTCGACGACTTCCACGCCGCCGCCGAGAAGCTGATCGCCGACGGCTGGACCACCGCCGACCAGCTCGCGATCTCCGGCGGCTCCAACGGCGGCCTGCTCGTCGGCGCGGCCCTCACCCAGCGGCCCGACCTGTACAAGGCGGTCGTGTGCTCGGCCCCGCTACTCGACATGATCCGGTATGAGAAGTTCGGCCTCGGCCAGACGTGGAACGTCGAGTACGGCACCGCCGAGGACCCCGAGCAGTTCGGCTGGCTGCTCGCCTACTCGCCCTACCACCACGTCAAGGACGGCGAGACCTACCCGGCGACGCTGTTCACCGTGTTCGAGAGCGACACCCGCGTCGATCCGCTGCACGCGCGCAAGATGGCCGCCGCGCTCCAGCACGCCGCCGCGGCCGCCGGCACGGGCGGGCCGATCCTGCTGCGCAACGAGGCGGAGGTCGGGCACGGGGCACGTTCGGTCTCCAGGACCGTCGACCTCTCGGTGGACACGATGTCCTTCATGGCCCACCACACGGGTCTGGCACTGTAGCCGTCACGTTCCGGGCGGGGACTCGCCGCCCCGCCCGGAACGCTCCTACAACAGTTTCTTCTCGCCGTAGATGTTGACGATGCCGTTGATCGTCTCGCGGCGCAGCTCCACCCACCCGAAGGCGCGGTACAGCTCGAGGGCCGGTCCCTGGAGCTCGGTGGTGTCGCCGATGAGGCGCTCGTAGCCGAGCTCCACAGCGCGTTCCTCAAGCGCCTGCAGAAGCGCCGCGCCGTAGCCGAGCCGGTGCAGGTCGTGCCGGACGCGCAACCGGACCATCTCGCCGGTCACGTCGTCCACCTTGCGCAGGCCGCCCATGGCGACCGGTTCCAGGTCGGGGCCTACGCCGACGAAGAAGTCGCCGCCTCCTCCTTCGGTCAGGTAGACCGCCTCCAGCTTGTGCAGGTCGCTTTCGTAGTAGACGCCGTCGCCCGGACGCAGCCCTATACGGGCCAGCCCCTCACGGTGCAGCGACAGCACCGCCGGGTTGTCCGCCGCGGTGTAGCGGCGGATCAACAGGTCGCCGAACGTCCACTCCGGCATGGTGACTGGGCGCCGGAGGAGACCCCTGGCGCCGCTCCCGATGGCCACCACGGCCGGATCAGACCTGCTCCGGGGGAGGCTGCTGCTCCCCCGGGTTCATCGGACTCTGCACCGACGGCACTGTCGCGAGCGTGTCGCGCAGCTCGCGGAGCAGCGGGTAGTCCCCGAACTGCTGCTGGGCCGCCGAGGCGAGCTGACGGGCCCGGTGCATGAGGATGTCGGACCTGTGCTCGGGGTCCAACTCCAGAATCGCTTCCTTGGCCCGTACCGCCGCGGCGTCGGCGTCGCCGGAGTGGATCGCGCAGTGCGCGCGGTCCAGCTTGACGAGGGTGCGGTCGATGATCTCGGTCGGCGAATACAGCGTCAGGGCGTTGCGGAGCACTTCCTCGCCCTTGGCGTGGTCGCCGAGGTTGGTGTAGGTGTCGCCCTCGTAGAACGACATCTGGCGGTCGGTGAACCCGAACACGAGGTCGTTGGTCTGGGCCTTGCTGAGCTGGTCGAAGACCGCCCTGCCGCGCACGAGCGCGCGCCTTGCCGTCGGGGCGGCGTCGGAGCGGCCGCGCAGCGCGAGCTGGCCGAGCGCCCGCGCCTCGACGGCCGGGGCCATCGCGGCCGCGACGTTCGGGGCCCGCCCCGCGAGGTCCTGTGCCTTGCGGGCCAGGTGCAGCGCCTCCCTTGGATCGCCGTAGTACAGCGGCAACAGGGACTCCCGTACGGTCACCCAGGCGCGCAGGCCACGGTCGCCGGTCTCGTCGGCGGCGGTGCGGGCGGTCCTGAAGAACGAGCGGGCGAGCCTGTGGTCGCCGAGGTTGATCATGATGAGCCCGGAGATCCCCGAGAGCTGGGCCGCGATCCGGCACAGCCGCTCCTGGAGCTCGATCGGCTGGCGCTGGTCGCACAGCCTGCGGACCTCGCTGAAGTCAAGAAGCACATCGCAGAGCATGCGCAGTGAGGGCGTCGACTGGTACGACTGTCCGTACCCGAGGATCGTCTCTTCCCATTGGTCGAGCATGGTCGGCGACACCGTCGCGTTCACGAGGGTGTCGTCCATCTTCCTGCGGAGCTGATCCACCGCCCCGAGGAACTGGCCGTCCAGGGCCACGCCCGCTCCGGCCAGCAACTGAAGTAGCGTCCGGCGAAGCACGACGTCCTCCTCTCCTAGGTCCATCGACCCCGGTCCCTCGATCCCGGGCGGGCCCTGACCGAACTGCCGGCGGGCCATCCAGGCACGGTCGATGACCGAGCCGATCAGCGTCTCCGCGTCGTCCCGGACCGCCGCGGCCTGCGCGGCGCCGGGTCGTTGGTCGTGGGTCCGCCCGCAGACGCAGGGGCCCGGGTAACCGAGATCGCCGGGTTCGACGCGGTAGACCAGGCAGATGTAGTGCAGGTACTCCGGTCCTGGCCGTTTGTATCCGCTCTCGTACGCGGAGAGCAGGGTCTCGCCGATCTTCGGCGGTGGCTTGCCGTCCAGTTCGTAGAGCGCCCGCATCTGGGCCACCACGTCTGACAGGGCCACCCCGCCGGCGAGCCGATGGGACTTGATCCGGCTCGTGCTGAAGAGCGGGCCGCACTGCTCGGCTATCTCCGCCGCTATCTGTGCGATGGAGAGGCCGCGGGCGAGGCCCTGTGCGCGAATCCAGCGTGCCCGGTCGGCTTCCTTGCGGGGGGGTTCCGCCATCCGTGCCGGCCTCCTCACCTCTCGCCGGTTGTGTGCTTCGTCACTACTGTGCACGCCCCCGAGCGCTGGCGACCGGCTTTCTCGGTCAGTTTCGTAATTGATATCCCTACGCAGCGTAAGACGGACCTTGTGAACAGCCAACCCACCTCGGGAGATTGCTCCGCGCATCGGGAGTAACACCGATTCCAGAAAGAGCGGATCCTCACACGGGGTAGAAGGATTCTTCTACGAGGGAGGGGCAAACCTCGTCGAACCCGTGAGTAGACCGCCTTGACCCTTCGACGCCATGTTGCAATTCTCGCTTCAAGGCAAGCAGGGTAAGCAGGGTAAGCAAGGCAAGCAGGGCAACCGAGGTAAGCAAGATACGCAAGATCGGGACAATCGAGATTCGAGAGGGTGCGCGAGGGTGACGGGAGACGAGCGGATCGACCATCTGGAAGGTCTCGTCCAGGAGCTCGCCGACAGGGGGCTGCTGGCGCGGGTCGTCCGGACCCGCTCGGGGCCGGCCTTCCTGAGGGTCGTCAATCCCGACGCCGCGAGCCTCACCGAGAACGTCACGTGCGCGCCCGCGCCCGGCTCACGCGAGCCCTACTTCTGGTGGAGCTGGGGCGAGCGCCTGCACCGGGTGGACGACCCGGGGACCGCCGCGCGCAAGCTCGCGCGCGTCCTCGAACCGCACACCCCATAAGCCCGGACGGGTTCCGCGGGGCGCCGGAAGCCAGGCGCGGTGGACCGGCGGCCCCGTGGAATCCGTCCGCACATACAAACCCCACAATCTGCGCATAACCCCACAATCTGCACAGACAACGCAGCGCCGATTCACAGCAGTTGTTTCGCCCCGATTGTTGTGAATCGTCCCAGGCGGTCAACGGCCTTCCGGAGGGGGGAGCGCCGAGGAACCGCCACAATGGCCCTCCCCCCGCGAGGCCGGCCGGCGCACCCGAGCGGCTCGGTACTGTCCGATCAGATCCGTCCCCTACGATCGGAAAGTCCAAGTCGCACGTCCACGGCGGTGCCGCCGGCCGACCCCGGGGGGAGGGCCTCCTCTGTTCTTCAAAGACCAGCCGATGCCAGACGACGTCTGCGACGCCAAGCCCAGCGTCGCCTGCAGAACCGTGTGGAACGTCTCGCACAACGACGAGGTCACCCGCTTCTTCCACACCTGGCTCGACGGGATCGTCACCGCGCTGATCTGGGCGGTGCTCGCCTTCGGCGTCGCGCTCGCCGTCCGGCACTTCGCGCACAAGGTGATCACCCGCATCACCGGGCGGATGGCCAACGGGGCAGTCCCCGGGCGATTCCGCGAACGGCTCGAAGGCTCTCAGCTCCTCGCCCACGAGCGGCGCAGGCAGCGCATGGAGACCCTCGGGTCGGTCCTGCGCAGCATCGCGTCAGTCGTGATCTTCGGAACCGCGCTGTTCACCGTGCTCGGCGAGATGGGGCTGAACCTCACCCCCGTCCTGGCCAGCGCCACGGTCGTCGGCGCGGCGGTCGGCTTCGGCGCGCAGAACACGATCAAGGACCTCCTCGCGGGGCTGTTCATGCTTCTCGAGGACCAGTACGGGGTCGGCGACGTGGTCGACACCGGGACCGCCAAGGGCACCGTCGAGTCCGTCTCGCTGCGGATCACCAGGCTCCGCGACGTCAACGGCGTCGTCTGGTATGTCCGCAACGGCGAGATCA
Source organism: Actinocorallia sp. A-T 12471 (assembly GCF_033875155.1). Classification (NCBI taxonomy): domain Bacteria; kingdom Bacillati; phylum Actinomycetota; class Actinomycetes; order Streptosporangiales; family Thermomonosporaceae; genus Actinocorallia; species Actinocorallia sp. A-T 12471. The sequence goes on along the minus strand of NZ_JAWZTE010000009.1, from coordinate 197,916 downwards.
CCAGGCTCGGCAACGAGTCCCAGAACTGGGGCCGCGCCCTGCTCGACCTGCCCGTCGCACCCGACCAGGACATCGACGAGGTCCGCGACCTGATCCAGAAGGCCGCCGACGAGCTCGTCGCCGACAAGGACTGGAAGACGTTCATCCTCGAGGACCCGTCGGTCTGGGGCGTCCAGGCGCTCACCAACGACGCGATGGTGATCCGCGTCACCATCAAGACCGCCCCCAACCGGCAGGCCGAGGTCGCCAGGGAGCTGCGGGTCAGGGTGAAGAAGTCGTTCGACGAAGCGGGCATCGCCCTCGGCACCCTGGCATAGGCTGGAGCCGATGAGCCAGCAGGTGACGTTCTACGAGGCAGTAGGCGGCGAGGAGACCTTCCGCCGCCTCGTCCACAAGTTCTACGAGGGCGTGGCGGCCGACCCCGTGCTGCGGCCGATGTACCCCGAGGAGGACCTCGGCCCCGCCGAGGACAGGCTGCGGCTCTTCCTCATCCAGTACTGGGGCGGTCCGTCCACCTACAGCGAGCAGCGCGGCCACCCCCGGCTGCGGATGCGGCACTTCCCGTTCACCATCGGCGAACGCGAACGCGACGCCTGGCTCACCCACATGCGCGCGGCGGTCGACTCGCTCGGGCTGCACCCCGAGCTCGAGGAGATGCTGTGGGACTACCTGTCCCGCGCCGCGCACAGCCTGGTGAACTCCGACGGGTGAGCGGGTAGGTCGCCTTCCATGACGACACCAACCCCCTGGTGGCATGACGCCGTGGTCTACCAGGTCTACCCGCGCAGCTTCGCCGACTCCAACGGCGACGGCGAAGGCGACCTCCAAGGACTCCGCGCCCGCCTGCCCTACCTGTCCGAACTCGGCGTCGACGCGCTGTGGCTGACGCCGTTCTACACCTCGCCGCTCGCCGACGGCGGCTACGACGTCGCCGACTACCGCGACGTCGACCCGCGCTTCGGCACCCTCGCCGACTTCGACGCGCTCGTCGCCGACGCCCACCGCCTCGGCCTCCGGCTGATCGTGGACATCGTGCCCAACCACACGTCCTCGGCCCACCCGTGGTTCGTGGAGGCCCTGGAGGGCAGGGGCCGCGACCGGTACATGTTCCGCGAGGGCGACGAGCCGCCCAACGACTGGCAGTCCAACTTCGGCGGCCGCGCCTGGACCAGGACCGACGACGGCGAGTGGTACCTCCACCTGTACACGCCCGAGCAGCCCGACCTGAACTGGCGGCACCCCGAGGTGCGCAAGGAGTTCGAGGGCATCCTCCGCTTCTGGCTCGACCGGGGCGTCGACGGGTTCCGCATCGACGTCGCCGCCGGGCTGTTCAAGCACCCGGGCCTGGCCGACCTCGGCGACCGGGGCACCCACGCCGTCGGCAGCCCCATGTACGGGCGGCCCGAGGTGCACGAGATCTACCGCGACTGGCGCGCCATCCTCGACTCCTACCCGGGCGAGCGGATGGCCGTCGGCGAGGTGTGGACCGAGTCCGCCGACGATCTCGCCCTGTACGTCAGGCCGGACGAGCTGCACCAGGCGTTCCAGTTCCACCTGCTGCTCGCGCCCTGGTCGGCGCAGGCGTTCCGGGAGACCGTCGAGACGTGCCTCGCCTCCCCCAGCGGCAAGGCCCCCACGTGGGTGCTGTCCAACCACGACGTCATCCGGCACCGCAGCCGCTATGGGCCCGAGGAGCGCTCGCGGGCCGCGCTGATGTTCATCCTCGCGCTGCCCGGCTCGGCCTACCTGTACCAGGGCGAGGAACTCGGCCTTCCCGAGGTGTTCGACCTGCCCGACGCGGCGCGGCAGGACCCGATCTTCTTCCAGGGCAAGGGCAAGGGCCGCGACGGCTGCCGCGTCCCGCTGCCCTGGTCGGGCGACGCCGCCCCGTACGGGTTCGGCGACGGCGTCCCCTGGCTGCCGCAGCCGGACTCCTGGGCGTCCCTGACGGCCGAGGCGCAGGACCGCGACCCCGGGTCCATGCTCGCCTTCTACCGCCGCGCGCTGGCGCTCAGGCGCGAGCTGAGGGGCGTCCTGCCGCACGAGGTCGAGTGGCTGGAGACCGCCTCGCCCGACGTCCTGGCGTTCCGCAGGGGGCCGCTGACGTGCGTGGTCAACTTCGGCGACGAGCCCGTCGCGTTCCGGCCCGTCCCGTCGAGCGGCGCGGTCGCCCTTGCCGCGGGTGACGTCGCGGACGGCAAGATCCAGAGCGGAGGAGCGGTCTGGCTGCTGGCCTGACCCGCCGACCGGGCCCCGCTACCGCGCGAACGGGGCCCGGCCGCTCAACGCACGACCCAGCAGCTCTTGGCGTAGGAGTACCGCCAGTGCTTGCCGGGCAGCTTGTAGGTCTTCGACCTGACGCGTTTCTTGCCCGCGCGGGCGATCACGTCGACCACCCGCGGTTTGACCTTGGCCTTGCGCAGGTTCGCCACCGCCTTGTCCGCGCGGAGCAGCGCCTGCTTCTTGTTCTGTGCCTTGACCGTGACGTACAGGGCGTCAGGGTCGCCGCCGAAGGAGCACCCGCGCACCCCGGCGCAAGGCCGCGGGTCGGGGGTGACGCACACCGCCGCGGCGGCCTGCTCCTGAACGCCGAGGACGAGCCCGCACCCCAGCACGACCGTGAGCGTGATCCGCCGCAAGGAACCTCCCGGGAGAAGATCGCGAAGTCCCCAGGGTATGCCCGCGCTCCTGCGCTGCCGGGCGGGATGACGCGGCCGATACCGGCGTTTTACCCGGCCCAGAAGAAGGGAAGCGTCGGCGTCGGCCCTGCTCGGCGGGCCGCGCGCTCAGGCGTCGGCGGGCTTGACGAACCTGCCGATGTAGGCGCGCTCGGCCGGGGTGTACCGGCGCAGCCGCGCGTTCTCGACGTCGAACGCGACGAGCGTCGACGTGGCCGTCGCGTAGACGTTGGCGTCGTCGCGGACCTCGTAGGACAGCTTGAAGGACGCGGCCCGCAGGTCGGTCACCCAGGTCTCCACCCGGATCGGGTGGATCACGCCGGTGAGCGGGACCTTGTAGTCGATCTCGTGCCGGGACACCACCATGCCGCGCACCGGCTCGAGCCCCGCCCTGACCGGGTCGGTGTGGAACATCTCAAGCCGCGCGTCCTCGAGATAGCCGAGGAACTTCACGTTGTTCACGTGCATCTGGGAGTCGATGTCCCCGAAACGGACCCGGAACTCGTAGACGTGGCGGTACGAGGTGCCGTTGTCGCGTGCCGGAAGCGTCGCGGTGTCGTCCATGTCCTGCCTCGGGGGTCGTCGTCGCGGTGCCGGGGACTGCCGGATAGCCGGCCGATCGTAACGGAAGAGGGTCGTCCCGGACATTCCGGGACGACCCCATCGTTATCGCTAGCGGGTCAGCTTGCGGTAGGTGACCCGGTGCGGGCGGGCCGCCTCAGCGCCCATCCGCTGGATCTTGTTCTTCTCGTAGTCGGCGAAGTTGCCCTCGAACCAGAACCACTCGGACTCGCCCTCCCACGCCAGGATGTGGGTGGCGATGCGGTCGAGGAACCACCTGTCGTGCGAGGTGATCACGGCGCAGCCGGGGAACTCGAGGAGCGCGTTCTCCAGCGACGACAGCGTCTCCACGTCGAGGTCGTTGGTGGGCTCGTCGAGCAGCAGGACGTTGCCGCCCTGCTTGAGGGTGAGCGCCAGGTTCAGCCGGTTGCGCTCGCCGCCGGACAGCACGCCGGCCTTCTTCTGCTGGTCCGGGCCCTTGAAGCCGAACGCCGCGACATACGCGCGGGACGGCATCTCGACCTGGCCGACCTTGATGTGGTCGAGGCCGTCGGAGACGACCTGCCAGACCGTCGCCTGGGGGTCGATGCCGCCGCGGCCCTGGTCGACGTAGGAGATCTGGACGGTCTCGCCGATGCGCAGCACCCCGCTGTCGGGCTGCTGCTCGCCGGTGATCATCCGGAACAGCGTCGTCTTGCCGACGCCGTTCGGGCCGATCACGCCGACGATGCCGTTCGGCGGCAGGTTGAACGTCAGGTTCTCCATCAGGATCCGGTCGCCGAACGCCTTGTCGAGGTTCTCGGCGACGATCACCGTGCTGCCCAGACGCGGGCCCGGCGGGATCTGGATCTCCTCGAAGTCGAGCTTGCGGGTCTTGGCCGCCTCGGAGGCCATCTCCTCGTAGCGCGCCAGACGCGCCTTGCTCTTGGTCTGGCGTGCCTTGGCGTTGGAGCGGACCCACTCCAGCTCGTCCTCCAGGCGCTTCTTGCGCTTGGCGTCCTTGTTGCCCTCGACCTTAAGACGCTCGGCCTTCTTGGCCAGGTAGGTCGAGTAGTTGCCTTCGTAGGGGAAGCAGCGGCCGCGGTCCAGCTCGAGGATCCAGGTCGCCACGTTGTCGAGGAAGTACCTGTCGTGGGTGACCGCGAGCACGGTGCCCGGGTACTTCTCCAGGTAGGACTCGAGCCAGTTGACGGACTCGGCGTCAAGGTGGTTGGTGGGCTCGTCGAGGAGCAGCAGGTCGGGCGCCTCGAGCAGCAGCTTGCACAGCGCGACGCGGCGGCGCTCACCACCGGACAGGCTGGTGACCGGGGAGTCCCCCGGCGGGCAGCGCAGGGCGTCCATCGCCTGCTCGAGCTGCGAGTCGAGGTCCCACGCGTTGCGGTGGTCGAGCTGCTCCTGCAGCTTGCCCATCTCGGCGAGCAGCTCGTCGCTGTAGTCGGTGGCCATCTGCTCGGCGATCTCGTTGAACCGCGCGAGCATGCCCATGGTGTCCGCGACGCCTTCCTGGACGTTCTCCAGGACGGTCTTGGACTCGTTCAGCGGGGGTTCCTGCTGGAGCATGCCGACGGAGTAGCCCGGCATCAGCCGCGCCTCACCGTTGGACGGCTGCTCGATCCCGGCCATCATCTTCATGAGCGTCGACTTGCCGGTGCCGTTCGGACCCACCACGCCGATCTTGGCCCCGGGCAGGAAGTGCAAGGTGACATCATCAAGGATCACCTTGTCGCCGTGCGCCTTGCGCACACGCTGCATCGTGTAGATGTACTCGGCCATACCCCTACCTTATGGCTTCCCACCCCATCCCCACGCCGCCCAACCCAACCCCCGTCCCTAACGACCCCCCGATCCGAACCCCACCCCGAGTTCCCCCGCCGACCCCTCGATCCCAACCTCAGAACACCCCGCCGCGACCCGCAACGAAAGGTCGCAGGGCAGGTCCGCGGGACGAGGTCGTCAGGGACGTGTTCTCGGCCTGCGCGAGCGCCGGCACCCTGGCGTGGAGCGTGCCGGGGAGCCGACTACCCGAGGTGGTCAGGGGTGGGGTCAGGGGGATTTGCGGATGGCGGGGAGGCAGACGCGGTCGCGGCCGGATTCTTTGGCGCGGTAGAGGGCGAGGTCGGCGGAGGCGAGGAGTTCGATGAGGTCCTGGCCGTGGGTGCGGTAGAGGGAGACGCCTACGGAGATGGTGACGGAGACCGTGGTGTCGTCGGCGGGGACGGCGAGGCGGCGGACGCGGGCGCGCAGGCGTTCGGCGACGCGGCATGCCTCGACGGTGTCCGCGCCGGGGAGCAGGACGGCGAACTCCTCGCCGCCGAAGCGGCCGATCACGTCGTAGTCGCGCAGCTGGTGGCACAGGGTCGCGGCGACCGCGACGAGGACCTGGTCGCCCGTCAGGTGACCGTAGGTGTCGTTGACGCGCTTGAAGTAGTCGATGTCGATCAGCAGGACGGCGAGCGGCTCGTCGGAACGCTCTGCGCGGGACAACTCGGTCTCTGCCTCGCGCTGCCAGGCGTTGGCGTTCAACAGACCGGTCTTGGCGTCGGTGCGGGCCGCCGCCTGGAGCTGCTGGTGCATGAGGCTGCGCTGGAGCAGCACCACGGGCGGCAGCGCGAGCAGCAGCAGCGCCGGGGAGATCACACACGTGATCGTCACCAGGACGCCGAGGCAGAGCTCGACCACGTCGAGCTCGACGTTCTCGCGGTTCCACAGCACGTCGCGCCAGCGGCCCTGCGGCGTGCTCGCGCGCGCCGCGACCGCCACGAGCAGCAGGTTCAGCACCGCGAACAGCACGGCACAGCCGACCGCGGCGAGGATCGCGCCCTGATGGTCGACGATCCAGCGCGGCGCGGCCTCCAGCGGCTCGGGCACCCAGTGGTGGAACGCCCACGACGCGGCCGCCCCCGACAGGCCGAGCGCGGCCGTCACCAGGACCCTGCGGTGCGGCAGCGCCCGGCGCACCCGGTACTGCAGCAGTGCCTGCAACGGCACCGGCATCAGCAGCGCGTAGATCGGCGGCAGCAGCAGCGCCGCCGGGAGCCACCACGCCGACAGCAGGTCGCGCGCCACCCCCGCGGGCATCCCGAGCCGCCGTGACGCCTCGATGCACACCGCGCAGCACAGGCTCAGCGCGAGGTACGTCAGCGCGTCCCACGGCCGGAACACGGTGACCGCGAACTGCCAGAGGAGCACGGTGAGGTAGACCGCGACGATCACCAGGACATAGACGATCAGCCCCGGCGGCTGCGCCAGCAGCGCGGATCTGCCGTGGCCCCTGCCGGGTTCCCCGCTGTCCCGGCGATGCTCGTCGGCGGCTGACTGGTGCACTGCCGTCATGCTTCCCCCACCCCGGCCACCTATCACGTTAGGTAACACGATAGTTGCAAGGCGTGCTGTGCGGGGCGGAAAGCGTGACGTTCTTCGACACATCCCGCCCCGCCTTCCCCGGCACCCCCTCTGGCCCCCGCCCACCCCCTTTCGACCGTTCCACAACCCCACCCCCTGACCACATCCAGCCACCACCCCGCCCACCCCTCCCCCTCCCCGCCCCTCCGCCGCCACCCCTCCACCTTCTCCTGGTCGCCGCCCGCGCGGCGCCGCACTCCGCCTTCCTCGGGCAGGCGGGCCACCCCGGCCAGCCCGGGTCACCGGGCCAGCCCGGGCCAGCCCGGATCAGGCGGGTCAGGCGGGTCAGGCGGGTCAGGCGGACCAGCCGGGTCAGCCCGGGCCGACCCGGGTCGAGTGGGTCAGGCGGCTTGTTGGTCTGTGGGTTCCTCTCTGGTTGGGGGTGGGGGCGTGGCGGCTTGGGGGTCTTGGGTGGGGTGGGGGCGTTGGGTGCGGTGGAAGGTGGCGGTGCCGCGGGTGAGGTCGTGGCCGATGGCGAGGGCCTCGATCTCGACGGCCGTGCGGCGTTCGCCGCCGCGTTCGTACTCGCGGACGCGGAGGCGGCCTTGGACGATCACCGGGGTGCCGGGGACCAGGTTCGAGGCGTTCACGTTCTCGGCGAGGGAGCGCCAGCAGGTGACGCTGACGAAGGTGGGCTGGCCGTTCTCCCACTGGCCTGAGGCGCGGTCGAACCAGCGTGGGGTGACGCCGACGCGTAAAGACAGGAAGGGTGTTCCGTTGCGGGTGATGGTGAGCAGGGGGCGCTTGGCCACCCAGCCGACCATGGTCGTCAAAGCCTCGTCCATCTCAGGGCCTCCGATGCGGCTCGGCGGGGCCCGGCGGCCCCGTTCACGACCAAGCCTGCCCCGTCCGACCCCGCTCCGAAGCACCAGAATCACATTCTGTGGATAACTCTTTTCGGAGCGGAGCCCGAGGTGTCAGCGCAGGACGCCGTCGACCGTCGCGCGGTAGTCGGCGTACGCCTTCAGCTCGGCGGCCACCGGGGCGAGGACGAGCTCGTCGGCGACCGACGCGAGCGTCTCGCGCATCCCCGACTCGATCCGCTCGCCGTGCCGCGCGGCCGACAGGGCGACCACGTTGCGGCACGCCGCGGCGGTGAGCGCGCCCATCCCGAGCATGCACGCGGTGAGGACGAGCACCCACGGCAGGATCGTCAGGTCGCCGATCAGCGCGCTGGGCGCCTCGGCGACCTCGAAGCCGCCGTAAACGGCGAGCAGGACCGACCAGACGAGCCCGAGCGCGGTCCCCGCGACGAGCACGCGCTGCCAGATCTTCACCGGGAGCCACCAGCGCGGCACCTGGTTGAAGGTCGGGACGATCGCGCGAAGGGCCGAGCCGAGCGCGTCGGGAAGGGTTCCGGCGTTGCTGCGCGCCGCCGCGCGCACCGAAAGCCGCCACGGTCCGGGCAGGTCCTCGGTGACGCCGTCGGTCACCGCGTGCAGCGCGCTGTCCACGCCGCCCTGCTGTGCCCCGAGGGGTCCGGTGAAGGAGTCGCGCAGTTCCTCGCGCAGCTCCGACAGCCGCATCATGCGCAGCGGGTCGCGACGGAACCGGCTCGCCCAGCGCGCGAACGGCCAGCCGACGTAGTCGGCGGCCCGCAGCTCGAAGGCGCTCTGCATGGCCTCGGCGACGGCGGGCACCCCCGCGGCGACGGTGAGCGCGTCGACCAGCGCCTCGGCGTGCGGCCCGTCGACCTCCGACGGGATGTCGCCCGCGTCGGACGGCCCCGCGAACCGCTCGAACCGCTCGATCAGCCGGTCGATGTCCGCGCCGAGCCGCTCGGCCCGGGCGTTCTGGTCGGCGACGGTCTCGGCGAGGATCGCGCGCAGCTCGTCGACGCCGCCGCGCGCGACGGCGGAGGTGGTGATGATCCGGGGGTCGCTGAGCCCCTCGGCCTCAAGGAGCCGCCGCAGGTCGGTGACGCAGTCCTTGACCTCGGCGGGCCCCAGCCGGTCGACCTGGTTCAGCACGATCAGGGTGACCGCGGCGTGCCTGGCGAACGGGATGATGTAGTCGTGGTGCAGGGACGCGTCGGCGTACTTCTGCGGGTCGACCACCCAGATCAGCAGGTCGGCGACGCCGGTGAAGCGGTCGACCTCGGCGCGGTGCGCGGCCTGGATCGAGTCGTGGTCGGGCAGGTCGATCAGCACGAGCCCGCGCAGCGACCCTTCGACCCGCGATCCCGATCGCGCGGACCCCTGGCCTCCCCCGGCCGCCCGCGCACCCGTGGACCCGGAGTCCCCGGACGCGCGCGTTCCCTTGGACCCGGAGTCCGTCGTGAGGGCGGTTGTGCGGGTTTCCTGCTGGTCTGTGGGGGTCTTGCCTCGGCGCGGTGTGCGGGGGCCTGGGCGGTCGAGGGCGCTGGCGCGGGCGTAGCGGAAGCGCTTGTCGATGTTCAGCCAGTCGAGCAGGGGGCCCGCGCCGTCCATGCCCCAGACGCAGGCGTGGGCGAGCGACGTCATCGGCCGCCGCATGCCCGTCGGGGACAGCTCAAGGCCGCAGACCGCGTTGAACAGGGAGGACTTGCCGCTGCCGGTGCCGCCCGCGAGGGTGACGACGGTGTGCTCCTCCGACAGCCGCATCCGCTCGCCCGCGCGCTCCAGCAGCTCAAGGGCCTCGGCGAGGAGGGCTCCGTCAAGACGGCCGTCGCCAAGGTCGATCAGGCGCTCGAGCGCGGCGACGCGCTCACCGAGCTCCCCGGCGATCACCGGCTTGGCGGGAGCCTCTTCGGCGTCGGCCTCCGCGACCTCGTCGGCCTCGGTCTCGGCCTCGTCGGCGTCGGCGTCGGCGGGCGCGGTGACGACGGGCTCGTCATCACGGGTGCTCGACACGACGGGTTCGTCATCACGTGTCGTGGAGGCGGAACCCCGCCCCGACGCAACCGGTTCCGGGGCCTCGAACCGCGGCCCTGAGGCGTCCTCGGCCTTGACCTCGAGCAGCGCCGCGAGCTCCGAGGCGCGCGGCACCCGGTACTCGGCGCTGGTCAGCGGATCGTCGTCCTCGGCCTGACGGCGGCCGCGCGCGGACACCGGACGGCCGGACGGCGCGAACCCGCGCAGCCCGAAGTCGGCGGAGTTGAGCGGATCGGAGTCCACCGGATCAGAAGTCTCGGAGACGGGAGCGCGCAGCGCCCTGGAAGCGAAGTCCTCCCCGGACGACGTCTCCTCGGCGTCGTCCGCCGGGGTCTCCTTGTCCTCGCCGTCCTGCGGGACGTCCTGCACGGCGGTGTCGTCCGCCGTGTCCCCCGGCTGTGCGCCGGGCGGGGCCGGCCAGGCCGAGCGGAGTCCGCTGAAGTCTCCGGTGCCGAGCGGGTCGTCGTCGGGCGCAGACGCGGGCGACGGCACGCGCGGCGCGTCGTCCTCGGCGTCCTCCCCCTGGGCGAGTTTGAGGCCACGGGGTCCGAAGTCGGCGCTCGTCAGGGGGTCTTCCTTGGGCGGGGGCGGGGAAGCAGGCTCGCGGACCTCGTCCGGGTCGGTCACCGGGCGACCTCCAGGTTGTAGGTGGCCTGGTAGAGGGCGACGGCCAGGCTCTCGTCGGGGATGTCGGCCTGGTCGAGCGCCTGGTTGAAGCGCAGGCTCTCCTCGTCGAAGAGCATGGTGATGCGGCCGCGCAGGTCGGCCTTGGCCTTGGCGCTCATGCCGCGCAGCGACTCGGGCCCGAACAGCGACTTGAGCAGCCGTTGCGGCACGGCGCTCGTGCCGCCCTCCACGACGACGTCGCTGGTGCCATATCCGAAGATCCCGACCATCAGCACGACCGACAGCGCCTCCTCGTCGAAGGAGACGAGCTTGGCGATCGACCGCTTGATGACGCCCTCGGTGCGCACGAGTTCGAGCACGTGGTCCTGCCAGCCGCTGACGGCCCTGGTGATCCGCCGCGACAGCTCGGGCGAGACTGTGCCGAGCTGCCCGGCGAGGTCGCCGAGCACGTGCACGCCGGCCGGGTCGGCCTGCCACCGGATGACGGCCTGCTCGGCCCCCTGTTCGGCCCCGGCGAGGATCAGGGATTCCAGGCCGGACCGCAACGCGCTCTTCAGCGCGCGTACACGGGGCGCGGAGTAACGCCGTCGGGAGCCCTTGGCCTCCTTGGCGCGGCCGCGCAGGTGCAGGGTGCGCAGGAGGTCGCCGGTCCCGGCGAAGTCCTGCCAGCGCGCCAGAACCTCACCTTGCAGGAGTGCGCCGTTGCGGGTGGCCTCGTCGAGTTCGGCGAGCGCCGTGGAGTAGGCGGACTCGACCTCGCGGGCGAGCACGTCGCGCCGGTCGACCTGCTCCTCGATCTGCTTGGCGAGCTGCGGGATGCGGGTGCGGAAGCTGTCGAGGACGCCGCCGAGGGTCTCGGCGATGACCTCGTCGCGCGCCTCGACGTCGTCCACCAGCTCCATCAGCCAGGCCCGAATCTGCGCGACGTCCTCCTCGGGCAGCCGCGAGTCGGTGATCGTGGTCTCGGGGATGGTGAAGCGGGGGGCCGCGCCGAAGCCGCGCTCGTCGAGCATCTCGCCGAAGTGCTCGGCGATCTCCTGCCCTCCGCCGTCGGCCACCCGCGACAGCACGACGCCCAAGGTCGCGCCCTGCTCGCGCGCGCGCTCGAGCATCTTCCACACCTGCGCGTCGGCGTAGCGTGCGGCGGTCGTGACGCAGATCCACAGGTCGGCCGAAGCCATCAGCTTGGTCGCGAACTCGAAGTGGTCCTCGAAGAGCGAGTCGAAGTCGGGGCTGTCCAGCACCGCCAGGCCGCGCGGGACGGCCTCGGTGCGGATCACCACGAGCTGGTCGCCGACGACGGCGTCGGGGGCCGGCCCCTCGACCCGTCCCATGGTCGGCAGGACGCCAGGGGGACGCTCGTCGGTGCCCATGAACCAGTCGAAGTTGTCGGGGTGGCAGACAAGGATCGGGCTCGACGTCGTGGGCCGCAGCACCCCGGTGCCGGACACCCGCGCGCCCACCAGGGAGTTCACCAGGGTCGACTTGCCCGCGCCGGTCGAGCCGCCCAGGACCGCGAGCAGGGGCGTCGCCGCGGCGCGCACGCGGGGCAGGACGTAGTCCTCGAGCTGGTCGCGCATCTCGCGCGCGGCGAGGGCCGCCTCGGCGGCCCCTGGGACGTCGAGGGTGAAGCGCAGTGCGTCGATCTGGTCGCGCAGGTCGACCAGTACCCGGCCCAAGGGGACCGGTCCTTCGGACGGCGCGGAGATCAACTCGTCGCGCCGCGCGCTCTGGTCCGCCGGGGAGCTCACGGATCCCGCCCTATGTCCACCGTTAGGTTGCCGATCTGTGCTGCCACGCGTACGACGTCGCCGACGACCACGATCGCCGGTGGCCGCACCCCGCTCGCCGTCATCTCGTCCGCCACGGTGCCCAGCGAGGCGAAAACCGCTCGCTGGCCGGGGAGTGTGCCGTCCTGGACGACGGCCACGGGTGTGTCAGTCGGTCGACCATAGCGCATGAGAGCGTCCGCTATCAGGCGCATCCGCTCGACCGCCATCATCAGGACAAGAGTTCCCCCGTTCCGGGCGAGCGCCTCCCAGTCGACGGTCGAGTCGGGGTGTCCGGGGGGCACGTGCGCGGAGACGACGTGGAACTCCTGGGAGACGCCGCGGTGCGTCACGGGGATGCCCGCGGCGGCCGGCGCGGCGATCGAGCTGCTGATGCCGGGCACGACCGTGACGGGGACGCCGTGCTGCGCGCAGTAGACGGCCTCCTCGCCTCCGCGCCCGAAGACGAAGTTGTCGCCGCCCTTGAGCCGTACGACGAACTTGCCCTGCTTGGCGTGCTCCACGAGCAGTTCGTTGATCTTCTCCTGGAGGATCGCCCTGCCGTAGGGGATCTTGGCGGCGTCGATGACCTCGACGCCGGGGGCGAGTTCGTCGAGGAGGGTGCGGGGGCCGAGGCGGTCGGTGATCACCACGTCGGCCTGGGCGAGGAGCTGCCTCCCGCGCACGGTGATCAGTCCCGGGTCGCCGGGTCCGCCGCCGACGAGGGCGACGCCGACCGGTTTGTGCCTTGAGTGCCGTGCCTTGAGGGTGGCGTCGCGCAGGCCGTCGACGATGGCGTCGCGGATGCCGGCCGAGCGGGTGGGGTCGCCGTCGCTGGTGACGCCGACGGTGGTCTCCCCGACGTAGCCGGTGGCGGGGGTCCAGGCGGCGGAGGACTCGGCGTCGTCGGCGCGCACGCACCAGACGTGGGCCGCCTCGGCGTCGGCGGCGACGCGCCCGTTGACGGCGTGGTCGTCGGTGCAGGTCTGGACGAGCCACGCGCCGTCGATGTCACCGGTCTGGTAGGGCCTGGCGTGCCAGGTCAGCTCCTCGAGCATGCCTTCGAGCGACGGCGTGATCTCGGGGGCGACGAGGGTGACGTCGGCTCCGGCGGCGAGAAGGGTGGGCACGCGGCGCTGGGCCACCCTGCCGCCGCCCACGACGACGACGCGGCGGCCGGTGAGGCGTAGGCCCAGAAGATAAGGCGGCACCGGCGAGTGATCCCATCTACAGAAAAACTGTGTCGGCGACGCGGTGACCAGTGGCTGGTCGTACCGCTGGGACAAAGGTACTCGGCCGGGCGAGGGCTGCTCGCCACAAGGGCCCTTCAGCCCATGATCGTGACGTTCTCGGAAGAATCCGACAACACCTCGGCGAGCGCGGCGACGAGTCCGCGGGTCGCGGCGGGGTCGCGCACCGCGATCCGGATCCACTCGGGGCCGAGGCCCGGGAAGGTGTCCCCCCTGCGTACGGCGTATCCGCGCTCGCGCAAGGCGTCTCGGACTCCTACGCGCGCGCGTACGCAGAGGAAGGAGGCACGGGCTTCAGGGACCACGTGGAGGCCGAGTGCCCCCAGCTCCCGCGTGAGGTGTTCGCGCTGGGCGGTCAACTCTGCGGCCCACGCCTCCGCCTCGGCGTACGCGCGGTCGCTCATACAGGCTTCTATGGCGGCCAAGGCCGGGGTGGAGACGGCCCACAGAGGCTGCGCGGACTCCAGCGCGGTGATCAGCTCGGCGGGGGCGAGGACGTAACCCGCGCGCAGTCCCGCGAGCCCCCAGGTCTTGGTGAGGCTGCGCAGGACGACGACGCCGGGGTCGGCGGCGAGGCTTTCCGGCTCGCCGGGCACGCAGTCCATGAACGCCTCGTCCACCACGACGGTACGGCCGGGCCGCAGCAGCGCCCTGATCGCCCGGGACGGGTGCAGGACCGAGGTCGGGTTGGTGGGGTTGCCGATCACCACGAGGTCGGCGTCGGCGGGCACCGAGGCGGGGTCGAAGGTGAACGCGCCGTCAAGGACGACCCTGTCCACGTTGTGCCCTGCCGCGCGCAACGCCGCCTCGGGCTCGGTGAACTGCGGGTGCACCACGACCGCGCGGCGCGGCCGCAGCACCCTGGCGAGCAGTACGAACGCCTCGGCCGCGCCGGACGTCAGCAGCACCTCGCCGCTCGGACGGCCGTGCCTGCGCGCGACCGCCGCGCGCGCACGGGCGCCGTCCGGATAGGCGGCCAGGCCGGTGAGCGAGTCGCGGACGATCTCGGCGAGCCACGACGGCGGCGTGCCCGCCCGCACATTGACGGCGAAGTCCGCAAGCCCCGCCCCGACCTCGGCGTCCCCATGATGCGCGAGATCCTCGACCGGAAACCCTTGGGACGGGTCGTGGGCCGGGTCGCGCGGGCGACCTTGGGACGGGTCGTGGGAGAGACCGGGGGACGCGGACATGGCTAGCCCTGGAAGTACAGGAGGGCGTTGGCGGCGGCCGCGGCGACGCTCGCGCCGCCCTTCTCGCTCACGTTGCTGACCTGCGGGAGGCCGCTGCCGCGCAGCTTGGCCTTGGCCTCGGCCGCGCCGACGAACCCGACGGGCAGCGCGATGACGAGGCTGGGCCGCACCCCGCGAAGGATCAGTTCCTCAAGCGCGCTTGCGGCGCTGCCGACGACCCACACCGCGCCGGGACCGACCTCGGAGTAGGCGAGGCGGACGGCGGCGGCCGACCGGGTGATCCCCGCGGCCTTGGCCATGCGGACGGCGGCCGGGTCGTCGATCGGGCAGACCGACTGCCGCTCGGTGATCCCGGCGGCGACGGCGGGCACGTCGGTGACGATGGGCGCGCCCGAGCGCAGCGCGTCGAGGCCGCGGCGCAGGTGGCGTTCGTCGGTCACGAGGTCGACGGCGTACTCGAGGTCGGCGCTGGCGTGGATGACCCGTTCGGCGACCGCGCGCCACAGCGGCGGCATGGGCGACAGGTCAACCCGGGACCGGAGGATCTCGTACGAGGCGACCTCGATCGGGTGCGGCTGCCGCACGTTCATCCTGATTCCTCCCTAACCCGCGCCAGGGCCACCGTAGCCCGTGCCGAGCGCGTCTTGGCCACCGCGAGCTGGGCGGTCCCCGACCCGGCCCCGGCGAGCGCCGCGGCCTCGGCCACGCTGCCCGTGCCGACGGCCTTACGCGCCGCATGTCCGGCTCGCGCACCCGGCACTGCGGCAAGCGTATCGGCCCGAAAGATCATCAGATTCCACCCGTGGGCCTCCGCGACGGCGATCACACCCGCCTCCTCGGCCTTCGCCTCGACGGTCGCCAGCGCGGTGACCTCGTCCGGCCGTACGCGCGCCTCGGCGAGGACCCGGAGGACGAGCGCGTCCACTTCCTCGAAGGAGACTCCCTTACGCGCTCCCACGCCGAGCACGTACGTCGCCCGGCCTTGCGGGTGCGTGAGCGCCGTCACCTTCAGCGCACCCCGGAGACCACGAAGACAGGATTGTTGGGCTGGAGCCGGTGGGTGCCGTCGGGCAGCGCGGCGAAGCGGGATGCGGAGAGCTGGACGGCCTCCGCGGCATACCCCTCGGCCTTCAGGAGGTCGAGGGTGGGACCGACGCGTTCTACGGCGGCCAGGGAGACGACCATCGCGCGCAACGCCCTCGGCGCGCACGCCTCGATCGTCTTCAGGCCGCCGCCTCCGACGAAGATCGCGTCGGGGATAGGAAGGTGGTCGAGCACGTCGGGGGCCGCGCCGCGCGACACCGCGACCTTCACGCCGTGCCGCTGCACGTTGCGGCGGATGCGCGCGCACGACTCCTCGTCCCGCTCGACGGCCACGACGGCCGCGCCGAGCCGCGCGCACTCGATGCCGACCGAGCCGCTGCCCGCGCCGATGTCCCAGACGAGGTCGCCGACGCGCGGCCCGAGCCTGGCCAGGATGTGCGCGCGGACCTCGGCCTTGGTGATCTGGCCCGCGCGGTACTCGAACTCGCTCTCCGGCAGCGCCCAGCCGTCGGGCCCCGGCCGCGCCCCCGCGATCCACCCTGACGGCCCGACGGGCCTGCGCGGGTCGTAGACGATGACGACGTTCGGGTCCTTCCAGGGCCGCGTGGTGGCTTCGGCGGGACGTACGCGCATCACCCTTTCCTCGGGGCCTCCGAGGTTCTCGCAGACGACGAAGGCGCGCGGCGTCTGCGGGTGCAGCTCTCTGCCGAGTTCGGCGGGCCCGGCCCCGGGGGCGGTCAGCACCGCGACCTTCGGGTGCGCGCGGCACGCGTTGACGGCACGGCGTAGGTCCCTGCCGTGCGCGGACACCACGAGGGCGTCGTCCCACGACATGCCTGAGCGCGCGAAGGCGAGCGCCACAGACGAGCGCGCGGCGAAGACCTCAAGGGCGTGTCCGCGCTCGCGCAGCGCCCGGACGATCCCGAAGAAGCCGGGGTCTCCGCTGGCCAGGACCACAGGGTCGCCTTCGTGCGCGGCGAGCGCGTCCAAGGCGGGCTCCAGAGGGCCGAGCACAAGGGTCTCGGCCTCCTCGGGGAGGGAGGCGGCCGCGATGTTACGCGCCCCTCCCACGACGAGGGTGGCCGCGTCGAGGCGGCGGCGTGCCTCGGGGTCGAGGGGTCCGCCGTCGAGGCCGATCACCGTCACGCGCATGCTGCCACGAACCTTTCCGCGATCCGGGGGCTGCCCGCCCAGTGCAGGTGAAGGTAGGAGGCGATCACGCGGTCCCGGACGAACCCCTCGGGCCCGTCGGTGGTCCACTGCCATGCGGGGGTCGTGCCGTGCGGGGGCGTCATCGCGGTCCGATGGAACTCATGCCCGCGCACCCGCTCCCCCACCCGTGCGACGACCGAGTCACGGATCGCCACCGCGCTGCGGTAGCCGAGCGTCAGCCTTGGGGTCATCGCGGCCGTCGCGTCAAGGACGCCGCACATGGGGACGCCGTCGAGTTCGCGCGCGAGGTAGAGCATCCCGGCGCACTCGGCGTAGACCGGGCCGGTGAAGGCGGCGATGGTGTCCATGAGGCGTTTGTTGCCGCCGAGTTCGGCGGCGTACATCTCGGGGAAGCCGCCGCCTATGACGAGTCCGCGCGCCCCCTCGGGAAGGTCCTCGTCGCGCAGCGGGTCGAAGGAGACCACCCGCGCTCCGGCCGCCTCCAGCAGTTCGCTCTGTTCGGCGTACCCGAAGGTGAAGGCCGAGCCGCCCGCGACGGCCACCACCGGGGAGTCCTCCGAGACGCGGACGACCTCCGCGTGCGGGTCCCAGGCCGGGGCGTCCAGCGGCGGTGCGGTCCTGGCGAGCGCCAGCAGCGCGTCGAGGTCACATGACGCGGCGACGGTCGCGGCGAGCCGCTGGACGGCCTCCAGCGCGTCGGGACGCCGCTCGGCGACCGGGATGAGCCCCAGGTGCCGCGACGGGGTCGCCAGGTCCCCCTGACGCCGCAGGACGCCCAGGACGGGCACGCCGAGCTCGGCCATCGCCGCCCGGCAGATCTCCTCGTGCCGGTCGGAGCCGACCCGGTTGAGGATCACCCCGCCGATCCTGACCCTGCCGTGCCCGCCGGAGTCGAACGTCATGAAGCCGTGTACGGCCGCCGCGATCGAGCGGCCCGCCGACGCGCAGTCCACCACGAGCACGACGGGCGCGCCGAGCAGCCGCGCCACGTGCGCGGTCGAGGCGAAGTCGCCGCCGCCGGTCTGCCCGTCGAACAGGCCCATGACGCCCTCGACCACCGCGATGTCACAACCTCCGGCGGCACAGCCGTTGGCGGCGTGCCGGAACAGCGGCGCGACCGCCTCCTCGGACGTCAGGAACGGGTCGAGGTTGCGGCCCGGCCTGCCGGTGGCCAGGGCGTGGTAGCCGGGGTCGATGTAGTCGGGGCCCACCTTGTGCGGGGACACCGCGAGGCCGCGCGCGCTGAAGGCCGCCATGAGGCCCGTCGCGATCGTCGTCTTGCCCGCGCCCGACGACGCGGCCGCCACGACGAGCCTCGGCGTCACCACTCGATGCCCTTCTGGCCCTTCTGCCCGCGGTCCATCGGGTGCCTGACCTTGGTCATCTCGGTGACGAGGTCGGCGGCCTCGAGCAGCCGCGGGTCGGCGTCGCGTCCGGTGATGACGACGTGCTGACGCCCGGGCCGCGCGGCGAGCGTCGCCACGACGTCGTCGACGTCGATCCACCCCCACTTCATCGGGTAGGTGAACTCATCGAGGACGTACATTCCGTACTTCTCGGCCGCGAGGTCGGCCTTGATGCGCGCCCAGCCGTCGCGGGCGTCGGCCGCGTGGTCGGTCTCGGTGCCGGGCCGCTGGATCCACGACCAGCCCTCGCCCATCTTGAACCAGTCGACGGGCGCGCCCTCGCCGGACGCGCCCAGCGCCAGCAGCGCGCGTTCCTCGCCGATCCGCCACTTTGCCGACTTCACGAACTGGAACACCCCGATCGGCCAGCCCTGGTTCCAGGCGCGCAGCGCGAGCCCGAACGCAGCCGTCGACTTGCCCTTGCCGGGGCCGGTGTGCACGATCAGCAGCGGCTGCGTACGCCGCTGCCTGGTGGTGAGGCCGTCATCCGGGACGTTCTCCGGCTTGCCCTGCGGCATCAGCCCTGCCCGCCTTCCCTGTGTCCTGTCTTCGGCGTCATGCCGCCCGCCTCGTCTCCCGGACGACCCTCGCGAGGGAGCCCAGGCCGTCGAGGGGCACGAGTTCGGCTTCCATCGCGCGGGCGAGGTCGGAGGCGAGTCCGAGCCTTACCGGGCCGCTCTCGCAGTCGACCACGATCGTCCGCACGCCCGCGAAAGCCGACGCGACGGTCAGCGGGTCGGGGCCGTGCGTCGCCCGTCCGTCGGTGACGACGACGACAAGGGGACGCCGTGACGGGTCCCGCAGGGCCTCGGTCCGCAGCACCCGCGCGGCACGCTCAAGGCCCGCCGCCAGAGGGGTGCGTCCCCCGGTCGGCATCCTCTCCAGCCTCCGCGCGCCCGCCTCCACCGACGACGTCGGCGGCAGCGCGAGGTCGGCCCCCGTACCCCGGAACGTCACGAGCCCCACCTTGTCGCGCCGTTGGTAGGCGTCAAGGAGGAGGGACAGTACCGTGGTCTTCACCTCGGCCATCCGCTTACGGGCCGCCATGGAGCCGCTCGCGTCCACGACGAAGAGCACGAGGTTGCCTTCACGCCCTTCCCGGACCGCCCTCTTGACGTCATGTCCCGACAGCACAAGGCCGGGTCCGCTACGCCCGCGTGCCTTCTGGTGCGGGGCGGCGGCCCGTAGCGTGGCCGTCAGATGGACCGCCCCCGAGTCCCGTCTCGCCGCACCCGTGACGCGTCCGGTGGTGCCGCGCGCCTTGGACCTGCGTCCTGGCGCGCCCTCTCCGACGCCCTCCACGGTGAACAGCCGCGGCTTGAAGGGCGCGCCCGCCGACGACTGCTGAGGGACGGGCACCGGAGCGCCCTCACCTTGCCCCGCGCCTCCTTGACCCTCGCCCCCTTGACCCGCATCCCCCTGGCCCGCGTCCGCGTCACCGCCCTGGGCGTCACCGCCCTGGGCGTCGCCGCCCTGAGCCGACCCGTCCGGCCCTTCGGACGGCGGCTCGCCCCCGCCCGAAGGGTCCGGGTCGTCCTCCGGCTCGAAGGAGTTCTCCTCCATCAGCTCTGCCAGACGCTGCTCGTCGAGGCCGGGCGCGTCGAACGGGTCGCGCCTGCGCCGGTGCGGCAGCGCGAGCCGGACCGCCTGGCGGACGTCGTCCTCGGTGACCTCGCGCCGCCCGTGCCAGGCGGCGAGCGCGATCGCGGTCCGCGCGGTGACGAGGTCGGCGCGCAGCCCGTCGACGTCGAAGCCCGCGCAGATCGCGGTGATCGCGCCGAGCGCCGCGTCGCCGAGCGCGACCTCGGGCAGCAGCGCCCGCGCGGCCGCTATCCGCCCGCCCAGCGCGCGCTCTTCCTCCCGGTAAGACAGCGCGAAGCCTTCGGGATCGGCCTCGTACGCGAGCCTCCGCCTGACGACGTCGGCGCGCTCCGCCGGATCACGCGTCGCGGCCGCCTCTACGGTCAGACCGAATCTGTCGAGAAGTTGGGGCCGCAACTCCCCCTCCTCCGGATTCATGGTCCCGACCAACAGGAATCTCGCGGCATGCCGCACCGAGACGCCCTCCCGTTCGACGAACGCGCGGCCCATCGCGGCGGCGTCGAGGAGGAGGTCCACGAGATGGTCGTGCAGGAGGTTGACCTCGTCCACGTAGAGCACGCCCCGATGGGCGGCGGCCAACAGGCCGGGCTCATACGCGCGCACGCCCTCGGTGAGCGCCCTCTCCAGGTCGAGCGAGCCGGTCAGGCGGTCCTCCGACGCCCCCACCGGCAGCTCAACGAGCCGGGCAGGACGCCGCTCGGAGGCGGCGGGGCCGTCATGCGGCCCATCGAGGCACTCGGGATCGGGCGCGTCGGGATCGCAGGCGAAGCGGCAGCCCGGCACCGCAGAAAGCTCGGGCAGCAGGGCCGCAAGCGCGCGCACGACAGTCGACTTGGCTGTGCCCTTCTCACCCCTGACCAGGACGCCGCCCACCGCGGGCGACACCGCGTTGAGCAGCAGCGCGAGCTTGAGGTCGGCCATGCCGACGACGGCGCTGAACGGGTACGCGGCGTGTGACGGCACGACGTCCTTCCCTCGGGTTTCCTCGCCCGGTCGGGGTGAACTGAACACGGCGGCCCTGAGTTCCTGACTTCCGGCGAACGCCGGTCACAGTTGCGGGACAGCCCCGGAATTCCACCGGGTTCCTCCATGAACACGCCGGAAAAGAGCATCCCACAGGCGGTGCCCGCCGACGAGACCACCCCGAACCGGACGGCCCACCCACCGAGTGTGAAACTCTCCCTTAGTTGTAGAAAGTTCGCATTAGCGGGGGCCGCTGAACCAGATCGCCTTGCCCCGCACCCGGGGGTCGAGCCGCGCGTGCGCCGCCTCGGTGCCCCAGCGGCCTTTGCTCAGCTCAGCGACGATGCTGAGCCCCCTGCCGTAGTCCGCGCGGCCGAACTCAAGCGGCAGGTCGCGGGTCGGCAGCGCGTCGAAGACCGCGCACGAGAACTCGAACTCGTCCAGGCACGAGATCCACAGCTCGTGCGGGGTGTGCTCGGCCGCGTGCTGGTGCGCGTTGGTCGCCAGCTCGCTCACCATGAGCCCGGCGTCGTCCACCGCCTCGTCGTCCACGCCCAGCTCGGCGAGGGTCTGCCTGACCAGCCGGCGCGCGGTCCTGGCGCAGGTCGCGTCGGTCGGCAGCGTCCATGCCCAGGTGCGTCCCAGGTCCCTTGCCAGCTCCACAACCGCCCTTTCGCCGGGGCCCCTGACGGAGCAACGAATACGCGCTGCTCCCGAACAGTCACGATGCTCAGGCTGTCGTGGGAATCTCACCCTTGCAACAGAGTTCGCGAAGATTCTTGGTTTCTTATGTACGTAAACGCAAGTCCGCAGCAGACTCGTCCCTATGACTTACCGTCCGACCGTACGAGGGCGCCGACTCGCGCGCGAGCTTCGACGCCTTCGTGAGAACCAAGGCCTCACCCTTCAAGACGTCGCGGACCGGCTCGGCTGGTCGCGCGCGACGGTGTCCCGTCTGGAGACCGGCCAGACGCGACCCCGCGACGTCGCCGAACTCCTTGACCTGTACGGGGTCGCCAGCCCCGACAGGGACGCTTTGCTCACCCTTTCCCGCGAGGCCCGCCAGATGGGTTGGTGGACCGCCTACGTGGACGTCTTCAGCGGCTCCTATGTCGGTTTGGAGGACGAGTCCTCGGAGATCCGCAACTGGGACTCCCAGCTCGTCCACGGGTTGCTGCAGACCGAGGACTACGCCCGCGCGGTCATCACCGCCGGGCGCTTCCTGCCGTCGAAGGCCGACATCGACCGCAGAATCCACGCGCGCAAGCAGCGTCAGGCGCTTCTCGACCGTGAGGACGCCCCGCACCTGCACGTGATCCTGGACGAGTCGGCCGTGCGCCGGCCGATCGGCGGAGACTCCGTCATCCGGGAGCAGTTGCTCGCCCTGGTGACGGCGGCGGACCGCCCGAACGTCACGATCCAGGTGATGCCGTACTCAAGCGGCGCCCACGCGGGGCTTGACGGCAGGTTCACCATTCTGTCGTTCCAGGACCCGGCCGACCCCGATATCGCCTACGTAGAAGGCACCATGGGTGACGTGTACGTGGAGAGCGCCGAGGCAATAACCCAACACAGAACCCGGTTCGAGCGCATCGAAGACGAGGCGCTGTCCCCCGCAGAATCCGTCCGGCTGCTGGCCGAGGCGGCTAAGGAGTAAATCCGTGGCTCAGCTCATCTGGCGCAAGTCCTCTTACAGCGGCAGTGGAGACCAGTGCGTCGAGGTCGCCGCGCTCTCCGGCGGCGCGTGCGCGATCCGCGACTCCAAGAACCCCCACCTGCCGACCGTGACGCTGTCCCCCGCCGGATTCACCGACCTCCTGCGGGGGCTTTCAGAATAACTAGAACATGTTCTAGTCTCCAGTGCACGGCCATGAGCACGGCCATCTGGAGGTGCAGGACACGTGAAGCTCGGGATCAACGTCGGCTACTGGCAGCGCGACCCGGAGGACGCCACCGAGACGGTACTGGCCGCCGAGCGGCAGGGATACGACTCGGTGTTCACCGCCGAGGCGTACGGATCGGACGCCTTCACCACCCTCGC
Source organism: Actinocorallia sp. A-T 12471 (assembly GCF_033875155.1). Lineage (NCBI taxonomy): Bacteria > Bacillati > Actinomycetota > Actinomycetes > Streptosporangiales > Thermomonosporaceae > Actinocorallia > Actinocorallia sp. A-T 12471. The sequence goes on along the minus strand of NZ_JAWZTE010000009.1, from coordinate 175,358 downwards.
CTGGTACGGGGCGCGCACGTCGCGCATCAAACTGGGCACCGCGGTGGTGCAGCTGTCCGCCCGTACCCCGGCGGCGACGGCGATGCACGCGCTCACCCTCGACGCGCTGTCCGGCGGGCGGCTGATCCTGGGCCTCGGGGCGTCCGGACCACAGGTCGTGGAGGGATGGTACGGCGTGCCGTTCCCCCGGCCGCTGGCCCGGACCCGCGAGTACCTGCGCATCGTGCGCGACATCTGGGCGCGCGAGGCGCCCGTGGTCAACGACGGCCCGCACTACCCGCTGCCTTACCCGGGCGGTGCGGGCCTCGGCAAGCCGCTGAAGTCGATCACCCGTCCACTGCGCCCCGAGATCCCCATCTACCTGGGGGCCGAGGGGCCCAAGAACGTCGCGCTGGCGGCCGAGCAGGCCGACGGCTGGCTCCCGCTGTTCTGCGACCCGGAGAAGATCGACGAGGTCTTCGGCGCGTCCCTGGCCGGACGCAGGCCGGGCTTCGAGATCACCGCGACGGTCACGACGGTCGTGGCCCCGCTGGAGGAGGCCCTCACCTGGGCCAAGGTCCCGCTGGCGTTCTACATCGGCGGCATGGGCGCCAAGGACAAGAACTTCCACCTCGACCTCATCGGCAGGCTCGGCTACGCCGAGGAGGCCGAGCGCGTCCAGGAGCTGTTCCTCGCCGGACGCCGCGACGAGGCGATCAAGGCGGTCCCCGACGGCCTCGCCGACTCCATCTCCCTGCTCGGCCCGCTCGAGCGGATCGCCGAGCGGCTCGAACTGTGGAAGGCCAGCCCGGTGACGACCCTGCTCGTCGCGGGCGTCAAGGACGAGCCCACCCTCAAGGCGATCCGCGCGCTCGTGGACGCCTGAGCGACGCGGCAGCCGGCAGGGGCTAGTCGCGGACTTCGCCGACCTCGAAGTTGTCGAAGTCCGCGACGACGCCCTTGTTGTCCCAGTCGTCCTGGATGATGATGAGGCCGCCCTGGCCGGTCAGCAGCGGGCTCTGCTCGTCGCGGTGCTCGAGGACGAACTCGCCGTCCACCCACAGCCGCAGCCTGACGGACTTGGCTTTCGCGTCGACCTCGCACGCGGCCTGCACCCGGTTCTTCTCGCCGGTGTCGAAGCCGGGAACGTCCTCGGCGAGGACGGCGAGCTCCTTCGTGCTCGCGGTCGCGTCCTGGCCCACGACGACGCGGCGCAGCACCGCGCCCTTGCCGTCGACGCGGATGAGGAACTGGTAGCCGTCGACCTGGCTGGTGTTCGGGCCGAGGCAGACGAGGCCGACCTTCCCGCCGGGCGAGCCCTGCGCCTTGAGGTCGACCGACAGCAGGGTCCTGGCGGGCAGCTCGGTCTTCATCGGCGCGAGCGACTGCACGACCAGGTCGCGCTGCGCGGTCTTCATCTGGTAGCCGCCGCCGAGGTAGGCGCGCAGCTTGTTGTAGTCGTCGGCCCAGCCCGTCGAGGTGCCGGAGAAGTCGTCGCTCCAGTGCTCGGCCGAGTCCGGCACACCCTTGCCGCTGCCGACCAGGAACGCGCCGACGGCGACCGCGGCGACCGCCGTGCCCGCGCCGACCAGCAGGTACTGGCGTCCGCTGCGGTTGGGCCGCTTGGCCGCGCTCGACCCGGCGGGCGGCGCGGCGGTGGGCGGCGGTGACGGCGGCGGCAGCATCGGCGACCACGCCTGCGCGGGACCCGGGGCGGGCGGAGCCGCCGCGAGAGCGCCGGGCGCGGCGAGCGGCGGCGGGACGCTGTCGCGGGTCGTCTGCCCCGACGGCCACGCCGCGGCCGCGATCGTCGGCGCGACCTTCGCCGGGTCGACCTCGGACTGGCCGGTCAGCAGTTCGAGCAGCCTCAGCGCGCTGGGCCGCTGGACGGGGTCGCGGCTCAGCGCGAGCCTGACGATCTCCAGGACCGACGGGTCGAGCCCGTCGAGGTTCGGCTCGCCCTGCGTGACCTGGTAGAGGATCGCGGGGATGTTCGCGGCGGCGAAGGGCGCGACGCCGGTTCCGGCGAACGCCACGACGCAGCCCCACGCCCACACGTCGGCGGCCGGGGTCGCCTCCTCGCCCCTGATGACCTCCGGGGCCATGTAGGCGGGCGTGCCGACGAACGTCCCGGTACGGGTCGCCGCCGACGTGGTGTCCAGCGCGCGGGCGATGCCGAAGTCGATGACGCGCGGGCCGAGCTGCGACAGCAGCACGTTGCCCGGCTTCAGGTCGCGGTGCACGATGCCCGCGCCGTGGATCGCCGACAGGGCGGTGGCGACCCCGACCGCCAGGTGTTCGAGGGTCGAGCCCGTCATCGGCCCGGACAGGCGGATGTGGTCGTCGAGGTTGGGGCCGTCCACGTACTCGGTGACGACGTACAGCGGGTCGGCCTCGAGGTTGGCGTCCAGGACGCTCGCGGTGCAGAACCTGCGGACGCTGCGCGCGGCGGTCACCTCGCGGCGGAACCTGTCGCGGAACGACGCCTCGTCGGCGAGCTCGGCGTTGATCACCTTCACCGCGACGCGGACGCCCTGGGGGTCCTCGGCGAGGTAGACCGTGCCCATGCCGCCGCGGCCGATCCGGTCGAGCAGGCGGTAGGGGCCGATCCGCTGCGGATCTTCCTGCGTCATGGGCTGCTCCTCGGGGGGCGAGCGGGCCGCCGGGCGGCTCAGGGGACGAGGAGCAACTTACCGGTAGTACGCCGACCTTCGAGATCTTCATGGGCGATTCGGGCGTCGGACAGCGGGTATGTCCGGCCGACGTGGACGTCGAGCGCGCCGGACGCGACGAGTTCGAACACCGCGGCCGCGCGCTCGCGCAGCTCGGCGACGGTGAGCGTGTAGTGCACGAGCGTCGGCCTGGTCAGGAAGACCGAGCCCGCGCTCGCCAGGCGTCCGGTGTCCAGGCCCGTCACCGGGCCGCTCGCCGCGCCGAACAGCGCGAGCGTGCCGCGCGGGCGCAGCGACGCGAGGCTGCCGTCGAAGGTGGCCTTGCCGACGCCGTCATAGACGACGTCGACGCCACGGCCGTCAGTGAGCTCGCGCACGCGCGCTGGGAAGTCGTCGTAGCCGATGACCTCATCGACGCCCGCGTTACGGGCCAGCTCGGCCTTCTCCGGCGTCGAGACAGTGCCGATGACGCGTCCGCCGCGCAGCTTCACCATCTGCGCGGCGAGCAGCCCGACCCCGCCGGACGCGGCGTGCAGCAGCGCGGTGTCGCCGTCGCCGATCGGGAACGTGTCGTGCGTGAGGTAGTGCGCGGTCATGCCCTGGAGCAGTACGGCGGCCGCCTGCTCGGGCGTCACCCCGGCGGGCACCGGCACCGCGCGGTCGGCCTCGACCAGGACGTACTCGGCGTACCCGCCCAGCACCGAGGGGCTGACGACCACGTCGCCGACCGCGAAGTCCACGACGCCGGGGCCCGCCTCCGCGACCGTCCCCGCGGCCTCCTCGCCGAGCGTGAACGGCAGCTCGCGGCGGTAGTGGCCGGTGCGGTAGTAGGTGTCGATGTAGTTGACGCCCGCCGCCGCGACCTTCACCAGCAGCTCGCCCGGTCCCGGCGTCGGCCGGGGGACGTCACGCTCGGAAAGGACCTCGGGCCCGCCGTTCTCGGCGACGACGATCGCGCGCATCATGTCTCCAGTGGTGTCTGAGGTGCCGGTGCGTCAGGGGCAACCAGGCCCGCGGGCCCAATCTTCCCGCAACGCGCCGAGCGCCTCGGCCACCGCCTCCTCGACCCGCGTGACGACCTCCGCCGAGTCGAACACCTCGCGGTAGGCGCAGTCCTCGAACCCGACGCGCACCGCCACGTAGAACATCGACGCGAGCAGCCTCGGACGCAGGTCGGCGGGGCCGCACACGCCGCCGCCCGGGCCCATGCGCAGCGCGAGTTCGGCCGCGAGAATCCGCGCGGTCACCTGGTGGCGGGCGTGCTGGGCGGCGATGAGCGACGGGTTGGTCTCCAGCACCTGGCGCAGCCGCCGCATCCGTTCCAGTTCGACGGTGTCGCCCGGCTCGACGAGGCGCAGCACCGAGCGCAGCGCGGCGAGCAGGGCCGTCACCGGGGGCTCGTCGGCGGGACGCGCCCGCAGCTCCTCCACGATGCGCGCGTCGAGGTCGGCGACGACGCCGAGGATGATGTCCTCCTTGGCGGCGAAGTAACGGAAGAACGTCCGCTGGGACACCTCGACGGCCGCCACGATCTCGTCGATCGTCGTCTTCTCGTAGCCTCGGCTCAGGAACAGGTCGAGGGCCGCGTCGATGAGCGCGGCCCTGGTACGCCGCTTCTTCAGCTCCCGCAGTCCTCCCGCCGCCTTCACCGCCGACCTCCCCTTGCGCGCACTTCGCAGCCGCCGACATGGTAAGGGGCGCGCGGCAGTGCGCGACGCCATGCCGCCGCGCCGGTTATCGCGGGCGACCGCCCTGACCGGCACGGCGACCCCGGGGACCGGCTTGGCGATCCAGGGCGGCGTTCGATAGTGTTTTCGAACGATGAGCCAGTTGAGCGAGCCGGTCACCGTGTGGACCGGGCCGGACGGCCTGCCCCGCCGCTTCGTGTGGCGCGACAGGCTCTTCGTCGTCCGCCGCGTCCTTGAGCACTGGATCGTCAGCCGCGACCTGTGGCGCGACCTGCACCCGGAGTCGGCCGAGCCGTCCGAGCGGCGGTTCTGGCGGGTCGAGGCGTCACCCGACCGGGAGAGCGGCGTGTATGAGCTGCGGCACACGCCGGAGACCGACGAGTGGACGCTGTCGCGCGTGTGGAGTTAGCGCGCCTCGGCGGGCGGCACCCGCAGCTGCAGCAGCGTCACATGGAACACGACCGCCATCGCCAGCGTCGCGGCGAGGCCCAGCGTCGCCGCGCCCGCGGTGCCGATCTGCACGGCGAACTCGGCGTCGGCGAGGGTGTCGGCGCGCATCGACGGGAACAGCTGCGCGAGCCCCACCGCCGCGAGCAGGCTCGACCACCAGGCCATCACCAGCACGCTGACGCCGTGCCTGCGCGGCAGCGGATACCTGCCGCTGGCCAGCCACACCTCGAGCACGAGCCGGGGCGGCAGCCAGAGGTTCGCCAGCGGGACGAACCACGCGCCGACCGTCCAGAACCTGTGCCCGCGCATCCCGCTCAGCGTCTGCCCGTGCGCCTGCCACAGCCAGGCGAGGAACAGCACACCGGTGACCCCGGCGAGACAGAGCGAGACGACGAAGACGTCGCGGTAGCCGGCGAGGGTGACCGAGGCCGAGCCAGGGTCGTAGGACAGCGAGGTGGTGCGGCTCAGTTCGGTGCTGAGTTTCAGCAGGCTCACCGACGAGCCCATCGCGAGGAACGCGTTGAAGCCGAGCAGCATGAACAGGCCGATGCCCAGGGCGCGGAAGTCACGCCGGCGCGACCACGCGCCGCAAGCCGGGCAGCGGACCACCTCGAGCGGGATGATGTCCCCGCACAGCCCACACGGCACGGGATCCCTCCGCTCCGCTTTCCCGGCAGTCTACGTGTTGTCGACCTGCACTTTAGTGCGGGCTTCCCACCGGTCTGGAAACCTACGTGCATGTCCCGCGAGAGCCGCCGCGACGCCCCCGCAGATCCGACGCCCGATCCCGCGCCCGCGCCGCCCCAGGGGCCCTCTCCGGCCCCGCCGGGCGCCTTCACGCGGGACGCGGCGATCGAGCGGTTCGCCGCCGAGACCGCGCGCGAGGTCGCCGAGGTCTTCGCCGCGGCGTTCGGGCCGCTGCCCCGTCCCGTCGCGGTGTTCCCGCACGTCGAGGACGGGTTCCCGCTGCTCGCGCTGCGCGTGTGGGGTGCGGTCGTGCGGTCCTCGGTGCGCGACGAGCGGTTCGACGGGGCCTACGCCGGGTTCGCCCGCGCGCTGCTGTGGTACGTCGAGCTCTACCAGCGCGCGGGCATGATCACCCGCGAGGTCGACGCCACGGCGGTCGTGCGGATGCTCGTCGCGCTCATCCACGGGTTCATGCTCCAGCGCGCGCTGCTCGGCGACGCCGACACCCGCCTGTTCCACGCGGGCCTGCGGGCGCTCGCCCTCACCCCGGGAGCGGAACCCAGCCCCCGGCCGTCCTGAGCAGCAGGGCACGCGACAGCAGGTGGTCGCCCCTCGCCCAGACCCGGTCGGCGACCCAGCGGAGCTTGGCCAGGCCCTGACCATCGCGCGAGCCGGTGGCGGTGAACACGTCGCGGGCCGGGACGCCGACGACGAGGTCGCCGTCCACCTCGCCCGCGAGCTTGTCGAGGAACGCCTCGTCGAGCAGGAGCCCCGCCTCGAGGTCGCCGCCGACGGTGACGGTCACCGCCCGCACGTCGGGGAACCAGTTGAGGGCAAGGTCGGGACGGCGGGCGCGCAGGTTGCCCGCCGCGCGCTCGCGCAGCAGCTCGACGCGCAGGCCGCGCTCGGCGACCCGGCGCGGGGTGAGCGCCTCGAACCTCGGCCTGCCGTCGTCGCCGGGCGGGAGGTCGAGCCCGTACGACAGGTACAGGCCCGCCGCGAAGGGCTCCCGCACAGGGGTGTCCTCCGGAAGCGGAGGGAAGTCCAGCCGGACGTCCACCGGAACCCGTGCCCCGGGGATCGGGACGATCAGGTCATACGGGTCGGTCATCGGCCTGTTCCTTTACGGCTTGAGTTCGCGCTCACGATAGCGGCTGGTGGGGGACGCCGCCCGGCGGAAGCGAGGGCAGCCCGGCGGGGGCTCCCGACGTGATCAACCGGTCGAGGGCCGGGCCGTCGAGGTGGTCGGCCACGAGGTCGGCGAGCGCGTCCAACTGGGCCTCGCGCAGCGCGGCGAAGGAGGTGTCGGGGGCCGGAACGAAGCGGCGTCCCGCCAACGCTGCGGCCTCGGTGAGGAAGGCGCGGCGGAAGGCGTCGTTCTCAAGGGCGCCGTGCCAGGTGGTGCCGAAGACACGTCCCTGCCTGCACCCGTCGAGGAAGGGTTCGCCTCCGTGCACGGTGACGCGTCCGTGGTGGATCTCGTAAGCGCGCACACGGTGGCCGTAGTGCTCGCCCTCGGGGCGGGCGAGGACCTTGTCCTTGCCGAACGTGACGGTCGTCGGGAGCAGGCCGAGCCCTTGGACCCTTCCCCTGCGGGACTCGACGGCGTCGTCGATCTCGCGGGCCAGCATCTGGTAGCCGCCGCAGACGCCGAGGACCGGCTTGTCCGTCGCGGCCAGGGCGTCGGCGAAACCGCGCTCGCGCAGCCAGGCGAGGTCGGAGACCGTCGCGCGGCTGCCGGGCAGGACGACGAGGTCGGCGTCGGCGAGCTCGCCGGGGCCGGTGACGAAGCGGACGGAGACGCCGGGCTCGCAGGACAGGGCGTCGAGGTCGGTGAAGTTGGAGATGCGCGGGAAGCGCAGCACGGCGACGCGCAAGGACTCCTCGCCGTACGGGGCTCCGGTAGCCGGTCGCGCCGCGTCGAGGCCAAGGGAGTCCTCCACGTCCATCCACAGGCCGTCGAGCCAAGGCAGGACGCCGAGGGTGGGGCGGCCGGTGAGCGCGGTGAGCTGGTCGAGGCCGGGGCGCAGGAGCTCGAGCGCGCCACGGAACTTGTTGATGACGAACCCTGAGATGAGCGCCTGGTCGGCGGGCTCCAGCAGCGCGACGGTCCCGTACAGGGCGGGGAAGACGCCTCCCCTGTCGATGTCGCCTACGACGAGCACAGGCAGGTCGGCCGCTCTGGCCAGGCCCATGTTGGCGATGTCGCCCCGGCGCAGGTTGATCTCCGTGGGGCTGCCCGCACCCTCGCAGATGACGACGTCGTAGGAGTCGCGCAAGGACCGGTAGCTGTCCAGCGCGACTTCCCGGAGGCGGTCCTTGAAGGCGTAGTACTCCAGCGCGTCTACGTCGGCTATAGGACGGCCCCGTACGACGACCTGGCTACGGCGGTCGCTCCCCGGCTTCAGAAGGATCGGGTTGAGGTCGGCGGTCGGCTCGATGCCCGCGGCCTGCGCCTGCATCACCTGGGCCCTGCCAATCTCCGCGCCGTCGGCGGTGACCATCGAGTTCAGCGACATGTTCTGCGCCTTGAACGGCGCGACCCGCACCCCGCGCCTGGCCAGCCAGCGGCAGATCCCGGCGACGACGACGCTCTTGCCCGCGTCGGACGTCGTCCCGGCGACGAGCAGCCCGCCGCGCGGCCCGCCGCTCACCTGCGGCCCCCGACCCTGCCCAGCGCGAACGTGAGCCCCACCGCCGCGACGACCGCCGACACCGACACCGCGCGCGTCAGCCGCACGGCACGCCGAATGTCGGACACCTCCGGGTCCCTGCCGTCCCCGAGCGTCGGCCTGGTCTCCACCCCGCCCGCATACCGGTTGGTCCCCCCGAGCCGCACCCCGAGCGCCCCCGCCGCGGCCGCCTCACACCGCCCGGCGTTCGGACTCGGATGCCTCCCCCCATCCCGCCAAAGCACCCGCCAAGCCTCCCCCGCCGCCTTCCCCCGCCCCCACCCCGCACCGGCCCCCGGGAGGGTGGGGGCGGTGAGGACGGTGAGGAGGGCGGTGAGGCGGGCGGGGGGATAGTTGGCGGCGTCGTCGAGTTTGGCGGCGGCCCAGCCGAAGTTGGCGTAGCGGGGGCTGCGGTAGCCGACCATGGCGTCGAGCGTGTTCAGCGCGCGGTAGACGGCGAGGCCGGGGACTCCGGCGACCGCGCCCCAGAAGAGCGGGGACACCACGGCGTCGCCGGTGTTCTCGGCGAGGGATTCGACAGTCGCGCGGGCGAGGGCGGGGGCGTCGAGGCCGGAGGGGTCGCGGGCGCACAGGTGCGACAGCCGCAGCCGTGCCGCGCCGAGGCTCCCGGCCTCAAGGTGCCGTGCCATGACCTCGCCCTCGCGGGCCAGGGACGTGCCGCCGAGGACCGCCCAGGTCGTCACGGCGGTCGTCGCGCAGCGCAGCAGGGGGCGGTCGCGTCCGGCGCGCTCGGCGAGCACCGCGAGGCCCAGCACCGAGCCCGCGCAGACCCCGGCGAACACCGCCCCGCGCGCCCTGTCGTCGCCGTAGAGCGCCTTCTCCAGCGCCGCCGCAGCCCTGCCGAACCCGGCGACCGGGTGCCCGCGCCGGGGGTCGCCGAGCAGCGCGTCGAGCCCCGCGCCGAGCAGCAGTCCAGCGGCCCTGGCCGTCGTCCCTGTCCTCAACACAAGCCACGACCGTAATGCACGACAATCGGGGGCATGCTCGCGGACCGGCTCTCCGAAGTGACCCAGGCAGTGACCGACCCCGCCGTCATGGCCGGGTACGAGGAGGACTTCACCGGCCGGTGGCGGGGGCGGGCCAGTGCCGTCGTCAGGCCGGGGTCGGCCCGCGAGGTCGCCGAGGTGCTGCGGATCTGCGCCGCCGAGGGCGTCGCGGTGGTCCCGCAGGGCGGCAACACCGGGCTCGTCGGCGGCGGCGTGCCGCAGGGCGGCGAGGTCGTGCTGTCGCTGCGCCGCCTCACCGCGCTCGGGCCCGTGGACCGCGCCGCCCAGCAGGTGACGGCCGGGGCCGGGGTCGTCCTGGCCGACCTCCAGCGGCACGCGCGCGCGGCGGGCCTCGACTTCGGCGTCGACCTCGCCGCAAGGGACTCCGCGACCATCGGCGGCATGATCGCCACGAACGCGGGCGGGGAACGCGTGCTGCGTTACGGCAGCACCAAGGCCAACGTGGTCGGCGTCGAGGCGGTCCTCGCCGACGGCTCGATCGTCTCCCGCCTCGACGGCCTGCCCAAGGACAACACCGGGTTCGACCTCCCGTTCGCGGCGAGCGAGGGCACCCTCGGCGTCATCACCGCGGCCCGCCTGCGCCTTGTGCCTTTGCTTGCCCACCGGGCGACCGCCCTTCTCGGCCTGCCCAGCGCCGAAGCCGCCCTGACGGCCCTGGAACGCCTCAGGGCGCTCGACTCCTTGGAGGCCGCCGAGTTCTTCCTCCCTGAAGGACTCGCCTTGGTGCGCCGTCACACCGGGCTGCCTTCGCCGACCCGCGAGGAACACGCCTTCTACGTCCTGGTCGAGTGCGCCGCCCCGCGCGACCCCTCCGACGCGCTGTACGAGGCCCTAGCCGACGTCGACGCCCCCGAGACCGTCGTGGCGGGCGACGCCGCCGACCGGCACCGGCTGTGGACCTATCGAGAGGCGCACGCCGAGGCGATCAGGGCCGCGACGGGCGCGGCAGGGGGCGTCTCCCACAAACTCGACGTCGGCGTGCCGCTCGCGGCCCTGCCCGGCTTCCTCGCCGACGTCCCCCGCCTCGCCGGAGACGCCGTCCCGTACCTTTTCGGGCATCTCGCCGAAGCGAACGTGCACGTCAACCTGCTGGGCGGCGCGGCGGACCCGTCGGAGGCGGTCCTTGCCAGGGTCGCGGAGCTGGGCGGCACGATCAGCGCCGAGCACGGCGTGGGCCGCGCCAAGGCCGCCCACCTGCACCTCACCCGCACCCCCGCCGAGATCGCGGCGCTGCGGGCCGTCAAGGCCGCGCTCGACCCGTCCGGCCTGCTCAACCCGGGTGTGATCTTCCCCTGACGGGCCCGCGCCGCCCGAAATCCGTACGACGTATCACCCGATATCGGCGAACATAGGTCCATGGCGTCCACCCTCGACGATCTGACCTGGCCCGCCCGCACCTCGCGGCTGCTCATCCGCCGCTCCGGAGCCGACGACATCGCGCCCACCTGGGAGCGTTACCGGCATAGGGAGTCCATCAGGAAGTGGCTGTCGGGAGGCGACCACGACTTCGCCGCCTACACCGCGAAGTACGACGATCCCGTCCGCATGTCCTCGACCCTGATCATCGAGCATGACGGCGAGATCGTCGGCGACCTCATGCTGCGCCTCGGCGACGTGTGGGCGCAGGCTCCGGAGTCGCTGCAGGACAGGCCGCGCCAGGCCGAGCTCGGATGGTGTCTGTCGCCCGAGGTCCAAGGACGCGGCTTCGCTTACGAGGCCGCACGCGAGCTGGTACGGATCTCCTTCGACGGCCTCGGCCTGCACCGCGTCACCGCGGTCTGCTTCACCGACAACACCCCGTCCTGGAAGCTCATGGAGAAGCTCGGCATGCGCCGCGAGTCGCACTCGCGCAAGGACTCCCTGCACTCCTCCGGCGAGTGGCTCGACTCCTACTCCTACGCCATGCTCGCCGAGGAGTGGCGGGCTCAAGGCTGAGCCGCCGCCTCCAGGTCGTCCTGGAAGCCCTGCCTCCACGAGGCGTAATGCGGCTGCCAGGGCAGCTCGCCCTTGGCCCGCGTGTTGTCGGCGGCCCTCAGCCTGGTGAAGTACGCGACGCCCCACGCCCCCGTGACGATCCGGGCAACGGGCGTCGGAATGCGGTGCGGAGGCTCGGCCCCCAGGAGTCCGGCGAGGGCGGGCAGCCACTCGGAGACCTGTGACGGGTCGTCGTCAACGATGTTCAACGCGCCGACAGCCGACGTGGTGAGGGCCGCGACGACGGCGCGGGCCGCGTCGTCGGCGTGCACGAACGAGAAGTACGCGCCCCCCTCCCCGACGATCGGCAGCCGCCGCTCCCTGACCTGTTCGGTGACCCAGCCCTGCGGGCCGAACCCCGTGCCCGGCCCGTACAGATGGCCGAAACGCAGGACAAGGCCGTCGGCGGCCTTGGTCAGCGCTTCCATCTCCACAAGCGCGCGCTGGGTCGTGGCGAACTGCTTGGGCGGGTCGTGCCAGAAGGGCGCGTCCTCGTCGGCCGGGCCGTCGCCCTCGGGGTCGTAGGCGAACGCGACGCCCTCGCCGACGATCCGGCCCGCCCCCGCGTCGCGCGCGGCGTCCAGGAGGGTCCTCGTCGCCTCGGTGCGCAGCCGGTTCGTCTGGGCGAACGCCCGTTCCATCCGGCGCGGGTCGAGCACCTCGGGGATCGCGGTGAGGAGGTTCACGACCGCGTCGGGCCTTGCCTCGCGGACCGCTTTGCGTAGCTCGTCCGCTTCCAGGGCGTCCACCGCGAGCGGCCAGACCGCCGGATTCCTGGCGGGCTCGGGCGTCCGCGACAGCGCGAACACCTCGTGCCCCATCCCCGTGAGCAGCGGCACGAGCCGCCTTCCTATGACCCCTGTCGCCCCCGCGACGAGCACGCGCATCGGCCTGCCCCTCTCCGTTCGGTTACGGAGAGTGATACCCAGTCATGGGCGGGCGCGGGCGGAATTCACAGAAGAACCCCTTCCAGGGTCAGAAGCGCGCGCTTGGCGTCGAGACCTCCCGCGTAGCCCGTCAGCGATCCGTTCGACCCCACGACCCGGTGGCAGGGCCGCAGGATCGACACGGGGTTCGCCCCGATCGCCACGCCCACCGCCCTCGCCCTGGCAGGCGAGCCGCCGAGGGCGGCGTTCAGACGGCCGTAGGTGGTGGTGGCCCCGTAAGGCAGGGCGTCCAAGGCAGCCCATACCTGGCGCTGGAAGGCCGTGCCGGACAACGCCGGCGTGTAAGAGAACTCCTTGAGGTCGCCCGCGAAGTAGGCGTCGAGCTGCTCCCTGAGCGCGCGGAAGGGGCCGTCGTCGCGCGGGCCGGGGTCGAGCGGGGTCCAGCGGTGGGTCGGCAGCGTCAGCGAGACGAGCTCAAGGCCCTCCTGGGTGGGCCTGCCGACCAGCAGGAGTTCGCCGAGCGGCCCGGAGACCGTGGTGTGCACGTTCATGATCCCTTCCTTCGGGTGGAGGCGGCGGAGCGCCACAGCAGATGCGTCGCATAGCTGCGCCAGGGGGCCCAGCCGACCGGGTCGGCCGACGGGGCCGCCGCCAGCGCCCGCCGCAGGACGACGTCGCCGGGCGGCAGCACGTCCGGGTCGCCCAGCGCGCGCATGCGCACGTAGGCGGCCGTCCACGCGCCCACGCCGCGCAGCGCGAGCAAGGACTTCTCTGCGTCGGCGCGGTCGACGCCGGGGTCGAGCGCGACCTCCCCGGCCGCCAGGGCGGCCGCGAGGGCGCGCAGCGTCTCCCGGCGCGAGGACGGCATGCCCAGGTCGGCAAGGGACGCCCCGGCCAGGGCGGCGGGTGAGGGGAACAGATGCGTGAGGCCCCCGGACGGGGCGTGCAACGGCGTCCCGTAGGCGGCGACGAGCCTTCCGCCGAGCGTCCGCGCCGCCGCCACGCTGACCTGCTGGCCGAGCACGGCACGGAACGCGAGTTCCTCGGCGTCGGCCGCGCCCGGAGAGCGCAGGCCCGGTACGGCGGCGAGGGCCGGGCCGAGGAGCGGGTCGTCGGCGAGGCTCTCGGCGACCGCGTAGGGGTCGGCGTCGAGGTCGAACAGCCTGCGGACGCGCTGGGTGGCCGACGCCAGGTCCCGCAGATCCGTCAGGGAGACGGTGCAGTCGAGCCAACCCGTCTCCTTGTGCGGCTCCAGGACGGTCACAAGGGCGGGGCCGCCGGGGAGCGTCAGGGTACGTCGGTAGGAACGGCCGCCGGGCTCGCCCGTCACCTCCTCCACGCCGGGGATCGCACGCGCCGCCAGGAAGGAGAAGATCGGCTCGGCCGCGTACCTTCCCCGATAGGCGAGTCTCAGGGGGATGCCGGAGGACGCCGCGGTAAGGGTGCATCTTCCGGAGCCGCGCAAGGCGGTCGGGGTAAGGGCGTAGACGGCACGGATCGTGTCGTTGAACTGCCGCACACTGGCGAACCCCGCCGCGAAACCGACATCCGTCACACGCAGCGTCGTCGTCTGGAGGAGGACGCGCGCGGTGTGGGCGCGCTGGGCGCGGGCCAGGGCGAGCGGACCTGCCCCGACCTCGGCCACGAGCTGGCGTTGCAGCTGGCGCGGGCTGTACCCGAGGCGCGCCGCGAGCCCCGCGACGCCCTCCCTGTCGACCGTGCCGTCGCCGATCAGCCGCATCGCCCGCGCCACGACGTCCGCGCGCGCCTGCCACGCCGCAGAACCGGGGACCGCGTCCGGACGGCACCTCTTGCAGGCGCGGAAGCCCGCGGCCTGCGCGGCGGCGGCCGTCGGGTAGAACACGACGTTCTCGCGCTTCGGGGTGGTCGCCGGACAGCTCGGACGGCAGTAGACACCGGTGGTCCGGACGCCGAGGAAGAACTCGCCGTCGAATCTGCCGTCTCGCCCGCAAACCGCCTGGTAGCGGGCCTCATCCGTCTGCGTCACCCCTCCAGTCTGCGCGATCGGCGGACCCTTGACCGGCGGTTTTCGGACATGACGCTGCCCGTGCAAAGGCCCGCCGTGACAGATCGACAGCTACGACGGGCCCGAGAACAGCGCGCCCAGAGGGATTCGAACCCCCGGCCGACGGATTAGAAGTCCGTTGCTCTATCCAGCTGAGCTATGGGCGCTTGTTTTTGGGAAGCGAGTTTAGGGCACGCGGGCCGCAACCAACAGCAGGTTTCCGTCCGATTCGTCCCTGACACGGCGGTAGCGCGCGGGCGGCGGGGGGCGACGGCCGGGGCCTCGCGTGGCAGGCTGGGACCGGACCGGTGGGGGCAAGGCGCTCCTGCCGGTATTTTGAGGTGATTTCACTCCGTCCTTAGGACGGACCTGACAGAGTGTGGGCCGCCCCCTCGTGCCTGACGTCGTCGACCGGAAGATCTGAGGACCATGTCGGACAGTGACAAGACCCCCAGCGTGAAGCTGCCGGACGCCCGGGACATCAGCCGGACGAGCTTCACGCCGCACGGCATCAACCGCGGCAAGGGGTCGCTGAAGCGTCCGGCGAACAAGGCCGAGCTGCGCAAGCAGCGGATCAAGCAGACCGGCGTCGGCCTGCTCGTCGTCGCGATCATCGCGGGCGTCGCGGGCGGGGCCTGGGCGCTCACCCGGCCCGAGCAGAACTTCACGGTCACCGGCGCGTTCGGCAAGGACCCGAAGATCTCCTGGCCCGAGGTCGCGCCCTACACCAAGGGCAAGACCGAGAAGCTGATCACCGGCTCCGGCGACGCGCTGAAGGAGGGCGACACCGCCTTCATCCACTTCGAGACCTACCAGTGGACCGGCGCCAAGGAGCACGAGGAGAAGTCGAGCAGCTACGCAGAAGGCGCGGCCACCACCCTCCCCGTCGGCGGCGAGGGCAGCGGCTTCAAGCGGCTCGACGACGCCGTCAAGACCGCCAAGGTCGGCGACCGCTACCTGCTGACGATCCCGGTCTCCGAACTCGGCGACACCGCCGAGCAGACCGACCTGAAGAAGACCGACAACGTCGTGTTCGTCCTCGACGTCGTCAGCAAGCAGTACGAGATCACCGGCACGCAGGCCGAGCAGACCGACGCCGCGCTGCCGAAGGTCACCCCGAACAAGGACAAGATCGGCGACGCGCCGACCGTCGAGATCCCCAAGGTCGACCCGCCGAAGGAACTCGTCGTCAAGACGCTGATCGAGGGCACCGGGCCGGTCACCAAGAGCGGTCAGACCCTCGTGACGAACTACGCGGGCAAGATCTGGCGCGACGGCAAGGAGTTCGACTCCAGCTGGGCCAACGGCGCGCCCGCGAACTTCCCGATCGGCGTCGGCCAGGTCATCTCCGGCTGGGACCAGGCGCTGGTCGGCGCGAAGGTCGGCAGCCGCCTGCTGCTGGTGATCCCGTCGGAGTCGGGTTACCCCGACGGCAACGAGAGCGCGGGCATCAAGAAGGGCGACACGCTGGTGTTCGTCGTGGACGTGCTGGGCGCGGCCTGAGCGAAGAGGGCGGTCGGCTTCCCGGGCAGGGGCCGGCCGCCCTCGGCGTTCCCGTGGCCGGTTTCGCGCCGCGCGGAAGCCCTTCGCGGGAGTTATCCACAGGACCGGATCGAGCGCGTCGACCGAGCCGTCGTTCCGGTATCGTCATGCGTAACGAAAGGGTAACGGGGGCATCTTGAGCGAGAATGGCGACGGCGCGCGCGACGAGGCGCGGGGGGACGACGAGCCCCGGGAACCGGCCGAAGCCGCCGAGGGCGCGGCGGGCGGGCCGGACGGGCGCGCCCGCGAGGACGCCGCGCCGGGGACGTCCGAGGAGCCGGGGGACGGCGAGGTGGCGGGCGAGTCCGCGTCCTCGTCCGAGTCCGGGGAGGAGCCGCCGAGCGCGTCGGAACCCGCGGAGCCGGACGAACCGGATGAACCGGACGCGACGCAGATCGATGTCGCAGCTGTGGAGGACGCGACAGAGGTCGACGTCGCGACTGCGGAAGACGCGCCGGAACCCGACGCCGTCGCAGAGCCCGAGACCACGTCCGTCGATCCGCCTGAAGGCCCTCCCGTCGCCGAGGGCGACGAGCAGTCCCCCGCCACGTCACTCGACGAGCCCACCAGCGCCTACACGCCCTTCCTTGACGACGAGGAAGCGGGCGAGGCCGCGGAAGAGGCGCCGAAGGACGAGACCGAAGTTTCCGAAGTTTCCGACGCCGAGGAGCCCGCGTCCGGCGATCCGACGCGCGCCTACCCGATCGTCTCCGACGAGCCCGGCCTCGACGCGACCCCGTCCGACGAAGCCCTCGCCGACGCCACCCTCGCGGCGGAGAGCGTCCCCGACGCCACCCTTGCCGCAGAAGGCGTCTCCGACGCCACCCTGGTCTCGGAAGGCATCTCCGACGCGACCCTCGCCGCCGAGGCCGTCTCCGACAAGCCGGACGATCTCTACGCGCCCTTCCTCGAAGACTCCGCCGGGGCCGCCGCCGACGCCGAGCCCGACGACGCCACCCGCGTCGACAACGCCCAGGTCACCCGGATCGACACGCCCCTGCCCGTCATCGCCGACGACGGCGACGGCCCCGCCGACCCGGGCCCGCCCTCGTCGTCGTCAGCCTCCCCGCAGCCCGGCATTCCGCGCAAACGCGGCAGATGGCTGCGCAGGCTGAGCTGGAGCGTCCTGGTCCTGCTCGGGCTCGGCGTGATCGCGTTCGCCGTCGCCTACAAGCTCACCCCGGTCCCCGAGACCCAGCAGCTCAGCGCGCGCGAGCAGCTCAACGTCTTCTACTACTCCGACGGCAAGACGGTCATCGTCGAGGAGGGCACGAACCGGCGCCCCGTCGATCTGTCGGAGATCTCCCAGCCCGTCCAGCAGGCCGTCATCTCGGCCGAGAACCGGAGTTTCCGGACTGACCCAGGCGTCTCCTTCAGCGGGACGTTCCGGGCGATCTGGTCGACCGTCACAGGCAAGCAGGTACAGGGCGGATCGACCATCACCCAGCAGATGGTCCGCAACTACTACAGCGGCCTCAGCCAGGAGCGGTCGATCGTCCGCAAGCTGAAGGAGGTGATGGTGTCGCTGAAGGTGAGCCAGTCCAAGGACAAGGACTGGATCATGCAGCAGTACCTCAACACCATCTACTTCGGCAGGCAGAGCTACGGCATCCAGGCCGCCGCGCAGTCCTACTTCAAGGTCGACGCCAAGGACCTCACCGTCGAGCAGAGCGCGTTCCTCGCCGCGGCGATCCAGCAGCCGACGCCGTTCAGCAAGGTCACCAAGGACAACCGCGCGGCCGTCGAACAGCGCTGGCGTTACGTGCTCAACGGCATGGTCGAGGGCGGCGACGTCACCCAGGCCGAGGCGAGCGCCATGGAGTTCCCCGTTCCCGTCAAGGAGCAGCAGAAGAACATCTACAAGGGCCAGATCGGCTACATGGTCAACATCGCCAAGAAGGAGCTGGCCGAGCAGCGCGGCATCGACGACGAGGACCTCGCGCTCGGCGGCCTGCGCATCGTCACCACGTTCCGCAAGCCGCTCATGGACGCCGCGGTCAAGGCCGTCAAGGACAACGTCCCGGCGGACATGCCCAAGGAGCAGCGCGTCGGCCTGACGTCGGTCGACCCGTCGAACGGCGAGGTCGTCGCGATGTACGGCGGACGCGACTACCTCAAGGAGGCGATGAGCAGCTCGTTCGGGCTCAAGGCGCAGGCCGGCTCCGGCTTCAAGCCCTTCGCGCTCGCCGCCGCGCTCGAATCCGGCGTCCGGCTGTCAGACACCTACAGCGGCGCGGCCCCGCTCATCTCCAACGGCACCCCCATCAAGAACTCCTCGGGGCGCAGCTACGGCTATCTGAACCTCGTCCAGATGACGCGCGACTCCACGAACACCGCGTACGTCAGGCTCGCCGAGGAGGTCGGCCTGGACAAGGTGACGAAGATGGCCGAGAGCCTCGGCATCCCCGAGTCACAGCTGACCGCCAACGACGCGAACAAGTACCCGAGCTTCGTCCTCGGCACCTCCGACGTCAGCCCGGCCCAGCAGGCCGGCGCGTACGCGGCGTTCGCGAACGACGGCATCTGGTACAAACCGCACGTCATCAAGTCCATCACCAACCGCAAGGGCGTCGAGCGCAAGGTGAAGGTCGAGGGCGTCCGGGTGATGAGCAAGGACACCGCCGCCGACGCCACCTACGCGATGGAACAGGTCGTCAACAGCGGCACCGCCACCGCGGCGAGCCTCTACGACCGCGACGCGGCGGGCAAGACCGGCACCACCGACGGCGGCGCGGCAGTCTGGTTCAACGGGTACATCCCGCAGCTGTCCACGTCGGTCGGCATCTTCCAGAGCAAGAACCTGTCGAAGCCGCTCGACCTGTCCCCGTACTCCGCTTACGGCGGCGTGCTGCCCGCGATGGTCTGGCGGCAGTTCATGGCCGAGGCGACGTCGGGGATGGAAGTGAAGTCGTTCCCCGACCCCGTCACCTACGACTACACGCCGCAGTACCAGTACAACCCGGACGACGACACCCCCACCGGCACCGGCGGGCCGAGCACCGGCACCCCCACCGACGACGGCGGAGACGGCGGCGAGCCGACCGGCGAGACCCCGCAGGAGCCTGACCCGGGCGGCGAGCCCGGCCAGGGCGAGGACCCCGGTGACGGCGGAGACGGCGGTGACGGCGGCGGCGGGAACGGCGGCGAGCCGGAGCCGGAACCCGGCCAGCAGCCCGAGGACTTCGCCGGGCCGCCATGACTTCGGGGCGGCCGCGACGGTGACGTCGCGGCCGCCCGTCCCGTCACGCGCAGGCCGCGCCGAGCTTCGCCGGCTGGTCGCGCACGAGCGCGCTGAGCTGCGCGACGTCGCCCTTGTCGGCGAGCGCCGGACCCGCCTCACGCCACGAGGCGGCAAGGCCCTTGAGCGCGGTGGTGAGTTCCGCGTCGTCGGACTTGTTCGCGAGGCCGTCGAGCGTCCCGGCGAAATCCGTGACGGCCTTCGACCACGCGGCGTTGTCGTTCGGCGGCAGCGTCTTCAGCTGCGCCTCGAGCCCGTCGATGGCCGTCTGCGTCTCCTCGCACACCTCAGCCCGGTTGCCGAGCAGCCCGTCGACGACCGAGCACCCAGGCACCGCCGCCACCGCGACGAGCACGACAGCCAAGACCCCGCGTAGCATGCGACCCCCTCTGCGAAATGTTTCCCGAACGCCCACATGATCCCGGAAACGCAGGTCCGCCGCGAGGCTCCCGACGAGGTCGTCGCGGCGAGGCCGCAGGCCCCCGGACAGAGGGGAGGAGCGGCGCGCACTCCGGTAGCGTAAGGGGGTCCGCAGGACGTCTGAGGAGTTGCATAACGTGGCCGACGAATGGCAGCCCGCGACCGAGCTGGAGATGCGCCTTGCCGGTGCGCTCGGCGACCCGGAGCGCTACTTCCGGTTGCTCGCCGACGCCGAGGTGGTCGTCCCGCTCGCGCCGGAGACGGCGGGGCACGTGCTCGCCGAAGCCGTCCAGCCGACCTGGCCGACGCAGGAGCTCGACGACCGCACCCACGTGCTCGTCTACACCTCGCCCGAGGCGATGCGCGCCAAGCTCGGCGCGGCGTTCCGCCACCACCTGCGGCTGAAGCTCACCGACGTCGCCGCCGCGTGGCCCGAGCCGCGCTGGTGGCTCGCGGTCGACGCCGGGCTGACGATCCAGGCGCTGCTGCCGTCGTGGCTGCTGCGTCAGCTGACCGAGGGCGACCCGCGTCCGTTCGTGCTCGGCTCCGGCACGCCCGCGCTCCCGTCGGCGCGTGAGCCGCGCGGCATCGCCGCCCCGGACCCGACCCGCACCCTCCCGCCGGGCCGCCCCCCGCGCGGCGTCTTCCCCGACGGCACCGACGCCTCCCCGATGGAGACCTTCCACGACGGCTCCACCGGCCGCCACGCCTCCCCCTCCACCCCCGGCACCGAAATCCGCTACGGCCTAGGCCCGGCCACACCCCCCGTCAACGGCACCCGCCCTCCCGCCGCCGACGGCCTCTTCGCCCCTGCCCCCCGCCACGGCACCAACCCCCCCGACTCCCCCGTAGCCCCCACCCCCACCCGCCCCCACCTCTTCACCCCCTCCGACGAAACCACCACCGACCTCCCCCCCATCCCCCCCCAAACCCCCACCTCCTTCGGCCACCCCACCCAACCCCCCAACACCCCGGACCCGTCAGCGCAGGCCCCGTCCGCCCAGGACCCCAGCGCCCAGGTCCCGTCCTCGCAGGACCCCAGCGCCCAAGTCCCGCCCACCCAGGCCACGCCCACCCAGGCCACGCCCGCCCAGGCCACGCCCGCCCAGGGCAAGTCCGCGCAGCAGCCTCTGCCCTCCCAGGGCTTGTCCCCGCAGGGTCTGCCCACCCAGACGACTCCCGCCCAGGCCCCGCCCACCCAAGCCGCGCCAACTCACGGCATCCCCTCCCCGGACCCGGCCGTCCAAGGCCCATCCGCGCAGAACTTGTCCGCCCAGGCGACGCCCACCCAGGCCCCGTCCACCCAGGCCCCGTCCACCCACGAGACGCCCACCCAGGCCGCGCCCACTCACGGCACCCCCTCCCCAGGCCCGGCCGCCCAAGGCCCACTCGCGCAGGACCCATCCGCCCAGGCGACGCCCACCCAGGCCCAAGGCGCCCCCGCCCAGGGCCTGCCCGCACAGGGCACCCCCGCTCAGGACATCTCCCCCACAGAGCCGTCCCTCCACGGCACCCTCTCCGCTCCCCACCCCCCAAGCCTCTTCACCCCCACCCAACCCCCCTCAGCAGCCCCACAAACCAGCACCACACCCCCACCCGGCCAGGGCACCCCCGCCTCAGCCCCCCAGGGCACCCCGGACACCCCGGCCCCTCAGGGCACCCCCGCCCTCCCCCTCACCCCACCGTCTCCCACCTCGGCAGTCGCAGGCACGGACACCCCGCAGCCGCACGAACCCAACGCGGCCACCCCTCCGTTCACCCATGCCTCCGCCCCGACGCTTCCCGGCCCGGACATCCCGCAGCCGCAGGAACCCGGCGCAAGCACTCAGACGCCCGCGACAACGCCCCCCACCCAGGCGATCCCCACCACGCCCCACGAACCCAACGCGTCCGCACCCCTGCCCAGCCTGACCTCCCCCACCCCGGCACTTCCAGGCACAGGCATCCCCCAGGCACCCGGCGCGAGCATTCCCCCCCTCACCCCGCCCTCCC
The DNA here is from genome assembly GCF_033875155.1 of Actinocorallia sp. A-T 12471. NCBI lineage: Bacteria > Bacillati > Actinomycetota > Actinomycetes > Streptosporangiales > Thermomonosporaceae > Actinocorallia > Actinocorallia sp. A-T 12471. The sequence continues at coordinate 154,103 of NZ_JAWZTE010000009.1, read as the reverse complement.
CTGCCCACAGCACCCCAAGCGAAGACACTCCCCCACCCCCCTCCGACCAGGCGCTCCCCAACACCACCACCCCCCACCCCCAACACTCCACCGCGGACACCCCCCTCCCCGGCAGCTCCCCCACCCCCCAACTCAACCCCGGCGCGCCCTTCCCACAGAGCCAGGAACCCACCACAAACACCCCACCCCCCACCGCCCACGCCACCCCCACCCCAGGCGTCCTCCCCTTCAGCCAGCCACCCACAGGCACCCCCGGCTCACCCACCCCCCAAGAGCCCAGCACAGGCACCCCACCCACCCCAACAACCGCCCACCCCCACGGCACCCCCACCACAGGCATCCCGCACCTCCCCGGCACAGCCGTCCCCCCGTTGCCCCCACTTCCTGGCACGCACGTCCCGCAGGAATCCGGCGCAGCCAACCCCCCACTCAGCCCCACCACCCCCGCCCACGACGCCCCCACCACGGCCGTCCCACAAGAGCCGGTCCCCGGCATCCCCCTCTTCACCCAACCCCACACCCAGCCCACCTCCTCCACCCCCACCCCCCAGGCCCAAGAGCCCAGCACGGACACCCCTCCCTTCACCCCAACCACCCACGGCGATCCCAGCACAGGCACGCCACAGGGCCAGGAACTCGGCGCGGCCACTCCGCCCCTCAACCCAACCGCCCACGCCCACGCCGATCCCGGCGCGGCCGGCCCGCAGGGCCAGGAGTCCGCCGCAGACGCCCCGCCGCTCAACCCGGCCGCCCACGCGCACGGCACCGGCAACCCGCAGGGCCAAGAGCCCAGCGCGAGTGCACCGCCCTTCACCCCGATCGCCCACGGCGATCCCGGCACAGGGACGCCGCAGGGCCAGGAACTCGGCGCGGCCACTCCGCCGCTCAACCCGACCGCCCACGCGCACGGCGCACTCGGCGCGGGCGGCCCACAGGGCCTGGAGCCCGGTGCGGGCGCTTTCCCCTTCAGCCAGACCACCGGCGAGCAGGTCGCCCCCGACGTAAGCGTCCCGCAGGGTTTCGGCGCGGCCACTCTCCCGCCCGGTCAGGACCCCGCTCCCCAAAAAACTCCCGATCCCCGCGCAGCACAGGGCCTGGAGCCCAGCGTCGGAACTCCCGTTCCCAGCCCAATCGCCGAGGGCAACATCAGCACGCGTACGCCGCTCCCCCTGGAGCCGGGCACTCCGGGCGCAGGTACGCCGCTACCGCTACCCCCGGAGCCAAGTGCTCCGAGTGCAGGCATGCCGCTGCCCGTGGAGCCAGGTGCTCCGGGTGCTCCGGGTGCTCCGGGTGCTCCGGGTGCTCCGGGTGCGGGAATACCACTGCCCCAGGAGCCGGGTGCCCCGGGCGCGGTCCCGCACCTCCCGGGTCCCGTCGGGCCGGGTACGCAAGACACCACAAAGGGCGAGGTTCCCGATATTCCTGGCATTCCCGGCGCGGGAACGCAGCCGCACGGGCTCGCGTCAAGCGCCCAGGAGATCGTCGGCCTGAACGCGTCCCCTCAGGACCCGAGCCCCGAGACCCCGCACACTCCCCCCGCAGGCATTTCGCCACAAAGCCCCCAAGGCCAGGGCACACCCGGCGTTTTCCGCCACGTCCAGCCCCTCGACGCCCCGGGCACGAACAGCACAGAAACACAGCAGACCACCGCGAGCCCTGCCGAACGCGGCCTCCTCGGACCCACTCCCGGCACAAGCACGCCACAGACCCCCACAAACCCAGCCGAGAGCAGCCTTCACGGACCCGTTCCAGGCGCACACGGCACAAACACCTCACAGACCACCCCGAACCCGACCGAAAGCGGCCTTCACAGACCCCTTCCGGACACACACGGCACGAGCGCGTCACAGACCGCCATGAACCCGATTGAAACCGGGCTTCACGGGCCTCTTCCGGGCACACCGGCACACGACGCCCTCGGCGCGGCATCCCCGCACCCCGGCGCAACCGGCCAGAGCCCCGACGCGACCGCCTCCCAGCCCCGGCAGGGCCACGAGACCATCGACCAAGCGGCCCCCGCCCAGCCAACGCAGAGCCACAACACCATCAGCCAGCACCCTGGCACCACGGCCGCCCAGCCAGCCCAGACACCCGGCACCGCCGACCAGCACACCGACCCGACCCCCTCCCGGCCGACGCAGGGACCCGGCACCGTCGAACAGCACCCTGGCAGCACGGCCGCCCAGCCAGCTCAGACACCCGGCACCATCGGCCAGCACACCGATCCGGCCTCCGCCCAGCCGACTCAGGGCCTCGGCGCCGTCGGACAACACTCGGGCACCGCCCCCGCCCAGCCGGTCCAGACGCCCGACACCGTCGGCCAGCACGTTGACCCGAGCTCCGTCCGGTCAGCGCAAGGGCACGACGCCGTCGGGCAGGCCGCTGACGCCGCCGAGGCGGCGCGGGGAGGGCAGGGGCGTGACGGCGTCGGACTAGGTGACGCGGCACAGGTCGGGCAGGAACACGACAAACTCCCCCAGCGTGGGCATTCGGGTCGGGGGGCGCAGGGGGGCGACGGCGTCGGGCAGGGGGGTCAGGCGACGGCTCAGCCCTCGCAGGGGGCCGGTGACGCCGGGAGCGAGGGTCCGGGCGAGGCGGGCTCGGATGTTGACGAGTGGGCGCCGATGGGGCGGCGTGATGTGGCGCGGTACGCGCAGCCCGTTTCCGATGGGACCGGGAAGGGCGCGGACGTGCCCGTGGCGGGCGTGGAGCGGCCCGAGGACGTCGTCGTCACCGGCATGCCGAGCCTCGACGACCTGCGCGCCGCACAGGCCGAACTCGCCTCCGACATTCCGAACGATCCGAACAACACGCTCCTCGACGGCCCGCAGAACCGGCCCGCGAGAGCCGACGAGACCATGGTCGACATGGCCCCGATCGACCCCTCCGGGCCACCCCCGCGCGCGCGCTTCCTCCCCGCCAACCCGGTGGAGACGGAACTCGTAAGGGCGGCCGACGAGGAGTCCCTCGTCCTCGCGCTCGCCAACGCCGACCTGCTCCTTCCGGTCCCGCCCGGAACCGACCCGACCTCGCGTCCGAGTCGTCCCGGTTTCCCGTGGACACCGGGGGACATCGCGGGTACACCGGCCGTGCCGGCGTTCACCTCGCCCGAGCGGCTGCACGACGTGATCGGCCGGGTCGAGTTCGTCAGGGTGCCGTTCGCGCTCGTCGCACGGCACTGGCCCGACCCCGCGTGGACACTCGCCATCAATCCGGACACTCCGGTCGCCGCGACGATGGCCGGCGCGCAGCTCCCGCTGGTCTCCGCGGTCGTCGACGAGGCCAACGGCCGGCGCGCCGAGGGTTTCGCGCCGCAGAACGAGCTCGAGGAGCGCATGCGCGACGCGGCGGCGCACGGCGACACCGAGGCGCTGCTCGCGCTACTGGCGTCCGCACAGGTGATGATTCCGGCAGATCCGGACACCCCGTGGGGGGCGCGTCCCGGCGATCCGGACTTTCCGTGGCGTCCCATACCGGTCAAGGGCGAACCGGCGGTTCTCGCGTTCACGTCGCCGCGCTGGATGCACGAGTCCGTCGGCCAGTCCCGGTTCGTCATGCCGGACTTCCGCGACCTCGCAGCGAACTGGCCGGAGCAGGGCTGGTCCCTTGTCCTCGACCCGGGCACCCCGATAGCGCTGACCGTACCCGGCGACGCCTTGCGCGCGTCGGTAGCGCCCGTACAGACGCCTCGCCCTGTACCCGCCTCCTTCGAGCCGGGTAACCGCATCGACAAGGACCTCGACGAAGCGGTCCTCGCAGGAGACACCGACGACTTCCTGCGCGTAACGCTCGCCGCTGAAGTCCTCGTCCCGATCCCGGAATCCGCCGGGGACATCCTTCCCGAACACCCCGATTTCGACTGGTCGGCAGCGCTGTCGTCCACGCCGCCCGTGCCCGGCACGTCGGTGCGGGTCTTCACGTCGCTGCTGCGGATGCAGGAGACGGTCGGCGACGTCAGGTGCGTCGCCGTCGCGTTCACCGACCTCATCGCGCACTGGCGGCGGCCCGACTGGACGCTGCACCTCAACCCGGGCAGCCGCATCGGCGCGTCGCTCACCGGTCCGCAGGTGCGCGAGCTGCACGACTGGGCGGTGTCGGTCGGGCTGCGTCCCGCTGATCCCGCCGCGCCCGCCGCCGTGGTCCCGGAGCCCGCTCCTGAGCCCGAGCCCTCCGAGCCGGTGACGCCGCCGCGAAGGCTCGAGCGTCAGGGCGGGCCGAAGGTGACCGTCATGCAGAAGGTGCTTCCGCACGCGCAGGTCGGTTGGTATCTGGAACAGGGTTACGACCGCGTCGGCGGGTTCGTGCATCCGCTCGCCGACTGCGTGGAGCTCCTTACGCCCACGCAGCTGTATGAAGCCCTGGGGCTCCTGTACGCCGACTCGCCTTTCCAGCCGTCCGACGAGTCCGTACACGTGCTGCGTTGGCCCGTCTACTGCGAGGACCTGTACCGCGTCCCCTTCGGCGGACGTACGGAGGACGACCTTCAGGCGTGGGGAGACTCCGGCTGGGTGGTCGAGCACTCCCCCTTCACCGGTGACGGCTTCGCCGCGGGCTCGGCCGGGACCATACGCGAGTACAAGACGGACAGCGCAAGGCTCCCGTCAGGTACCGAGCTGTACCTACTGGGCGCAGACAAGTCCGCGAAGCTCGTCGCCGTATACGACGCCGACGTGCTCGCCTGGACGCGTCCGCAGAACGAGGAGACAGGCAAGTGATCCGGGACGGCTACGTAGCGGTGTGGAAGGGCTCCGAGTACGAGGCGAGTCCCGCGTTGAACGGCGAGGTACGCCTCTACACCACGCAGCCCGCCGACGGCTTCGTGGAGACCCGCCAAGGACGTCACCGTAGGAGCGTCCCGGTAGGCGAGCTCGAGCAACTCCGCTATGTACGCACCGCGTGCAAGTGGCGGGGGGAGCGTTTCATCGTCGTCGGCGAGCACGAGACCTGGCTTCGGGTCGAGTACACGGGCGGCCGCTCGACGGTCGCAGAACGGCTCGGCCTCGACCGGATCGACCACGGCGTCTGGCAGACGTGGGCGCCGCGCGCGGAGGTGGAAGAACTCCACGAAGAGTTCATCTAATGCTGAGTCAGACATAGGACGACGACTCGGGCATCCGATAGATTCAGAGGACCCGCTCATGTTGTGATGTGACGGCAACGGGCGGAGAACTCGTGACATGGGAGGTCCGGGGTCGTGCACCCGCAAGCGCGCATCGGAACGGCCCTGGCGGCCGCAGCTTTCGTCCTGACCGCCGCACCGGCGCTCGCCGACGAGACGGCCGACCCGTCACCGGGGCCGTCGCCCACCGAGACGGCGAGCGCCACGCCGACGCCGACGACCCCGTCGACGACGAAGGCCCCTGGCGACGACGAAGAGCCCACGCAGGCCCCGACCCAGGACGCCCCCGCCCCGGTCCTGTACATCGCGCTGACGCTCCCCCAGGCCACGCTGGAGCCCGGTGACGACGTCACCGCGACCGTGCACGTCTACGCCACCCAGGCCGTCGCCCCGGCCGCCAAGCTCGCGCTGAGCGTCACCGGCGGCATCAACCTGACCCCGACGTGCACCCTCGCCGCCGGCGTGTGCAACCTCGGCCAGGTCGACGCGGCCGGCGAGTTCATCCCGGTGCGCCTGTCGGTGCCCGCGAACGCCGCGACGGGCCAGGTCAGCCTCACCACCACCGCGAGCGCCACCGGCGCGGCCGAGCGGACCGTCGTGCACCTGCTGCGCGTCGCCGACGAGCCGGTCGCGAGCCCGTCGCCCAGCCAGACGACGACTCCGACGCCCACGCCGAGCACGTCAGCGCCGAGTCCCAGTGCGACGCCGAGCGTGTCCGTACCGCCCGTCGCCCCTGCGCCCGCTACGTCGACCACTAGCGCGGTCCCGCCTTACGTGCCGGAGAGCACCCCCGACCCGTCCGGAGGGGCCGCTCCCGGCGTGCTGCCGGAGGTCGCGTCCCAGGCGCAGCCGTACACGATGACGGTCTCTGCCATCAAGCCGGACCCGTCAGCCGACCCGCTGCTCACCTCGCTCGTGCGCGCGCAGGCGGCCTGGCTCGGCGTCCTGTTCGTGCTCGTAGGACTGCTGTTCGCACGCGTCCGCCGTACGCCGGCCACCGCGCGCGGTACGCACCGGCGTCCCGGACGCGGCAGGTTCGCCCGCTGAGCCTCGGTACGCCGTCGGAAAAAGCCGCGATCTTCTCGCCCCGAACGCGAACATAACGCCTACGGCCATAGCATTTCCCAATGCGGACACGTAGCCGGATAGCCGGAGTGAGCAAGCCGGTGATCCGGTACGTCCTGATTCTCGCCGTTCTGGCGCTCGCGGTGTCGCACTACACGGTCTGGCCGCCCGACACCATGCTCATGCTGACGCTGCTGGTGTGCGCGGGCCTCGGCCAGTTCCGCGCGTTCACCCGTCACCTCGTGCCGTTCATCGTGCTGTTCGCGCTGTACTCGGTCGCCAGCAGTGTCGCCGACGACATCAACCCGAACGTCCACTACCTCCCGATGGCCCACTTCGACGAGTGGCTCGGAGGCGGACGGCTGCCTACCAGCCACCTCCAGGACCTTCTCTGGAACGGCCACGTGCGCTGGTACGACTACTACTTCTACGTCCTGTACACCGCGCACTTCGTAGCGCCGGTCGTACTGGCTCTGTTCCTTTGGAAGCGCCGGGGACAGCTGTACTGGAGCTACCTGGCGAGCCTCGGCCTACTGTCGCTGTCGGCGTTCCTCACCTACGTGCTCTTCCCGGCTGCTCCCCCCTGGATGTCGTCCTCCTACGGCTACATCGAGCCCATACACCGGGTCTCCTACGACATCTGGACGGCCGTCGGCATAGACAGCCCGGACACCCTTTACAGCAAGCTGTCGCCCAACCTCGTCGCCGCCGTCCCGTCCCTTCACTCGGCGTTCCCCCTCCTCATCTTCCTGTTCCTCGTACGCAGCTTCGGCCTACGTCGCGTCTGGTGGGCCGCCCTCTACCCCGTCTCCATGTGGGTCGGCGTCGTCTACCTGGGCGAGCACTATGTCTTCGACGTCCTGTGCGCCATCGCCTACACCGCCGCGGCCGCCACCATAGGCACCGCCCTCGCCAGGCGCTTCACCCCCCGCCTCCCCTCCCCCGACGGCACCACCCCCAAGGCCCCGTCCGCAGCCCCTCCCAAGGTCGCCGAGGTCCCCACCCTGACCCGCACCTCCCCCGCCGAAGCCCCCCAAGACTGACGCGGAAGGGCCCCGCCGCGACGGCCGCGGCGGGGCCCCTGATTCTCTGTGTGATGGTGTTACATCAGGTCACGGTGCTCGTCCGGCTCACCGTGCGGGTCCTGCGCCTCAGGAGAGCGCTGGTCGCGCTTCCCCTGCGACTGCTGCTGCTGGTCCCGACCCCTCTGCTGCTGGTCACGGCCGCGCTGCGGCTGCTGGCTCCCGGGCGCCTGCGGACGCTGGTTCTGCCCCCGCATCTTGTTCTCGGCCCCACGACCCCGCTCAGCAGAAGGGTCCCTGTCCATCGGAGTGTTTTTCGCCATGCCCCACCCATACCCACCCACCGCAACACATATGTCACCCTCCGTAACTTTTCTCCCTCCACCCCCTCCCGCCCCTAACGGGTAACGAGGCTGTGACACGCGATCGCCGTGGCAGCCACCACGTTCAGCGAGTCCACCCCCAGCGCCATCGCCGACGCGCTCATCGGGATCGTGACGGCTTCGTCGGCTTCGTTGATCCAGTGGGAGGAGAGGCCGTCGCCTTCGGAGCCGAGCATGAGGGCTACCTTGTCGCCCATCTCGGCCTTGTCGAAGGGGACGGCGGTCTGGTCCGGGGTTAGGGCCAGGAGGCGGAAGCCGGCGTCGCGGATGACGGTGAGGTCGTTGTGCCAGTCCGTCATGCGGGTGTGTGGGACGGCGAAGACGGCGCCCATGGAGACCTTGACGGACCTTCTGTATAGGGGGTCGGCGCAGCGGGGGCTTAGGACGATGAGGTCTATGCCGAGGGCGGCGGCGCAGCGGAAGATGGCGCCGACGTTGGTGTGGTTGGTCAGGTCTTCGAGGACGAGGATGCGGGTGGGGGTGGGGGGTCGGGATAGGGAGGAGGGGAGGGTGGGGAGGGGGAGGCGGGACATGGAGGCCAGGGCGCCTCGGTGGACGGCGAAGCCGGTGAGGGATTCGGCGGTGGCGTCGGAGACGAGGTAGACGGGGCAGGGGAGGGTGGGGAGGAGGTCGGCGAGGGTGGGGAGCCACTTTTCGGTCATCATGAGGGAGCGGGCGGGGTGGCCGGTCTCGATGGCTCGGCGGATGACCTTGGCGCCCTCGGCGATGAAGAGACCTTGGGAGGATTCGAGGCTTTTGCGGAGTTGGCCGTCGGTGAGGTTCACGTAGTCGGCCAGTCGGGGGTCCGCCGCGTCGGAGATGGGTACCAGTTCCGCCATGACGGGCATTCTCCCAGGCCGTGGGGGGTGTGTGGGCCCCGATCCGGGTGCGGGCCCGATCCGGGTGGGCGTGGGGCAGGCGCGGGTGGGCCCGATCCGAGTGGGCGTGGAGCGGGTCCGGGTGGGGCGGGCGCGGGTGGGCCCGATCCGCGTGGGCGCGGGTGGGGTGGGTTAGGGGAGGTGGAGGGTGGCTAGGACGGCGCGGTGGTCGGTGCCGGTGATGGGGTGGACGGAGTAGGCGCGGACGGCGACCGTGGATGAGGTGACAATGTGGTCGAGGGTGAGGGGCGGGCCCATCATGGTGACGCCCCAGGTGGGGGTGAGGGCTGAGCCGCGGGCGTCGGCGGCGTCGGTGTAGCCGCGGGCGAGGAGGCCGCGGAAGGCGGCGTGGTCGAGGGTGCTGTTGAAGTCGCCCGCGAGGATCTGGACGGCCCCGTCGGCCGACGCCGAGGGGAAGCTCGCGTACGTGTGCCGCCAGTCCGCGACGGCGGAGGGACTGATGGGCGGCAGCGGGTGCACCGCCGTGACGTGGACGGCCCGCCCGTCAAGGGTGAGCGACGCGCGCGGCTGGTGGAGGACGGTTCCGTGGATCGGCGGGAGCGCGGTCAAAGGGTGCCGGGAGTACAACCCGGAGCCTTCGGCTCCCCACTGCGGCGCGAGTACGGAGTGCGGTAGGAGCTCGTCGAGCCCGTTCTCCTGGAACGCGGCGAGCGCGTCGGGCGTGAACTCCTGCACGCTGAGCACATCGACCTTGTGCGCGGCCACAAGATTGACGATCTGGGCGGCGTCGGCCCGCCCGAACATGAGGTTCACGGTGAGTATCCTCACGTTCGGTCCCGTCACCGAGGGCGCCGACGCGGCGAAGGCACGCGGGAGCACGGAGGCGGCGAGGACGGCGGCCGCGCCGGCGGCGAGCAGGGCGGCGCGACGGTTGCGCAGCGCGAGCGCGAGCCCGACCGGCACGATTGACGTGGCCGCCGCGAAAGGGGTGAGCGCGAGCAACGGAAGACCGAAACCCCCGACGTGCGGAATGCGGTCCGCGCCCACCGTGCGGGCGACGGCCCAGGTCGTCCACAGGGCGGCGGCGGCCCAAGCGATCCGGTGTCCGGTCCTGCGCCGGGGCAACGTTTCGGTCACGGATTCAGTGTCCACGACAACCCCAACGAACGGCGGCGAAACAAAAGCATCACCGCCGAGGCAGAGATCACTTACTCGGCACAGCGTACGGAATCGGTGGCGACGTGTGGTTCCCGGCCGCACAAGCTACTGACGAGTAATCCAAATAAATCAGGACATGACGTCTTGTACCGATAGATCACCTGTTTGCAGCCCTTTGTAACGGATGGGTGATAACGCTACAGTGCCTCCGACTGACGCCTGGCGCGTTGCTGACCAGGCAGGGCCCCCGATGACAGAACCCGGAGAGCACCATGACTCGTCCCCCCGGAGACCTCCCGGGCGAGGGTGGATACGGCTCCTCCTCGGAGTACCCGTCCCCTGAGAGCACCGACTGGTTCAGCCCTCGGACGGGTGGCTCGTCCTCCGCGCACGGGCTCTCGGCGAGCCCCGGGCCCGCGCAGCCCGCCGACTCCGCGTGGTCGCAGGACAGGTACGGCGCGGGCCAGTCCGGGCAGGGCTACGGCGCGAACGGGTTCTCCGGCGCGTCCGACCCCGGCGGTCAGGCTTACGGGCAGCGTTCCGCGTCGGACAACTCCTACTACGGCGCGCCCGTTGCGTCCGGCGCCTACGACCGTCCCTTCCCGACCGGCCCCGGCGACTCGTCTTCGACCCCGTCAAGCTCGTCGTCCTCCAACGGAGGAGGCAGCAGCGACTACGGGTACTCGGCTTCGGGCGAGTACGGCGGCGGCGGTAAGCGCAAGCGTAAGAAGGGCGCGCTCATCGGCCCGCTCGCGGGCGCGGTCGGGCTCGCGATGCTGCTCGGCGTGGCGGTGTGGGCGTTCGAGCAGAAGGCCGGGGGCTGCACGGGGACCAAGAAGACGTTGACGGTCGCGGTAGCCAAGGAGATCGCTCCCGCCGTCGAGAAGTCGGCCAAGGCGTTCACCGACTCCGGCAAGGACTTCGGCGGCGTCTGCTACGCGGCCGAGATCGTCGCGACGGACCCGAACTCGGTGCGCACCGCGCTCACCGGCGAGGGCGTCTCCTCCGGTTCGGTCGAGCGTCCCGACGTCTGGATTCCCGACACGTCGCTGTGGACCGGCCTGGTGCAGGCCGCCGACAGCAAGCTGGTCACGCCGACCACCACCTCCATCGCCACCTCCCCGGTCGTCGTCGCGGTGCCCAAGACGCTCGCGGCGCAGCTGGCCAAGGAGAACATCATGGAGAACCCGTCGTGGGACAACCTGTTGTCCGCGGCGGGCGGCGTGAAGGGCGGCGCGGTCACCAAGAACCAGCTGATCCCGCCGGAGCTGCTCGACATGCGGGTGCCCGACCCGGTGAGCACCGGCACGGGCATGTCGGCGATCTCGATGCTGCGCACCCTGCTGGAGAGCGACGAGTCCGCCGACACGATCTTCACCGGTGTCGCGCAGACGATCCGCAACCACACCGTGGCGAGCAACGAGGCGCTGTTCAAGAACTTCAAGCAGGACGCGCGCGGCCGCTTCCCGCTGCTCATCGCGCCGGAGTACTCGGTCTACAAGTACAACTCCTCGTCGCCTAAGGAGCCTGCCGTCACCATCTACCCCTATGAGGGGATGGTGAGCCTCGACTACCCGGTCGCGATCACCACGACGGACTCCAAGAAGGCCGAGGCGGGCCAGGAGCTCGCCAAGACGCTGGTGACGCCGGCCGCGCTGAAGAACTACGAGGCGCTCGGCTTCCGCACGCCCGACCGCAAGGCGCCCGCGGCGTTCAGCGAGGAGATCGGCCTGTCGCCGGGCCGCATCCAGAAGCTGCCGCTGGCGACGCCCGAGCAGATCTACAAGATCACCCAGGACTGGTCGAAGCTGTCGCTGGCGATCCGGATGCTTTCGGTCATCGACGTCTCCGGCACGATGAACGACCCGATCCCCGGCGGGAACGGCGCGACGCGCATGCAGGCGATCCTGCAGATCGCGTCGCAGGGCCTCACGCAGTTCCCGCAGGACAGCCAGATCGGCACGTGGATCTTCGCCGACCTGCTCCAGGGCAAGCAGGACTGGAAGGAGGTCGTCCCGGTCGCGCCGCTGAACAAGCGGTTCGGTTCGGTGACGCAGCTCGACCGGTTGAAGCAGGGCCTGCTGGGCGTCAAGGCGATGCCGGCGAACAACACGGGCCTTTACGACACGGTCCTCGGCTCCTACCGGTACATGAAGAAGACGCACCAGCCGGGCCGGATCAACTCGATCGTCCTGTTCACCGACGGGCTCGGCAACGACGACCCGCACGGCGGCATCACCCTCCCGCAGCTGCTGAAGACGCTGAAGCAGGAGGTCGACGAGCGCAAGCCGGTGCAGATCATCATGATCAGCATCGGTTCCGGCAAGGAGCAGCTCAAGATCATGAACGACATCACGCGCATCACCGGCGGTGACGCCTACATCCCGAAGAACGCCAAGGAGATCCAGAAGATCTTCCTCAAGGCGCTGTCGAAGCGGATGTGCGCGGGAGAGCAGAAGACCTGCTGACCTAGAGAATCGCCTGATTCGTCATAGAAAGGGGGGCTTGGCCGCAAGGGCCAGGCCCCCTTTTTGCGCAAGATCAGAGTTTCGCCGTCAGATAAATGGACGTACCAGTGTCAACCGTGACACAGTGCGAGCCGTCCTTCCTGTCGGATCCCTACCCGACTCCTCGCTGGAGGTCCTGAGTTGGCCGCATGGCAGGGTCAGCACGAGCCCGTGCCCGACACCCCTCACGAGGACCAGCCGCTGGTCCGGGCGATGCGCAACCGGTCAACCGACGCGCTCACGCTCGTCTACGACCGGTACGGGCCTCAGCTCTTCGACTACTGTCACGCGATCCTGCGGGACGAGCCCTACGCGGCGCGCGTCGTGCACGACACGCTGCTGGCGGCCGAGGCGCACATCACCCAGCTGCCCGCGCCCGACAAGCTGCGCGGCTGGCTGTACGCGCTCGCGCGGCGCGAGTGCCAGCGCATCCTGCGCGGCCCCGACCGGCCGACCAAGCGCAGGCCCGCGCCCGAGGCCCCCGACGAGTTCGGCACGCCGCAGGACCGCCAGCGCCATCACGACGCGCGGATGCTCGCCCACAACGCGCTCAGCGCGCTGACGGGACGCCAGCGCGAGGCCGTCGACCTGACGGTCCGGCACGGGCTCACCGACACCGAGCTGGCGGGCGTGCTCGCTATCCCGCTCGAAGAGGCCGCGGCGCTTGCCGAGGGCTCGCGCGACGACCTCGCCGAGGCGGTCTCCGGGCTGGTCGGGCACCAGCGCGTCCAGCTGAGCAGGCTGCTCGCGGTGATGCCGATCGCGATGGCCCCGCCGAACCTCGAGTCGCGGATTCTCGCAAGCGCGCTGGACCCGGAGATGAACGCCGAACGCGCCGCGATCGCGCGGCGCGCGATGCCGTTCGACTCGCGCGGCTGGCCCGTCGAGTCCGACCAGCGTCAGGGGCACCGCGCCCCGGCCGACCCCGACCGCACCCTCGTGGACCGTCCGTCGGACGACGACGAACGCGACGGCATCCCCGCGTTCGTGTGGCCGACCGTCGGGGCGGCGGCCGTTGCCGCGCTCGTCGCGGGGCTGTTCCTGTTCGACCTCAGCTCCGATGACGGGCCGAGCCGCGACAGCACCGTCGTGGCGGCGAGCCCGTCTACGAGTGAGGACGACGAGGAAGTCCTCGACGAGGAGCCTTCGGAGCGTCCTACGAAGACCAAGAAGCCGACGCAGAAGCCCACCGAAGACCCCGAGACGCCTACGTCGACTCCCACTCCCCAGCCCTCCACGTCAAGCCCTACGCCCACGCCCAAGCCGACGCCTACGCAGGTCGAACCCGGCCAGCTCGTCGTCGGGGCGGGCTGCACCATCGGCGCGCAGGCCACCCAGTGCTCGGTGCCCATCGCGGCCAAGGGCGGGCCCGTCAGGTGGTCGGCGCAGGGGTACGGGCCGATCAGCGGCGGCGGCTCAGGGCTGCTCAAGGCGGGCGCGACCCGGCTCGTCACGTTCACCGTGGCGCGTGCCGACGAGTGCGTCGAGGGGCAGATCGTCATCAACTTCACGCCGGCGGGCAGCACGACCGTCGCGTGGATGTGCCCGCCTGTCGAGCCCGACCCGGGCGACGACGGGGACGACGAGCCGGACCCCGCCGCCCCCTGACGCGCACGAGCCTCAGCCCAACACGCGTTATCCCAGCACTTCGTGGGCCCGGTCGAGCAGCAGCGGGACGCCGAGGCCGATCTGGTCGAAGCCCTCGCCGACGGTCTGTCCCTTGACGAACCGCGCGTGGATGCCCTCGAGGATGATGGCGAGCTTGAAGCAGCCGAACGCGACGTAGTAGTCGAGGCCGCTCACGTCGAAGCCCGTCAGCGCGGCGTACCGCTCGGTGAACTGCGCGCGGGTGGGGAAGCCGGGCTCGGCGGTGATGGTCGAGCCGACGGGGAGCTGCGGCTCGCCCGCCTCCGCCCAGTAGACGAGGGTGAGGCCGAGGTCGGCCAGCGGGTCGCCGAGGGTGGACATCTCCCAGTCCACGACGGCGGCGATCGCGGGCTCGGGCTCAAGGCGGACGAGCGCGTTGTCGAGCCTGAAGTCGCCGTGTACGAGGCCGCTGCGCGGGTTGTCAGGCAACGCGGCGGCTAGCCGCTCCACAAGCCGGTCGTAGGCGGGCAGTTCCCTTGTCTTCGACCGCTCCCACTGCTGGCCCCAGCGCTTGAGCTGGCGTGCCATGTAGCCCTCGGGACGGCCGAAGTCCCCGAGTCCCGCCTTGTCCACGTCGAGGGTGTGGATGGCCGCCAGGGCCTCGGCGAGGCGGTCGGACACCGCCGCGCGCTGCCCGGGGGTGACGTCGGCGGCGTCCTCGGGGACGCGCAGGATACGGCCGTCCACCCACTCCATGACGTAGAAGTCCGCGCCTAGGACGTCCTTGTCGGTGCACAGTCCCAGGGGGCGCGGTACGGGCACGCCGCCTGAGTCGGCGAGCGCGGACAGCACCCTGTGCTCGCGGACCATGTCGTGCGCGGTGGGCAGCACGTGGCCGAGCGGCTGACGGCGCAGGGCGACCGACGTACCGCCGGATTCGCCCGCGAAATCGAGCCGGTAGGTGAGGTTCGACCTGCCGCCCGCGATCAGCGTCGCGCCGGTGAGCGCGCCCGCGTCGGGCAGGGTGTCGGCAAGCCAGCGCGTGAGGCGGGGGAAGTCGAGTCCGGGTACGGGTTCTGGGCTCTCAGACGGTTCGACGCTCATGGACCCCTATTAGAACGCTACTCGGTTCACCGCGCGGCACCGGCCCCGGACAGTGAGCACTTTCTCCCCGTGTGGGGGACTTTCTTCTCGGGTACTGCCTGACTGGACTATTGCCGTAGTCATGGGCATGTAGCTCGTTTCAACTGCATACGCGATGCACGGGCAGGCATCGCCGATAGGGGGACACGTGGTCGAAGCCTGGATGAACGGCGCAGGACGACTGCACCTGGGCGCCGACGGAGGAGCTATGAAGGGCGGCGCCCCCCGCGCCGTGTGGAGCACCAGCGAGAACGACCCGGCCGGCGTCTCGGCGCGGTCGGTCGCCCAGGGCCTCGCCGCGGCGGACGCGCACGCGCACATCGTGTGGAACCCGCTGCGCGGCGAGCTCGTCCAGCTCGTCCCCGCCACCCGCGCGGGCCTGCTCATCGGCCCGGGAACGAGCCGTGAGGGCCGCGTCTGCCTGCAGATCTCCGTGGTCGGCAGGGCACGGTCGCCCTTCACCCAGGGCCCGCTGCTCGGCCTCGACAGGCTGCTCGCCTGGCTCGACTCGTGGGGCGTGCCGCGCCGCTGGCCCGCGGGGCCGCCCCTGGCCGTCCCCGCCGCGTACGAGGCGGCGCACAGCCGTCGGAGCTGGGCGCGCGGCGGCCATTTCGGGCACTCCCAGGTGCCCGGCGCGGCACGGCCGAGCCCCGGCGGCATCGACGTCCGCAAACTCACCGGACCCGACACGTTCCCGGCCGAACTGCCCAGGCCGCGGCTGAGCGCGGAGCAGCTCGGCATGCTCACCGCACGCCGTGGACCGCGGCATCTTGAGGCGGCTGGAGGGGTTTGACACCTTTGTGACTCTTATGGCATAGGGTCTCGGCCATGAACGGCCAGACTCCGCCAGGCTGGTACCCCGACCCGTACGGGAACCCCGGCCTGCAACGCTGGTTCGACGGCGCCCAGTGGACCCAGGCCACCCAGCCGACCGGACCCTCCACTCCCTCACCATGGCAGCCGCCTGTCGGAGGTACCCCGCAGCCCTGGCAGCCGCCCGCCACCGGCCCCGGCACCCCCGCGCCGTGGTCCCCCGCACAGCCGGGACCCCAACCCGGCCTCGCCGGACCCCCCAGACGCGACAACCGCGGCCTCGTCATGGTGCTCGGCGGTGTCGGCGTCGTCGTCGTCATCATCGCGCTGGTCGCCGTCCTCGTCTCGGTCCTGTCCGACGACGACCCCACGACGCCCCAGACCCGCGTCACCCCCACCGCCCCCGCCCAGGGCTCGATCTCGCCCGTCGTCGGGACGATCACCGACCGCGACTCGGGCCTGTCGTGGCCGCAGCTCGGCGGCGACTGGGCCGCGCCCATCGACGCCCCTGGCGACGACGAGCACGGCCTCAGCGCCGGCCAGACCGCGGTCGCCCAGAAGGCTTACGACGGGGTCGGCGACTACGTCGCGTCCGTCTACGGGGCAGTCCTGCCCACCTCCATCCCGTACACGGGCGGAGCCGGGGCCGATCTGGAGACCGTCACCAAGGCGTGGTTCAAGAAGATCGAGCCGAACTTCTACCCCGAGCACGAGACCACCGAGGTCGTCTCGCGCGCGCACAGCGTCAGCGGGAAGAAAGCCTGGTACTACGAGCTCGTCCTGAAGTTCCCGCAGGCGCAGAGCAAGAAGTGGAACTTCACCCAGGAACGCGTCGTCGTCGTCCTGGTCGACCGGCCCGGCTCACGGCCCGCCGGCCTGTACCTGTCGGTCCCCGACAGCTTCAAGAACCAGAGCGACGCCGAGACCATCATCAGCGGCCTCAAGGCCACCTGACCCTCCCCCGCCGGGCCAGGAGCACGCCGACGGGAGGGGCAAGCCCCTCCCGTCGTTCGCTGGGGAGTCCGGCCAAGGCGTAATGTTGAGTCGCCGCCGGTGAGCCCCGTCTCTCCCGCGGTGGTCTCCGGCCCTCGGCCCGGGGCCGTCTTTGTTGGCGTAAGGCGGCGGACCTGCGACGGCGCGGTCCCCGCGGGTGAGAAGGGCATATGGGCACCACCGACAAGCTGGTCTGGATCGACTGCGAGATGACCGGTCTGGATCTCACCCGCGACGCGCTCATCGAGATAGCCGTCCTCGTGACCGACCCCGAGCTGAACATCGTCGACGAGGGCGTCGACCTGGTGATCAAGCCGCCGGAGGAGTCGCTCGCGCAGATGAACAAGGTGGTGCGCGACATGCACACCACCTCCGGGCTGCTCAAGGAGCTGCCGGGCGGCGTCACCCTCGCCGAGGCCGAGACCGTCGTCCTCGACTACGTGAAGAAGCACGTCCCCGACCCCAAGAAGGCCCCGCTGTGCGGGAACTCGATCGCCACCGACCGCGCCTTCCTGGCCCGCGACATGCCGGCGCTCGACGCGCATCTGCACTACCGGATGGTCGACGTGAGCTCGATCAAGGAGCTGTCGCGCCGCTGGTACCCGCGCGTCTACTTCGCGAGCCCGGAGAAGAAGGGCGGCCACCGCGCGCTGGCCGACATCGCCGAGTCCATCCGCGAGCTGCGCTACTACCGCGCGGCGGTTTTCGTCCCCCAGCCGGGCCCCGACACCGAGACCTCCCGCGCCCTCTCGGCCAAGATCGTCGCCGAGGCCCCCGATATCGGGTGACGACCACCTCCACGAACCCGCTACACTGTTTCTCGCCGCTTCACCTCGAAGCGACATGGTGGGTGTAGCTCAGTAGGCAGAGCACCAGGTTGTGATCCTGGGTGTCGCCGGTTCAAGCCCGGTCATCCACCCCAGTGCGGAAGGCTCGGCCGTTGTTGAACGGTCGGGCCTTTTTGCGTTTGGGGGGCGGGGTGGTGTGGGGGTATTTATGCTGGTTTCATGATCCATGTGTTGGAAGCGCTGCCCAAGGTCGAGCTGCATTGTCATGTGGAGGGGGCGATGCGGCCGGAGACCGTCGGGGAGTTGGCGCGGGCCAACGGGGTGGGGCTGCCGGTCGCGGATGTGACTGAGCTGTATAGGTATGGGTCGCTTGATGAGTTCCTGTCCGTGTTCTGGCTGGTGCAGTCGGTTCTTGTGACGCGGGGGGACTGGGCGCGGCTGGCGTATGAGAGCGTCGTGGACGCCGCCGCGCACGGGCGGGTGTACGCGGAGCTGTTCTTCACGCCGGCGCGGCATCTGGCGGCGGGCCAGCGGCTCGGCGACATCGTCGGCGGGCTCGTCGAGGGGCTTGAGGCCGCCGAGGCCGAGACGGGGTCGCGGGCGATGCTCATCGCGGACATCGACCGGGCCTATGGGCCCGCGGCGGGGCTGCAGATGGTCGAGGAGCTCGGCGAGCTGCGGCCCGAGCGGGTGCTGGGGATCGGGATGGACTCCACCGAGCTCGGCGTGGACCCCGCGTCGTTCCACGAGGCGTACGCGCTCGCCGCGCGGCTCGGCCTGCGGCGCACCGGGCACCAGGGCGAGAACAGCCCGGCGTCGGCGATCGCGACGGTGGTCGACGTGCTCGGCGCGGAGCGGGTGGACCACGGGCTGTCGCTGATGGACGACCCCGAGCTGGTCCGGCGGTTCGCGGGCGAGCGGATCCCGCTGACGGTCTGCCCGAACTCCAACATCAGGATCGCGAACGCGTTCCCGTCGCTCGAGCTGCACCCCTACCCGGCGATGCGCAAGGCGGGGCTGCTCGCGACGCTCAACACCGACGACCCCGCGATGACCGATCTCGACCTCGGCTACGAGTACCGGTCGGTCGCCGAGGCGTTCGGCTACTCCTTCGCCGACATGGTCGCGATCGCGCTCGACGGCGTCGAGGCGAGCTGGCTTGACGACTCCGACAAGGCGGCGCTGCGCCGTCGCGTCGAGGAGTCCGCCGCCGCGCTCGACCAGCCGGACGAACAGGACTGAACCGACATACGCATGCATGCCGACCACAGCGGGTAATCACCCCATGTAATGACAGATCACACGGTGACCGGGGGCCCGGCCTCTCGCACAGGCCGGGCCCCCGGGCGATCAGCGGCGCGCGCAGAGCGCGTACGCGGTGACGGTCGGGCCCGCGACGTCCACCGGGGCGACGACGACGCGCCAGTCGACGTCGTCGGGGTAACTGGCGCGCACGACGGGCTCCTCCGCGCCGACGCCCTCGATCCGGAACCCGCCGCCGACGAGCCGGTACCGCGACGGGCACGTGGCGGTCGCCGCAATCGCGTCAGTCGTCCCGATCGCGACGGCGTCGCCGATGACGACGCGGACCCGCAGGCCGCCGCCGGTGTTGCACAGCGGGTTCAGCGCCGCGGTCTCGACGCGGGCGCAGTCCGCCGCGGGTTCGGCGGCCGAGGCGGCGGCCGCGCCCAGGCCCGCGCCGAGGACGCCGAGGGCGAGCGGGGCGAGCAGGATGCGGCTGAGGGTGCGTTTCATGTGAACCTCCCGATGTCCGGCCGCCGACGGTGTGCGGCGGCTCCCGATCCGGCGCGCGACCGGACCTCACCGTCGGTGATCTTCCCCGGGACGCAGCGGGGCACAGCCCACCGGAACACAAAAAAGGATCTTGAAAGCCCCAAGATCACCGGTAACCGCACGCACCACCGGAATCACCGGGCATCAGACACCCCCCGAAAGGCTGGATAACCGGTCTTACCAGGAGAAATACGGACGGGGGCCGATGATGTCGGTATATCCGGGCATAGGCGATCACGGCATGATCGGGGACCTCCAGACCGCGGCCCTGGTCTCCCGCGACGGGGTCGTCGACTGGTGGTGCGCACCGAGGTTCGACTCCCCCAGCCTGTTCGCGTCGCTCCTCGACCACAGACGCGGCGGGCACTGCGCGCTTACGGCGGCCGGTACCGTCCGGCAGCTCTACCTTCCCGACACCGCGATCCTGCTGACCCGTTTCATGGGCCCGGGCGGTGTCGGCGAGGTCGTCGACTTCATGCCGCCCGACGAGGGACCGGCCACCGACGCGCACCGGATCATCCGGATCGTCCGAACTGTCCGGGGCTCGGTGGACTTCTCGTTCGCGTGCCGTCCGCGCTTCGACTACGGACGCGCGGAGCACAGGCTGGAACTGCCCGCCGCGGGGACCGCGGTCTTCCACGGGCCAGGGCTCGACCTGCACCTGCAGGCCCTCGGGCCCTTGGAGCTGCGGGAGGATGCGGGCGACGCCGTCGCCGGGTTCACCCTGACGGCCGGGCAGCGTGCCGCGTTCGTGCTGACGACTGCGTCGTCCGGGCCGGTGGCCGCGCCGTCGGAGGTCGAGGTGAGGGCGGCGTTCGACGCGTGCCGCCGGTACTGGCACCGGTGGCTGCGCGGCTGCTCCTACCGGGGCAGGTTCCGCGACACGGTGAACCGTTCGGCGATCACGCTGAAGCTGCTCACCTACCATCCGACCGGCGCGCCCGTCGCGGCGGCGACGATGGGGCTGCCCGAGCAGATCGGCGGCGAGCGCAACTGGGACTACCGGTACACGTGGGTGCGCGACGCGTCCCTGTCGGTGGGCGCGCTCACCGAGCTCGGCTTCACCGCCGAGGCCGCCGCGTTCCGCCGCTGGATGCGCGACAGGCTCGACGCGGGCGGCACGGCCTCCGGCGAACCGCTCCAGATCATGTACCGGGTGGACGGCGATCCGCGCCTCGATGAGGAGGTCCTCCACCACCTCGAGGGGTACCGGGGCTCCGCGCCCGTCCGGGCCGGGAACGCGGCCGCCGACCAGATCCAGCTCGACATCTACGGGGAGGCCGCTTACGCGCTCGCGGAACGCGACGGAATCGCCCAGATCCACGGCTGGCGGGCGCTCGTGGACGTCCTCGACTGGCTCGCCGAGCACTGGGACCGGCCCGACGAGGGCGTCTGGGAGACGCGCGGCGGCAGGCAGGACTTCACCTTCAGCAGGCTGATGACCTGGGTCGCCTTCGACCGGGGTATACGGCACTCCCTGACGCACGCAAGGCCGGCCGACGTAGCGCGCTGGACGCGGGTACGCGACGAGGTCTACCAGCAGATAGTGGACAGGGGCTGGCATTCCGGGCGGAAGGCGTTTGTGCAGCACTTCGCGACTGACGTCCTCGACGCCTCCCTGCTGCTCATGCCGCGCGTGGGGTTCGTCGCGCCCCATGACCCCGTCTGGCTGTCCACCCTTGACGCGATGGAACGCGAACTTGTGAGCGACGGCCTTGTGTACCGCTACGACCCGTCGGCTTCTCCTGACGGCCTACGCGGCGAGGAGGGGACATTCAACCTGTGC
Organism: Actinocorallia sp. A-T 12471; assembly: GCF_033875155.1. Taxonomy (NCBI): domain Bacteria; kingdom Bacillati; phylum Actinomycetota; class Actinomycetes; order Streptosporangiales; family Thermomonosporaceae; genus Actinocorallia; species Actinocorallia sp. A-T 12471. The sequence goes on along the minus strand of NZ_JAWZTE010000009.1, from coordinate 133,106 downwards.
AGCTTCCTGTACGTGGAGGCGCTGGCCCGTACCGGACGCGTCGAACGGGCCCATTACACGTTCGACAAGATGCTCACCTACGCCAACCACGTAGGGCTGTTCGCCGAGGAGTTGGGGCAGTCCGGGGAGCAGCTGGGCAACTTCCCCCAGGCGTTCACCCACATCGCGCTGATCGGGGCCGCGCTCGCGCTCGACGAGTGCCTCGACGGCCGGTCTTAGCCCTCTTTGACCGTGAACCGACCCTTTTGAGGGGCTGTGTCGAGACATCGATCGGTATGACGGTCTTAGAGCGACTATCTCGGGGGGCGCGATGAAGGGCAAGGTCACCGTCATCAGGAAGGGCCCGATAACGGTCCACAGCTACGTCGCGCCGCCCGACGGCCTCGAGGTGACGACCCAGCTGATCGAGACGCCCAAGCGGATCATCGCGATCGACGGGCAATACGCGCTCGAGTACGCCGACGAGGTCGTCGCGTACGCCAGGGAGCTCGGCAAGCCGATCGACCGGCTGATCGTCACGCACGCCCACCCCGACCACTTCCTCGGCGCGGAACGGTTCGGCGCGCCGGTGTTCGCGCTTCCCGAGACGATCGCGGCGATCGCGTCGATGGACGACATGACCGACCCGTCCGGGCGACGGGTGCCCGTCGAGGCGGTCATGCCGACCCAGAAGGTCGTCGTGGGGACCGACCTGATCGACGGCATCCCGTTCTCGTTCGAGCACCTGCGCGGCGGCGAGACCGCCGACACGCTGATCGTCGCGCTGCCTGAGCACCGCGTCCTCATCGCGCAGGGCCTGGTCAGCAACCGGGTCCACCTGTGGCTCGCCGACCGCGACTTCGCGGGCTGGCGGGCGAACATCGACAAGCTCGTCAACCGCAGGTACGACACGATCCTGCCGGGCCACGGCGAGCCCACCGACCGGTCGGTCTGGAACGAGCTGCGCGACTACCTCGACAAGGCCGAGGGCTTCGCCGACGCCGACCCCGAAACCTACAAGGCGAAGATGGTCGAACGCTTCCCCGACTACGGGGGCGTCGCGCTGCTCGACCTCGCCTCCTCGAGGCACCCGCACCCGACGCGCTAGCACGCTGGAACGCCGGGGCCGCGGCAGGGCAGTTGCCGAACGACGCGGTAAGCGCGCTGGGGCGTCGGGGGGCCAGGGGACTGTCGGGTCGGCGAGGAAGACGCGGACGGCGGCCGTCGTCAGCGCGCGGTAGCGCAGGGCCCCTGTGTCCTCGGCCTTGGCCGTGCCGGTGGGGCCGTCGGTGTAGTGGCCGGCGAGTTCGAGGCTGAGCGCGCCGTGGGAGGCGGCCCAGAGCAGGTCGGTGACCTCGTCGGGGTCGGTGCCCTTGGCGAGGATTCCGGCGTGCGCGCAGGACTTCACGGCGTCGCGCAGGACGTCGAGGCTGGCCCGGGCGAGCGCGCGGGCGGCGTCGTCGGGGGTGAAGCCGGGGATGACGTCGAAGAACATCACCCGGTACAGGTTCCGTTCGGCGAGGGCGTTCTCCCGGTAGGCGCGGCCCAGGCCGGCCAGGTGCTCGGCTGGGCCGTCTCCGTGCGGGGCCGCCTCCAGGCGTCTCCTTAGCCGCGCGAAGCCCTCCTTGTACAGGGCGTCGGCTATGCCGTCCTTCGCGCCGAAGACCCTGTAGAGGACCGTGGTGGAGCACCCTGCGGCTGTCGCGAGGCGGCGCATGGTGAGCGCGGAGGGGCCCTCGTCGGCGAGGAGTTGTGCGGCGAGGTCTATGAGGCCCGTACGCAGGGCCGCTTCTCCGCGCTCGCGGGTGTCGAGATAGAAGCTCATGCGTTGTGCCAGTCCTCAAGCGGGCGATAGACGGGGATGCCGGCCTTCACCATGGCATCCCTGCGGGAGAAGTACGCGTCGCCCATGGGGTCGACGCCGAGCAAGGGCATGGAACCGCGCCAGATCGTCACGTCCTCGGGGGCGAGCTCTTCGGCCTCGGCGAAGTGGGCGGCGGCCTCGTCGTCGCGGCCCTGGCGGTGCAGCCAGAGGGCGAGGGCGGCCTCGGTGCGGGCCCGCTGGCGTTCCGGGGTCGTCCGACGGGTGGCGCGGCGGGTTTCGTCGGGGGTGAGGCCGCTTTCGTCCTGCGTCACCCAGCGCTTGAGCGCGCTGAGGGCGGCCGAGGAGTCGATGCCGGACATCTCCCGGAACAGGTCGGTGGCGAACTGGGTGTCCTGGGGGCGCGCGACCTTTCCGTCCGCGTCGATCCACACGACGGTCGGCACGTTGAGCACGTCGTAGAGGTCGGTGACGTGGCCGTCGGCGTCGATCAGGGCGGTGTGCGGGTCGCCTTCGGCGAGGGCCTCGGTGATCCAGGGGGCCGCGTCGGCGGGCCGCCGGTCGAGGGCGACGCTCACGACCGCGAAGCCGTGCGGCGCGAGCGCGGCGTGCTGCGCCTGCCAGGCCGCGAGGTCGTAACGGCACCCGCACCACGACGCCCAGAACACCAGCGCGACCTTCCGCCCGCGCAGGTCACTCAACCTGTGCGACTTGCCCTGCACATCGGCGAGCTCGAAGTCAGGCGCGACCTCCCCGACGAGCCCGTCGGCGCGCTCCCCCGCCGACACCCCCACCGCGACGACTCCCTCGGCGACCGCCACCGGCCGCCCGAGAACCCCCGCGAACCCCACAAGATCCACCCACTCGCCCTTTTCGACCCCCGCCACGGCCCCCACCGGCACACAAGCCTCTTCCCGACACCACCCGTAATCCTTCCGCTCCCAGCCCAACGCCGCCTCAACCCCGTCCCTGGCGACCCACACCCGCCCCGACGCCGCGGCTTCCTCCCCACGCGCCTCGACGACGACCTCTCGCCCATCCGCGACAACCGTGATCCGCATGCCAGCTCCCTCGTAGTAACGCTGTTCTTCTACAGTAACGCTGTTATTCAGAACCACAACCCCCAAGAACGCCGAGTTCGAAGAAGCCACCCCTGGGTCTCCTGACCGAGAGCCCCCTGTGGCGTTTAGGCAATCCCCACCTACCTCAACAGGCCCTGAAACATCACCCGTCACAGAACGGTGACAGCCCACAACAGAGCGCACTCCCGCGGGGAACGGGCGACCACCCCGACACGTTGGCCGAGATGAAGCACCGCCCTCAGAACGACGTCCACGAACTTCAAAGGAGAATCCCCGTGGCCTCATTGGTCAGTCGCATCCAAAGGCTCCTGCACAGCCCCAAGGGCAGGCAGGCCCGCTCGCGCGTCGAACGCCTGGCCCGCGACCCCCGCACCCAGGCCAAGGTCCGCACCCTCCTCTCCCGCCGCCCCCGCCGCCGCTACTGACCCACCCGGGAGACCCCCACCCCGCCGAGGCCGCCCGCCCCAAGCCGCACGCGGCGACCCGCCGGAATAGGCCCCTCACATCACGAGCGACGACCCCGATGAGACCGGCCGTCCCGAGATGAGCTGGAACGCCTCGACGGCGAGCGCGGCCTGTTGCGCCTGCGGAAGGGAGTCCGCGTCAAGCCCGCGGCCCACCGCGATCACCCGCACCAGCGCCGCGACCGACCGCACATGCTCCTGGTAGAGCGCGTCGACACCGGGCGGCCACTCGGCGCGGTCCCACGCCTCAAGGTCCGCGTACGCCCACCCGAAGGCGGAAAGCGCCCGCCCCAGCGCCGCGAGCGCGTCCTGAGCCCGCCCCAGCGCGACTCGGTAAGGCGAACACGCCCAGGCCGTCGCGGCCCCCACCGCGACCACGAAGAGGCCGAGCACCGCCACCACCCCGGCGGCCACCGCCCCCGCCGTCACGCCCCCGCCCCCACCCGAACGCGGCTCTGCGTCGTGAGCAGGGCGGCGAGTTCGGCGACGTCGGGCGCGACGAGCGTGGACAGCAGCCCCGCCCCCATCTCCGCCCACGTGAGCTTCCGCCGCCGCCGCGCGACAACAAAGTCGCGAACCTCACAAACCTCCCACCCCACCCCATACTCCACCCGCAACTCCCCAAGCGTGATCTCCCGCCCCATGCCTCGCCTCCTGCTGTCGCTGTTATCGCTGACAGCAGGTAATCGCTTACGGAATGTGCTGCGAGGGGGAAGGTCTCCCCTGGCGTCGAGGGGGACAGTCTGCCCCCCTGGGTCAGGCTGCTTCGAGGCCCAGCGAGGAGCGGAGGGCGGCCGCGTCGCGGCGAGTGGCGGGGGTGCCTGTTTCGGAGAGTTCGAGGATGGCGGAGCGGGCCCAGGGGGAGAATTTGAGGGTTTCGGGGGAAGCGGTCTCGGCCTGGCGAAGGAGGGCCACGGCCGCGACGGGCTCGCGGCGCATCAGGTAGGCGCGCGCGGACTCGGTGAGGTGGAAGGAGCGGCGGGTCGCGGAGGGCAGCGCGTCAAGGTCGAGGCGGTCGGCGAGGCGGGAGGCGGTGCCGCCGTGGGTGAGGTCGGCCTGGATCGTGACCGCGTAGGCGTCGACCATGCTCGTCCCGAACACGAGCCAGGGGTGCGCGTAGGCCCGGCCCAGGCCGCGCGCGGCCCGGTGCGCCTCGTCCCAGTGGCGGAGCGCGTCGCCCTCCCGGCCGCTCTTGGCGTGCGACAGCGCGCAGGCGAGCTGGAGGAGCCCCCACCTCGCCAGGTCCTCGCCGCCGCGCTCGGGGTCGAGGAGCTTCATAGCGCGCTGGGAGAGGTCGATGCGGGCCGCGTCACGTTCGCCCGAATTGCGAAAGATGTGGTTCATGTACCAGGCGGCCACGGCGATGGCGTGCGGGTCGTCGGAGTCCTGCGCGGCGGTCATCGCCCGGTCTCCGGCGAGCAGCACCATCTCGGGGACGGGCTGGAAGGCCAGGTAGAGCTGGACGAGGTGGTAGATCCTGGCCAGCTCCCGGTGCGCCGCGCGGCGTTCCCGGCCGTCGTGCAGACGTGCCGCCAGGCGGCCCTGCCGGATCAGGTCGGGCAGGACGACCGCGACCGCCGTCCGCTGGCGCGCCGAGCCATGCCAGAGCTGCCACGCCGCCGACGCGCGTCCGGCGAGTTCGGCGGAGGTGAGCGGGGTGATGTCGCCGGTGTCGATCGGGTAGTCCGTCAGGGCGTCCGTGACCGAGGACAGCGACCCGTGCGCGCCCTTCGTGTAGGACGCGATCGGCACCGGGCCGCCGACGAGATCGTCGAGCCCGACGTTCAGGACGTGCGCGAGACGTTGCAGCATGGGCAGCCTCGGCTGCTGGAGCCGTCCGCCTTCGACGTCCTTCACCCAGTCGGGCGAGCGGCCGACGAGCCCGCCGAGCACGGGCCTGGTCATGCCGAGGCGGTCGCGGTAGTGGCGCAGGCGGTCACCGAACGGGGCGTTCGCGGGCGGGGAGTTGCGCTCGTTCATACGCTCTCGCGTCCTTCCTTCGAGCCCTCGACATCTCTCAGGTTACGGCGCGCGGCCTGGAGCCGTCAGGGACATCGCCGCCCGGAACCGCCCTGGGTCAGGGCCAGGGGTCCTGCGGGGGTTGGTGGTGGGTGGGGAGGGGGAGGAGGAGGGCGCCTCGGGCGGATTGGGGGACTGTGGGGGTGAGAGGGGGGATGGCGGGGAGGCGGGTGTAGGGGTCGGCTTGGAGGGGGCGGGGGTCTTGGTCGCCCTTGTTGGGCCAGAGGGCCATGGCGCGTTCTGCCTGGGCGGTGATCGTGAGGGACGGAGGGACGCCGGGGTCGGCGGTCAGGGAGGAGGCGTCTACTACGTGGAGGTTGGGGTAGCCGTGGACGCGGTGGTAGGGGTCGATGACGCCGGTGATGCGGGAGACGCCGATGGGGCAGCCGCCCTGGAAGTACGCGGTGGTCCACAGGCCGAGGAGGTCGCCAAGGGAGCCGGCCGCCTTGGCGTGCATACGGCGGGCCATGGCGCGGGCGGTCCTACGCGTCCGGGGACGGTCGGCGGTGCCTGAGCGGGGTTCCTTGAAGCGGAGGCGGTGGCCGGTGAGGCCGCGGTCCTGAAAGACCGTGAAGACGGCGGCCCGGGTGCGCGTCGCCATCAGGATGATCGAGCGGTCGGACCAGCGGCGTTCGTCCATCAGGCGCAGGGTCTCGGCGGGGTTCTTGACCGCGTGCTTGAGGGCCTGCCTCCAGCGGGCGCCCATGCCGTCCGTGTACGGGGCGTCGGCCAGCGGGGCGCGTAGCAGGCCCGCGAGGTTGGAGCCGCTGCCGTACCGCACAGGCTCAAGCCGGGTCCCCGGGTCCGGGTGGATGGACGAGGTGATCGCGACCCCTCGGTTGACCTGCTTCCCCTCCTCGCCCGTGAGGCTGAGGAAGTCCGTCGCTGACGCGCGGCTGAACGTGCCGAGGGTGTCCGACAGCTTCGGCAGGATCTTGGCGGCCTTCATCCGGTGCAGGAGCCGCTGGGTGCCCTCGGTCCCGGCCGCGAGCACGACGTGGGCGGCCCGGAACGTCCGACGGCCCGAGCGCGTGACGCCCGGCCGCACGCAGTCCACAAGGAACCCGCCCGACGCCTCGGGCCGCACCGCCACCGCCTCGCACGAGGTGTGCATGACGGCCCCGGCCCGCTCGGCGAGGTGGAGGTAGTTCTCCGGCAGCGTGTTCTTGGCCCCGTGACGGCAGCCGGTCATGCACTCGCCGCACTCGATGCAGCCGCTGCGGGCCGGTCCCGTCCCGCCGAAGTACGGGTCGGGCACCTGCACCCCGGCCGGATCGTTGAAGAACACCCCGACGGGCGCGCGCCGGAACGTCTCGGACGCCCCGGTCTCGGCGGCCGTCTGGCGCAGCAGCAGGTCCGCGGCGGTGGTCGTGGGGTTCTCCATGACGCCGAACATCCGGGACGCCTGGTCGAAGTAAGGTTCGAGCTCGCTCTTCCAGTCGGTGATGTGCGCCCACTGGGGCGCGGTGAAGAACCCGTCGGACGGCCGCTGGAAGACGTTCGCCGAGACGAGCGAGCCGCCTCCGTGCCCGGCCCCGCCCAGGACGAGCATGCGCCCCGACCTGTCGCCGCGCAGAATCCCGGCCCGCTGGATGCCGTGCAGGCCGACCCCCGGCATCCACAGATAGTCCCGCAGCCGCCACGAGGTGGCCGGGAGGGCCGTGCGGGCCCGTCGCCGACCCGCCTCAAGGACGCCGACGCGATAGCCCTTCTCGCTCAGCCTGAGCGCCGCGACCGCGCCGCCGAAGCCCGAGCCGATCACGAGCACGTCGAAGTCCGTCGCCGCAGTTTCGATGCCGGGTTCCATGCCGGGGGAGGTACCCAGGCGTTGTCCGACAGATCTTGATATCGGCCGAATTTGCGGGAGTTTGACGCCGAGTTTCCTCTTGACGAGATCTTGACTACAGTTATGCCATGCCTTCGGAGACCTCCCACCTCACCCCCCTCAGCCGCGTCGGCTGGGCCCCCGGCCTGCACGCCTCGGCCGACCAGCACTCCGCCGCGGTGCGCGACATCCTCACCGCGAGCGGCCTCGAGCCGAACCCGTCGACCCTGCTTGAGTACCTCGACGGCTTCGTCAGCGGCTGCGCCGAGACCGGCTGGACGCTCGGCCCGCGCCTCGACTGGCACGCCCAGCGGATACTCACCGTGCAGCGGATGATCGAACTTCAGCAGCTCGAGGAGCAGCGCTCGCTCGAGGCCGAGCGCATGACCGAGGCCGTCCCCCCGGCCTGAAGGCGGGAAGACGGCCTGTGCGCCGCGTCACCTGCCGCGCCTACCGCGGCGGAGTCTGACCCGGCCACTCCGACCCGCCTTGGGCGCCGCCCAGGTTCGAGCCTGAGGGGCTGGTCGCCCCGGTGTCCTGCGGGGTCGCGTGCGGGCTGCGCGCGCCCGCCCCCTCGCCGCGCATGGCGTCCTCACGGCCGCGCGCGCGGGCCCCACCGCGCCGCGACTTCGTCTCGTTCTCCATGCTGTCCAGCCAGCGCTCCCAGCGCTGCTGCATGGGCCGGATCATGCCGCCGCCGACGCCGATCGCCAGGATCGCGCCCACGGTGGCCAGCACCGCGATGAGCACCGGGCCGGTGATCGCGTTGGCGACCCCGATCTGGTTCAGCGCGGCGATCACACCGAGCGCGACCACGAAGATCTCGACGAGGTTGGCCAGGACGCGCCCGTAAGACAGGTCGCCCAGGGCCGCGTTGGTGATGTTCTTGAGCGCGTGGCCGATGGCGGCGGCGAGCACCACGAGGACGATCGCGACGATCAGTCTCGGGATCCACGCGACGACCGCGGTCAGGAACGTGCTGATCGGGTTCGTCCCGAAGACGCCGAAGGCCATCTGGAGCGCGACCAGCAGGATCGCGTAGTAGACCAGGGCCCCCACCAGGCCCGATGCGGTGTAGTCGCTGCGGGACAGCGCGTCGCCGACGACCCCGCGCTCGGTCAGCCGGTCGAAGTTGACCTTGTGGAGCAGCCTCGTGACGACGTTGCGCAGGATCTTGGCGATGATCCAGCCGACCACCAGGACCACGACGAACACGAGTATCTGCGGCAGTGTGCGCACGACCGTGTCGAACATGCTCTGAAAACTCTGTCCGATGTTCATCGGCGACTCCCCCGAAAAAGTACTTGTCGCCCAGATCCCTACCCGAGGGTCGGCCGAGAAAAGTACGCGAATCGGAAAGAACAGATCTTCCCCGGGAGTTTTCCCCAAAATTTGGGAATCGCCTTTCCCCGCGGGGACCGCGCGCGACGGCCCCCGCGGGGCTCAGCCCGTCGCGTGGTAGCAGGCCGACGTGAGGATGTGCGCCCGCGCGGTGTCCCCGACGTAGAAGTCGGTGACGACCCGGACCCCGGTGTACTGCCCGTCGTCTGGACGGCTGATGACGGTCCCCCGGTACGGGTTCGTCGTGTCGCCGGCTTCGACCGGGAGGATGCCCTCGTAGTCCACGGCCCTGAGGTCGCGGACGGCCTGGAGCAGCCGCCCCCGGGTGATCGAGCCCGATGCCGCGGTGTCCCGCAGGGCCTGGAGCAGCGGGTAGGAGAACGTCCAGCCGCTCACGTAGGAGTCGTCGGGGGTGACGTCGCCCACGGCCCTGCGCATGGCGGCGTGTCCCGGCGAGTCGGCGGCGAACGGCCACCAGGCCCCCGCCTGCCAGTACTGCTGACGCACCCCCGGCAGCCCTGCCATGGCGTGGTGCCAGCCGGTCGTACTGCCGAGGAACCTTCCCTTGTACCCGGCGGCGACGGCCCCGATGACGAACGCGGACGCGTCAGACGGGGACATCGAAAGCTGGATAAGGCTCGGCTTCTCCTTCAGCACCCGCTGGACGGTCGTCGCCCCCGAGCCCGTCTTGACCTCGACGTCGGAGAACGCGAAGCCGTGCCGTCGTGCGGCGAGCTTGGCCCCGGCCGCCGCGTCGGCCCCGTACTCGCCCGGGTAGTGCACCGACACCACGCTCTTGATCTTGAACGGCTGGTCCTCGAGCGGGAAGTACTCGGCCGCGTAGTCCACGAGGTTCATCGCCTCGAAGCAGTAGTTGCTGCCCGACTCGACCACGTTCGTGGAGAACGCCCACTGCGACGTCCAGCTCATCGGCGTCGTGACGATCTGCTCGTTCTCCATCGTCGGCAGGACCCGCAGGGTGTGCTGCGACCCGAGCATCTGCGCGTAAGCCAGGACGTGGTCTTTGGTCTCGGTGAACATCCGCTCGTGCGCCGCGACGTCGTAGCCGGTGTCGCGGACGTAGGTGGCCACGTCGATGTCGTAGCCGCCGATGCCGCCCTCGGCGTTGACCCGCGCCCAGAACGCCTCCTGCGCCCGCGTGCCGAGGGTCGTCAGGGGGCTGAACGGGCCGGAGAGGTCGGTCAGGGTGCCCAGGTAGATGCAGCCGTTGCCCTTGTTGACCGGCTTCGGGCACGGGGCCGCGGTGACGCCCGGGGTGCCCGGCGCGGCGACCCTCGTCTCGGCCGCACAGCCGGTGAGCAGCGCGAGCGCCGACACGAGGCCGACGGCCGCCGCGGTGAACGTCCTCACGCCGCGGGCTCCGTCCGCTCGAGCACGTGGCGCACGAGGGTCACCAGGGCGTTCTTGGCCGACTCACGGCGGCGCGCGTCGCACAGCACGACCGGGACCCGCGCGTCGAGGTCGAGCGCGACCCTGACGGAGTCGACGTCATAGCGCTTGGCCCCGTCGAAGCAGTTGACGGCGACGACGAACGGAAGCCCGCGCTCCTCGAAGTAGTCCACCGACGAGAAGCAGTCCGCGAGCCTTCGCGTGTCGGCCATGACGACGGCCCCGAGCGCGCCCGTGGCCAGTTCGTCCCACATGAACCAGAAACGGTCCTGGCCCGGCGTGCCGAAAAGGTAGACGCTGAGCCCTTCGCGCAGGGTGATCCGCCCGAAGTCCATCGCGACGGTCGTGGTGGACTTGTCCTTGACGTGCCCGATGTCGTCGACGCCCTCGCTCCGCTCGGTGATCATCGCCTCGGTGCGCAGCGGCCTGATCTCGCTGACCGCGCCCACGAGTGTCGTCTTTCCGACGCCGAAGCCGCCCGCGACCATGATCTTGATCGCCACGGGGTCCGGGCTAAAGCGCTGAGAGTCCATCCATCACTTCCTTGAGCAGGCGCGCGTCGGGAAGGCGCGACACCGAGGCGGGCTTGCGTACGCGGATCAGCCCGTACCGCAGAAGGTCGCCGAGCAGCACCCGGACGACGTCGACCGGAAGGTCGAGGTCGGCGGCCACCTCAGCGACCGAGGGGTGGTCGGCGGCGAGCCGCCGGATCACCAGGTGCTCGGGTCCGAGCTCCATCGCCGCGGTGGGCTCGGCCTCGCCCGCGACGATGAGGTCGACGAGGTCGAGCACCGCCCCCGAGTCGTGGCGGGTGCGTCCCCCCGTCAACGCGTAGGGGCGCACGATCGGGCCGGCGTCCTCCTCGGCCCACGCGGGCTCGTCCATGGTCAGCGGCCCGGCACGCGCGCCTCGGCGGACAGGTGCTCGCCGACCCGGCTGACCAGGAGCGCCATCTCGTAGGCGATGACGCCCACGTCCGCGCCCTCCTCGGCGAGCAGGGCGAGGCACGCGCCGTGCCCGGCCGCGGTGACGAACAGGAACCCTCCGTCCATCTCCACGATGGTCTGCCGCACGTTGCCCGCCGCGAAGTGCTCGGCGGTGCCGCGCGCGAGGCTCTGGAAGCCCGACGCGACGGCCGACAGATGCTCGGCGTCGTCGCGGAGCAGCCCCCGCGACGACGCGATGCGCAGGCCGTCTCCGCTCAGCACGACGATGTGCCGTGCCTCCACGACACGGTCGAGCATCGCGTTGAGGAGCCAGTTGATGTCCCCCTGGGATGTTTGGTCAGCGCTCACGGTCTTCCCGTCCTTCCTCACGCGACTGAACCTCGGCGCGCCCGCGCTGCCAGCCCTGCTGCATCGCCGACATGACGCTGCGCGCCTCTTCCGGCCCCCGCACGACGGGCTGCCCGGGCCCTGACGCGGTGGCTGTGTCGGCCCGCTCGTCGCCGTCGCGACCGCGTTGGAGCTGCGGTGCGAGACTGCGTTGGCGGACCCGTTTGGGCAGCTCGCCCTCCAGTGCGGGCGCCCGGACTACCGCGGGCTCCATCCGCACCTTCGGCCGCGACTCCTCCGGACGCGGCTCTGGCTCGGACGGCTGGGGCTCCCCCTCCTCGTCCGCCTCTGCGAGCAAGACGGCGGGGATAAGGGCGATGGCTGTTACGCCGCCGTAAGGCGACGGCCTGAGCTGCACCCGTATGTCGTGCTTGCGGGCGAGCCTGGCGATGACGAACATGCCGAGCCGCGCGCTGTCGAACAGGTCGAAGTCGGGCGCTTCGGCGAGGGTCTGGTTGAACGACGCGAGCTTGGCCTCCTCCAGCCCGAGTCCGCGGTCCTCGACCTCGACGGCGAGCCCGTGCGCGACGAGCTGGCCGGTGACCTCGACCTGCATCTCCGGCGGCGAGTACATGACGGCGTTCTCGACGAGCTCGGCGAGCAGGTGGATGACGTCGGCGGCGACGGTGCCGCTGAGCGCGGTGTCCGGGAGCGAGGCGGAGACCTTGACGCGGGTGTAGTCCTCGACCTCGGCGACCGCGCCGCGCACGACGTCCACGAGCGGGACGGGACGCCGCCAGGTGCGTCCTGCCGACTGTCCGGCGAGGATGATCAGGCCCTCGGCGTGCCGTCGCATGCGCGTCACGAGATGGTCGATGGCGAACAGGTCGTTCAGGTCCTCGGGCGAGCCGGCCTTGCGCTCCATCCCGTCGAGCATCTTCAGCAGGCGGCGCAGCAGCACCTGGTTGCGCCTTGCGAGGTTGACGAACACCGCGCCGAGCCCGCGCCGCGCCGCCGCCTCGCTGACCGTCGCGGCGACGACCGCGCGCCGCGAGCTGTCGAAGGCGTCGAAGACCCTGGCGATCTCGGTGATCGTGTAGTCGTCGGCGCGGACGCCGGTGTCGAGGTCGATCTCCGCGCCCTCCTGGACGAGCGCTGGGATGCGCGGCAGCTTCTCGTTGGTGAAGGTCTCAAGCTCCTGGACCATGCGCCGGTTCTCCGCGATGAGCCGCCGCGCGAGGCGCAGGCCGACGGTGACCGCGACGATGATCGCGACGAGGCCGAGCCCGGCGGTGAACGCGAGCCGGAACACGACGCCCTGGGCCCACTCCACGACGCGGGTGGCGAGGTCGTGCCGTGACGTCTCGGTGAAGGCGGTGAGGTCGTTGCGCCAGCGTTCCGAGGCGGTGTGCCAGGCCCCGGCGTCGATCGTGGGGTCGGCCGCGGTGCCGCGGTCGGCGACGAGCGCGTCTTCGAGGACGACGAACGCGGCGTGGTGTGCGGACTTGTGCAGCCGTTCCAGTGCGAGCGCGTCGGTGGTGTTCATCTGCCGCATCAGCTCGGCGTAGCGCGCGCGCTGAGCGCCGACGGCTTTGACGAACTCGACATGGACGGTCTGACGGGGTGCTCCGGCGTCGAGTACGCCGACGAGGAGCGCGTCCTCGTAGTTGAGGAGTTCGAACGCGTCGGCGAGGCCGATCTGTGTGCGGATGTCGCGGGTGATCCCGGCGTCGGCGGTGTCGGCGGCGTCGTAGACGAGGTTGGCCGACACGATGAGGTCGGTGTACTGGCGCAGCACGTCGGGCGGGGAGACGCCGCCGTTCCCTACGGCCTCGCGTAGCGCGCTGAGGGACGCCAGTCGGTCGAGAGTCCGTTTCGTCCGCGTCCTGGTGAGTTCGTTGGTGGCGCGTTCGTAGCCCGACGACAGGGTGTGCCCTCTGACGGCGTCCGCGGCCCGGTCGGTGATGAGCCGCTGGGCGTGCAGGCCGGTGATGCCGACGGCGGGGTCCGCGCCGAGGTAGGCCATCGACATGCGGCGCTCCGCTTGGAGCGAGGCGGTGAGCGCGCTCATCGGCTCGACCACCTTGGCGAGGTAATCGCGCGCCTGGAGCAGCCGGAGGCTGTCCTGGAGGGACGTGGACAGCATGACCGCCCAGAGCACCACAAGCGCCGCCACCGGCACCGCGAGCAGTGAGAAGATCATTCGCCGGATGGACCGCGTGCGGTGCCGTCTCCCACCCATCACGCATCCCTCGTAGTGTGACACAGTTCACAGGAGGGATGATCTTAGCGTGACAAATAACTGATTTTAAGACGTATCGGGAAACAAATTGGCAACCGTGTCGACGCCCGACGGGAAGGTTTCCTCCATGGAACTCCGCATCTTCACCGAACCGCAGGAGGGCGCGACGTACGGCGACCTCCTCGCCGTCGCCCAGCAGGCGGAACGCCTCGGCTTCGGGGCGTTCTTCCGCTCCGACCACTACCAGCAGATCGCCGGCGGCGGCACCGGCCTGCCCGGGTCCACCGACGCCTGGCTGACGCTCGCCGCACTCGCCCGCGAGACGTCGACCATCCGGCTCGGCACCCTCGTCACCAGCGCGACGTTCCGGCTGCCGGGGCCGCTCGCGATCAGCGTCGCGCAGGTCGACCAGATGAGCGGCGGACGGGTCGAGCTCGGCCTCGGCGCCGGCTGGTACCAGGCCGAGCACGAGTCGTACGGCATCCCGTTCCCGCCGACCGGCGAGCGGTTCGAGAAGCTCGAGGAGCAGCTCGACGTCATCACCGGCCTGTGGCGCGCCGAGGGCAGCTTCGACTACGCGGGCAAGCACTACACGATCAAGGACTCGCCCGCGCTGCCCAAGCCCGTCCAGGCGGGCGGTCCCCCGATCCTCATCGGCGGCACTGGGCCGAAGCGCACCCCGCGCCTCGCCGCGAAGTTCGCCGCCGAGTACAACGTGCCGTTCAGCTCGATCGAGGACACCGGCGCGGCCTTCGACCGGGTAAGGGCGGCGGCCGCAGGGCGCGAGCTCGTCTACTCGGCAGCGCAGGTCGTGTGCTGCGGCAGGGATGAGGCGGAGATCGCCCGGCGCGCCAAGGCGATCCACCGCGAGGTGGACGAACTCCGGCAGAACGGATTCGCCGGGAGCCCCGCCGAGGTCGTCGACCGGATCGGGCGTTTCGCCGAACTCGGGGCGACCCGTCTTTACCTCCAGATACTCGATCTGTCGGACCTCGATCACCTGGAGCTCATCGCCTCCGAGGTCATGCCGCAGCTCTCCTGAGCGACGATCTCGCCGGGATCGGTGACCGCCGGGTATACCGCCGGTCATGTCCTGGGGGTTACGATCCCCCCTCCGGACGGGCGATCGCGACGAGTGGAGCCGGCGATGGGCACGATGGGTGACGGGCGTGAACCCGTCAGGGTCCTGGTGGTGCACGCGGACGCCCGCACGCGGGCGGACCTCGTGGGCCGCTTCGCGATCCCCGGCGAGACCGTGGTGGTCGGCGACACCCCCGCCGACCCCCTCCCCCACGTGCTGCGGCTGCGCCCCGACGTCGTCGTCCTCGACGACCCCGCGTTCGCGCCCGCGCTCGACAAGCGGTGCCGGGTCCTCGTGCTGGGGGCCGACCTGCCGGAGGCCGGGGAGCCCATGGACCTCATCCGCGCGGTCAGGGCGGCGGCCAAGGCGGGGCTCGGCCTTTCGGCGCGCGAGGCGGAGGTCATGGACCTCATCGCGTCCGGCCGGTCCAACGGCGAGATCGCGCGTGAGCTGTATCTCAGCGAGAAGACGATCAAGAACCATGTGAACCGGATCTACGCCAAGCTCGGCGTCCCCAACCGGGCGGTGGCGATCGCGCTGTGGCGCGGCGTGCTCGCGGAGCGCGTCCTCGACTAGCCCAGTGTGATCCAACGGTTACCCTGCGCGGGACAACCCTTTGCCGTGGTCGCGCATCCTCCTTCCCGTACTACGACGGGAGGGTGCTGCCGATGTACTGGACCTAGACGGGACGACCCCGCCAGGCGGGGGCACGGTCAACGGACCATAAAGTTATGGATCGTGCCAAGTGTCCCGGTTCCCGCCCCCACCGCCGTGTCCTCGGTGTCCTCGGTTCAGCGGGTCCCGAAGGCCGCCTGGCTCCTTGCGTCGATCGCGGTGCTCGCGTACGCCGCGGCGATCCTGCACCGGACGTCCTTCGGCGTCGCGGGGCTCGAGGCGTCCGACAGGTTCGCGATCTCCGCGGGCGTGCTGTCGTCGTTCGCCGTCCTTCAGGTGCTCGTCTACGCGGCGCTGCAGATCCCCGTGGGCATTCTGCTCGACAGGTACGGGCCCCGGATCATGATCGCCGCGGGCGCGCTGCTCATGGCCGCCGGACAGATCGCGCTCGCCTTCGCGCCGAACGTCGCGACCGCCGTCACCGCGCGGGTGCTGGTCGGGGCGGGTGACGCGGCCACGTTCATCAGCGTGCTCGGGCTGGTCACCGGGTGGTTCCCGCCCCGGCACGCGCCGCTCGCCACCCAGCTCACCGCGACGCTCGGGCAGACCGGGCAGATCCTGTCCGCGATCCCCCTCGTCGCGCTGCTGCACGGGCCGGGCTGGTCGACCGCGTTCGGGTCTGTCGCGGCGGTCGGCGTGCTCGTCGGGGTGCTCGCCGTGCTCGTCCTCAGGGACCCGCCCGTCCTCAGGGAGGCCAGGACCTCGGACGCGGGCTCCGAGCGGCTCCTGACGTCGCTCGCGGCCGCGTGGCGGCGTCCGGGGACGCGGCTCGGGATGTGGACGCACTTCACCACGCAGGCCGCCGGGAACGCGTTCGCGCTGATGTGGGGCTACCCGTACCTCGTCACGGCGCAGGGGCTCTCCCCCGAGACGGCCGGGGCGTTCCTCACCGTCTTCGTCGTCGCGAACATGGTGGCCGGGCCCGTCCTCGGGCGGGTGCTCGGGCCGCGGCCGCACCTGCGGACGAAGGCGGCGGTCGGGATCGTCGTGCTGCTCGCGTCATGCTGGACGGCGGTTTTGCTGTGGCCGGGGCACGCGCCGGTCTGGCTGCTCGTGCTCGTCACCGTGACGACGTCGGTGGGCGGGCCGGCCAGCATGATCGGCATGGACCACGCCCGCGACCACAACCCGCCCGCCAACCACGGCGTCGCCGCGGGGATCGTCAACGGGGGCGGCTTCTTCGGCGCGATGGCCGCCATCCTCGCCATGGGCCTCATCCTCGACTTCGCGAGCCCCACCGGCGCCTTCACCCCCGACTCCTTCCGCCTCGCCTGGCTCGCCCTCTACCCCCTCTGGGCCCTCGGCCTGACCCAAATCCTCCGCACCGCCCGATTCGCACAACTCCCCCCACCCCGGTAGTCTTCTCTCCGTTGCGCGCCGCTAGCTCAGTTGGTTAGAGCAGCTGACTCTTAATCAGCGGGTCCGGGGTTCGAGTCCCTGGCGGCGCACCCCCGAACGCCCCACTCCTCCGGAGCGGGGCGTTCTGCTTTCCCCACGTTGGCACAGCGGTACGGGATCTACCCGCGATCCCGCGCAGAGGAAGGGGCCAGGCGATGAGCGCTTACGCGCGGTGGAAGGACATCCGGGCCGAACACGTCGAACGGGCGGGCGGAGAAGCCGCCATAGCCGAAGGCAAGAGGCAACTCCTCGCCGAAGCCCTCACCCACGACTCCAACAACAAAGACACCACCACAACCACCTGACCCCTCCAAAGCCCAAGAACGCCCCACTCCCTCCGGAGCGGGGCGTTCTGCTTTTGTTGGCTGGGTTGACCGTGTTGTGGGGGATCGGTGACGATCTAGGGAATCTCAAAGGGAGACTGGCGGCGGGAGGTCGGGTGGGGCGTGCGGGGGTGGTCGGCGAGCTGGAGAAGGCGGTTCGGGCGGAGGTCAGGGCGGCGCTGCGGGCGGACCGGAAGCGGGACGGGATCGCCCTTCGGAACGGCAGACGCGTCGGCGGGGACGGCGGGCGGTTCGAGTACGAGTTCGACACCCCTTTCGAGCAGAGCCCCTTCCAGCGGGACGAAGTGCTGGTCAGAGGGCCAGGAGCACGGGAGTGGACGGCCGGGGAGGCGGTGTGGGGCGCACACCGTAAGGTCCGGCTGACGACCGAGGCAGCGCTCGGCGAACGCGTCGCGGAGGTCCGCGTACGGGAGGACGAGACGGCGGGGCTAGTTCCTCCTCGCGGACAAGCTGAAGCGGATCGGCGGCGGCGACAAGCTGATCGATTCCGCGAAAGCGGGGTGGATGCTCGGCGAGGGACGGCCATCCGTAGGACGGGTGCCTGACCCGTCGGCGCTCGTGAAGGACTACCACTCGCTCACGCTGAACGCCTACCAGCGGCACGCGATCGAGCAGGCTCTCGGCGACGCCCCGATTGACGGAACCGCCAGCGGCCCAGGTATACCTATTACTAAACTTCACGTATGGTGGAGAGCGAGTGGGAGATCTACGTCGTAGACGAGGTGCGTGAGTGGATCGAGGGCCTGGACGATGCCGCACACGCGCGAGTCGTTCAGGCGATCGATGCTCTGGCTGAAGGCGGCCCCGGCCTGGGACGGCCCCTGGTGGACACGATCACCAACTCGACGATCAAGAATCTCAAGGAGTTGAGGCCGGGCACCGTACGGATTCTGTTCGCGTTCGATCCCTGGAGATCCAGCATCCTGCTGGTGGCCGGTGACAAGGCCGCACGGTGGAACGAATGGTACAGAGAGGCGATTCCGCTGGCCGAAGAGCGGTACGGGATCTACCTGCGGTCTCGTGCGGAGGAGGAAGGGGACAGGCGATGAGCGGTTACTCGCGGTGGAAGGACATCCGGGCCGAGCACGTCGAACGGGCGGGCGGAGAAGCCGCCGTAGCCGAAGGCAAGAGGGAACTCCTCGCCGAAGTCCTCGGGCATCGGCTCGCGGAGATCCGGCGCGCCCGAGGGCTCACCCAGGAACAGGTCGCCGAACGCATGGGCGTGACCAAGGGGCGGGTCTCCCAGATCGAACAAGGCAAGATCTCCGGCCAGGAAGTACTCGCACGCTACGCCACCGCCCTCGGCGGACGCCTTCACCAAGCCATCTACTTCGACAACGGAGACATCACCGCAATCGCTTGACCAGTACGCGGGCGGTGTCGGGTGGTGGGGGCTACGGTCGCCAAGGCCGTGCAGTCTCGGCGGTTGCTCGACAAGGTCGATGTGGTCGTGATCGATGAGGCGGGCATGGTCGATCTGCCGTCGGCGTGGTATCTCGCCGGGCTTGCCGGGCAGCGCGTTGTGGTGGCCGGGGACTTTCGGCAGCTGCCCGCCGTCACCATGGGCTCCGGGGACCGGGAGGCAAGTGAGGCGGACAGGGCTCACTCACGGGAGTGGATGGACCGCGACGTCTTTCACGCGGCGGGACTCGTGGATCCGGGCGGGACGGTTCGGCGTGATGGGCGGCTCGTCTCGCTGGTTGAGCAGTATCGGATGCGGCCGGCGATCTGCGCCGTGGTGAACGCCGTCGCCTACCCCGACGCGCCGCTGCTGACCGGGCGCGACGACGTCAGCCGCCTGCCCGCGTCCAAGCTGCTCGGCGGCCCGCTTGTGCTGGTGGACACCGGGGAGCAGCGCAGGGCGCTGTCGCTCAGGCCGAGGCGCGGCGGCCACACGACCAACCCGGTCCACGAGGCGGTGATCCACGAGCTGGTCAGGGGGCTGCAGGCCGGTGATGTTCTGCCGGGCTTTCGGGGGGAGGGGGCGCCGACGGATCGGATGGCCGTCATCGCGCCGTATCGCGATCAGGTGGTGTCGCTGCAGAAGAGCGTGTCGCAGCGGTTCGGGGGGTCCTTCGACGGGCTCGTCGACACCGTGCACCGGTTTCAGGGGAGCCAGCGGCCGGTGGTCGTCATCGACACGGTCGCGGGGGCGGGCGACAGGCCCGGGTACTTCTATGAGGGGTCCGGGCTGTCGTCGCACACGTGCCGACTGCTCAACGTGGCTCTGAGCCGCGCGCAGGACCATCTTGTGGTGGTCGCCGACGTCGAGTTCCTGACCAGGACGCTCCCGCAGGGGAGCGAGACCAGGCGGATGCTCGACTACCTGCTCCGCCACGCGAGCCGGCTGCCGGTCGGTGATCTTGTGCCCGTCCGGATGGCGTCGGAGCTTGCCGGACTCGGCGAGGACGAGCTCGTCCGGCCCGCGTTCTTTCCCAAGGACGAGGTGCGGCGTGCCGTCGAGTGGGACATCGAGCGGGCCGCCGCGTCCGTCGAGATCTACTGCGCGTTCCTTGACGACCGCGCCGTCTCCTACTGGATCGGGCGGCTGCGGCCGCGTGTGCAGGCGGGGGTGCGGGTCGTGGTGTACACGCGTGAGCACCCGCCGGAGGAGAAGGGCGGCAGGTTGACGGCGCGGCTGCGCGAGGCGGGGTGCGAGGTCGTCGCCAGGCCGCGGATGCACGAGAAGGTCATGATCGTGGACGACGAGATCCTCTGGCACGGGTCACTCAACCTCCTCGCCAACGGCGGGCCGACGGATCTGATGATGCGGATCAGCAGTCGGGTGTCGTGTGCCAGGGTCAAGCAGATCGTGGGGCGGGCCCGTGGTGAGGAGCCGACTGCGACGGGTGGGCGGGAGCGTCGGGCGGGCAGCGGGAAGGGGCGTCGTAACGGGTTTGCCGGACGGTGTGCGCTCTGCTCGGTGTGGGTCTCGGCGCAAGGCGGAGAGTTGGTAGCGGGCCCGCAAGGGTGGCTCGTCCACTGCGCGGCGTGTGCGGAAGGGCTGCGGGGCTAGGCGGAGGTGGGGGCCTGCGGCTAGCCCCGGAGGGCGGCTACTTGACGGGTCTTGGAGTGCGGTCGGGGGTTGTGCGGGTGGGGGAGGCGTCCAGGGGTGGGGCGTCCAGGGGTGGGGAGGGGGACGGGATGGGGTGGGGCTTGGGGGCGGTCCGGGCGGCCGGCTGGGGGGTCTGCGGCCGGGTGGGCTTGCGGCGGGCGCGGAAGAGCCAGTCGGTGGGGGGTTCCAGGAGGTTGCGGAAGACCAGCTGGGTGGGACGGCTGCACAGGACGACGCCCAGGGCCACACATGTCGCGACGGTGATGACCGCGCCGAGGTTGCCCGAGGGCACGAACTTGAAGACGCCGAGGGCGAGGCAGACGCGGATGATCCCGTAGTGCAGGACGTACATGTACAGGGAGCGGCTGCCGAGCCGGGAGACGAAGCCCGCGCGCGTCGGGATCAGCGCGAGGATCGACGCGCCCACCGCGATCGTGCCGAAGATGGCGAGGAAGCGCAGGCCGGGGCCGAACAGCGGGCCGAACTCCGCGACCTTGTAGGAGCGGTTCCACAGGGCGCGGAAGAAGTCACGGCCGTCGAATCTGCCCACGAGTGCGGCGAGCAGGGCGAACTCCGCCAACAGGACGCCCACCGCAGCGACCCTGACGCTCGGACGGCGCAGCACGTCGAAGTGCTCACGCTTGATCATCAGGCCGAGCACGAAGAACGGGAGCATCGAGAGGATCTTCGTGAAGATCCCCATCTCCGACAGACCGGCGACGAGCGAGACGAACACCGACACGGCGAACGGGTACTTCATCTGCCACCAGATCGGGGCGCTCCCCCGCCAAAGGAACATCGCGGTGAGGAACCACAGGTGCGTGTACGGCGCGAGCGGGCTGAACTCGAACGGCCGCAGCCCGAGGAACGCGTCGAGCATCTGGTAGAGCAGGTCGAAGATCAGGTACGCGAGGGCGATCTTCGCGATGAGCCTGCGGGCGCGTCCGGTGGAGCGCAGGAAGCCCTGGCTGAAGTAGCCCACGAGGAAGGCGAAGACGGGCATCCGGAACGACGAGCCCATCGCCTCGAAGGCGGTGAACCACCGGCCGAGGTCGATCCAGGTGAAGGCGTGGCCGATGAAGACGAGGCAGCCGATGATGAATTTGGCGTTGTCGAAATACGCCTCGCGACTCGACGGACGACTCAAGACACACCCCGCTTGCCGATGACTGCCCAGGGCGGACGGTGACCTCTGCCGCCTGGCTCCGAGGGAGCATAGGCTATAAGCAGATCAGGACTGGAGTTAAGGCCCCCTCGGGAGGGGCGTTCGCAAGGCTTAATCGGGAGCTCCCTGGCAGGAAAATTCACGAAAGTGGAATATGCGGCAACAGCCGGTCATGGGAATCGGTGCGCTGCACCTCGAGGGCGGGCCTGGAACGGCTGAGCCATGTGTCCGAGGGACGGCAGACGAGTTCGTCGTCGTCCGCCTCGCACGTCGTCTGGTAGTCGCCTGAGTAGAGCCGTCGTCCGAGCCACTCGAGGTCCGTCAAAGGCTCGTCGGGGAGGGTGACCGACGTGAAGCTCGCCGCCTCGTCGGGGTCGCCCTTGCCGTCGTGGCGCGCCACCGCGGGGTAGGGGTACACGGGCCGCGTGACGGGCTCGTCGCCCTGGCGGGTCGCGATGATCTCCCCCGGGGCCCTGCCGCTCTCCACCCAGGCCATCATCGGGGTGAGGACGTCGAAGTCGTTGGGGCCCTCGCCGCCCGCGCAGTGCGCGAGGCCGGGGAAGAGGTAGAGCCGCGTGAAGGCGTCGACGGCCTGGCCGCCCATGGCGGCGCGCATGGCCTCGTAGTAGGCGAGGGTGCTTCTGGGGGCGATGTACTGGTCGTTCCAGCCGTGCCAGAGCAGCAGCTTGCCTCCGGAGCGCTGGAACTCGCCGAGGTCGGGGTCCATGGCCGACAGGTAGGACGAGGAGCGTACGAGGTCCCAGAAGGTCTCGGCGGTGAACTTCAGGTCAGACAGGTCCCAGTCGGGGTCGGCGACGTTCGTGCGGCCCAGATATCTGCCGTAAGCGAGCACCGACCTTTCGCTGTACGTCGACTGACCGTTTCTGGACGGGACGAACAGGCTCCAGCCGAGCTCCGACCCCCACTCGTGCGCGACGTGGGGTTCGAGCCGCACGCCCTTGTCGTCCACCGCGCCCGCGTGCAGCCGCTGGACCGCGCCGATCTCGGCGGCGGTCAGGCAGGTCGCGCGGTCCTGTCCGGGGGCGCAGCGCAGCGTCCAGGGGTCGAAGTCGCAGCGGCGCGGATCGTCGAGGACGCCGTCGGCGAGGCCGTCGAGGGAGTCGCAGGCGTTCAGGACGGCCTTGTGCAGCAGCGGGAGCCGGTGGGCGCGCAGGATCGGGTCGCCGCGCTTGTCCCGGTTGGCGAGGATGCTCCAGCCGTGGTGGAAGAAGTTCTGGACCAGGAGGTTGTTGGCGGGGGCACCGGCGACGACGCCGTCGAACTCGTCGGGGTAGCGCTGGGCCTCCATCAGGCCCTCGCGGCCGCCGTCGGAGCAGCCGATGAAGTACGAGTAGGCGGGCGGGCTGCCGTAGAACTTCGTGATGATCGCCTTGGCGACCTGGGCCGTCACGTGCGTGGCGCGGTAGGCGAAGTCGATCTGCGCCTGCGGGTCGCCGTCGGCCCATGAGCCGTCGTTACGGCCCTGGTGTCCCATGTCGGTGGTGGCGGTGGCGAGGGTGCCCGCGCGTACGGGCGCGCAGTCGTCGGCCTGTCCGTAGGCGATGACGGCGCGGCCGCACCTACCGCCGCAGCCCGTCTGCACGTACCTCTGGGTCCAGCCTTCGACGGGCAGCCGGAGGACGATCGTGTTGGCGGGGGCGATCGTGCCTCGCACCGAGCAGTAGGGGGCGGACCTTCCCTTGGTCGTCACGGTGGCCGAGGTGATCTTCGCGGGGGCGTCGGTGACGCCGTCGAGGGGCAGGCCGACGAGGGCCGCGCAGTGCATCACCGGGGTGAGCGCGGGCAGCTCAAGCAGGCCGTCGGCGGTGACGGACGGGCCCTTGGGCTGCGTCATGGGCAGCGCCTCGGGAGGGTCGTCCCCCCATGCCGACAGTGACGCCGCGAGCAGCGCCACGGCCGCGAGCACACGGACTAGCGACCCGGCACGGGCGCGCCCACGGGCGGCCGGACCGCGTCGGTCGCCCGGACCGAAGATCCCACGCATGAACAGATGCTTCCCCATACACAGACCGCGGCCCCCTAAGAATGACGCCGCTGGCGGGCCGCATAAAGCGCATATTATAGACAGAAAAAGTATGGATTACGTTCAGGTTCGGGACACCCGGCGCTCACCTCCGCCCACTCCCGAAACCGGACGGTCACAGTCGGCTACCGCCGCGACGAGCCCTCTGTAGCCGATAAACGGTTCGACCCCCGCGCCGGACGCGCGGCAGGATGGGATTTTTCGCCTGCTCGAGGGGAGGGCTCGATGACGGGGGACGGGGAGGCCGACGGGAAGTCGGCGGGCAAGGAGGCGGTGCGCCTTGTGGTGCGCCGCTACTGCGGGGAGATCCGCCGACAGTGGCGCATCACACTGCCGATGTTCCTCTTGCCCGCGCTGGGCAACATCTTCATCACCTACCTGGCTTCCCTTTGCGTGGGAGCCCTCGTAGGACGGCTCGCCGAAGGCGGGGACTCGTCCGTCGGCGACCTCATGCCCTACGTGCTCGGCTTCGCGGGCGCGCTGCTCGTCGGCGAGGCGCTGTGGCGCTGCGGCCTGCACTTCCTCAACCGCGCCGACGCGCGCGGCATCGAGCACCTCGGCGCGCACGGCATGGACGAACTGCTCGCCAAGGACGCCGCGTTCTTCCAGGAGTCCTTCGCCGGGTCCCTGACCAAGCGCGTCCTGAGCTACTCGGGCGGGTTCGAGCACTTCGCCGACACGCTGACGTTCTCCGTCATGGCGAGCCTGATCCCCGTGACGTTCGCCTCGGTCGTGCTGTGGCACTACGACCCGCTGCTCGTGTTGGTGCTGGTCGGGCTCATCGTCGTCACGGGTTTCATGGTCGCTCCGTTCATCCGGCGCAGGCAGGCGTTGGTCGACGCCCGCGAAGCGGCGAAAGCGCGTGTGTCAGGACATGTCGCAGACATTGTGACGAACATGGAGACCGTCCGCGCCTTCGCCGCAGAAGACAGGGAGGCCGCCGAGTACCGCGTAAGGCTCGCCGAGCAACAGCGGCTCTCCCTTCGGTCCTGGGACTACGGCAACCTCCGGGTGGACACCGTCGTCGCGCCGATGTCGGTCCTGACCAGCGCGCTAGGGCTCCTGCTCGCGGTCGCGCTGCGCGGCGGGCTCGGCCCGGAGGCCATCGTCGTCACCTTCGCCTACTACTCCAGCGCGACCCGCATCATGTTCGAGTTCAACCAGGTGTACCGGCGCCTGGAGAGCACGCTCACCGAAGCCGCCCAGTTCACCGCGCTGCTCCTGTCCCCGCCGACGGTCCTCGACCCCGCCGACCCCGAGCCGCCGCGTCAGTCCGGCGCGGGCGTCAGGTTCGAGCGGGTCACCTTCGGCCACCCCGGGGCCGCGCCGCTGTTCGACGGGCTCGACCTCGCCGTCGCCGACGGCACGAAGATCGGGCTCGTCGGCAGGTCGGGCGGCGGCAAGACCACCCTCACACGGCTCCTGCTGCGCCTCATGGACGTCCAGGGCGGCCGCGTCCTCATCGGCGGCCAGGACATCGCGCGGATGCGGCAGAGCGACCTGCGCGCGCTCATCGCGTACGTGCCGCAGGAGCCCGCGATGTTCCACAGGTCGGTCCGCGAGAACATCGCCTTCGCCCGCCCCGACGCGAGTGAGGCGGAGATCATGCGGGCCGCGCGGGCCGCGCACGTCACCGAGTTCGCCGACGCGCTGCCGCAGGGCCTCGACACGCTCGTCGGGGAGCGCGGCGTCAAGCTGTCGGGCGGTCAGCGGCAGCGGGTCGCGCTCGCCCGCGCGATCCTGCGCGACTCCCCCGTCCTTCTCCTTGACGAGGCCACCAGCGCGCTGGACTCCGAGAGCGAGGCGCTGGTCCAGGAGGCGGTGTGGCGGCTGATGCGCGACCGGACCGCGCTGGTCGTCGCGCACCGGCTGAGCACCGTCGTCCGGATGGACCGGCTTGTCGTGCTCGACCGGGGCCGGATCGTCGAGCAGGGGTCGCACAGCGAACTCCTCGACCTCGACGGGGCGTACGCGCGGCTGTGGCGGCACCAGTCGGGCGGCTTCCTCACCGACGACGACGTCGCCGCCGCGAAGTCGTGAACGCGGCTCGGCCCGTCTCCACGCGGGGAGACGGGCCGAGCGGCGCGTGCGGCGTCAGTCGTCGGAGCCGAGCTCCGGGAGGTTCTTCGCCAACGGGACGAACTCCGCCACCGACAGCAGCCCGTTGCGGTCCACGTCGTATTCGGCGAACAGCGCCCTGACGATGCCCGACAGGTCGGCGACCTCGGCGGCGGGGAACATCCCCGCGATGGCCGCGGTGACCTCCTCGACCGTGAGCTGCCCGTCTCCGTCGGTGTCGTAGCGCGCGAACACCGCCTCGTACTGCTCGGACATGGTTCCCCTTCCTCCCCAGCGTTCCGGCTCACTGATGGTAGCCACTCGCCTTACGCGGGTCGGCTCCGCGTGGCCGCGGCGTCACCGGCGTCCGGTGAGGGACGAACGCAGCCATACCCAGGCGAACAACAGCCAGCGCTTCCATTCCGGAAGAAGCAGCCGGATCACGACGGACTCGGCCACATGCCGCCGACCGGGCGCGCCAGCCGACCAGCGGCGGGTCAGCGCGACCGCCGCCTCGCGCCGGACGTGGCTCGGCCGCGCCCCCGTGACGATCGAGGCCACCAGATCGCCCGACAGGCGCGGATGGGTCACCGCGGTGTCCAACCACACCCCCAGGGCCGTCTCGGTGTCTCTGAAGGCCGCTGGGCGCTGCAGAGCCGTCGCCCAGACCGCGGCGGCCGCCGGCGGATGGAGGCCGACGAGCTCGGCGCGCCGTGGGACGTCCTCGGCGGCGAGCAGCGACAGGTACAGCTCGGTGCCGAAGGCGCGCCGGAAGGGGCGGTCGGCGTCCGCGGCCTGGTAGAGGGCGAGGGAGGCGACCGTCAGCGGGTGGTCCCGCGCCAGCCTGCGCGCCCAGGTCTGGAGGTGCCGGTGCAGCCTCGTGTCCGCGCGCTGGAGCACCGAGTCGAGTTCCTCGAGCACAGTGCGCGCCTCCGCCACGCCGTGGACGAGCGCGCTCAGCACGCGCAGGGACGTGTCGACGCGGCGTGCGGCGTCCATGTGGCCGAGCGCGGGGGCGTCGCGCAGCCAGCGCAGTGCCGTCGCGAAGACCGTGCCCCTGCTGCGCTCGGCGAGGGCGACCGCTACCGCGGCGACCTCTTGGCGGATCTGCGGGCCACCGTAGGTGCCGAGATATCTGAGGCGGGTGAGCGCCTGCGAGAGGTACGTCTGGCCGACGACCTCGCAGACGCGCGCGACCGTCAGCTTCAGCGACGCCGACATCCGGCTCTTCCGGGACCAGTCGTAGAGCTGCCTGCGGATACGCCCGCCCACGACGGGGTCAAGGCAGGTCTCGGACAGCACGATGTAAGCCAGGTCGACGTTGTCGCCGCTCCCCCCGGTCCATTCCTCGGTCTTCGAGGCGATCCGCTCAGGCGCGTCGCAGCGGACCGCGAGGCTCGCGAACGCGCGCGCGAGCCTGTGCCGTTCCGCTTCCGCCCATGCGAGGCCCGCGTCGGTGGGCAGGTCGCCGAGCCAGGTGACGAGGTCGGTCTGGGCCAGCGGGTACTCGGCGCACACGTGGTCGACGACGGAGTCGGCATAGCCGTGCCGGGGGAAGCCGATCCTGTCGTCGGCGCGCTCGGCCTTCAGCAGCACCTGCAGGGCGGCGGTGGGCGTCCAGGCGAGGCCGCCGCCGGTGGGCGTCGCCTCCAGACGCCTGGCCAGCGACAGCGCCGCGCCGTAGATCTTCATGTCGTCGGCGGGCGCGACGGTCGTCGCCGCGATCAGCAGGGCGCGTTCCAGCGGGTCGAGGTGCTCGCCGAACCACGTGTGCAGCTCGTCGGACCAGCGCTTGTAGGCGCGGGCCACCTCCGCCTCGTCGCCGCCCTCGGCGGTGATGTCGCGGACGAGCCTGGCGAGGCGGACGGCGTCCGAGGGCGTCGCCTTGCGCAGGAAGTGCGCGCCGACCTGCCAGTCGGCCCACCCCTCCCGGCCCAGATCCGTCACATGCCTTCGGTAGACGTCGAGTGCGGGAGGCGGCTGCACGGTGACGGGGGTCAGGAACTCCGCGAAGGGTCTGGTCTCGGCGGGCGTCCCGAAGACGACGGCGAACCCTTGGGACGCCCGTACGGACTCGACAAGGGTGCGCAGTCGTGCCGGTTCCTGGTCGCGGGCGCGTAGGAGGAGACCCGTAGCGCCCATCAGGCCGATCTCCTCGATGTCGTCGTCTGTGGAGAAGAGCCTTATCTCGGCGGCGGGCAGCAGGCCCACGAGGCACACGATGGCCGTCGTCTCCAGCCCCGCGCCCGGCGGGCCGGACAGGGCGACGACCCTGTCCCGTTCCAGGGCCTTGGCGATGAGGTCGTGGTCGCGCGCCTTGACGTAGGTGCGCGCCCGCGCGTTCACCTCGCCCTCGGACAGCACGAACTTCGGACGCTCCCGGGCGATCCGGATCATCTGCATGACGAGGTCGCCCTCGACGGTGTTGCCCAGCGCGTTCTGCGAGTCGTCGCCCGAGATGTCGACGCCCTGGATGACGGTCACGACGAGCCGGTCCGCACGTCGCCGAAGGTCGTCGGGCCGTGGAAGGTGTTGCCGATCTGGTTGCGCGTGGCCTGGCCGCTGATCGTGACGCCGTTGATAACGGTCCCCGCGGGCGGGGTGTAGGGCGGGTCGCTGGGAGGGGTCGAAGGGGCGTCGCCTGCGGGGGGCGTCTCGCCGTCGGGGCGGCGGGACGGAGTGGGCACCCACAGGTAGGCGTTACGGCGGAACTGCTTCACCTCGACCTTCACCTCGGTGAGCTGGCTCGGCCGTAGGCGGGTGTGGCCGTCGGCGACGTAGGTGCGGAACACCTCTTCCGACAACAGGGCCGCCGTGTACGTCACGTCGGGGTCGCTGTCGTTCAGCGCGTCGCGTACGGGCTTGCTGTCTACGAGGCGGCACACCTCGTTGGTAACTGTCGCGATACCGGGTGCCTCGTCGCGTTCGTCGTCCACGAGCCCGACGTGCAGCGCGACGCGCAGCCGCAGCCTGACGCCCGCCGCGCGCAGGCCGGGCGCGGCCTCGTCGAGCGCGTCCTGGAGGGCGCGCGGGAAGCGGTCGACGAGGGCGGGCAGCGTCTCGGCGGGCAGGACGGCGAGCAGGCCGTCGCCGGTGCTCTGCAGGAACCTGGCCGCGCCCCAGGCGTCGGCGAGTCCGGCGCGCCCGCACGCCTCGGCGACGGTACGGCGGATCGCCATGTGCAGGTCGGGCTGGAGCGCCCCGGGGTGGGCGCTGAACTGCTCGGCGTCGACGGTCACCAGCGCGCGGTGCTTGTCCATGTCTTCGGCCTTTCGGGAGGGGGTCGCGATGCCGTCAACCGTGCCGGGAGGCGGGGCGGCGCGGTGTCATCGAGACGACACCGCGGCGGCCCGGTCCGGCCAGCGCGCGCAGCCCTGCGGAATCAGTGAGGACGACTTTGCGCACCGCCGTGTCGACAAGGTGCGCGGCGCGCAGCCGGGCGAGTTCGGCGGCGACAGCGCCGCGCGACATGCCGACGGCCGCGCCTATCTCCGACTGGCTGAGCACGACGACGGGCGGGCCGTCAGCGTCGCCGGGCAGGGCGAGGCACAGGAGGGCCCTGGCGACCCTGGGCACGGCCGGGAGCGTCGCGGTCTCGGCGCGCCAGCGTTCGCCCTCACGCAGCCGCTCAAGCGCGCCCCGCAGCAGCGCGGCCTCCTCGCCCTCCGCGCGCACGAGGGCGCGGAAGCGGTCGGCGGCGAGCACCCGCACGGCGCAGGGCAGCGCCGCGACGACGGTGGCCGACCTCGGGGCCGCGCCGAGCACGCCCATGACGCCGAGGATCTCGCCGGGGCCCCGGACGGCGAGGAGCAGCCGTTCGCCCTCGGGCAGGTGCAGGACGACCTTCACCGCGCCGCTCAGGAGCAGCGCCACATGGGTGGGCGGATCGCCCTGATGCATCAGGGTCTGTCCGGCGGCGAACCTGACCCTGACGCCCTCCCGCTCCAGCGCGTCGCGCAATTCCGCGGTGCCGTCCACTTCCCGTGTCCTTCCGGGCTGCACTCAATCGGGCCAGAACAGACCCTCATGACAACACCTTTTCGGGAGGCATGCGCGGTGTTTCCCGGCATTTCCCGCGACACTCCAGGAAAGCCGCCACAAGACCAGGGGAATTAGCGTTAAGGGATTCCTCTTCGAGAACGCGCGCCCACTCCAGCGCCCTATCGAGAGGCCCGGATCAGGCGGTCTCCCGCGGTTCGGACAGAAGCGACTCGATCCGCGCGGTCTTCGCGTTGAGCGCGTCGGCGGTCCCCGGGCGAATGTCGGCTTTCAGGAC
This sequence comes from Actinocorallia sp. A-T 12471, assembly GCF_033875155.1. Taxonomy (NCBI): domain Bacteria; kingdom Bacillati; phylum Actinomycetota; class Actinomycetes; order Streptosporangiales; family Thermomonosporaceae; genus Actinocorallia; species Actinocorallia sp. A-T 12471. Next base: position 103,552 of record NZ_JAWZTE010000009.1, on the reverse strand, counting down.
GAGACTGACGCGGGGAGCCGACTTCTCCACTTCGGCGACGGCACGCCGGACGACCGCCATGACCTCGTCCCATTCGCCCTCGATCGTGGTGAACATGGCGTCCGTCCGGTTCGGCAGGCCGCTTTCGCGGACCACGCGCACCGCGTCCGCGACGAGGTCGCCGACGCTGTCGCCCACGCCGAGCGGGGTGATCGAGAACGCTACGAGCACGGGGCCCTCCTTCTTCATGACGCTGCATGACGCCGGGCCCAAGGCTAACCGTGGGCCCGCCGCGGAGGCAGGAGGTCGGTGAGCGCCTTGCCCTCCTCACACCAGCGGCGCAGCAGCTCACGGTCCACGAGGTGCACCTCGGACGTCGCGGCCTGCGCGTGCGCGTGCACGGTGAAGGACCCGTTCGTGACGACGACGGCGCTTCTGCGTCCCCGGGCGGCGGCGTCACGCGCGGCGAGGACGGCGCGCGCGTCAAGGTCGGCGTCCGTGCGCGCGCTTTCGACGCGGATATGGAGGCGTCGCCCTTCGGGGGTCTCGGCGAGCAGCCCTCGCGACCCGGCTTCTGCGGCGCAGCCGTCGCGTCGGACGAGGTCGCGTACGGCGAGGGTCAGCGCGGGGCCGTCGAGGGCGTCGAGGTCGGCGAGGGTGGGACTGCGCAGCGCGGCCTCGGCCTCCTCCTCCGTCCAGGAGGCGGTAAGGCGCTCGGCGTAATAAAGGACGCCGCTCACCGCGAAGAACACCCCGACGACGATCGCCGAAGGGTGCCGGGTGAAGACGACGACGACCGCGAGGATGATCCCTCCGAGGAGCCATCCGCCGAGCACGGCCCCCGCGACCACGGCGGCCCACTGCCCCGCGCCCACGGGCCGTCTCAGCCTCAGTCCCCTGCGCCGAGGGGCCCGTCGCCGACCTGCCCGGCTCACGCGCCAACCGGGCATGACCCCTCCTCACGCTCGGGTACTTACAATTCACACCGAGTCAGAGTGAAGCACCCGCAAGTACAGCAATCTGCCGAAACGCCCGCGCTTGCCGGAAAAAACTTCCCGGAGGGTGACGACAGGCTTACCGCCACACCCGCCCCCGAATACGGAACGGGTTCCCGCCTGGCAGGCGGGAACCCTACGGGGCCGTTCCGCCCTCATCGGGTGGGCGGCGGCGACCCCGCGTTTTCGTCGGTCCGAGCGTAAGATTTACGCCGAACCGGGCACAGGGACACCGTTCTTGCCCGATCAGACAACTTGCCTGAAACATGTTCTAGCAACCGACGGTAAAGACCCCCTCGACGCGGGTCAACCTCGCTGTAGGCCCCATGCATGGCCGGATTGTGACGAGTGTTACATCACGGAAACTCTCATCCAGCAATCCGGACGGCCCCCGGACGCGCGAGGGCCCCGCCCCGGATACACCGGGACGGGGCCGCGAGGGCGTCGGGTCAGCCGTTCGGGCAGGTGCTGCGGAACTCCTCGACGGCCGTGCTGCGGGCCGGGCCGGGGCACAGGAACTGCTCGAAGCGCGTGTCGTTGTCGACGAAGCGCTTCAGCCACGAGATCGAGTACTTGGCGATCGTGGTGTTGGAGCTGTTCGGCGCGAAGTGCGAGGCGTTGTTCAGCTCGAGGTACGCCTTGTCCGGGTTGGACGGAAGGCTGTTGTAGAAGGGCTCGGCGTGGCTGGAGACCGAGGCGACGCTGTCGTTCTCGGCGCCGACGATGAACGTCGGGACGCGGTTGCCGGACCAGTTCTTGGTCAGGTTCCACGGCGTCAGCGGGATGCCCGCCTTCAGCGACGGCCGGGACTTGATCGCCTCGAGGACGCCGCCGCCGCCCATGGAGTGGCCCATGACGGCGAGGCGCGAGGAGTCGATGCGGGTGCGCACCGAGCTGCGCTGGGTCAGGTAGTCCAGGGCGGCCAGGAGCTGGCGGCCGCGGCTGTCGGGCTGGTCGAGGGTGGTGTTGGTGTCGATCGTGAAGACCACGAAGCCCTGGGAGGCGATGCGCGGGCCGAGCCACGCCATGCTCGACTGGTAGGCGGTGTAGCCGGGGGAGACGGCGACCGCGCCGAAGGTGCCCGCGCTGGTGGAGGTCGGGTAGTAGATCGTGCCGCCGCCGAAGCCGCTGACGGACAGGCTCGACACCGAGGTCTCCGACACCGCGAACGAGCCGCGGGTCGCCTCGATGCTGGAGTTGGTGGGCGCGGGACCCCGCTCGTAGGGGTTGGCCGCGGCCTGCGCGGGGGCCGCCGCGAACAGGCTCAGGGCCGCCACGGCGGCTGCGGCCGGCAGCAGGCGCAAAGCGTCAAGGCTCTTGCCGAACATGGGGGGACTCCTCTCGTCGCCGCGGCGGATGGGGCGGTGCTGCCGCGGGCGCTCGTCCCGAAGTCTGGGGCGCGGCCGCCTCCGGGGCATCGGCGAAACGACCTGCCGTCCCGCGCCCGGTTCTGGACCGGTCCGAAACCTAGATCACACCCCAAATCACGACAAATGTCGCTTACCGTGGTCGGGTGCGATCGCTGGGGTGGAAGCGCTGGTGGGACGGGCATCCGACGCTGGTCAGCGCGGTGCTCTGCCTCGGCGTCTTCGCCTTCTCGCTGATGTTGCTGCGGATGGACCCGCACGGGGAGATCCGCGAGATCCTCCCCGTCAACGTCGTGTTCGCCGCCTTGTGCACGCTGCCTTTGGCGCTGCGGGACCGGTGGCCGATCGGCGTGCTCGTCGCGGTGACGGCCGTCACGTCCGCGCATCAGGCGCTGCCGGGCGGCGAGTTCGTCGCGCTCCCCATCCAGGTCGCGATCTACAGCGTCGCGCTGCGCACCGACAGGCTGCGCGGCTGGCTCGCGGGGGCGGCCAGCGCGAGCTGGAGCGTCCTGATGATCGCCGTCGCGGGCCGCTGGGACTGGCAGCCGCAGCTCCTCGGCGTCTTCACCGGCGCGGGGCTCGCGGTCGCGCTCGGCGACGCCATACGCAACCGGCGCGCTTACGTCGCCGCCCTTGTGGAGCGCGCCGCGCGCGCTGAACGCACCCGTGACGAGGTCGCCGCCCGACGCGTCGCCGAGGAGCGCATGCGCATCGCGCGCGAGCTGCACGACGTCGTCGCCCACCAGCTCACGCTGATCAACGCGCAGGCCGCCGTCACCCTGCACCTGAACGAGGCGTCGGGCCACGTCGCGGAGGTGCTCGCGCACATCAAGGACGACTCGCGCGAGGCGCTGACCGAGCTGCGGGCCATCGTCGGGCTTCTCGGGAGCGGTGAGGACGAGTCGGACACCCCGCGCGCGCCGATCCCCGGAATCGAACGACTGGACGATCTGGCCAAATCGTTCAGACGGGCAGGTTTGGCTGTGGATATCTCGACTGACGGCGAGCCGCGACAGCTACCGTCGGCGGTGAACGTGTCGGGCTACCGGATCATCCAGGAGGCGCTCACCAACGTCCGCAAGCACTCGGGCGCGGACGAGGCGAGGGTGCGCCTCCGTTACGCGCCGGACGCGCTGCGGATCACCGTCGAGGACGACGGCCCCGGCGGCGCGCCCTCCGGCGACGGCGTCGGCCGCGGGCTGCTGAGCATGCGGGAGCGCGCCGCCGCCGTCGGCGGGTGGATCTCGGCGGGCCCGGGCGAAGGTGAAGGGTTCAAGATCGACGCCGAGCTTCCCCTGGGGGTGCGATGATCAAGGTGGTGCTGGCCGACGACCAGGCGCTCCTGCGCGGCACGCTGCGGTATCTGCTGAGCCGCGAGGCGGGCATGGAGGTGGTCGGCGAGGCGTCCGAGGGCGGCGAGGCGATCGCCCTGGCCGTCGAGGCGCGCGCGGATCTGGTGATCATGGACATCCGGATGCCCGGCATGGACGGCCTCGAGGCGACCCGCAAGCTCAAGGAGGCCCTTCCGGCCTGCAAGGTGCTCATCCTCACCACGTTCGAACTCGACGAGTACGTCTTCGAGGCCCTGCGCGCGGGGGCGAGCGGGTTCCTCGGCAAGGGCGTCGAGCCCGTCGACCTGTTGAACGGCATCCGGACCGTCGCCGCGGGCGAGTCGTTGCTCTCGCCGGCGGCCACCAAGGCGCTCATCGCGCGCTTCCGCGAAAGCCCCGGAAACCCGCCCAGATACGGGCTCGAGCGCCTCGCCGATCTCACTCCGCGTGAGCGCGAGGTGCTCTCGCTCGTCGCGTGGGGGCTGTCCAACGACGACATATCGCTCAGACTCCACTTGAGTCCGCATACGGTAAAGACGCACATCAACAGGACCATGTCCAAGCTCGGCGTCAGCGACCGGGCCCAACTCGTGGTCATCGCCTACGAGACCGGACTCGTCCGTCCGGGCGAGAGGTGACTCTCCGCATACCGCGGGTGCGGTAGGTGGAATACCCGCCGTGCTCCGATTCGGCGGGCGGTCTCGGGCGGCAAAGTTAATAGCGTCCTGTCCGAACTCCCGTGAAACGAGCAATCCCCCGTGTCCTGGTTGTCGAGAATCAGTCTCAAGCACCGCAAGCTGGTCGTCCTGATCACGCTCGCGGTGCTCGCGGTGGGCGCCTACGCGATCCCGACCCTCAAGCAGCAGCTCCTGCCCAACCTGAGCTTCCCCGCGGTGTCGGTGACCGCCGTGTACCCCGGCGCCTCCCCCGAGGTGGTCGAGGAACAGATCGTCAAGCCCATCGAGGACGCCGTCAAGGGCACCGAGGGGCTGGACTCCATGTCCTCCACCTCGCGGCAGAGCGTCGCGAGCATCCTGCTCATGTTCGAGTTCGGCACGGACACCGACCGCATCGTCGGCGACGTGCAGCAGTCGATCAACCGGCTGTCCGCGCGCCTGCCCGCCTCGGTCGACCCGCAGGTGATGACCGGCTCCACCGCCGATCTGCCCACCCTCACCCTCGCCGCGTCCGGCGGCTCCAGCCTGCGCGACCTGGCCGACAAGCTGCAGCGCTCGGTCGTGCCCGAGATCCAGGCGGTCGACGGCGTCAACGAGGTCACCGTCAGCGGTGAGCGCGAGCAGATCGTGCAGATCGTGCCGAACGCCGCGGCGATGGCCTCGCGCGGGCTCGATCCGTCCGCGATCACCGCGGCGCTCGGCGCGGCGGGCAAGACCGTCCCCGGCGGCTCGATCGCGGCCGACGGCCAGAACCTCAGCGTCCAGGTCGGCGGCCCGATCTCCTCGGTCAAGGACGTCCAGGACCTGTGGGTCACCCCGGCCGCCGCACCCGGCGGCGCGGGCGGCGCGGGCGCGTCCGGCGGGCCGGTCCGGCTCGGCCAGATCGCCGCGGTCACCCTCGCCGACACCGACGCCACCTCGCTGACCCGCACCAACGGCGCCGAGAGCCTCGGCCTGTCGGTCACCCTCAAGCACGACGGCAGCGCCACCAGCGTCTCCGACGAGGTCACCGCGATGCTGCCGGACCTGGAGAAGGCACTGGGCGACGGCGCGAAGCTGACCGTGATCTCCGACTCCGGCCCACCCGTCGCCTCGGCGGTGCAGGGCCTGGTGGAGGAGGGCCTGCTCGGCCTGATCATGGCCGTGCTGGTCATCGTGGTCTTCCTGCGCTCGGGCCGCTCCACCGCGGTCACCGCGATCTCGATCCCGCTGTCGCTGATCGTCGCGCTGATCACGCTCAAGTTCTACGACTACTCGCTCAACATGCTCACCCTCGGCGCGCTCACCATGGCCGTCGGACGGGTGGTCGACGACTCGATCGTCGTCCTGGAGAACATCAAGCGCCACCTCGGCTACGGCGAGGAGAAGCGCGCGGCGATCATGGACGCGGTCAAGGAGGTCGCGGGCGCGGTCACCTCGTCCACCGCGACCACCGTCGCGGTGTTCCTGCCGATCGCGCTGGTCGGCGGATTCGTCGGCGAGCTGTTCGGGCCGTTCTCGATCACCGTCACCGTCGCCATGGTCGCCTCGCTCATCGTGTCGCTGACCATCGTCCCGGTGCTCGCCTTCTGGTTCCTCAAGGTCCCCGACACCGGCGGCGACGTCGCGGCGTTCCGCGCCAAGGTCGAGGAGGAGGAGCGCGGCGGCCTGCTGCAGCGCTACTACGTGCCGGTCATCGAGTGGGCGGTGTCCTCCCGTAAGACGGTCCTGATCGGCGCGGTCGTCATCCTGGTCGCCACCTTCGCGATGGCGGGCGGGCTGAAGACGAGCTTCATCGGCGAGTCCGAGAACAACGCGCTGCGCGTCACCCAGACCCTGCCGGTCGGCACCGACCTGGCCACCACCGACGCCGCGGCCGACAAGGTCGAGGCGCTGATCAAGGGCACCGAGGGCGTCGAGTCCTACCAGGCCGTGGTCGGCGAGGGCAGCGGCGGCATGTTCGGCGGGGGCGGCACCAACACCGCGGGCTTCACCGTCGCGCTCGGCGATGAGGTCGACGCCGTCAAGGTCCAGGAGACCCTCGAGGAGCAGTTCGCGGCGCTCGGCGAGTCCGTGGGCGAGCTGAGCGTCGGGGCCGACAACGGCTTCGGCGGCAGCAGCGACATCCAGATCCTGGTCAACGCGGCCGACGACGAGACCCTCAAGGCCGGCGCCGAGCAGATCCGCGCGGCCCTCGCCGGGCTGCCGGAGCTCAAGGAGGTCACCACCGACCTCGCCGAGAGCGCCCCGCAGATCAGCATCCGCGCCGACAACGTCAAGGCCGCCAGGGCCGGGCTTTCGGAGGTCGCGATCGCCCAGATCGTCGGCCAGGCGATCCAGGGCTCGACCGTCTCCACGGTCACCGTCGACGGCACGGAGACCGACGTCGTCATCAAGAGCGGCGCGGACAAGCCGGCCTCGGTGGCGGCGGTGCGCGACCTCGCCATCCCGACCGCGGGCGGCGTCGTCAAGCTCGGCGACATCGCCGACGTCAGCAAGGTCGACGGCTCGGTCGAGCGCAGCCGCCTCGACGGCGAGCGCACCGCTACCGTCTCGGCGACCCCGGTCGGCGACGACCTGGGCAAGGCGAGCATGGCCGTGCAGGCCGAGCTCGACAAGCTCACCCCGCCCGAGGGCGCGACCTTCACCCTGGGCGGCGTCACCGCCGACCAGGAGGAGGCTTTCGCCCAGCTTGGCCTGGCGATCCTCGCGGCGATCCTGATCGTCTTCCTGATCCTCGTCGCGGTCTTCGGCAGCATCCGCCAGACCCTTGTGCTGCTTGTGTCGATCCCGTTCGCGGCGACCGGCGCGATCCTGCTGCTGCTCATCACCGGGGTGCCGCTGGGCGTCGCCGCGATGATCGGCCTGCTGATGCTGATCGGCATCGTGGTCACCAACGCGATCGTGCTCGTCGACCTGATCAACACCTACCGCGAGCAGGGCATGGGCGTCCACGAAGCGGTCGTGGAGGGCGGCCGCCGCAGGCTCCGCCCGATCCTGATGACCGCCCTGGCGACCATCTTCGCCCTGGTCCCGATGGCCCTGGGCATCACCGGCCACGGCGGCTTCATCTCCCAGCCCCTGGCCATCGTCGTCATCGGCGGCCTGCTCAGCTCGACCCTGCTCACCCTCATCCTCATCCCGACCCTCTACACCATGGTCGAGTCCCGCCGCGAAGCCAAACACGCCAAGCCCACCCCACCCCCCACCCCCACCCCCGCCCTAGAACCCGTCTCCTAACCAGCCCCTACCTCCAGGCCCCCGCCCTCCCGGCGGGGGCCTCCCCTTTCCCCCCACCCCGCCCCACCACCCAAACGCTTCACCCACCTTCCCCACCCCAACCGACCGCCCAGGGTCGGGTCTCCCCACCTTCCCCTCCCCGCCAGCTGCCCGGGCTCGGCTTCACTCGGCCTCGCCGCCCTGGCCGTGTGCCCGGGGAGCTTCCGCTGTCGAGCCGGTACCTCCCGGCGAGAGATGGGCGGTCAGCCAGGGCTTCCCGCCCGTCCGAGTGCCCGGGTGGGGCTTCGCCCGGCTTCGCCGCCTGGACAGATGCCCAAGGCGCGATTTCGTCCGCTTTCCCCGCCCCGGCCCGCTACCCGGGACGCGGCCTCGTCCCGCTTCCCCACCCCGGCCCACTGCCCGGGACGCGGCCTCGTCCCGCTTCCCCACCCCGGCCCACTGCCCGGGACGCGGCCTCGTCCCGCTTCCCCGCCCTGGCCGAGGGCCCGGGCGGGGTCCCGTCCGGCTCCCCGCCCCGGCCGAGTGCGCGGAGTTCGGCTTCGCCGCGCGGACGAGTGTCGGGGGCGGGCTTCCGCTCGGCTTCGCCGCCCGGACGGGTGCCCAAGGCGCGGATTCACTCGCCTTCCCCGCCCCGGACGGGTGCCGGGGAGCGGTTTCGCTCGGCTTGCCCGACTTGGCCGGATGCCCGGGGGCTTTCGTTCGGCTGGACGGGGGCGGGATCAATGGTGCTCGGTCGGTCCTTGACGCTCGGCGGGTCCTCGGGGGTCCTCGGGTAAGCCGTTGGAGACGGGTGGTGGGGGCGGGGCGGGGGCCTCGGTCGAGACCTCATCCGGGGCGAGTGCTGGGCTTGGGGGCGGTGCTGGGCCCGGGGCGGGTGCTGGGCCCGGGGCGGGTGCCGGGCCCGGGGCGGGTGCCTGGGACGGGTCGTGGGCAGGGGACGGGTCGTGGGCCGGGGGTGGCGCGGAGGCCGGGTCAGGGGCCGGGGGCGGCGCGGGGGCCGGGTCAGGGGCCGAGGGTGGGACGGGGTCCTTGGTCAGGACCCTGTCCTGGGCTTGGGCCTGGGCCAGGGGCTGGGGCTGGGGCTGGGGCTGGGCCGGGGGTTGGGTGGGGGTGGGTGGGGGCGATGCCGCCGAAGACCTTGTCGAGGATTACCGCGACGGGGTCGCGGGTGGCTGTGGGCTGCGGGGTGGGCTTTGGGGGGTCGGGCTCTGGGGGTGGGGTCGGTGGCGGGAGTTGAGGGTTGGGCTGCGGCGGGTGGGTGGCGGCGGTGAGGAGGAGGGAGGCGGCGGGGGCGGGGAGGCGGGTGGTGGGGGATTTGGTGAGGAGGGCGGTGAGGAGGGGGCGGAGGAGGTGGGCGTTGGTGGTGGGGAGTGGGGGGTCGCGGTGGACGGAGGCGGCTATCTCGCCGAAGGTGCGGCCGGGGAAGGGGTAGCGGGCCTCGATGAGGACGTAGAGGAGGACGCCCAGGGACCACAGGTCGGAAGCGGGGCCGGCCGCGGAGGTGAAGCGTTCGGGGGCCATGAAGTGGGGTGTGCCGATGAGCTCCTTGACGGTGATGGTCCGGTATCCGGTGATGGTGGCGGTGCCGAAGTCGACGAGGCACACCGCGGCCCCGAGGTCGTCGGACGAGTCCCGCAGGATGACGTTGGCGGGTTTCACGTCGCGGTGGACGACACCCTGGCCGTGGATGGCGGTGAGCGCGTTGAGGACGGCGCGGCCGATCACCGCGGCGTCGCGTTCCGGCAGCCCGCCCGGCGACGCGTCGAGCACGTCGCTGAGCGTGCGTCCCTCAACGAGTTCCATGACGATCCACGGCCCGTCGTCTGGAGGCCGTCCTTCGACGTAGTCGTGGACGACGACGACGTTCGGGTGCCGTATCCGCGCGGCCGCCCGGGCCTCGCGGCGGACGCGGGCGAGCGCGGTCTCGAGTTCGGCCTTGGTCCTCGTCTGGCCGAGGTGGATCTCCTTGAGCGCGACGGGTCTGTCGAGGGCGAGGTCGCGGGCGCGCCAGACGCTGCCCATGCCGCCCTGTCCGAGGGGCTCTTCGAGGAGGTACCGGCCCGCGACGGGCCGTCCGGGGACGCCCATCGCGGTCAGTCGCGGCCGAGCGGGCGGTCTTCCGGCCCGTCGCCCCACATGTCGTCGCGCGGCGCGGGGATCGACGGTCCGGCCGGCCCCCACACGTCGGCGAGGTCGTCGGGGACCGCGGCGTCGCCGACGGGGGCGGGGTCCCAGATCCGGTCGAGCCGTTCTGCGGAGCGCGGCGTGCGCGGCTCGGGCGGCGCGGGGGCGGGCCCCTTGCCCCAGACGCTCTCGAGCTCGTCGTGGGCGGGCGCGGGCCGGTGGACGGGTTCCGGATCCCAGATCGCCGCGAGGTTCGCCTGGGGGCTCGCCGCGCGCCGGTTCCGCTGCTGGACGGGTCCCGCGTCCTCCCACACGTCGGCGAGGTCGTCATGCCCGGGACGGCCCGATCCTCCGGAGATGTCGCGTTCGGCCTTGCGGAGCTCCTCGCGCTCGCGCATCTCCCCGATGACCTCGACGTTGGTCCGCGGCCCGATCGTCATCAGCAGTTTGACGAGGATCGGCAGGCACTCGATCGTCGTGATGAACAGGAACAGCAGGAGCCGTGCGGCCTGGAGCGAGCCGTTGCCCGCGGTGGCCTTGTCAAGCGCCTCGAGGCGCAGCAGGAGGCCGCCCTCCTGCTGGTTGTTGCCCTGGAACCGCTCGAGCAGGTCCTTCTGTCCGGCGGTGAGGACGTCGAGTCTGTCCTCGATGCCGGGAAGGTCCTCCTGGGCGTGCTTCATCCTTGTGGCGCGGCTGTCGGCGTCGTCGGCGGTGAGGACGTCGGTGCGGTCGGCGATGTCCCGCTCGATCTGCCTGACCCGCTTGGCGGCCTGGTCGTAGCGGTCCTCGGCGGCCGCCGCGAGCGGCCCGTCGCCCTTCTCGCACTTGCGGCCCTGGCGGTCGGTGCCCTGCTGTTCGCAGCGCATGTCGAGTTCGGCGTTCGTGCGGACCTCGAGCGCCGCGTCGAGGTCGGCGCGCAGCCCGACGAGCCTGGGATCGTCCTCGACGTCCTTGGGCGCGTCGCCCTTGCTCGCGATGACCTGCTTGAGCGCGTCACGCTGCTGTTCGAGCCGGGCGATCTCCTTGCCGGTGTCGCCCTCCTTGAGCCGCTGCTGGTACTGGTCGGACGCGGTGACGCGCATCGTGTCGAGCTCGCGGCCGATCTCGTCGTCGAAGATCGCGAGGATCAGCGGGGTCGAGATGATCACGCCGAACAGCAGCGCGAGGAACAGCCGCGGCACCATGAGGAACAGGTTCCGCAGGACGCCGCTCGACCGCCGCATCGACGTCACGAGCCACCGGTCGAGGGTCATGACGGCCCAGCCCCACGCGAACCCGCCGACCACCGCGAGCGGCCAGGGCGCGTCGAACACGATGCGCAGCGCCGCGGCCATCGACAGCGCGGCCATGGACGCGGTGATGAGGATCGCGCCGCCGACCCCCTCGTACCTCGCCCGGTCGCCCGGGCTGCGTTCGAGGTCCTCCCTGGAGACCCCGGAAAGCCAGATCAGATCAGTCTTCACAGCGCTTCTTCCTCGCGGCCTCGTTCTCGCCCGGCGCCCTGCCGACGCCCCCGTCTGCCGGGCGACGCTCTCACGGGAGACGGCGTCCGCATCCCCTCAGACGAGGGTTTCCAGGTCTCCCAAACGCGACATCCTTCTCGCGCGACACGCCTACCCGTCGTCCGCTCCCCCCAAGAGGTGAACCTTTGAGCAGTCCAGAGCCCATGCGCAGGATCGGCCTTTGGGGCGCGCCGAGCTGCGGCAAGACGACATATCTCGCGTCGCTGTTCATCGCGGCGGCGCGGGCGAAGTGGGCGTTGGTGGGCACCGACAGCACGGCGACCGACTTCATGACGGCCAACACCGACCTGCTGTACCAGCGGAGGTTCCCGCCGCCGACGTTCGTCATCGACAACATGAGCTGGATCCTGCGGGGCACGTCGCACAGGGGCGCGCACCTGCCCGGCGCGCCCGCGCCGCGCCCCACGACGATCCGGCTCGACCTGATGGACTCCCCCGGCATGCTGTTCGGCCTCGGCCAGCAGCCGCCCGAGGACGAGGACGACCTTGGCTACCCCGCCGAGGACGGCAAGGGCGGCGGCACCGCGGCGAGCTTCGACGAACTCGTCGACAGGCTCGTCGGCTGCGAGGGCATCCTGTACCTGTACGACCCGGTGCGCGAGCGGGACATGGGCAACGAGTTCCGCTACTTCCAGAACGTGCTCCAGCGGATCGCGCAGATCTGCGAGGAGAAGGGCATGTTCCAGGGCCAGTACCTGCCGCACAAGATCGCGGTGTGCGTCACCAAGTTCGACGACGTCCGCGTGCTGCGCACCGCCTACGAGCGCAAGTACCTCACCTACGACCCCGCCGACCCGCACAGGTTCCCCGTGCTGATCCCCGAGCACGCCGAGAACCTGTACAGCGACCTGCTGCGGGTGTCGTCGGGCGGCGGCGCGGTGCAGGTCCACGAGACGATCAAGACGTTCTTCCACCGGCGCCGTATCCGCTACTTCGCTTCGTCGGCGATCGGCTTCTACAAGGACCCGCTGGCGCAGCACTTCCAGATGCGCGACTTCAGCAACGTGCAGCCTGGCGAGCACGACGACGAGTTGCGCATCCGCGGCCCGATCCGTCCGATCAACATCCTCGAGCCGCTGCTGTGGCTCGGCGACGACGGCCAGGCCGCCCGCTAGGAGGGGGGCAGCATGGCACCGCAAGAGGGCGCGGGCACCACGACGCTGACCGTCCACTGGGCGCTGTGGAGCAAGCAGCAGGGCACGCGTGAGGACTTCAGCGTGCTGAACGCGAGCAGGGGGCTGTACAGCAAGGCGGAGTTCGCGAAGATGCTCCGCTACTTCGCTTCCGGCAATCCGGACTCCGACAGGTCGCTGCCGAGGGCGGTGCTGAGCTGGGTCGGCGGGAAGCGGCCGTCGGTGGGGTTCTCGGTGCAGAAGGCGTCACGCGTACGTGACGGGGCCGGACGTCCCGTACCGCCGACCTACCACTTCTGCGTGCCTTGGGAGCAGCTGAGCGCGCGGCCCGTCGCCTACGCCGACCTCTTCGACGCGCTCGCCCCGCTTTCGGACGAGGTGACCGAAGGCCGCCGCGCCGAGCCGCTGCATGTGCCGGTCAGGACGCTTGATCCCGGACGCGTCGCGGAGCTCGCCGCGCGCTGGGCGGACGGCTTCGCCCTGCCCGCCGTCATGACGGCGTCGACGCTGCTGCTCGGGCCGCGTCAGGTGTGCCTTTCGCCGGACGGCCTCGGCGTGCGGAGCAGGCTCGACTTCCTCGACGCCGCCCTCGCGCTCCTGCCGTACGGGTACCGCGCCCACTTCTCCGGCGGCACCTGGGCGTCGCCTTCCGCGCGGCACCCTCTGCTGCTGTTCTTCGCCGACCGGCCCGCGACGGCGGACAACCGGGTGAACCTCTCGCCGGCCCAACCCCGTCCCGTTTTTGCGGACTCGCGCGAGCAACGGCATATCGGGATACTGCGGGAGATCTTCGGATATCCCCGGCCCGACGGCCCCCCGGCGTTCCCCGGGCTTTCCGATGACGAACGCCGCGCCGTCCTGTGCGAGCTCGTCACCAGGCTCGCCGAGGAGACCGACCCGCGCCTGCCGGACGACGACCACGCCCTGCGCGTCCTCGACGGCCACCGCCGCGCCCTGTGGGCCGCGCGGCTGCCCGCCGCGCGCACCCTGGCCGACGCCCGCGCGGCCTTCGCCGACGACCTCTGGGCGTTCTCACGGCTGTCGGCGGGCAACCGGACGGCGACGCTCACCCTCCTGATCGAGCAGGGCGACGAAGGCGACGAGGAGGCGATCCTTGCGGGGTGGGCCCGCACCGAGGATCAGCCCTGGGAGGCGCTCGCCGCGCGCTACCGGCCCGTCCTGTGGCCCGCGGAGCAGACGGTCAAGGAACCGCCGCTCCCCCCGATCCCGCCCCACGACGACTACCTCGCGCGCCTCCTCACCCCGCCGGACGACCCCGCGCGGTTCGCGTCCGGCCTCCCGAGGGCCGGGGCGCTGCTGCTCGAGCTCGCCGACGTCCCCGGGCTTCCCGACCTCCCGAAGCTGCGCGCCGCCCTGCTCGGCGACGCGCTCGACGTCGCGTGCGAGTGCGCCGCGCAGGCCGCCGAGCGGTGGCCCGCTCAGCCGGACAAGGTGAGAGATGTCCTGAAAACGCTGTTCGACGGGCGGCTCATCCCGTTCGACGGCCTCCTCCAGCGCAAGCCGAAGGTCGCGAAAGACTGTGTGCGCGGCCCGCTCGCCTCGGCCGCGCCGCGCGTCCACGCGCTGCTCAGGTTCACCCGGCACCTGTGGCTGACGCTCCCGCCGCACACCGTCACCGAGCTGCTCGCCTGGTTCGTCGCGACGCGGGCGGAGCGCGCCGGGGAGGACCACTGGCACACGCTCCTCGACATGCAGAGCCCGTGGAACGACCTGGCGTCGGCGGCGTTCGGCGTCATGCGGCTCGTGTGCGCGCCCGAGGCCGCCGACGGCCCGGACGGCGACTGCTTCGTCTTCTACCTGCGCCACGCGGGCTCCGGCCTGCCCGCGGAACTCGCCGAAGGGCTGCGGCGCCTCGCCTTCGGGATCGAGGGCGAGGCGGGCGGTCCCCTCACGCGGGCGGCGCACGGGCAGGACCCCGAGCCGCTCCCGCGCAAGCCGACCGCCGACCCCGACCCGGTGGCGGAGACGCGGGTGGAGGCCCTGCCCGCCGCGCCGACCGCGCGCGACGGCGTCGACACCGCGTGGCTGGGCGGCGTCACCAGCGCGAACGCCGGGGCGCTGCTCGGCGGGCCCGCGACGGACCGGGAACTCCTCGCCGAGGCAGGACACGGCGTCTTCTCCGACGAGGACTTCGAGACGAAAGCCGCGGCGGTGAGGCGGCTCGCGGAGGAGATGCTCGGGATGCGGGTCTCGGAGCAGGTCAGGCAGCGGCACGACGGGCTTTCCGAGCTGCTCAACGAACTCCTCCGGCTGGGCCGCGAGGACGGGGGCGGGCATGGGTGAGACGCTGACCGTGCTGGCGGATTGGGCGGTCGCCACCCGGCGCGGGGACGGCGGGTACAAGGTCGAGGAGTGCGGGCCTCAGGGGCTGAGCGCGGAGCAGTACGCGCGGGTGCTCGAGAGGTTCGATCCGGGGCCGCTCGCGGAGGATGAACCGCGCGTCACGGTCAGCTGGGTGGGACGGGAGAGCGAAGCCCGCCTGGGGATGCTCATCGAGCGGGACGGCAAGGCGCGATACGTCTGTCTGCCTTGGCGCGCGCTCCAAGACAACCCCGTGTCTTACCTGGCGCTGTATCTGGCGCTCTGTGACGTGGACCTTGGCGAGCCCGTCAGCGTCCCGGTTGAGGAGGCGAAGGGGAGGGCCGCCGAACTCGTCGAGTACGGGGTGCAGAACGTCGGGGCCGTGGCGGCGCTGTTGCTCGACGGGCGTGACGTCGCCGTCACGGGGGCCGAAGGGACGGGTGCGGTACAGCGCCTGCACTACCTCGACGCGGTCACCTCGCTCCTTCCGTACGGCTACCGCTTCCGGCTGACGGCCTCTACGGGGGTCGACCACGCCGCGCCCCGGCGCATCGCCTTCGGCTTCGGACGGCTCGCGCCCGCCGGCGGCGTCGGACTCGACTGGAACGGGACGCGCGTCCCCGCCCCGCGCACTCCCCCGGCCCGCGAGTACGCCGCACTCCTCGCCGCACGCATCCCGGACAGACCCGCCCTTGTCCGGCTCACCGCCAAGATGACGGCGTCCGCGCGCCCCCTCCACCTGACCGACCCCGCCCCCGCCCTCGCGGCCCTCAGAACACCCGAACATCCCGCACAACCCCGATGGCGCCTCCCACACGAGGACCGCGACCCGCCCCCCTCCCCCACCGGACTCCCCATCCACGAATACCCGCCTTTCCCCCCACCCTCCGACGATCCCACCCCGCCCGCCGCACCACCCCAAGCCCGCCCCGACCCGCCCGCCGCGCCACCCCGATCCGAGCCCTACCCGCCCGGCCCGTCAGGCTGGGCGGAGCCCGTCGCGAACGGCGTCGCAGGCCGCCCGTCCGGCATGTCGGGCCCGGCCGAGCCCTTCGCGAACAGCCCGTCAAGCTGGGCCGAGGACGTCGCGGGCGCGGCGGGCCGAGCGTGGCCCGATCCCAGCGGCGTATCGGGCCCGGCGGAGCCCTACCCGACCGGCGCGTCGGGCCGGGGCGAGGCCGTCTCGAACGGCGACACAGGCCGCCCGTCCGGCATGTCGGGCGCGGCGGGGGTGGCGGGGCGGCTTGTGGGCGGGGCGTCGGTCGACGCGGTGTTGCGGGGGCTGCGGCGGGCCGATGCCGAGGCGGCGGCCGAGGCGGTCAGGGCGCTGCCCGAGGAGCTGCGGGCGCTCGGCGTGCGGCCGGACGTCGCCGAGCGCCGCGCGGTCGCGCTCGCCAGGGGGCTCGCCGAGCGGGACGAGGGCAGGGCGGCCATGGTCGCCGCCGCGGCCTCGGGCCTGGCGTTCCACCTCGAACTGCTCGCCGCGGCCCAGGAAGGCGGGGGCCGCCTTGGCGTCGAGGAACTCGAGGTGCTCGAAGACGCCGAACGGCTGCTCCACGACCTGCTGGAGCGCGCGAGGTCCCGGCGCGGACGCGTCGGCAGGCTCCCCCGCGTCGGCCGAGGCTGGGCCCGCCAGGACGAGCAGGGATAGCGACGAACCAGACGACGGCAGAAAGGAGACCCCCGTGTCCGTTGACGCCCCCGAGGTGAGCGCGGGCGACACCGCGTGGGTGCTCGCCAGCGCGGCGCTCGTGCTGATCATGACGCCGGGACTCGCGTTCTTCTACGGCGGCATGGTCCGCGCGAAGAACGTGCTCAACACGATGCTGCAGAGCTTCGCGGTGATGGCGGTGGTCGGCGTCTCGTGGGTGGCGTTGGGCTACTCGCTGGCCTTCGGGAAGGGCGACGCGTTCGTCGGCGACTTCGACGCGGCGTTCCTCACCCGTCCCGACGCCCCGGTGCCCGGCCTGGAAGCCCTGACCGTGCCGCCCGTCGCGTTCGTCGTCTTCCAGATGATGTTCGCGGTGATCACCCCCGCGCTCATCACCGGATCGGCGGTCGAACGCTGGCGGTTCGGCGCGTTCCTCCCGTTCACCCTGATCTGGTCGCTCATCGTGTACGCGCCCATCGCGCACTGGGTGTTCTCGCCGTACGGCTGGGCGTACGAGATGGGCGCGCTCGACTTCGCCGGCGGCACCGTCGTGCACTGCAACGCGGGCGCGGCGGGCCTCGCGCTCGCGGTGGCGCTCGGCCGCAGGGACGGCTGGCCGCGCCGCCAGTCCGCCCCGCACAATGTCCCGTTCATCCTGCTCGGCGTGTCCCTGCTGTGGTTCGGCTGGTTCGGGTTCAACGCCGGTTCCGCCCTGAAAGCCGATGCGATCGCCGGATACGCGTTCCTCAACACCAACACCGCGACGGCCGCCGCCGTCCTCACCTGGATCGCGGTCGAACGCGCGCTCGCCCAACGCCCGACGACGGTCGGGGCGGCCTCCGGCGCGATCGCCGGACTCGTCGCGATCACCCCGTGCGCGGGCTTCGTTGACGTCCGGGGCGCGCTCGCCGTCGGCGTCGCGGCGGGCCTGTGCTGCGTCCTCGTCGTGCCGCTGAAGGGCGTCCTGCGGGTCGACGACTCCCTCGACGTCGCGGGCCTGCATCTGACGGGCGGCCTCGTCGGCTCCCTCATGGTCGGCCTGCTCGCGACGGCCCGGATCAACCCGGCGGGCGCCGACGGCCTCCTTTACGGCGGCGGATACCACCAGCTGCTCGTCCAGCTCGTGGTGGTCGGCGCGGTTTCCGGCTATTCGTTCGGCGCGACCTATCTGCTGGTGAAGGCGCTCGACCGGCTGCCTTTCGCACGCGCCAACCGGGTCTCCACCCAGGACGAGCGGACGGGCCTCGACCTCGCCCTGCACAACGAGCGCGCCTATGCCCGCCAGGGGCACGAGGACGAGCGGACATAAACCCACCAATCGGACTTTTCACCCTAAGTCCAACAGATAACGCAAACCCCCGAGTATGACCTACGACACTAACGCGCGCCCGGCACGCGAATCCCAAAGACGCGCCTACCTGCGCCTCCCCTCCGTGGAACGTGACAATTCACCCCAAGACCCCCGAAGTACTGCATCGCGTTAGACCCCTGCGGCCTCCGGCAGATAACAGAAAATGTCACTTCGGGCTGCCGAATACGGCATGCTGCCACCTGCGTAAGAAATCGTGTCCGTCGCGTGATGAGGACCTGGTCCATGTCTACGGCTTCCCCACCCGCCAAAGCCCCCCGTCCGCCGGTCGAACGGGCCCTGCTCGCCTGGCTGTGCTGTGTCCTCGCCGCGGGGGCGGGGTGGGTCTGGGCGGTCACCGCCGTGCCGCGCGACCTCCGCGAGGTCACCGCGTGGGGAGGCGGCGGCGCGGCCCTCGTCCTGTGCCTGTCGTGCGCGCTCACCGTGTACTTCGCCGCAAGGGGACGCTGGGACGCCGCCCGCGTCGCGCATGCCGCGACCGAGCTCAACGGGATCGAGACCGAGCTGTACCGGATCGGCGAGGAGTCCCTGCCGACCCTCGTGCGACGGGCCCGCGACGGCGTCGCCCTCGAGGCGATGCTCGGCGAGATCCACCGCCCCGCCAACGTCACGCTCCAGCGGCTGCTGCACACCGTCGCCGCCGAACTGCACGCGGCCGAGCAGCGCACCGCCGCCGCGGCCGTCGCGGCGGCCGACCACCGCACGGAGGTCGGCGCGCTCACCGACGCCGCGCTGCCGGAGATCGTCCGCCTGGCCCGCGACGAGCGCGCCTCCTACGAGACAGTCCTCGCCGCCGTCGACCGGCCCGGCGACGCCGAACTCGGCAGGCTGCTCGAAGCCGTCGCCGAGGCGGTCACCAGCGGCGAGCGGCGCGGCGGCGCGGCGATGGCCGCCTGCGCGAACGCCGCCGCCAGGGTCCAGGCCCAGACGACGAGCCTGCTCGCCGAACTGCGCGAGATGGAGCACAGGTACGGCGACGACAAGGTCTTCGCCGACCTGCTGGAGATCGACCACCGGGTCTCCCAGCTCGGCCGGCTCGCCGACTCCATCGCCCTGCTCAGCGGGGGCCGCACCGGCCGCCGCTGGACCAAGCCGATCGTCATGGAGAGCATCCTGCGCGGCGCGATGGGCAGGATCGACGCCTACCGGCGCGTCCGCCTGCACAACACGAGCAAGGCCGCCGTGGTCGGCTACGCGGCCGAGGGCGTCATGCACGCGCTCGCCGAGCTGATGGACAACGCCACCACGTTCTCCGCGCACGGCAGCGAGGTCCACGTCTACCTCGAGGAGGAGGACGCGGGCGTCATCATCACCATCGAGGACAGCGGCCTCGGCATGCGCAAGCGCGAACGGCAGCGCGCCGAGTCCCTCGTGTCCGGCCCCTACGACCTGCGGACGATGCCCGGCACCCGCCTCGGCCTCGCCGTCGTCGGCCGCCTCAACGCCAAGTACGGGCTCAAGGTCAACTTCCGGCCCTCGTCGCGCGGCGGCACCGGCGTCGTCATGATGATCCCGCGCCAGCTCGTCACCCAGCCGCGCCCGGACAACCCGCCCGCCGCGCTGTCCTCCCGCCCGGTGACGCCCCCGCCCGCGTCCCAGAGCCCGCTGGAGGCCGCCGCGGCGTCCCCCGGGGGCGACTGGAGCGACCTGCCCAAGCGCCCGCGCGGCGCCGCCCTGGCCGCCTCGGGCCACCTCGATCTCCCGGCCGAGCCCGCCCCCGCGGCGGACCTTCGCGAGTCCGGGGCCCGGTTCGCCGCATTCCGGCGGTCCGGGAAAGACGCGTCGCAGAACCAGGACGAACGATAGGAACCGGCTTCCCCGATATGAGCACCATCGACTCCACAAGTGCCACGGAGCAGACCCTGGAATGGCTCCTGGAGGCCCTGCGGCAGCGCACCCCGGGCATCCGGCACATCCTCGTGCTGTCCAAGGACGGCCTGAAGATGTGCTACACCACCGGACTCGGCGTCGACAAGGCCGACCAGCTCGCCGCGATCTCCGCGGGCATCCAGAGCCTGTCGCTGAGCGCGTCCGCGGAGTTCGGGCAGCGCCTCGGACCCGGCCAGGCCATGGTCGAGTTCCTCGGCGGCGTCCTGCTGATCGTCCCCGCCGGTGAGGGCGCGCACCTCGCCGTCGTCGCCGACGAGGACTCCGACGTCGGGGTCGTCGGGCACAACATGAGCGAACTCGTCGAGCAGATCGGCGGGTTCCTCACCGCAGCGCCCCGCCGACCCGATCCCGCGCCGTGACCCCCAGGCGGCTCGACGCGGAGGACCCCGACCGGTTCTACACGGTGACCGGCGGCCGCACCGACGCGGGCGACACCGGGCTCGACATCGTCACGCTCGTCATCACCGAGTCCGCGCCGACCCCCGGCATGCAGTCCGAGCACGCCCAGATCCTGAGGCTTGCCGAGGCGCCGGTCGCCGTCGTCGAGCTGTCCGCCGAGCTCAAACTCCCGATCAGCGTCGTCAAGATCCTCCTGATCGACCTCATCGACACCGGACGCCTGTCGGTGCGCGGCCCCGCCGCACGCCGCCGCTCCGAACTCCCCGACATGGAAACGCTGAAGCAGGTGCTCCTTGGACTCCAAAGTCTCTGACCCCGTGCGCACCCCGCTGCGCAGCACGGCAACGGACGGTCTCAAGATCGTGGTCGTCGGCGGCTTCGGGGTCGGCAAGACGTCGATGGTCGGCGCGGTCAGCGAGATCAGCCCGCTCAGCACCGAGGAGATCATGACGCAGGCCGGCGTCGGCGTTGACGACATCGGCAAGGTCTCCAGCAAGCGGACCACGACCGTCGCGTTCGACTTCGGCCGCATCACCCTCAACGCCGAGCAGGTGCTCTACCTTTTCGGCGCGCCCGGCCAGGACAGGTTCTGGTTCCTGTGGGACCAGCTGTTCTCCGGCAGCCTAGGCGCGGTCGTCCTGGTGGACACGCGGCGGCTGAAGGACTCGTGGTACGCGATCGACCGGCTCGAGCACCACGGCATGCCGTTCGTGGTCGCCGTCAACCGCTTCGAGCCGCACGAGCCGACCCTGGACCAGGTGCGCGACGCCCTGTCGCTCTCGCCCGACGTCCCCATGCTGGACTGCGACGCGCGCATGCGCGAGTCGTGCAAGCTCGTCCTGATCACGCTGGTCCGTCATCTGACCCGTCTCTCGGAGGCCAAGATCTCGGAGGCAAAGCCATGACCGCGGAAGAGCCGATCCGCCTCTACGGCACGCACATCGCGGCCGACCCGACCGACCTGTACGAGGAGATCCGGCGCTCCTACGGGCCGGTCGCGCCGATCCTCCTTGACGACGACGTGCCCGCGTGGTTCGTCATCGGGTACCGGGAGGCCCACCACATCACCAGCAACCCCCAGCTGTTCGCGCGCGACTCGCGGCGCTGGAACCAGTGGGAGCACATCGACGAGGGCTGGCCGCTCATGCCGTACGTCGGCTGGACGCCGTCGGTGATGTTCGCCGAGGGCCCCGAGCACCAGCGGCGCGCGGGCGCGATCGGCGACGCCCTCGACATCTTCGACCGCACCGAGGTCGCCGCGATCTGCGAGCGGGCCGCCGACCTGCTCATAGACGAGTTCTCCGGCGACGGCTCGGCCGACCTCATCGAGCAGTTCGCGTCGCAGATCACCCTGCACGTGATCGCGAAGCTGTTCGGCCTGCCCGACAAGGACATCCCGATCCTCGTCCAGGACGTCGCGGAGTCGCTGGACGTTGACGAGAAGGCCGCGCTCGCGCACGGCCGCATCCAGGAGCGGATGCGCCGTCTGGTCGAGGACAAGCGGGTCATTCCCGGCCCAGACGTCCCGTCGCGGCTGCTCGAGCACGAGGCCGCGCTGACCGACGACGAGATCGTCATCGACCTGCTCGTGGTGATGGCCGCGGCCCAGGCCCCGGTCGGCAACTGGATCGGCAACGCGCTGCGGCTGATGCTGATCGACGACCAGTTCTCGGTGTCCCTGCAGGGCGGCCGCTCCAGCGTCTCGCACGCGCTGAACGAGGTGCTGTGGAAGGACACCCCGACGCAGAACTTCATCGGCCGCTGGGCGGTGCACGACTGCGAGCTGGGCGGGCGGCGCATCAAGCGCGGCGACCTGCTCGTCATGGGCTACGCGGCGGCGAACCGCGACCCGCAGGTGTCCCCGTCCTACCACCACACCGGGACGAACCGGGCGCACATGTCGTTCGGGCACGGCGAGCACGGCTGCCCCTACCCCGGCCCCGAGCTGGGCGAGGTCATCGCCAAGACGGCGATCGAGGTGCTGCTCGACAGGCTGCCCGACGTGGAGCTCGCGGTGGACGCGAAGGAGCTGCAGTGGCGGCCGTCGCTGTGGATGCGCGGCCTGTTCACCCTGCCCGTCACCTTCACGCCCACCGCGAGGGTGGACTTCTAGGGCGTCAGGCCGGGGTGAACTCCACCCGGAGTTCGGCCGGGCCGCGCGTGAAGACGCCCTTCTCGACCGGGACGAAGCCGTCGGCCAGCTTCAGGTCGGGGAGGGCGTCGAGCAGCTGGTTGGTGGCGACCTCGACCTCGGTCTTGGCCAGCAGCGCGCCGACGCAGAAGTGGCGGCCGAGCGCGAACGCGAGGTGGTCGGCGGCGGCGGAGAACGCGTTGGTGGTGCTGAGGTCGTCCCGGAAGATGTCGAAGGCGTCCGGGTTCTTGTAGCGCTCGGGGTCGCGGTTGGCCGAGCCGATCAGCGCGGTGACCGTGCTGCCCGCGGGAATGGTGCCCCCGGCGATCTCCACGTCCTCGGCGGGCTGGCGCATGATCATGTGGACCGGCGGGCGCAGCCGCAGGGTCTCGGCGAACGCCGCGGGGATCAGGCTGCGGTCGGCGCGCAGGGCGGCGAGCTGCTCGGGGTGCGCGAGCAGCAGCGCGAACATGCTCGCGACCGCCTTGTCGGTGGTCTCGCCGCCCGCGGCGAGCAGCAGGCTGCAGAACGACTTGACGTCCTCGTCGCTCATCGTCTCGCCGTCGATCTCGGCGCTGACCAGCGTGGACAGCAGGTCGTCGCCGAGGGCAGAGCGCCGGGCGTTGACGACCGGGAGCATGTACTCGGCGAACTCGGTCTTGGTCTGGATGCCGTCGGCGGTCACCTGCTCGTCGCCGCTGAGGTTCCCCAGGAACGCGATGATCGAGGTGTACCACTTCTGGAACTTCGGCTGGTCGGCCTTGTCGAGGCCGAGCATGTCGACGATGACGCCGATCGGGAACTGGTTCGCGAAGTCGGCGACCAGATCCGCCGATCCGGACGTCCGGAAACGGTCGATGAGCGCCGTCGAGTTCTGCTCGATGATCGGCAGGAACTTTTCCTGGAGTTCACTTCCACGGAACGCGGGGGCAACGAGCGCACGGCGCACGGAGTGCTCCCGGCCGCTCAACTGCATAATGGTCTTGCCGTGGACGGGTTCGAGTTGCCAGTCGTAGTTCGCGGTCGTGAAGACCGAGTCCTTGAAGACCCGCTCGACGTCCGAGTAACGCGAGACCACGTACGACTGCATGGCCTCGTGGTAGAAGAGGGGCGCCTGCTCGCGGAAGACGGCGTACGCGCTGTAGGGGTCAGCGGCGAATTCCGGAGACAGCATATCGGGAATTGTCCCGGTCACGGATCTGGCCTCTCGTCGGGGAAGTTTCCGAGATTCACCCTAAGGACATTTCCGGCCAAGATCCAGATCTGCTTGAGTGACGAGCCGTCACCCGAAGTCTCCTTGACTCCGGATGACGGCTCGTCGGCGATTAACGCAAGTTGAGCATTAAAGCTCTGCGGCGTCAGGAGGTCTGGCTGGTGACCGTCACTCCGGGGTCGGCGGCGTCGCCGGTCACGTAGACGTACTGGGCCGCGGCCGCGTCGCCGAGCTGCGCCTTGAGGAACAGCGCGGCCCAGCGCGCGGTGGTCTCGATGCTCTGGGCCTGGGTGACGGTCTGCGTGGAGGTCTCGGCCTCCGCGCCGGGCGGGCTCTGCACGTCGGTGATGCCGTAGTGGTTGACCCCGGCGATCCGCACGATCTGCTTGGGGCCGTTCTGCAGCTTGGTGTAGGAGGTCTCGGCGTCGGCGGGCAGGGCCGCGCCGTCCACCGTGCCCTGCAGGAGCTGGACGGGGATGCCGTTGTTCATGCTGGCGAAGGTGCCGAAGACCGGCAGCTTGTTGTTGGTGCCGAACAGGGCGGCGGCCTTCACCTCGCTCGGCCTGGTGTAGCCGAGCGTGGTGCAGAACGGGATGCCGCAGCTGCCGTCGGCGACGCCCAGCGCGGCCGCGCCGCCGAAGGAGTGGCCGAGCAGCACGAGCTTGTCGGTGTCGATCTTGCCGTTGAGCGGCGAGCCGGCCCGCACGTCCTCGGCGTCCATCCACTCGACGGCCTCGGCCGGCATCTTCTGCGACGGGTAGTAGTCGCTGTCGAAGAACACGAGGCGCTTGTGGTTGGGCACCACGACGATGAAGCCGTACGCGGCGATCGCCTCGGCGTAGTCGGAGTAGTACTGGCGGTGCACCTTCGCGCCCTGCATGAGCAGCGCGACGGGCAGGCGGCCGGTGGCCCCGGCCGGGTAGTAGACGTCGGCGCCGTCGTTCTTGACCTGGCTTGAGTAGTGGGCGACGGCGGGGTCGGCGGCCGCGGGGGCCTGGAAGGCGGACAGGAGCCCGGCCGCGAGAGCGGCGGCCACGGCGAGACGGGAGGTACGTCCAAGACGCACGGGCTTCCTCCGAAGAGAGTTCCATTTGCGGAACAGCGTTCCACTCGGGCATACGAAGTTTCCCTGACGGATACGGCTGCGGTCAAGGGAGGAAACGTGGCCGTAACAGGGCGTGACAGATCTCGGGACGCCGCCCGGCGACGGCGGGGCGGGCGCGGGCGAAGGGCGGCGAACGGGCGCGGCGCTAGCTCAATTACCGACAGAAACAGCACGCGGTTTTGTCGCCGGATGCGCAGGCCGTATGTCGCCATTTGGCGCGGTTGCCAGGCGACTTAGGCCGCTGTACGGTCCTGAATTCATGGACCTCTCGCCGGCGCAGTTCAGCATCTGGGCGGCACAGCAGCTTGCACCGGAACTCCCCGTCAAGATCGGCCTTTACGCGGATCTGGAGGGCGGCTTCGACCCGGAAGAACTCTGCTCCGTGGCCGGTCGGATACTGAGCGAAATCGAGGCCCTGCATGTGCGGATCGAGACCGTGGACGGGGTTCCCGGGCAGACGCCAGGCCATTGTCTTGACAATTCGGTGACCCGTGTAAATTTCTCCGGAGAATCCGATCCCGAGGCCGCCGCGCGCAGCTGGATGCGCGCCGATCTCGCCGCCCCCCTCAAGCTCGGGACCGATCCCCTGTACCGGCTCGCGCTGCTGACCCTCGGCCCCGGGCGGGCGTACTTCTACCTCAGGTCCCACCACATCGGGGTCGACGGGTACGGCGGCCAGATCATCATCAGACAGGCCGTCGAGGCGTACGCGGCGGTACTGCGGGGCGAGGAACCCGTCGTCGACTTCGGGTCGCTCGCCGACGCCGTCGCGGGGGAGGTCGCGTACGCGTCGTCGGAGCGGCACGCGCGGGACAGGGCGTACTGGACCGAGCGCTTCGCCGAGCCGCCCGAGGTGCGCAGCCCGTCCGGGCGGACCGAGGCCGTCGCGCCCTCGGCCGAGTTCCACAGGGTCGGCGGGGTCCTCACCTCTGACCTCTCGGGGGCCGCCCGCGCGCTGGGCACCAACGTGCCCGGGCTGCTGCTGGCCGCGGCCGCCGCGTTCACCGCGCGGGTGACCGGGACCGACGACGTCAGCCTCGGCGTGCCCGTCGCGGCGCGGACCACGCCGGTGGCGCGGCGGACGCCGATGATGATGTCGAACGTGCTGCCGCTGCGGACGGCGGTCGATCCCGGCCTGACCGTCGCGGGGTTCGTGCGGTCGGTCACCGCTGACGCGGGGGCGCTGCTGCGCCGTCAGAAGTACCGGTACGAGGAGCTGCGCCGCGATCTCGGGCTCGCGGCCGACCCGCGTCCGCTGTACGGGCCCGTCGTGAACATCCTGCGGCTCGACCGGCCGATCACGATGCCGGACGCGCGGCTCACCCTGCGGGTCCTGTCTCTGGGCCCCACCCAGGACCTCGCCATCAACGTCTACGACGGGTTCGAAGCCGACCTGCGCATCGACTTCGACGGCAACCCCGCGCTCTACACCCGGGAAAGCCTCACCGCCCTGCGCGAGTCCTACCTTGCCGTCCTTGACGCGCTCGCCTCCGCGTCGCCCGAGACCCCGTTCGGGCGGCTCGCCCTCGGGCCGTCGCCTGACGCGCTCGTCGGCCCCGCCGAGGCTCCGCCGCGCACGCTCGCGTCGTACGTCGCCGCCCACGCGCTGACCCGCCCCGACGCCCCGGCGATCGAGACCGACACCGAAACGCTCACCTACGCCGAGCTCGACGCCGCCGCCGACGCCCTCGCCCGTTTCCTCCGCGCCCGCGGGGCCGGGCCCGGCGAACTCGTCGCCCTCGCGCTCCCGCGCTCAGCCGACCTGATCACCGCGATCCTCGCCGTGGGCAAAACCGGCGCGGCCTACGTCCCCCTGGACCCCGCCTACCCGACCGACCGCCTCAGCTACATGCTCGACGACTGCCACCCCCTCCTCGCCCTCGCCCACCCCGAAGACATCCCCTCCCTCCCCCCACGCCAATGGCTCACCCCCAACGAGGCCACCTCCTCCCCCGCAGGGTCCGTCTCCCACACGCCGTCTCCTACAGCGCCCACGGCCCACACGACGCGCCTTAACGAGGCCCACGTTTCCTACGCGGCGGGTCCCAACGAGGCAGCCCCTTCTGCCACAACCCGTGTCGCCCACGTGGCGCGTCACGACGAGGCCGCTCCCTCTTCCGGAGGGTTCGTTTCCCATGTGGCTCGGCCGGATGAGGCCGCTTACGTCATCTACACCTCGGGGTCTACGGGGCGGCCCAAGGGGGTCGTCGTCACCCATAGGGGGCTGGCTTCGCTTGCCGACCATCAGGTCGAGTTGTACGACGTCGGGCCTGACAGTCGGGTGCTGGGCGGGTCCTCGCCGAGCTTTGACGCCTCGGTGCTGGAGATGCTGTTGGCGTTCGCGCCCGGCGGGACCCTTGTGGTCGCGCCGGCGGGGGTCAACGTCGGCGGGGAACTGCGCGAGCGGCTGGCCCGGGTGACGCACGCGTTCCTTATCCCGTCGGTTCTCGCCTCGGTGCCCAAGGGGCCGCTTCCCGGGCTGCGCACGCTGTCCGTGGGCGGGGAGGCGTGCCCGCCCGACCTTGTGGAGCTGTGGTCGCCGGGGCGTCGGATGCTCAACGCCTACGGGCCGACCGAGACCACGATCGTCACCGCGATGGGGCGGCTGCCGCACGGCCCGGGCGCGCCCATCGGCGCGCCGGTGCGGGGCGCGCGCCACCACGTCCT
Organism: Actinocorallia sp. A-T 12471; assembly: GCF_033875155.1. Taxonomy (NCBI): domain Bacteria; kingdom Bacillati; phylum Actinomycetota; class Actinomycetes; order Streptosporangiales; family Thermomonosporaceae; genus Actinocorallia; species Actinocorallia sp. A-T 12471. The sequence continues at coordinate 76,457 of NZ_JAWZTE010000009.1, read as the reverse complement.
TGACTCCGCGCTGCGGCCCGTCCCCGTGGGCGTGCCGGGCGAGCTGTACGTCTCGGGGGCGGGCCTGGCGCGCGGGTACCTCGGACGGCCCGCGCTCACCGCCGAGCGGTTCGTCGCCGACCCGTTCACGCCTGGCGCGCGCATGTACCGCACCGGCGACCTCGTCGTCCGGCGGCCCGACGGGGTGCTCGACTACCTCGGCCGCGCCGACGCCCAGGTCAAGGTGCGCGGGTTCCGGATCGAGCTCGGCGAGATCGAAGCCGTCCTGCGCAGGCACCCGGCCGTCGTGCGCGGCCACGTGGTCGTGCGCGAGGACGGCGGGGTCAGGCGGCTCGTCGCGTACCTCGTGCCGGCGGCTGAGATCGCCGCTGAGGCGCTGCGCGCGTTCCTGGCGGCCGAACTGCCCGAGCACATGGTCCCGGCCGCGTTCGTCGTTCTGGACGCGCTGCCGCTGACGCCGAGCGGCAAGCTCGACGTACGCGCGCTTCCCGAACCCGTCTTCGCCGCGACGGTCTCGCGCGCGCCGCGCACCGCGCGCGAGGAGATCCTCGCCGGGATCTTCGCCGAACTGCTCGGCCTGCCCGAGGTCGGCGTCGAGGACGACTTCTTCGCCCTCGGCGGCGACTCGCTCATCGCGGCGCGGCTCGTCGGACGGGCGCGGGCCGCGCTCGGCGTCGAGCTGAGCGTGCGCGACCTGTTCGAGCACCCGACCGTCGCGGGCCTCGCCTCGGCGGCCTCCCGCGAGGCCGCGCTCCCGCCGCTGCGCAGGATCGAGCACGCCGACCTCTCCCCGCTGTCGTACGCGCAGCGCAGGCTGTGGTTCCTCAACCGGCTCGAAGGCCCGGCCGCGACATACAACATGCCGATCCCACTGCGCCTTTCCGGGCCGCTGGACATCGCCGCCCTGCGCGCGGCCCTTCGCGACGTCGTCACGCGGCACGAGACGCTGCGCACGACGTTCCCCGAGGTCGACGGCGAGCCACGCCAGTGGGTCCACCCCGCGTCGGACGGCGCGGCGTTCGGGGAGCTGTTCCGCAGCGTCGAGACCGCGCCGGAAAGGCTCGGCGCGGAGCTGCACGCGGAGGCCGTGCGGGGGTTCGACCTCGAGTCCTCGATACCGCTGCGCGCGTCGGTCTTCGGCGTCGCGCCTGACGAGCACGTGCTGCTGCTCGTCCTGCACCACATCGCCGGCGACGGATGGTCGATGGCCCCGCTCGCCCGTGACGTCATCGCCGCTTACACCGCACGCGCGGCCGGGAAGGTCCCCGACTGGGAAGAGCCCGCGGTCCGGTACCGGGACTACGCCGTCTGGCAGCACGAGGTCTTCGGCGCGGACGACGACCCGGAAAGCCTGATCGCACGGCAGACCGCGTACTGGCGGGACGCCTTGGCCGGGCTCCCCGACACGCTCCCCCTCCCGCTCGACCACGACCGGCCGCCCGTCGCGTCGTACAAGGGCGGCACCTACCGGTTCACCATCGACGCCGACCTCCACGCCGCGCTCAACGCGCTCGCCCGAGGCGCGCAGGCGAGCCTGTTCATGGTCGTGCAAGCCGCCCTGTCGGCTCTGCTCACCCGTATCGGCGCGGGCACGGACATCCCCCTCGGCTCCCCCGTCGCCGGACGTTCCGACGCCGCCCTCGACGACGTCGTCGGCGTGTTCGTCAACACGCTCGTCCTGCGCGCGGACACCTTGGGCGACCCCGAGTTCACCGACCTGCTCGCCCGCGTCCGCGAGACCGACCTCGCCGCGTACGCCCACCAGGACCTGCCCTTCGAGCGCCTTGTCGAGGTGCTGAACCCGGCGCGGTCCCTGGCCAGGCACCCGCTGTTCCAGGTGATGCTCACCCTCCAGAACAACCCTCCGGCCCGCGTCGAGGTGGACGGCCTGGCCGTCTCGGTCGAGCCGGTGGACCCCGGAGTCGCCAAGTTCGACCTCGAGGTCCAGTTCGAGCCCGGTCCCGACGGCGTCCTGCTCGGCTCGGTCGAGTACGCCGCCGACCTGTTCGCCCCCGAGACCGCGGCCCGGCTCGGCGACTGGCTGCACGCAGTCCTCGCCGCCGTCGCGGCCGACCCCTCGGTGCGCGTGGAGGACATCGACCTTCCCGGCGCCGCGGAGGCCCGTGACGCCGTCCGCAGGCGGGTCGCACAGCAGGCCGACCCGAGGCTCGTCGCGTACGTGGTGCCCGCTCCGGGCGCGTCCATCGACCCTGCCGAGCTGATGGCGTTCGTGCGCGAGCACCTGCCGGAGTCGATGGTCCCGTCCGCGCTGACCGTCCTTGACGCGCTGCCGCTGACCGCCAACGGCAAGGTCGACGTCAAGAACCTCCCCGCGCCCGACCCTTCGGCGCTCGCCACCACCGCGTACCGCGCGCCGCGTACCGAGGCCGAAGGCGTCCTCGCCGGGATAGTCGGCGAGCTGCTAGGCGTCGAACGCGTCGGCGTGGACGACGACTTCTTCGCGCTCGGAGGCAACTCGCTGCTTGCGATGCGCGTTACGTCGCGGGCGAGGGCTGCCCTGGGCGTCGAGTTGCCCGTGCGCGCGCTGTTCGAGACGCCTACGGTCGCCGGACTCGCCGGGCTTCTTGCCGACGCCGTCCCGGCACGGCCTCCGCTGCTGCCCGCCGTGCGGCCCTCCGCGATCCCGCTTTCGTACGCGCAGGCGAGGCTGTGGTTCATCAACCGGTTCGAGGGGCCGTCGGCCACCTACAACCTGCCGATGGCGCTGCGCCTCACCGGGGAGCTCTCACACGAGGCGCTGCGGCGCGCGCTCGGCGACGTCGTCACGCGGCACGAGTCACTGCGCACGGTCTTCCCCGACACCGCGGGCGTGCCGCGCCAGCAGATCCTCGACCCGCGCACCGCCGTGCCCGCCCTGGCCGTCGTGGACGCCACCGAGGCCACGTTGCCCGTCCTGCTCGCCCAGGCGGCCGGACGCGGCTTCGACATCGCCGCCGAACCCCCGCTGCGCGCCCACCTGTTCCGGCTCGCCCCCGACGAGCACGTCGCGCTGCTGGTGCTGCACCACATCGCCGGGGACGGGTGGTCGCTCGCGCCCCTCGCGCGCGACCTCATCGCCGCCTACGCGGCGCGTGCGTCCGGCGCGGAGCCCGGCTGGTCGCCCCTGCCCGTCCAGTACGCGGACTACACGCTGTGGCAGCACGAGCTGTTCGGCGCGGAGGACGACCCGGACAGCCTCGCCGCACGCCAGCTCGCCTACTGGACCGGGGCCCTCGCCGGACTTCCCGAGGAACTGCCTCTGCCCGCCGACCGGCCGCGCCCTGAACAGGCCACCTACCGGGGCGGAACCCTGCGCTTCACCCTCCCGGCCCGCCTGCACGCCGCGCTCTCCGCGCTCGCCCGCGAGACACGTACTTCGGAGTTCATGGTCGCGCGCGCCGCCTTCGCCGCGCTGCTGTCCCGGCTGAGCGGCGCGACCGACATCCCGGTCGGATCGCCCGTCGCCGGACGTACCGACGCCGCCCTCGACGACCTCGTCGGCATGTTCGTGAACATGCTCGTCCTGCGCACCGACACCTCGGGCGACCCGACCTTCCGGGAACTGCTCGCCCGCGTCCGCGAGACCGACCTCGCCGCCTACGCCCACCAGGACCTGCCCTTCGAGCGGATAGTCGAGGCGCTGAACCCGCCCCGCCACCTGGGCCGCCACCCGCTGTTCCAGCACGGGCTCACCTTCCAGAACAACCCGGAACCGCGCCTCGACCTCGACGGCTTCACCGCGCGCGTGGAACCGCTGCACGCCGCCGTCGCCCGCTTCGACCTGCTCCTTGCGCTCAACGAGACGCACACCCCCGACGGCTCGCCTGACGGGCTCGTCTGCGACCTCGAATACGCCCTCGACCTCTACGACCCGGCTACCGCGCGTTCCTTCGCCGCGCGCTTCGCGCTCCTCCTTGAGGCACTTCTCGACGCGCCGGACGCGCCGCTCGCCTCCCACCGGCTGCTGACGCCCGCCGAGGAGACCGTCATCCTCGCCTCCTGGGCAACCGGAAACCTCACCCCCCTCCCCCACCCGCCCCTCCCCCCGAACAACCCCGCACCCTCCACCCCCACCCTTACGCAAGCAAAAACCGCACAGGCGCCCTCCCCCTCTGAGGCCCGGTCAACGGACGAACCGCTCAACCGCGCACCCTCTCCTTCCGCGCTTACGCCGCTGGAGACCTCGCGGGAGTCCTCCCCCACCGGGGCCCGGTCTACGGCGTTCAACCGCGCGCCCTCCACCCCTGCGCTTGCGCCGCTGGAGACTGCGCAGGAGTCCTCCCCCGCCGAGGCCCGGTCTACGGACGAGGCGTCCAACCACGAGCCCTCTACGCCGGTGGAGACTGTGCGGGAGTCCTCCCCTGCTGGGGCCCGGTCGATGGACGAGGCGTTCAACCGCGCGCCCTCCGCTTCCGCGCTTACGCCCGTGGAGACCGGGCGGGGGTCCTCGCTCGGCGGGGACCGGTCGGTGGGCGAGGCGTTCGAGCGGTGGGCCGCGCGCACGCCCGACGCCGTCGCGGTGACGTACGAGGGCGTGGAGGTGACCTACGGGGAGCTGAACCGGCGCGCGAACCGGCTCGCCGCCCTGCTGATCGAGCGCGGCGCGGGACCCGAGCGGTTCGTGGCCGTCAAGCTACCCAGGTCGGCCGAGCTCGTCGCGGCGATCCTCGGCGTCCTCAAGTCGGGCGCGGCCTACGTGCCCATCGACCCCGACTACCCGGCGGAACGCATCGCGTACACGGTCGCCGACAGCGCGCCAGTCCTCACCGTGGACCCCTCGGTGCTCGCTGAGGCCGTCGCCTACCCGGACGCGGACCCCGGCGTACCCGTCGACCCGAGGCATCCCGCTTACGTCATCTACACCTCGGGGTCCACCGGGCTGCCTAAGGGCGTCGTCGTGCCCCACGCGAACGTGCTGCGGCTGATGTCCGCCACCGAGCGGTGGTTCTCCTTCGGCCCCGACGACGTCTGGACGCTCTTCCACTCGACGGCGTTCGACTTCTCCGTCTGGGAACTGTGGGGCGCGCTGCTGTACGGCGGCCGCCTTGTCGTCGTCCCCTACGCGGTCTCCCGGAGCCCGGAAGACTTCCTGGAACTCCTCGACCGCGAACGCGTCACCGTCCTCAACCAGACGCCTTCGGCCTTCTACCAGCTGATGGCCTGCGACGACGGCAGGCCGCTCCCCCTGCGGTACGTCGTCTTCGGCGGCGAGGCCCTTGAGCTGAAGCGCCTCACCGATTGGTACGCGCACGGCCGGGACGCCCTCCTGGTCAACATGTACGGCATTACCGAGACGACCGTGCACGTCTCCTACGCGGCCCTCGACCCGCTCACCTGCGCGACCGCTCCCGGATCCGTCATCGGCGTCGGCATCCCCGACCTGCGCGCCTACGTCCTCGACGACCGCCTGCGGCCGGTGCCTCCCGGCGTCGTTGGCGAGCTGTACATCGCGGGCGCGGGCCTCGCCCGCGGGTACCTGAACCGGCCCGCGCTCAGCGCCGAACGGTTCGTCGCCGACCCCTACGGGCCGCCCGGAAGCCGCATGTACCGGTCCGGGGACCTCGCGCGGCACCTGCCGGACGGGAACCTCGACTACCTCGGCCGCGCCGACCACCAGGTGAAGATCCGCGGGTTCCGGATCGAGCTCGGCGAGATCGAGGCTGCCCTCGCGGCGCTTCCCGAGGTCGCCGACGCCGCCGTCGTCGCGCGCGACAACAGGCTCGTCGCCTACGCCGTCGCCAGGGGGGCCGCCCTTGACGTCGCGTATCTGCGGGCCGCCCTCGGCGAGGCCCTTCCCGCGCACATGGTGCCCGCCCTCTTCCAGGTGCTCGACCGGCTGCCTCTGACCGCGAACGGCAAGCTCGACCGTGCCGCGCTGCCCGAGCCGTCCGCGCCAGAACGCGTCTCCGGCCGCGCGCCCTCGGGCAAGGCGGAGGAGACGATGGCCGCGCTGTTCGCCGAGGTGCTCGGCGTGGCCGAGGTCGGCGCGGACGACGCGTTCTTCGACCTCGGCGGCGACTCCATCGTCGCGATCCAGCTCGTCGCGCGGGCCCGTCAGGCCGGGCTCGTCGTCACCGCGCGCGAGGTGTTCCAGCTCAGGACGGTCGCGGCCCTCGCCGCGGCGGCCCGGCCCGCCGGCGCGGACGACGCGGTGGAGCGCGAGGAGGAGGGCGCGGGGCTCGGGACCGTCCCGCTGACCCCGATCGTCGCGTGGCTGCTCGAGCGCGGCGGCGACATCACCTCGTTCCAGCAGTCGGTGCTGCTGCGGGTGCCGCCCGGGCTCGACCGGGAGCGGCTCGTCCACGCGCTGCAAACCGTGCTCGACCACCACGACGTGCTGCGGGCCAGGCTCGTGGACGACAGGCTCGTCGTCGCGCCGCCCGGGTCGGTGGACGCCACCCCGCTCGTCCGCCGCGTGACCGGCCTTGACGCCCTGGAGGCCGAGACGCTGGCTGCCGCGTCGAGGCTCGACCCGTACGCGGGAACGCTCGTCCAGGCCGTCTGGTTCGACGCTGGAGCCGCGCAGGGACGGTTGCTGGTCATGGGACACCACCTGGCGGTCGACGGGGTCTCCTGGCGGATCCTGCTGCCCGACCTGGTGACCGCGCTGCTGTCGGACGGGCCGCTCCCGCCCGTCCCGACCTCGTTCCGCCGCTGGGCAGGGAAGCTCACCGCCGAGGCCGCGGAACCCGCTCGGACCGCCGAACTCGACACCTGGCTCGACCTCGTCGAAGGGCCCAACCCTCGGCTCGGGGCCCGCGCGCTCGATCCCGTCAGGGACACCGCGGCGACGACGCTGCGGCACACCGTCGAGATCGGGGCCGACACCACGGGGCCGCTGCTGTCCGACGTCACCACGGCCTTCCACGCGGGACCTGACGACGTCCTGCTCACCGGCCTGTCCCTCGCCGTCGGCCACTGGCGCAGGACGCGCGGCGGACGCGGCAGCGGCGTCCTGCTCGACCTCGAAGGGCACGGCCGCGAGGAGATCGTGTCCGGCGTTGACCTCTCCCGTACGGTCGGCTGGTTCACCAGCCTGTACCCGGTGCGGCTTGACCCCGGCATGGCCGACTGGCAGGACGTCGCCACAGGCGGCGCGGCGGCCGGGCGCGCGCTCAAAGCCGTCAAGGAACAGCTGCGCAAGGTCCCCGACAACGGGATCGGCTTCGGCCTCCTCAGGTACCTCAACGAGGAGACCGCAGAGGAACTGCGCGACCTTCCCCGGGCCCAGATCGTGTTCAACTACCTCGGCAGGGTGGCGGCGTCGGAGGACGACTGGAGCCCCGCGCCGGAGGAGCTGCCGCCGGGCGAGGACCCGGGTATGGCGGTCGCGCACGTGCTGGAGATCAACGCGGTCACCGAGGACCGTCCGGGCGGGCCCGTACTGCGCGTCACGCTGACCTGGCCGTCGGACGTACTCGCCGCGTCCGATGTCCGCGCCCTCGCCGACGACCTCTCCACCGCCCTGTACGGGCTGGTAGAGCACGTCCGTAAGGGCGACGCCGGAGGGTTCACCTCTTCAGACCTCCTCGTGGACCTCGACCAGAGGGAGATCGACGCCCTCCAGACGGCCTGGCGCAATAGGTAGAACGTGTTCTAGTTTGGTGGGCGTGAGCTACGTACTGGTGGACAGGCCCCGCAAGGGGATCGCGCGGATCACGCTCAACCGGCCCGAGCGGATGAACGCGATGGCCTTCGACGTCATGGTCCCGCTGCGCGACGCGATCGAGAGCGCGTCCGCCGACAACGACGTCAGGGCGATCGTGCTGACCGGGGCGGGCGACGGGTTCTGCTCCGGGGCCGACCTCACCGACCCCGGCCCTCCCCCCGGCATCGACGGTCTGACGATCCCGTCGATCGCCCGGCGCGCCATGGAGATCCTCGACCGCGCCGTCCTTGCCCTGCGCCAGGCCCACCAGCCCGTCATAGCCGCGGTGAACGGCCCCGCGATAGGCGGCGGCTTCTGCCTTGCCATGGCCGCCGACGTGAGGATCGCCTCGGAGACCGCGGTCTTCCGCGCCGCGGGGATCACCAACGGCCTCACCGCCGCCGAACTCGGCCTGTCCTACCTGCTCCCCCGCGCCGTCGGCTCCTCCCGCGCCTTCGAGATCATGCTCTCCGGCCGCGACGTGACCGCCGACGAAGCCGACCGCATAGGGCTCGTCTCAAGAACCGTCCCCTCCGACGACCTCCTCACGACGGCCGAAGACCTCGCCGAACGCATGGCCTCCTTCAGCCGCGTGGGCACCGAGATGACCAAGCGCCTCCTCTGGTCCTCCCTTGACGCCGCGAGCCTCCAGTCCCACATGGAACAGGAGACCTACGCCCAGCTCTTCGTCCGCCTCACCACCCGCAACTTCGAGGAGGCCGTCCGCGCCCGCCGCGAGTCCCGTCCCCCGCTCTTCGAGGACTGACCCCTCCCCGAACCGATTCGCACACCCCTCCACCTCCTGGTAATGTTCTCCACGTCGAGCGGCACACCGCTCAACACCCGCGCCGCTAGCTCAGTTGGTTAGAGCAGCTGACTCTTAATCAGCGGGTCCGGGGTTCGAGTCCCTGGCGGCGCACCTTCTCAGTTGGGCCCGTTCCTTTTCGGAACGGGCCCAACTGCTTTTCCGGGCTTCGGTTTCCCATCAGGTGGGTTATCCACAGGCGTGATCTCCGGGTTCGGGCGGCCGGTGCGAGAATCGCGAGTGGACGGGCCCACGGTGGGGCCGTCGCGGGTCCACGGGGGTTCGCTGCTGGCGGGGAGGGCTGGAGATGAGCGGGCGCAGGCTGCGGAAGCTAGGGTTTCTGACGATCGGGTTGTTCGACGGGGATGATCCCCGGGCGGGGCATGAGGCGACGCTGGAGATCATCGAGCTGGGGGAACGGCTGGGGTTCGACAGTGCGTGGGTGCGGCACCGGCATCTGCAGTACGGGATCTCGTCGCCGGTGGCGGTGTTGGCGGCGGCGTCGCAGCGGACGAGCCGGATCGCGTTGGGGACCGCGGTGATCCCGCTCGGGTGGGAGAACCCGCTTCGGCTCGCGGAGGACCTGGCGACGGTCGACGTATTGTCCGGGGGGCGGTTGAACCCGGGCGTCAGCGTCGGGCCGCCGATGCGGTGGGAGAGCGTCAAGGAGGCGCTGTATCCGGATACCGCCGAGATCGAGGACTTCAGTTATGAGCGGGTGAGCAGGTTCCTCGACCTGGTGCGCGGGGAGAAGCCGCTCGGCACGGGCGGTACGCAGGGGTTCGAGGTCTTCTCCGACCGGGTGCAGCCGCATTCGCCGGGGCTCGCCTCGCGGCTGTGGTACGGCGGCGGGAGCCTGCGGTCGGCCAGGTGGGCGGGCGAGAACGCGATGAACCTGCTCACGAGCAGCGTCGTGCGGGCCGAGGAGTCCGAGGACTTCTCGGCGATCCAGCTCTCCCACATCCGCGCCTTCCGCGCGGCCCATCCCGACGGGGAGGCCGCCCGCGTCTCGCAGGGGCTGGTCGTCATCCCCACCGACACCGCGACGGCGGCCCAGCGCGCCAAGTACGCCGCCTATGCCGAGGCCCGCACGCCACGGACCAGGTCGCCGCAGGGCCCGGCCCGCATGATGTTCGCGCCCGACCTCGTGGGGCACTCCGCCGACCTCGCCGAACGCCTGGCCGCCGACCCCGCCTTCGCCGAAGTCGACGAGGTCGCCTTCGCGCTCCCGTTCACCTTCGCCCACGAGGACTACATCCAGATCCTCACCGACATGGCGGAACGCCTCGCTCCCGCCCTCGGCTGGTCCCCGTCCTTATGCCGCGGCAGGACGAGCCCGGTGTGGCCGGGCTCGTCCTGGGGTGCGGGGTCAGGACTGGCGGCGCATGGCGCGGATGCCGACGAGGAGGCCGACGGCGGCGAGGGCGAGGCCGGCGGTGAAGCCGTAGAGGACCTTGGTGGTGAGGACGTCGCCGGCCAGGAGGGCGCGTTCGGCGGTGACGATGTGGCTGATGGGGTTGATCGAGGCGGCGGTGCGCATCCAGGCGGGGCCGTCGTCCAGCGGGAGGAGCATGCCGGACAGGATCATGAGGGGGAAGATGAGGGACTGCTGGACCGCCCAGAACATCCAGTCGGTCTTGCGGCTCGCCATGGCGAGGGTATAGCTGAGGCTGCCCAGGCCCACGCCGAACAGGGCGAGCAGGACAAAACCGGCGAGGAGGCCGAGCGGGTCGGCGCGGTAGCCGAAGGGCAGGGCCACCGCGACGATCAGCGCGGACTGGACGATGATCGGGGCGATCTCCTTCAGCGCGCGGCCCACCAGCAGCGCCGACCGGGAGATCGGCGCGACGAGCGTGCGCTCGTGCGACCCGGTCTGCGCCTCGAACAGCAGGTTCGAACCCGTCGCGCCGGCCCCGAACAGCACGGTCATCACGAGGATGCCCGGCACGAACCAGACGAGCGTGTCGGCGGCGGTCCCGCCCGCCGACCCGACGAGCAGCGGCCCGAACAGCCCGAGGAACACCAGCGGCTGCAGCAGGCTGAAGATCAGCGAGAACGGGTCGCGCAGCACGGGCCGCATCTCCCGCACGAACACGTGCCACGTGTCCCGCAACGGCCTTTCCCGCACCACGGCAACAGAGGCGACAGAGGCGACAGAGGCGACAGAGGCGACAGACATAAGGACTCCTTCACACCGGGCGTCGCAAGCGACGCCGAAGACAAGAACAAGATCAAACTCCCGGCCCCCGCAACACGGCACCCGGGCGTGCGCCACGCGGCCGTGCGCGGCCCAGGGGCCGCGACACGCGGGCACCCGTCGCGCGGACCACCGGACCGCGGTTCCAACCGCCCTTCACGCACTCCGGGGCTCCCCGGGCGTGCGCTACGCGGTCGTGCGCGGCCCAGGGGTCGCGTCGCGCGGGCACACGTCGCGCGGACCACCGGATCGCGGTTCCGACCACGCTTCACGCACTCCGTGGCTCCCCCGGGCGTGCGCTACGCGGTCATGCGCGGCTCAGGGGTCGCGTCGCGCGGACCGCCGGGTCGCGGTTCCGGCCGCGCTTGACGCACTCGGGGGCTTCCCGGGCGTGCGCCACGCGGTCGTGCGTGGCTCAGGGGTCGCGTCGCGCGGACCGCCGGATCGCGGTTCCGACCGTGCTTCACGTGCTCCGGGGCTTCCCGGCCGTGCGCTACGCCCTCCCGGGCCCGCGTCGGACGCGTGTGACGCGGTCGCGCGGGCTCCTCCGTCGCGGGCGCCCTAACGCCTGTTACGCGGGCTCAGGGGTCGCGGCCTGCGGACTCGGGGATTGCGGCACGTGGGCTCGGGGGTTGCGGGACGGGGGCTCGGGGGTTGCGGGACGGGGGCGCGGGTTAGGGGGTTGGGGCGGGTTCTGGGGTTGTGGGGGATGTGTCGCCGGTGTCGCGGAGGGTGCGGCCGGTGAGGGCGAGGAAGACGTCGTCGAGGGTGGGTTCGCGGAGGGCGATCCGGTGCGGCGGGGCCGCGGCGGCGTCGAGGGCGCGGGTGAGTTCCGGGACGAGGGGGGCCGCGGAGTCCGCGGAGACGCGGAGGGTCAGCGGGTCGACGCGTTCGGGGGTGCGCGCGGTCAGCTTGCCGATGACGGGCGCGGCGGCCTCGGCGTCCTCGGGCGTGCCGAAGCCGATCGTGAGGGTGTCGCCGGCGAGTTCGGCCTTCAGCCGGTCGGCGCTGTCGTCGGCGATGACGCGGCCGTGGTCCATCACCAGGACCCGCTCCGCGTACTGGTCGGCTTCCTCGAGGTAGTGGGTCGTGAGGAAGACCGTCGTGCCGTGGGAGCGGCGCAGGTCGAGGATGTGCTGCCACAGGTTCGCGCGGCTCTGCGGGTCGAGGCCGGTCGACGGCTCGTCGAGGAACAGCACGCGCGGCCGGTGGATCAGCCCGAGCGCGATGTCGACGCGCCGCTTCTGGCCGCCGCTCAGCCCCGACACGGGCCGCTTCACCAGCGCCGCGAGGTCGAGCGAGTCGATCAGCTCGTCGGCGCGGCGCGCGGACTCCCGGCCGGACAGCCCGTAGAACGCGCCCTGGCTGAGCAGTTCGTCGCGAACGCGCTGGTTGTGCCCGGCGCTGTTGCCCTGGCCGACGTACCCGATCGCGCGGCGCACCGCGGCCCGCTGCGCGGACACGTCGTGCCCGGCGACGGTCGCGGTGCCCGACGTGGCGGGCAGCAGCGTCGTCAGCATCTTGATCGTCGTGGATTTCCCCGCGCCGTTCGGCCCGAGGAACGCCACGAGCTCCCCTTCCGCGACGTCGAGGTCGAGCCCCTCGACCGCGGTGACGGTGGCCCGCGCGACGGTGAAGGTCCTGCTGAGCCCACGGGCCGTGATGATCGGTGTGTCCATGCCGGCAACAGTAGGAAGAGACGCGGACGCTTCACGTCCTCGATGACGCCTAATCTGAGGGACATGGGAGAGAGCACCGCACGGACACTGAGCCTTCTGACCCTGCTCCAGGCGCACCGGTGGTGGCCGGGCGAGGAACTCGCCGCCCGCCTCGGCGTCACCACGCGGTCGGTGCGCCGCCGCGTCGACGCGTTGCGCGAGCTCGGCTACGAGATCGAGTCCACGCCGGGCCTCGGCGGCGGCTACCGGCTCGCGGCCGGCACCCGCATGCCGCCGCTGCTGCTGACCGACGACGAGGCCGTGACGGTCGCCGTCGGCCTGCGGGTCGCGGCCGCGACGGGGATCGTCGACGGGGAGAACACCGCGCTCAGCGCGCTGGCGAAGTTCGAGCAGGTGCTGCCGCCCGCGGTGCGCGAGCGGGTCAACGCGCTCGGCCGCTCGATCGAGCCGCGCGCGCCGCGCGGCGGGCCCGTGCCGTCGGAGCTGCTCGGCGCGCTCGCGCTGGCCTGCCGCGACCACGAGCGGGTCAGGTTCGCCTACACCGCGGCGAACGGCGACGAGACGCGTCGGCATGTCGAGCCGCACTCGCTGCGGTCGGGCGACCGCAAGTGGTTCCTCGTCGCGTGGGATCTCGGCCGCGAGGCGTGGCGCACCTTCCGGGTGGACCGGATCAGCGAGCTCGTCGGCACGGGCGTGCGGACCGAGCCGCGTGAGCTGTCCGAGGAGGACGCCGCCGAGTTCGTCATGGCGTCGACGTCCTACCAGGTCAGGCAGACCGCGAGCGCGATCCTCGACATGACGCTTGAGGAGACGCTGTCCCACTTCGGCCCGTGGGGCCGCAACGCCGTCGCGGTCGACGCCGCCCGCACGTCGTGGCCGTTCGGCGGCGACGACCACCGCACGATGACCACCGCCCTCGTATGGATCCCCGAGGGCGTCTCCTACGAGATCGAAGCCGACCGCGCCTACCTCGAGTTCCTCCGCGACCACGCCACCCGCATGCTCGCCGCCGCCGAAACCTCCCTGACCCACCTCGACGCCCCCGCGCCGCTCGCGGGCGGGGGCGCGGAGGGTTAGCTCCAGGCTGTGCGGGTTAGGGTGCGTTCGGCTAGGTGGAGGTGGACGGCGGAGGCTAGCCAGGCGCGGGCGAAGGGGGCGGGGTCGGGGTCGGTGAGGCGGCCGAAGGCGTCGCGTGGGCGTCGGTCGGCCTCCTCGGCGAGGGAAGCCGCCAGGGTCGCCGCGCCCGGGAAGCCCGTACGGCGCAGCCGGGAGGGGTCGGCGTCTCCGCGCAGGGATTGGGCCGTTGCCCTGCGGCCGCCGGAGACGGCGAGTTCTACCAGGCGGCGTATACGCCACAGAGGCGAGTCGGCCAGCGGGTCCGCAGGCGGCGCGCCGAAGGGCGGCTCGGGCAGCTCGGCGGGGAAGTGCCTGCCCTGGAGACGGTCGTAGCCGAGGTCGGCGTGGCCCTCCCACTCCTTGGGCAGCGTCAAGGTCGCCTCCCCGGACGGCGCGGGGGCGACCGCCAGGGGCACGAGCGCCGAGGCGCGTCCCGGCTCGATCCGCGCGACGACGCGCAGCCGCAGCCCCGGATGGTCGCCGATCCTGCGCAGGTTCTCCAGGTGGCCGAGTTCCGGGCTGCGCTGCGCGGGCAGCAGCCGCACGACCGTGCCCGGCGCGCCGTCCGGCAGCTCCTCCCTGGCCAGGACGTGGTCGCCGTCCGGGCCGAGGATCACCAGGTCGCAGCCGAGCGGGGTGCGGGCGCGCCGCTCGGCGTCCTCCGGGTCGGCGGCGTCGGAGCCGCCGAGCCGTTCCGCGACGCACTCGGCGAGGGTCCGTCCGAAAAGTCCTGGCGTGTCCCAGCCGTCGCCCTGCACCTCGGTGGCGCGCACGCCCTTGCCCGCGCCGAGGCGGCCGTCGTGCGAGACCGTCGCGCCGGTGACGAGCACGCCGGTCCGCGCGAGCCGAGCGTGGTCCAGGACCCCGCCCGCGAGCTCGACGGCGGCGGTGCCCGCGCTGCGCGCCCGCGCCACCCCGCCGGGCCGCACGTCCCCGAGGTCGTACCAGGCCCCGTCCGGCCCGATCAGGTGCGTGACGACGCCGCCGTACCCGGTCGCGCTGACCACCGGCTCCCGGAAGACGCCCTGCAGGCGCAGGCTCCCGCCCGGCCGGTAGGCGCGCCTCGCGGTGCCGACGAGCGCGGGATCGGGGTGCGCCTCGGCAAGGAGCGCGCTCGTGAGCAGCAGTTCACGCAACGCCGTAACGAGATCGCCAAGGCGGTGCCCGTCATAGCGCGCGCGGGCCGACCGCAGCCCCCGCACGACGCGCAGCGCGGCGGCCTCGGCCCGGTGCAGCCCCGCGACGCGCGCGGTGTGCGCGGCGCGCAGCAGCTCGGCCTGCGGCACGGCCCCCGCCGCCGGGACCCCGGCGGCGAGGATCGTCGCGGCGGCGCGGAAGAGGTCGTGCGCCGCGCGTACCTGCCGGGCGGAGGGCGGCTCCGCAACGGGCGCGGCGGCAGCCTCCTCCTTAGGCGACTCGGCTACCTCAGGCGTACTGGCCGGAGCCTCCACGGCCTCAACGACCGGGCACAGGCTGAGCACGGCGGCCCGGTGCAGGCAGCGCGGCGACAGCAGGCACGAGCACTCCGCCTGTGACGCGTCCGCCACGACGCCCGTAGGCCCCGGCCGCAAGGTGACCGTCGTGTCCTCCCCGCAGACGATCCGGACGACGCCGTCGCCGTCCGACGCCACAGGGAACGCCGCGTACTGCGCCACCGCCGCGTCGAGCTTCTTGCGCAGCCGCGTCGTCAGCGCCTCGACGGCTTCCGCGACGACGCCGGGGGCGGCGGGAGGGAGCGGGGAATCGGTCATCGGGTGTCTCCGCGAAGGCGTTCGCCGACCCAGCGGGCCAGCGCGAGCGGGCTGAGGGCTGCCACGGGCATCCCGGCGGCGGCGAGCTGCCGGGCGACGGGCAGGGAGTAGCGCGGTTTGCCCGTGTCGTCCAGGGCGGCGCAGCCCAGCAGGTGGACGCCGGACGACGTGAGCGCGCGCACCTCGCCGAGGAGCGCGGAAAGGGGCGCGCCCTCCTCGAAGTCGCTGACGGTCACCACAAGGGTCCGGCTCGGCACGGTGACGAGGCTGCGCGCGTGCGCGAGCCCCGCCGCGATGTGGGTGCCGCCGCCGACGCGCACCTCGAGCAGCAGCGACAGCGGGTCGGCGACCCTGTCGGTGAGGTCGATGACGTGGGTGGAGAACGCCAGGAAGTGCGTCGAGAGGGTGGGCACCCCGCCGAGGACGGCGGCCGTGAGCGCGGACCAGATGACCGACGCCTCCATCGAGCCGGAGACGTCGACGACGAGGATGAGCCGCCAGTCGGACTCGGTGCGGGTCCTCGTGGCGAACACCGGCTTCTCGGGGATGACGATGGTCGTCCCGTCCTCGCGGGTGCGGGCGTGCGCGAGGTTGGCGCGCAGGGTGCGCGGGAGGTCGAGCGGCCCGCCGGGACGCCGGGTCGGGCGCGGGCTGGCCAGGCCGGTGAGGGCGGGCCGCAGCCTTGTCGCCATCTCCTTGGCCAGTTCGTCCACGAGCCTGCGCACGAGCGGGCGCAGCTTGGCGAGCTGCTGCTCGGGCATGCCTCCCGCGAGGTTCAGCACCGAGGTCAGCAGTTCGACCGACGGCCGCACGGACGCCGGGTCGAGCTGCGCGACGACGTCGGTGCGGCCGAGGTCGACGGCCTCGCCCAGCACCTCCTCGCGCACCTCAGCGCCGAACAGCGCCTCGAGCTCGTCGGCCCACTCGCGTGCCGTCGGGAAGGACTCCTCGTTGCCCGCTCCTCCGCCCGCGGGGGCGAAGTCGGACGCGCCCTCGCCCTTACCGGCCCCGTACAGCTCGTCCAGCGCGCGCGCATGACGGCGGAGGTGGTCGGGAAGCTTCTCGCTCTGTCTGCCGAGCAGGAGCCTCCACCGGTCGGCGGGCTGAATCCCTGTGACGGGCTTGGCTTCGGTCTCCTTGACGTCGTCGCCTTCAACCGCCTCATCCGGCGCGGAAGCCGTCTCGGGGAGGGCGAGGCCGAGTGACCGGAGCGCGGACATGGCCGTCACGTCGGCGGCGGTCCACCGGGCGAGGAGCTCGGCTGGCGCGTCGAGGTCGGTCATGACGCGGTCGCCGAGCCGCTCGGCGACGGTGTCGAGCAGCCGTCCGCGCGCGGCGGGGGTCAGCGCCTCGAAGCCGTCGCGCAGGGCGGGCAGCCGGTCGAGGAACGCCTTGTCGGGCAGCTCCTCGATCCGTTCCATCAGCGGGTCGAGCGCCGCCGACGCGCTCTGCAGCAGCGGTCCCGCCGCCGTCAGCAGGCCGCGCAGCCGCCGCGCGAGCGACCGCCTGCCTTCCGGCGCGGTCGCGCCGTCGACCCAGCCCGCGACGCGCGCGCCGAGCGCGGGCGCGTCCTCGAGTTCGAGCAGCACCCGGACGGCCAGGGCGACGCCCTGCATCAGCGGGGAGCCTTCGCGGGCCAGGTGGTCGAGCGCCGCGCGCATGCGCAGGCCGAGCCGGTGTTCTGCGGCCCGGACGGCGAGTTCCACGACGGCCGCCGCGTCCTCGGGCCGGTCGCCGCCCGCGAGGCCGGGCAGGGCCTGCACGGCGGTCTCCAGCAGCACCTCGGCGAGCGCGGTCGCGCGTTCGCGCAGCGGCTCTGTCGCGCCGGGCAGGTGGCCGCGCCGCAGCCCCTCGGTGAGGTCGAGTCCGCCGATCAGCTCGGGCAGCGTCGCCGACGCCGGAAGCACCTCGCCCGCCTCGGCGAGCCGTACCTCAACGAGCTCCGGAAGATCGCACCTTGCGGCGGCCTCAAGTCCGCTAAGGACTGCGGCGCTCGTCGCGCCTCCTTCGGCGGACTGCCTGCGATGTGCCTCCGCGAGGGTGCCTGCGGCGGCCTGGGCGGCGGTCACTCCGCGCACGCCCGCGAGGTCGAGGCGGGCGGCAACCGACGGCGTCCAGGTCATCCGCCATTTGGTGGTGAGGGCTGACGCGTCGCCGGTTCCCGAGACCTCAAGCGCGCGCGCGTAGCCGACGCCACAGACGTCGAGACGCTGGAGCAGGATCTCGCGGCGGCGGTCGAGGTCGGACCGCAGCGGGTCGAGCCTGATCTCGCGCGACTCGGGCTCGTGCGGCCCCGGCAGGCGCAGCGCCTTCAGCTCGGCCTCCACCGACGGGCCGAGGCCCGAGCGCGGGGTGCCCGGGGCCGTCCTGCCCCTTTCCGCGCCGACGAGGACTGTCTCCAGGGCCTTGGCGAGGGCGCGGCCGCGCCCGAGGGTCTCGCCCTGACCGAGCACCGTCGTGACGGCCTCGACGAGCTCGCCGCGCCCCGGCGCGGGCAGCCCGCGCAGCGCGGCGAGGTCTTCGGCGACCCGCAGGGTCTCGGCGGCCTCGCCGGTGCCCGCGGGGTGGCCCGCGCCGCGCAGCGCCCGGCACACGTCGGTGATCGCGCGGGCCGCCGCGTCGCGCAGCGCGCCCGGGTCTCCTCCGGCGAGGTAGACGGCCTGCTGCCAGCGCGGGTCGCGGATGCCCGCCGGATAGCCGGAGCGCGAGTCGAGAAGGTCGAACGCGTACGGCACGAGTGACGTGGTCGCGCCCTCGCCCGGTCGCTCGGCGGCGGGGTCGAACGTCGCCGTGTCCCCCGCGCAAGCCTCCTCGGTGAGGGCCGCAGCGTGGAACGACCCGACGACGGCGACGACACGGCGTCCGTCGGAGACCGCGTGCCGCAGGACGGCCCGCATGTGCGCCTCACGGGCGAGGTCGACTGCCGAGACCTCCCCCTCCTCGGCGTCTGCGCGCAGCGCCCACCCGACGGCAAGGGCAGCCCGCCTTACCTCCTCGGGGGAGCAACCGGGGGCGAAGACTTCTACCGAGCGGTCCCACATGTCGTCGCCTTCGCGGCCGGTGGCCGTCGCCTGGAGGCCGTCGGCGTAACGGCGGGCGGACGACCCGTGCCGTTCGCCCGCCGACCAGCCGGGGTCGCCCAGCGGAAGGTCGCAGCACAGGACGGGCACGCCGTGCTCGCGCGCCCAGCGCAGCGCCGCGAGCTCGGGAGAGAAGTCGGCGAAGGGGTAGAAGCCGAGGCCGCCGTCGCTCTGCGCCCCGGCCAGGGCGACGGGCGCGACGGTGCCGGGGGCGGCCAGATGCGTCAGCCACGGCTGGAAGTCGGCGGGCAGCTCGACGCAGACGACGTCGGGGGCCGCCGCCTCGAGCAGCGCGGGGACCACCGCCGCGAGGGCCGGGCTGTGGTGCCGCACCCCCAGCAGGTACGGGCGCGCGCCCCCGGCGAGCGCCTCGACTGCCGCGCGCGGTTCGGCGGTCAACGCAGGGTCTCCCGCAGGTCCCACAGGCGACGCCACAGGGCGGAGCCCTCCTCGGCGCGGCGGCGGACCGGGCCGTCCCAGTAGCCGAGCAGCCTGTCGTGGTCGGCGGGGTCGTCCTTGCGCACGACGCCGAGCAGGTGGCCCGGCAGCAGGTCGACGACGTCGCCGGCGGGCAGGTAGGCGGTCGCGATCGCCAGGGACGCGGCCACCTGGACCGCCTCGGCCGTGGACATGACGGTGCCCGGCCGCTCCACGTCCCAGCCCTCGGCCGACCGTCCGGCGCGCAGGTCGCGGAAGACGGTGACGAGCGCGTCGAGGACCGAGGCGTCGACCCCGAAGGAGGCCCCGGCCCGCTCGACGGCACCGGTCGCCTGACGGCGGACGAGCGCGGTCTCGGCGGCCGGGTCGCCGATGGGCTCGACCGTCTCGAAGTTGAACCGCCGCTTGAGCGCGGCCGACATCTCCGACACGCCCCTGTCGCGCAGGTTGGCGGTGCCGATGACGGTGAAGCCCTGGGCGGCCGCGACGATGGCGTCGTCGGTTCCGGCGAGTTCGGGCACGCTCACCCGGCGGTCCGAAAGGATCGACACGAGCGCGTCCTGGACCTCGGGAAGGCAGCGGGTGACCTCCTCGACGCGGGCCACCCTGCCGCTGCGCATGGCGGTGAGCACCGGCGAGTCCACGAGGGCGTTGCGCGACGGGCCCTGCGCGAGCAGAAGCGCGTAGTTCCAGCCGTACCGGAAGGCGTCCTCGGTGGTGCCCGCGGTGCCCTGGACGGTGAGGGCGCTCGTGCCGCTGACGGCCGCCGCGAGCAGCTCCGACAGCATCGACTTGGCGGTGCCCGGCTCGCCGACGAGCAGCAGGCCGCGTTCCCCGGCGAGGGTGACGACGCAGCGCTCCACGAGGGCGCGCTCGCCGACGAACTTCGGGGCGATCTCCAGCTTGTCGGGCAGGCCGGGCGAGGCCGACGAAAGCACCAGCGGCTCGCCGCTGCCGCACACGAACGTGACGACGGCGCGGGGCGTGAGGGCCCAGCCAGGCGGGCGCGCCCCGGTGTCGTAGGCGGCGAGGAAGGCGAGTTCCTCGGCGTACCGCTCCTCGGCCGGCAGGATCTGCCGGGCGGGCGCTTGGGTCGTCATGGGTTTCCTCTCGGGGGTAGGGGGTTCAGCGGCGGCGGCGCGGCTGGCGCGGGAGCTCGAGGTCGCCGTAGCGCGGCACGTCGCCTTCGGCGATCCGCCGCCACGCGCGCCGGTACAGGTCGGCGACGGGCTCGGTCGGGACGACCGTGGTGAGCGGGGCCGTGCCGTCGTCGGACAGGGGGTACAGGGGGTGCTTCCATGACTCCATGGGGACCTTGGGGCCGCGCCCCGCGGTCCACGGGCCGGGCAGGAAGAGGGTCCTCCCCGCCTTGGTCCTGCGGGCCTCGGTGACGAGCTCGGTGGCGGCGAGCTCGGCGCGCGCGGCCTTGATCCGGGCGGGCTTCCAGCCCGTCCAGCGCGCGGTGTTGCGGTCGGTCGGGTCCGGCATGGCGAGCAGCATCAGGTAGACGGCCGCCGCGTCCTCCGACAGCCCGTGTGCCTTGGCGACCTCCCTGACGAGGTCAGGGACGGACCGTGAGGGGTCCTGCGGGTACCAGGTCCCGTCCTTGAGCCGCTCGCCCTCCACCGGGTCCCCCGGGTCGGTGAGCAGCGCGGCGAAGCGGGGGTCGCGTGCGACGCGCAAGGCGACCTCCAAGGCGAGCGGAAGGCCCAGCGCGTCGCGCAGCAGCGCCAGGTGGGGTTCGTCGCCGTTCTCGTCGAGCAGCGCGACCTTCACGCCGGGCCGGTTGAAGCTGCTGCCGGTGAGGAGGAGGACCGCGCCGTACCGTTCCCAGCCGTCGCCCTCCTCCTGCGGCGTCCCCGCGGCCTCCCGGAACTCGTCCCTCCACACCGAGCCGGGGGCGCTGAGGACGAGCCCGGGGTTGGCGAGGCGGGCGCGGACGGCCTCGAGCGCGGCGGGCAGCCGCGCCCTGAGCGGGTCTCCCACGGGCAGCCGGTGCGCCGTCCACGCGATCAGCGGGACCACGGAGTTCAGCACGCTCGCGGTGAACGCCTCGAACTCGAACGGCTCGAACGATTGGGTGCCAGGCCGGAACTCGCTGTCGAGCGAAAGCGGCGGATAGTCGGCGGCGTCGAGCAGTCCCCGCAGCCGTTCCTGGACGTTGTGGACCGCCGACTCCTTGACGGCCTCGGCGATCAGCGCCTCGGGGACCGCCGCCCGGCGCGGTACCGCGCGGTTCCACACCTCGGCGGCCTTCGCGACGTCAAGGCCGTCGGTCCACAGCCGCGCGGGGTCGGCGGGCAGCAGCGCGCCGACGAGCTCGCGCCGCGCCTTTCCCGGCAGCCTGCGCAGCTGCTCCTGCGCCGCCCGCACCTCGGCGATCTTGACGCGGAGGGTCTTGCGCACCTCCTCCGGCAGCTCCGAGCGGCGACCGTCGGACAGGTCGAGCAGCCCCGACACCACGAGCGCCGACGTCGTCGGGGTGGCCCCGGTGAGCCGGGCGAACTCCTCGACGTGCGCGGGGTTCCACGGGACCGGCCCGTTGGCTTCCAGCAGCGCAAGGGCCCCGCTGACGGGCACACCACAGGATTCGGCGGCAAGGGGACGTTCCTCGGCGACCTCGTAGGGCGCGGGCACGACGAACCGCCCGGACGGGTCGTAATACAGCGCCGTGAGCTCGATCGGGCGCTGGTAGTAGATGCCGCCCTGCGCCACGATCGCGAGGAACGCGCCGCCTTCGAGCACGATCCCCCGGCAGTGGTTGGTCGCCCTGTCCGGCCTGTCGTGCAGGCGCAGCCGCAGGTAGCGCCAGGCGTCGGGCTCCGGTTCCGCGAGACCCGCCCGATCCAGCAGGCCGAGCAGTTCGTGCAGGGCCGTCCGCATGGGCTCGGGCGTGATCCCGGACGCGGCGCGCAGCACGAGCGCGGCGTGCGCCTCGACGGCGGTGGACAGGTCGAGGAACTGCTGATGCAGCTCGACCTGCCGCACGGGCCCGTCGGGCGTCGGCGCGCCCGCGCGCAGCCAGGCAAGGTGCCACAGCAGGCTCGTGGTACCGAGGCTCTGTGAGCTGCCCCAGTGGACGCGCGTGTTGTCCAGCAGCCCGTCGACGGCCCGGAACACCGCGTCGTCCTTCGGCGAGTCCGGCGGATCCGCGGCCGCCGCGACGACGGGCTCGCGCTTCCGGCTCGCCGCAAGCCGCTCGCGCGCCTCGGCGAGCAAGTCACGGCCCGCCACGGCGGCCCTGACGACGCCGACGACGCCCGCGTGCAGCCCCTCGTGTGTGATCTCCGGCAGGGCGGCGGTCACCCTCCGGACGACGTCCTCCACGGTGGTGACCCCGTCGATCAGCCCTGCGGCGAGGGCGCGGTCGACCCGGCGCAACGCGGCGGAACCGCGTGGATCACGCGGCCGCGCGTACGCCCAGTAGTGCGGCACGGGCAGCGCCTGGCTCCCGGCCCGGAACAGCGCGGACATCGCGGTGTCGGCGAGCAGCAGCCCGTCCGGGCCGATGAGCCGGTAGCTGGTCCGGGAGACGCTGACCGCGCGGGCGAGGGCGCGCGGCGCTGGGTCGCCGGGCAGGAACAGCGGCCACAGTGACCCGTGCCCGTTGACGGCCGGGGTGGCGTTGCCCGCGAGGTCCTCGCCGCGTTCGGTGCCGTCGGGCAGGGTGACGGTCCGCTGGCCGAGCAGCCCGTTCACCACCGCGCCCACCGGGGTCGTGCCGGTGCCGGGGAACGGCGCGAGGAAGCCCGAGCGGAACGCCGCGCCGGGCTCGGCGAAGAAAGCCGGCATGTCGGGTTGGCCGGGCTCACCCGTGCGCGGGTCGAGTGCGTGCCAGACGAAGCGTTTGTCGACGTAACGGCGCACCCAGTACGCGCGTCCGTCCGAGGCGGTCTCGGCGCTCCGGGGCGCGAGCGCGTCGCCCCGGTGGATCGCCCCGGCCCCGGTGACGCGCCCGCCGCCGGACACCTCGAGGCTGATCCGCTGCCAGGTGGCACGCTCCGTCAGCGGCGTGCCGTTGAGCCAGTCGCCCTCCAGCCGCAGGACGTGGTCGGGCCTGGTGTGCCAGTACCCGCTGATCGGCCCGCCGCTCTCGGTGCGCCACTGGACGAGCAGCGCGCCGTCCACGTACCGGAACCCGAGCTGGTGCACCGGCCGCGGAACGCGCAGGTCGTGGTCGAGGACGACGCCGGAGCCGTCGATGACGAGGGCACGCTGGCCGCTCGCCACCACGAGGTAGGGCCACTCCTCGGCGACCGTGGCCGCGCCGCGTTGCCCGGACGGGTACAGCTCGTTCAGCGCGTCCTCGTACGCGGGCCAGGACAGCTCGTCGAAGACACCGCCGCGCAGGGTCCTGGCAAGGAGGTCAACGACATCCGTGGCGAGGGCGGCGCGCACCTCGTCCTCGGCGGTCAGTTTGAACTCCGCGGGCAGCCTGTCGAGTTCGCCGACCGCGGCCCTCAGCTGGGGAAGCCCCGCGGCCGCGACGTCGGAGGCGATATGCCGGACATGGTCCTGTATGTGGGAGCGCAGTGCCTCGGCCGAGGCGACGACCTCATGCCCCGCCCTGCCGCCGATCAGCAGGTCGGCCATGCCGCCGCGCAGGGCGGGGCCGAAGCGGGGATCGGCGGACAGCGCGGCGAGGTCGCGGCGGTCCTGCCCCGCCGCCCAGCCGCTGAGGCTGATCCGCCACCGCGGGCCGGGGTCGGCGACGGGCACGCCGAGGTCGAGCAGCAGATCGAGCAGGTCGGCGCTCAAGGGGACGGCGAGCGGGACGCCGCGCTCGGCGAGTTCGGCCTTCAGCCCGCCGCTCATCGTCGTGAGGAGGTCTTCCAGCGCGGCGACCCGCCGAACCGCCCAGTGGCCGGTCCCCCGTGCCGCGAGCAGGCGTTCGAGCCATCCGACGACGCCGTCTTCCGGGCCGGGCTCGGCGCAGCCGTCGCGCAGCAGGTCCGCCGCGCCCGTCCGGACGAGCAGGTCGAGCCAGAACTCCAGGAAGCCGAGGTCGGGCTCGTGCGGCACGAGCCCGAGCAGCACCCGACGGGTCTCGGGGCGCTCCTTCGCGAGCGCGACGAGGGCGGGCAGGTGCGCCTTCCACCACGCCTCCGACGCCAGGCCGGTGGCCGGGTACGTCAGCATCTGGGCGAGGTAGTCGCGCTCGATCGCCGCGCCGTCTCCGGACGCGGCCTTGGCCAGGCGGCGGAGGTCGGCGGCCATCGGCGACGACGGGGGCAGCCCGCCCGACGCGCGCCGCGTGGCGAGCCTGACGAACCGCGCAAGGGCCTCGTCGGCGGGCAGACGCAAGGCGAGTTCTTTGGAGAACTCGGAAAGGGTCCGCGCCGGGAGCGCCCCGGCCAGGGCGAACTCGAGGAAGACGTCGTCCACGCGGTCCTGGTCGACGGGCAGGCCGTGTTCGCTCTCGGCCTTGCGCGCGGCGGCGAACATCCGCGCGGCGAAATCGGGCTTCTCGGCGGCGAGGAACTCGCGCGCGGCGCGCTCGAAGAACGTCGGCAGCAGGTGCGGCACCGACGACGCCATGCGCGCGCCGAGCGCGGTGAACCCTTCGAGCGCGACCTTGGCCTTGGCGCGGGCGAGCCGGGACAGCCGGTCCATCTCCGGGAGCAGGGCGAGCGCGTGGTGGCCGTCCTCAGGGTGGTGCACGAGAACCCACTCGGGGAAGGCGAGCCGTTCCCGCGCGCCGTAAGCGACGACCTCGGCTTCGCCCACGCGTTCCATGCCGAGGTAGGCGGCCGCCGCGTCCTCGGCCTCCCCGGTCTCCTCCGGGACGAGCCTGACGATCGTGCGGTCGGCAAGCCCCGGCCTGCGGTACACGCGGGCCGTGACGGGCACGCCCTCACCGGGGTCGTCGGTGTCGGGATGCAGGTATCCGCCGGCTTCGAGCGGTTCCGTCGCCTTGTCGGTCACTTGTCCTCCTCAACGACGCGGCCCGCGAACAGCGCGGAAGCCATCCGCATGCCCTCCGACCAGGCGACCGGGCCGACCTCGGCGAACCGCACCGCGCCGCCGCCTCCGTCGCGCCAGCTCAGCGCGCCGGTCTCGACCTCCTGAACGTCCCAGCCGGGCGCGCCGATCCACAGGGCGGCCTCAAGGGTGCGGCCGCCCTCGCGGATCGTGCACGCCGCGTACCCGCCCGACACCCGGTAGCCGAGGCTCGCGGCGCGCGCGGCGAGCCGGAAGCGCGAGCGGTAGCGCGCCCCGGCGAACAGCCGGAGGCCGGTGCCCGTCCGCTCGTCTTCCGGGCGCGTCCACGTCGCCCGGTAGATCTGCTCGACGCGCTGGGTGACGCCGAGTTCGGCGGCGAAGGCGCGCAGTTCGGCGAGGTCGGGCAGCAGGACGGGGTGCGGCACGCGGATCTCGCGGGCGCTGAGCCGGACGGTGTCGCCGTCAAGGTTCACCACCCGCAGTTCGCCCGATTCCGAGACGTCCCGCAGGAACCCGACGTCCTCGGGATCGTCGCCGACCACCGCCATGTCGCGCAGGGCGGCGCGCCAGGACTCGTCGGCCCAGACCCTGCCGAGCAGCGGCGCGGGGACCGGGAGCGAGGAGATCATCCAGGCGTCGACCTTCGCGACGCACTCGGCGTCGTGCCGCTCAAGCCAGTCGGCGAACGCGCGCAGCCGCTCGACCTCCGGGTGCTCGCGCAGCGCCTTCGGCAGCGTCTTCAGCGGCCTTCCCGGCGTGCCTCCCGAGGCGCGGCGCGCGGCGATCCTGCCGTCGACGAGCGCGACCTCGTAGTCCTCTCCCGCGGGCGTCCAGCTCACGCGCGCCTCACCTCTTCTCGCCGTTCGGCCCGTCGGGGGGGGACGGGCCAGGGGGGGTGCGGCCGGGGGACGAATCCGGCGTCCCCCGGCCATGATCAGAACCTAGCGGTCGGCACCGACAGTTCGCGGCGGTCGACCGAAACCGCGCGCGACGCCGCCCGCCCGGCCGGGACCGGACGGGCGGCGTGCGGCCTCACCTGCGGCGACCGCCCTTGCGCACCTTCAGGTCGGCGAAGCGCGGACCGTCGCCGTCGGCGACCCTGCGCCAGGCGCGCCGGTAGAGGTCGGCGACGGGCTCGGTCGGCACGACGACGTTCAGCGGCGCGCCGCCGCCCGCCGCCATCTCGTACAGGTCTTGCTTCCAGCCCTCGAGCGACGGCTTGGCGCGGGCGTCCACCCACGGGCCCGGCAGGAACAGGGTCCGTCCCGCGCGCGCCCTGCGCGCCTCCACGACGTGGTCGGTGGCGGCGAGTTCGGCGCGCGCCGCCTTGATGCGCGCCGGCTTCCAGCCCGTCCAGCGCGCGGTGTCGCGGTCCGTCGGGTCGGGCATCGCCAGCAGCATCAGGTAGACGGTCGCCGCGTCGGCCGACAGCCCGTACGCCTCGGACACCTCCGCGACGAGGTCGGGCACCGACCGCGACGGGTCCTGCGGGTACCAGGTCCCGTCCTTCAGCCGCTCGCCTTCCACCGGGTCTCCCGGGTCGGCGAGCAGCGCGGCGAACGCGTCGCTCCTGGCGAGCCGCAGGGCGAGTTCGACGGGGAACGGGTTCCCCGCGGCCGACCTGAGCGCCGGAAGGAAGGGGTCTCCCCCCTCCTCGTCGAGGAGCGCGACCCTGATCGACGGGTAAGGCATCGAGTCGTGGGTGGGCAGCACGATCGCGCCGTACCGGACGAAGCCTTCGCCCTCCTCGGTGGGCGCGCCTGCCGCCTTGCGGAAGCCCGTCACGTCGAAGTAGTTGCTGAAGCTGAGCATCAGCCCGGGGTGGGCGAGCCGCGCGTGTACCGCCTCAAGGGCCGCCGGGAGGGAGGCCCGCAAGGGGTCGCCCGCAGGGAGCCGGTGCGCGAGCCACGCGGCCATGACGACGGTCCCGTTGAGCACCGCGCTGGTGAAGCCCTCCGCGCCGCTGTCGGCCTGGGCGACCTTGTCGCCGTCGATCTTCCACTCGAGGTCGCGCGTCAGGTGCGGGGAGGCCGCCGGGTCGAGCACGGCGCGCATGGCCTTCGCGGCGTCCCAGCCGTAACGCACGGCCTTGACGGCCTCGGCCAGCAGCGCCTCGGGCAGCGCGACCTTGCGGCCGACCAGACGGTTCCACACCTCGGCCGCGGCGACGACGTCGGGGCCGCTCGTCCACAGCGCGGCGGGGTCGGCGGGCAGCAGCGCGCCGATGAGCGCGCCGCGCGCCTCACGCTTCAGCTGCCGCAGTTCGTTGCGCGCCACGGCGGCCTCGGCGACCTTGACGCCGAGGGTCTTGCGGACGTCGGCGGGCAGGAACGAGCGCTCGTAGTCGTCGAGGCCCGGCAGGCCCGCGACGACGAGCGCGGCCACGGTCGACGTCGTGCCGGTGAGCCTGGCGAACTCCTCGGCGGCCCCGGCGAACCAGGGGGCCGGGCCCCGCGCGTCGAGCTCCGTGAAGTAGGCGGCGGGCGGCGCCTGACCGTTCCACCAGCCCTTCAGCTCGGCGCTCGACACCGCCTCGTACGGGGCGGGCGGCGCGAAGCGGCCCTGCGGGTCGTGGAAGAGGCCGTTGAAGACGTCGCCGGAGTCCTGGCTGTCCCAGTCCTCGAAGGCGAGGAACGCACCGCCTTCGAGCGGGAGGACGCCGCGCCGGTGGCCGGAGCGGACCGCGCCGTTGGGCAGCCGCGTGTACGGCTTGGGCAGGCGGAACGCGACCTGACGCCACCGGTCTGCGGCGTCGAAGGTGAGCCCCGCGTTGTCGAGCGCTTCGCTGAGGAACCTCAGCGTCCCGCGGGCGGCGTCGTCCGTGGCCCACAGCAGGGCGCGGTAGGTCGCGGCCCGCCTCGCCCCCACGAGGGTGGCGACCTCTATGCGGCTGGGAGGAAGCGCCTTCTGGTCGAGGTGCAGGCCGCCCGCGTCGACGGCGGGTTCCTTGCCGTTCGCCAGGAACGCGTACCTGTGCAGGATGGCTGTGACGCCGTGCTGCTCGTCGTTCCAGTAGCGGCCGGTGTCGATGAGGCCGCTCAGCGCCTCCTGGATGGGCCGGTCGGTCGGCCCCTCGAACTCGTCCTCGGCCTCCCCGCTGAGGGTCTGCTCCAGCCGCCGTACGGTCTGGTCAAGGACGACCCGCTGTTCGGACGCCTTCTGCGTGACGCCGCAGATGCCCGTGATCAGGCCCTCGTGGGTGACGTCCGGCAGGAAGGTCCGTACGGCCTCGGCCGCGTCGCCGCCCTTGGCGACCGCCTCGATCAGCGCCGACGCCGTCGCCGCGTCGATCCGGCGCAGCGCCGCCGACCCGCGCTCGTCACGGGCCGACAGGTGGGCCCAGTACCGCAGCGGCGGCAGGATGACGGTGCCGAGCGCGTAGTCGCCCGCGGGCCCGTCGGTGATGACGTGGGCGGTGTGGACGCCTTCGGCGTCGTGCAGGTCGACCCGCCACGACTGGCGTACGAAGGTCCGGGGCTTGTCGTCGCCCGGGAAGTACAGGACGCCGGGACGGTAGCTCGAACCGCAGTACAGCGACGTGTTCCCGGACAGGTCCTCGGCCCTGACCTCGCCGCCCTTGCGGATGAGGCGGACGCCGATGAGGCCGTCCACGACCGGGCCGACCGGGGTGTGCCCCCGGCCGGGGAACGGCAGCAGCCACCCGTCGCGGGCGGGCTCGCCGTCGTCCGGGCCGCCCGCGTGCTCGGCGAGGAAGGCCGGGACGCTGTCACGGCCCGTCTCGCCGCTCTGCGGGTCGTACTCGACCCACTGCCGTGGGCCGTTCCGGTAGGTCCCGATCCAGTAGTTGCGGCCGTCCGTGACGATCTCGGCGGCTGCGCCGGGCAGCACGGAGTCGCCGGCGCGGAACACGCCCTTGGCGGTGACCCGCCCGCCCCCGGGCAGCGGGAACGTGACCGGCTCATAGCCCCGGTGCCAGTTCAGGGTCAGCTCGTTCACGCTCGCGCCCTCGACGCGCAGGACGCGGCCGGGGTCGCTCAGCCAGTAGCCGCGCACGGCGTCGGTGCCGCTGGACTCCCAGAAGACGAGGAGGTCGCCGTCCACATAGTGGAAGCCCGTCTCCGTCGCCTCAGGCGGGGTGCGCAGGTCGTGTTCGAGGACGCGTCCCTCAAGGCCGACGACGATGGCCTTGGCCTTGTTGGCGATGACGAGGTAGGGCCACTCCTCGGCGATCGTGAGGTGCCGCGCGCTGTCGCGCGTGCCGAGTTCATTGACGGCGTCCTCGAACGCGGGCCAGGACAGCTCGTCGAAGAGTCCGGCGCGCAGGGTGCGCGCAAGGATGTCCCCGAGGTCGGCCTTCGTGGCGGCGCGCACGGCGTCCTCGGCGAGGGTCATGATCTCGCCGGGCAGCCAGGACAGCCTGTGCAGGGCGGAGGGGAGGCCCGGCAGGCCCGTCGCGGTCGAGCGCGCGGCGACGTCGCGGACCCACTCGGCGGTCAGGTCGCGGGTGCCGGGGGCCGCCGCGAGCGCCTTGAGCGTCGCGGCCTCGCCCGGGCCGACCCCGTCGGCGGAGTCCTTCACCGGAAGGTGGAAGCGCTCGTCCGCGCCGAGCGCGCGAAGGTCGCGCCGGTCCTCCGAGGCCGCCCAGGACTCGATGGCGAGGGTGTGGTGGTGGCCGGGGTCCGTGACCGGAAGGCCGAGTTCCAGCATGAGATCGAGCAGGTCGAGGCTGGCGGGGATCGGCAGGGCGGTCCCGTCGGCGGCGAGTTCGGCGCGCAGCCGGTCGGCCATCCGCGTGACGAGCTCCTCGAGCTCAAGGTAGCGCGACGGCTGCCGGTAGCCCTGCCTGCGGAAGGCCAGGAAGCGGCGTAGCCAACCCGCGGAGCCGTCGCTCGGACGCGGCGCGTCAGGCGCGTCGGCGTACAGGCCCTCAGCCGCGCCGGACTCCACGAGGATGTCGAGCCACAGCCGCGACAGGGTTCCGTCGTCGGCGGCGGGCATCAGGTCGAGCAGCCTGCGGCGCGCGTCGGGCTCGCGCCGGGCCAGCTCGACAAGCGCGGCCCGGTGCGCCTTCCACCAGCCAGCGCCCGCGCGGCCGGTCGCGGGCAGTTCGAGCATCTCCACGACGTACGCCAGCTCGGTCTCCAGCGCGTCGCCGCCCGCCTCGCGGGCCAGCCTGCGCAGGTCGTTGCCCATCTGCGCCGACGGCGGCATCCCGCCGGACGCGCGGCGCACGCACAGCCGCGTGTAACGGCTCAGCGCCTCCGCCGGCTCGACCCGCGCGCTCAGCTCCTTGGCGTAGCCGGAAAGGGTCTTCACCGGGAGCGCGCCCGCCAGCGCGTACTCGAGGAACACCTCGTCAAGGCGGTCCTCGTCGATCTCCAGGCCGTGCTCGACCTCGGCCCTGCGCGCGCGGCTGAACAGCTGGCCCGCGTACTGGGCGTTCTCGACGGCCAGGAAGGCGCGTCCGGCCCGTTCGAAGTAGGTCGGCAGCAGGTGCGGGACCGACGACGCGAGGCGCTGTCCGAGCGCCACGAGGCCGTCCATGGCCGCCTTCGGCTTGTTCTTGGCCTGCTTGGACAGGCGGTCGAGCTCGGGCACGACGGCGAGGGCGGCGTGTCCGTCTTCGGGGTGGTTCGCCAGGACCCACTCGGGGAAGCCGAGCGTCTGCCGGGGTCCCGCGCCGACGATCGCGGGCTCGCCGTCGAGCACCAGCCCGAGGAACCCCGCCGCGAGGTCCTCGGCCGCGCCGAGGTCGGCGGGGGCGAGGCGGACGACGACCCGGTCGTCAAGGGCGGGGTGGACGTAGGAGCGCGCCGCGATCGGCACCGCGCCCTCCGCCTCGACCCCGGGCGGCAGGACCGCGCCCGCCGCCAGCAGCTGCTCCGCCGTGCTCGTGTTCTTGTCCGCGCTCACGCCTTCTCCTCCACGTTCCGGCCCGCGTACAGCGCGGAAGCCATCCGCATTCCCTCAGACCACGCGACCGGGCCGACCTCCACGAGCTTGACGGCACGGCCGTCCGCGTTGCGGAAGGTGAGCGCGCCGGTCTCGGCGTCGCCGTCCCAGTAGGGCTCGCCGATCCACATCGTGGCGTCCAGGGTCTGGGCGCCGTCGCGCGCGCCGCACGAGGCGAATCCGCCCGACACCTTGTAGCCCAGCGAAGTCGCCCGTGCCGCGAGCCGGAACCGTGAGCCGTAACTGCCGCCCGAGAACCGCTTCTCCTCGACGGCGTCGGGGGCGAGGTCCCCCGGCTTGGCGAAGGTCGTCCGGTAGATCTGCTCGACCCGCTGCGTCAGCTCGAGCTCGGCGGCGAACTCGCGCAGGTCGTCGAGGTCGGGCAGCAGCACCGGGTGCGGCAGCGTGACGGTCTCCGGCGCGAGCCTGACGGTCTCGCCGTCGAGGTTCACCACGCGCAGCTCGCCGTCGGGGGTCGCGTCGCGCAGGAAGCCGACCTCGTCGGGGTCGTCGCCGAGCACCGCGAGGTCGCGCAGCGCGACGCGCCACGCCTCGTCCGCCCAGACCCGCCCGATGAGCGCGGTCGGGACCGGCAGGGAGGACACCATCCAGGCGTCGACCTGCGCGACGCACGCGGCGGCGTGCCGGTCGAGCCATTCGGCGAAGCCGCGCAGCCGCTCCACCTCGGGGTGGTCGCGCAGCGCCTTCGGCAGCGTCTTGAGCTGCCGACCCGCCGAACGCCCGGTGGTGGCGCGCACGGCCACCTTGCCCTCCACGAGGGCTATCTCGTAGCCCTCGCCCGCTGACACCCAACCCACGCGGGGTACCTCCTGATGCATGTGACGGCGTCGCCCGCGCGCGCACGGGCAGGGGGAGACGCCGGAGAGAACGGGAGCTCTGCGGCTTCCCGTTTGTGGTGTTCAGAACTTAGCGGGCATGGGTGACAAACCAGCCGGAACCCAGAAGTCGCCCCGGCGAATAATGCGGAAGGCCCCCGCCGGACGGCGAGGGCCTTGCCTGTGCTCGGGTGACGGTGCGCGGGTCAGCGTTCCAGTTCCGCGCGCGGCCAGTCCGCGCGGATGGCCGCCGCCTCGTACGTCGCCTGCAGGAAGCTCAGCAGCTTGGCGTCGGGATCGTCCGCCGTGCGGACCGCCTCGTACGGAAGGACGAACTCGCCGAGCTCCGCGTCGTAGTGCGCCTCGGGAACGCCCGCAGGCATCTCGCGATAGCCGTCCGGCTCCGGGTAGGCGTAAGAGTAGAAGAAGCCTTCGCCGTCGCCGCCCGGCCAGTAGCCGGCGCTGCTCACCTCGTGCGAGTACGCCTCGAGCATCACGTGCGGACCGCAGTTCGGCGCGCCGCCCGGGTGCGGGGGCGCGGTACGGCCGGAGAACCTTGTCGTCGCGAGGTCGAGCGCGCCCCAGAACAGGTGTACGGGGCTGTTCTTGCCGATGAACCTCGACCTGAAGTCCACGAAGACCCGATGCACCTCGACAAGCAGCCGCCAGAAACGCAGCGCGAGATCGGGGTCGTAGGCACGCGGCTCGTCATCGTCGGGGAACGGGACGGCCACCTCCAGCTCGACAGGCACGGGCCAGATCTCGGTGTGCAGGCCGAGTTCGTCGAGCAGCTCCATGAGCAGCGCGTGGAACTGCTCGACCGTACGCTGCTCCGAGAGGTCGATCCTGCGGCCCGAGCCGTCGGTGACGGCGATGTCCAGCGACCCCGACATGAAGTCGAAGTCGATCGCGAAGCTCCGGCCGGGCGCACCGGGGATGAGCGACGTGGTGAGACCGCGCGGCGTCAGGTACAGCGGCGCGTTCCACCAGTGGTTCACCAGCGGCGTGCGGGCGATGCGGACCTTGCCGACGACCTGCGTCCACAGGATCAGCGCGTTCTTGGTCGGCTCGAACTCGGCCATCGGCAGCGACGGCCAGACGGACGCCATGGGTCCTCCTTCTGCTTGCACGGACTGACTCGAACTTCACGGACTTCGCAGCCTTCACAGACTTCTCAGGCTTCGCAGCCTTCATGCCCATTCGCTAACGAGCGCCCGACCTGTCGGGTGTGTGCTCCCGGGCGGCGGACACGAAGACGCGCAGTTTCGACTGCTTGTGCGGGAGCGCCTCCCAGTCGTCCATGAACACCGCGCTGAGACCGTGCCGGCGGGCCAGGGCCGTCAGGGTCTCGGTGCGGTAGTAGAAGTCCTCACGCAGCACCTGGTGCTCGGGGCCGGTCGTGCGGTCGAAGGTGAAGTCGAAGAAGCCGTCCGGGGCGAGGATCCGTCCGACGTTCGCCAGGCACTCGTCGATGACCGGCAGCGGCGAGTGCGAGAACACGCTGTGC
The DNA here is from genome assembly GCF_033875155.1 of Actinocorallia sp. A-T 12471. Taxonomy (NCBI): domain Bacteria; kingdom Bacillati; phylum Actinomycetota; class Actinomycetes; order Streptosporangiales; family Thermomonosporaceae; genus Actinocorallia; species Actinocorallia sp. A-T 12471. The sequence continues at coordinate 43,544 of NZ_JAWZTE010000009.1, read as the reverse complement.
GCGTGGACGACGTCGAAGTGGCCGTCCGGCAGGAAGGCGAAGTCCAGCGACCTGACCGGCGTCAGGCGCGGCAGCTTGTCCTGCAGCTTCTGCGCGGCGAGCACCTTCTGGGCGGCGAACAGGATGTCCGGGGAGATGTCGATCCCGTAGTAGTTGCCCTCGTTCAGGTACTCGATGAACCGCCAGCCCGCCCGCAGGTTGCCGCAACCGATCTCCAGTAGCCGGTGCTCGGGCCTGAGCCCGTGGCCGAGTAGGTAGTCGAACTGCATGGCGCCGAGCGCAAGCCATCTCTCATGGGACGCGCTCCCCACGGCCTGCTCAGGGCTCTTCGCCGAATCCGAGCGCATCACCGCCCGGTAGTAGCTGACGTGGTCGTCGGTCGTCATCCGCAGCCAGGAGTCGCGTGCCCAGCGCTGCGCGTAGGCGGAGATCCGATGCGGATGGCTCACCGCGTACCTGACCTTGTGGGCGAGAGACGCCCTGTTCTTGAACTCCACGAAGCCCCCCGAGCCGCCGACGGGACCGGCGGCTCACCGGGCCCATCCGGGGTTCTACCAGGGGCGACGCGCCGCGCCGCGGGGCTGGCGGCTTCGTCACCACAAACCCCACTCAGCCGTGTCGGGGCCTTCTCCCCCGCTATGTCGTCCCCTTCGCGCGGGTCTCTTGCGCGATCTCTCTTGCGCGGTCACTCCTGCGCGGGGCGCTCTCCGCTCGGCCGTACGACGATGGAGGGCTCCTCGTCCCAGCCGACGAGCCGGACCATGTGGCAGAGCCGCGGCGCGAGGTCGTTGACGCGCAGCTTGCGTCCCGGCTCCAGCCATGACGCGAACTGCGCGATCGCGCGGACCCCGGCGAGGTCGATGAACTCAAGCGCGCTCATGTCGAGGCGTACGTCGCCGGGCCAGCCCGCCGCCTTGTAGAGCGCGTCGGCGAGGACCACGACGTTGCGGTAGTCGACGGTCCCGGCGACCCGCAGCTCACGGCGTCCGTCGCGCAGCACGGGGTGGAGCTGGAGCACCGCGTCCTCGTGCAGCGCGGGCACCGTCGCGGCGGCGGGGTGGACGCGGTCGGCGACGGTCAGCCGGTCGGCGTCGAACCTGCGCACGTCGTACTGGCACAGCGCGGTCGCGCGGCGTCCCGCGACGAGCGCGCCGACCCGCTCCTCGAAGTCGGGAAGGCCGTCCGCGCCCGGCACGTCGCGCAGCGCCCAGTCCATCTCGCCGGTCAGCCGCAGGCCCGCGTGGCCCGCGGCGAGGCTGTCGGCGACCTCGCGCTCGATCGTGGCGACGGTGGCGTCGGGGTCGAAGCGGCCCGCCGCGAGCAGCGACGCGGCGACCGGGACGATCTTGAGCCGTCCGTCGGCGACGACGGGGGCGGGGTCGACGCCCGCGTCGCGCAGCCACCCGGTGACGGTCTCCGGCGCGCTGCGCTCGGCGTAGTAGAGCAGCCGCTCACCGCGCTCAAGGCCGGTAGACAGATAGCTGGTGAGGACGTCTCTGCGTTCGGACTCGTCGGCGAACGCAAGGCACAGATGGTCGCCGTGGCGCAGGTCGGAGACCTGGCGTTCCCTGAGCCCCTGCGCGGTCACGACCGACCCGCGATGCTCGCTCCTGCCCCCAACGCCTGCCCCCAACCGCACTCCCCTGCCCCCCGGGACGCCGATGCCCCGGGCGTCCCGCGAAGACTGTACTCCCGAGCCGAACAACCAACCATTCGAACCAATTGTGACCACGACCACACGCTGTGAAAAGGGCCCAAGGTCCTTCGAATGAGATTCCCGCAAACGAAAGGCCCCCGCGCGCGGCGGGGGCCTTCGGTTTGTCATGGTTCAAGCCGGTTCGTTCGGGAACCGTCAGGCGGTGGCCTCCTCGCCGTCGTGCTCGCGCAGCGCGGCGGTCGCCTCGACGTAGCCGGTGCCGGTGCCCGGGGTGAGCACCGTCGTGCGCAGCACCGTGTACAGCAGCGGGGTGAGCACCAGCGTCACGAGGAAGGCGAGCTGGAAGGTGTCGGTGACGAACAGCGCGTAGGAGACGCCGAAGCCGACGACGAGCGCGACGACGCCCGCCCAGTTGACGCGTTCGACGCGGGCCGCCGAGCGCCCCTTGGCGAGCCGGAAGTCGGCGATGAGCAGCGCGGCGAGCGAGCACGTCGCGATGCCGAGCGCGCCGAGCAGCTCGCCGAGCAGGCTGAGGATGTCGGCCCAGACGGCGACGAGGGCGAGCGCGTTGGCCACGAGCAGCATCAGCACCCGGCTGGGGGCGCGGCCGGTGAGCGCGTCGACGAGGTTGGTGAGGGACAGCGAGCTAGTGTAGGCGTTGATGACCTGTGCCTTGACCTGCGCGGCGTACATCACCAGGAAGCCGACGAACCCGGCGAGCACCACGAAGTACGCGCCGGCGTTGGAGTGGGCCAGCGCCTGCACCTTCTCCGCGGTCGTCCCGCCCGGCTGCGCGGCGGCGAAGTCAGCGCGGCCCGGCTCCTCGAGGTAGGCCGCGACGACGGCGTCACCGGCCTGGTAGAGCAGCGCGCCGAGGACGACGACGCCGAAGTTGACGATGAGCGCCCCGCCGACCGCCATGATCCGGACGTCCTTCGCGGTCCTGGCGTAGCGGGTGAAGTCGGCGTTCGTGAGGGTGAGCGCGCCGACCATGCCCATCATCGACGCGAGCGTCGCCATGACCTCGGTGCCGCCGATGTGCTCGGGCGTGAACCCCAGCACCCCGCCGACGTCCAGCGGCGACTCGCGGAACGCCAGCACCGTCACGACGATCATCAGCACGGAGGCAAGGACCGTCAGCGCGAGCGACACCCGCTGGACGAGCCGGACGCCGAACAGCGCGAGCCCGATCCACACGAGGGTGAGGACGCCGTAGATGACGACGGCGTTCGTGGTGCTCGGCGCCATGTCCAGCATGAACAGCGTGCCGTGGTACAGCAGCGCGTTCTCCAGCGCGAGGAAGCAGACGATGATCGCCGCGAACATCAGCGACGCCAGCGCCGACCCGGACGCGCCGAGCCCGTGGAACCGGCTGGTGACGGTCGAGGAGGTGCCCGTGCTCTGGCTGACGCGTCCGGTGAGGGTGCCGATCACCGCGCCGAACGCGGCGGACACCGCGGCCATCGCGATGGTCCACCAGACGCCGACGAGGTAGCTCGCGCCGCCGCCGACCAGCAGCATCGCGAGGGTCGTGCCGACCCCCGCGGAGTTGGACAGCAGCGCCCACCCGCTACGCCGGTCTGCCTCGGCGACGGGGTTGAGGACGTTGTCCTCGATGGTCTCGCGGAGACCGTGGGCGGGGGGTTGGGAAGGGGAGGCCGGGGGAGTGTGCATGAGGGTTTCCCTTGCGTGCGGTCCCGCCGTCATGAGGGCGGGCTCTGAGGTGGGCACACGCAATCACAGCCGCGCCGACCCGCAGACCTGCGCCGTCCGGCTGTCCCGGACGCGGTTTGCGCGCCTGCTTCCCGCATGTCACCCGGCCCAGTGGACGACCGCGCCACCGGTCCCCCACAGCGGCCCGTAGGCGCGGACGTCGGCGGGGCCGCCGATCGTGCCCGAGCCTTCGAGGAACGCAAGGGCGCGCAGTTGGCTGTCGGCCTGTGCCTCCCGTGCGTACTGCTCGCGCAGGGCCATCACCTCATCCAGGCGGCCTTCGGCGAGCAGTCCGAGCACCCTGCGGTCCCACGCCTCGTGCTCGGGCGTCTCAAGCCGGTCCTCGTCCGGTTCGATCCACCGCTGGGTGAGCCCGGACGACAGCCCAGAGACGGCCACCAGCGCGACCCTGCGGCCGACCTGGGCCGCCGCGGCCATGACGGCGCGGCCGAGCCGTCCGATGGCGTCCACGCCCGCGTAGAGGTTGCAGGAGACCTGCGCGACGGGCAGGGTCCCGGCCGGGTCGAGCAGCCGGGTCGCGACGATCATGCCGGTGTCGATCGGGAAGTGCTCGTAGCTCGTCCGGCGGGCTTCGAGGCCGGTCCGTTCGATCTCCACCGCCCACTGTTCGGCGAGGTCGACGTCGGTGCGCAGGTCGTAAGGCAGCGTGCCGTAGTCGAAGTCGTACCAGTTCTCGTCCACGCGGGTGCCGCGCAGCCGCGCGTCGAGCTGCACCTGGTGGCCGAGCACCGTGAACCACTGGGTGGACAGCACCACGAGGGTCTCGGCCCCCGAGGCGCGCAGGGCCTCGCCCACGGCCCCGGCCTCGGCGGCGAGCTCCGCCCAGACGGGCGCGGGGGTCTCGGCCGCGAGCTGCGGCATGCCGGGCAGCAGGACCGCCCCGGCGAACGCGTCGGTCTCCGGAATGGTGCTCACCGCTGCTCCCGCATGTCCCACAGGCACAGCGCGTTGCCCGTGCCGATGATCGTTCCGTAGGTCAGGACCTCGCCGACGCCCTCCGGCCAGCCGAGCGCGGACAGCATCCAGCTCAGGCTTCCGGCCTTGGTCTCGGACTCGGTCTGCGCGATGTGCTCGGGGATCATCTCCCTCAGCTCGCGCGTACGCCCGGCCCTTACGAGCTCCAGAAGCCGCATGTCCCAGCGGTACTGGTGGTCGTTGTAGGCGTGCTCGTAGGTCATGTCCTCGGGGTAGTCGCCCTGTTCGCGGTCCCAGTGCAGGTGGGACAGCGAGTTGGAGCCCGCGACGAGCGCGCGCCGGCCGAGCCCTTCGATGGCCTTGCGGGTGGACTCTCCGAGCACCTCCATCTGGTCGAGTGAGGAGGTGGAGTAGAAGTACGGGTTGTTGTTGGCCGAGAGCGACACGACCGGAATGTCCCAGTCGGGGTTCAGCAGGTGGAGCGCGGTGATCGTCGCGTAGTCCACCCGGACGCCCGGATTGCGCATCTTGCGGGTGACGAGCCCGTCGTCATGGGCCTGGTCGGCGATCGCCTCGGCGAGCTCCACGTCGGTGTGGAAGTCGTACTTGTAACGCAGCAGGTGCGGGAAGATCGGCTCGACGGAGAAGCCCGAGGGGTTCGGCACGCAGTTGACGTGGTGGCCGACCATGGTGATCCAGTGCGGCGCGTGCAGCACGATCACGTCGACGTCCATCGCCTTCACGCGGGCCCTCAGGTCCTCGTAGGCCCAGCGCAGCACCTCCCAGCCGCCCCGGGACTCCGGCTCGTTCTGCGGCGGGTTCTCCGCGTACAGCAGATGCGGCGGATGGGGGGCGAGGACGCCCGCGACGATGCCCGCTGGGGGCCTTTCTGGGGCGGGCGGGGCGAGCGACGGCCGCACCTGGCCGCCGCAGCTCCGCCAGGTCCGGTCGCCCACCGGCACTTGGAAGACACTCGACATGGGCCGGACGCTAGTGCGCGCCCGCGCCCGGATCAGCGCCCTTGTCCGGGGATGCCGGACAGGACGGCTTTCTAGGGCCGCAGACCCCGGGTGGCGAGGCGCTGGGAGATCTCCTGCGCGGCCGAGCGGACCGCGCTGGCCGAGGCGAGGGTGCGCCGCTCGTTCATGACGCTCCTGCGCTGGGTGAGCGAGACCGCGCCGACGACGTCGCCCTCGGCGTCGAGGATCGGCGCGGCGACCGACCGCACCTGCGGGCCCGTGCCGTCGGTGACGGCGTAGCCGCGGTCGCGGGTGCGGGTGAGGTCGCGCAGCAGGGCGTCGAGGTCGGCCCCGGCGTGCAGCCGCATGATCTCGGCGACCTCCACCTGCTCGAACCGCGACATCGCGGCCCTTCCGGACGCGGTGAGGTGGGCGGGCACACGGGTGCCGAGCCGGTAGCGCAGCAACCCGCCCTCGTACTCGACGTGGTGCAGGTAGACGATCCACCCTTTGGCGACGTACTGGCCGAGCTGTACGTCGCCCTGGTGGTGGCGCGAGAGGTTCTCCATGGTCCGGGTCGCGGCCTCCACGAGGCCGATCCGCTCGAAGACCTGCGCGCCGAGCCACGCGACGGCGGGGCCGAGCCGGTATCCGGCGTCGGGCATGGCCTCGAGGAAGCGCGCTTCTACGAGGGTCGCGCACAGCGCGTGGCAGGTGCTGCGGGGGATCTCGGTGCGGGCGGAGATCTCCCGGACCGTCATGACGCGGTGCTGCGGGTCGAACGCGCGCATGATCCGCGCGGCCTTGAGCACGGACTCGACGTACTCGGCCATCCGTCCTCCGATCGCGCCCCTGACCTGCGGCAATGTGCCGCCACACTACCGCAGGCCGGGGAGCTTTCGACCGTTTTGTCCGGTCTGCTGGGGTCAGGCGGACGCGGCCGCGCCCGTCGCGAGCCGCGGCCTGATCTCCGCGGCACGATCGCGCAGGTACAGGACGAACGACCCCGCCTCGTCCACGACGACGTCGTACTCGTCGAGGACCACGACCGTTGTCGTCCCCAGTTCGATCAGGGCGGGTCCGGAGACCTCGTCGCCGGGGGACATCCGCAGGCCCGCGTAGACGTCGGCCTCGACCATCTGACGGCGCAGCGGCGACCACATCGCGCGGCTGCCCGTGCGGGCGTCGCCGGAGCCGTCCGTGGCAAGCGCGCTGGAAGCGGCCTTGGGGGCCGCGCCCAGAGCGGTCAGCCTGACGTTGATCACCTCGATCGGCATGCCCTCGGAGCGGTAGCCGAACAGCTCGTCGTGCAGCGCGTGGAACGCCTCGGCGACGGCGTCGAGATCGGTTCCCGCGAGGACCGACTCGGGCAGCGGCACGTTGATCTCGAACCACTGGCCCTTGTAACGCATGTCGAGCGACGGGAGGAAGCCCACCGCCTCGTCGGCGACGCCCTCGTCGTGCAGGGTGCGCCTGCCCTCGGCGGCCATCTCGGTCCAGATCGCCGCGAGGCCGGTGCCGTCGAGCTCGGCGAGCCGGTGCTTGTGCGCCCTGACGTAGTCGTGCTTGAAGTCGCAGACCAGCATGCCCGCCGCGCAGAAGATCGACGACTCGCGCGGCACCACGAGGACCGGGATGTCGAGTTCACGGGCGATCGCCGCCGCGTGCACGGGTCCCGCGCCGCCCGCGACCACGATCGGGAAGTCGCGCGGGTCGAGGCCCCGGCGGACCGTGATCTCCCGGACGCCCGTCGCCATGGACACGTTGACGATGTCGTAGATGCCCGCCGCGGCGGTCACCACGTCGAGGCCGAGCGGGTCGGCCACGTCGCGCTTGATCGCCGCGCGCGCCGCCTCGACGTCCATGCCGACGCCCTCGTTGAACGCGGCGGGGTCGAGGTAGCCCAGGACGACGTCGGCGTCGGTCGTGGTCGGCCGGTCGCCGCCGCGCCCGTAGCACGCAGGGCCGGGCACCGCGCCCGCGCTCTGCGGGCCGACCCGCAGGATGCCGCCCTCGTCGACGGCGGCGATGCTGCCGCCGCCCGCGCCGATCGTGTGGATGTCGACCATCGGCAGCGCGATCCGCCAGCGGTCGATGATCCCGTCGGTCATGACGAGCGGACGGCCGTCCTTGACGACGGCGGCGTCGAAGCTCGTGCCGCCCATGTCCACGGTCAGGCACGAGTCCCAGCCGTGCGGGGCCACCTCCAGCAGGCCCGCCGTGGGGCCGGAGGCCGGGCCGGACAGCAGCGACAGCGCTGCCCTGCGGCGCAGCTCGGCCGGGGTCGCGACGCCGCCGTTCGACTGCATGATCAGCAGGATTCCGGCGAAACCGACCTCGTTCAGGGTCTCGGTCAGCACCCGCAGGTACGCGCTGATGATCGGGCCCGCGTAGGAGTTCAGGACGGCCGTGCTCGTCCTGTCGTAGTAGCGGGCCTGCGACAGCAGGTCGGCCGACGTCGTCACGTAGACGTCGGGGAGTTCCTCGGCCAGCACCTCGGCGGCACGCCGCTCGTGGTCGGGGTTGGCGTGCGAGTGCATGAAGCAGATCGCCACCGACTCCACGTCAGCGGCCTTCAGCTCGGCGGCGGCCTTGCGGACCCCTTCTACGTCGAGGGGGGTCAGCTCCTTGCCTGTGTGGTCCAGCCGTCCGGCGACCGGAAGCCGCAGATGCCGGGGCACCAACGGGACGGGCTGAGCCAGCCGGTTGTCATAGGCGTCCTCACGGGTGCCGTCACGCATCGCCAGGGCGTCGCGGAAGCCGTCGGTCGTAAGCAGGCCGGTCTTTGCGCCGTTACGGGTGAGCAGCGCGTTGGTCGTCACGGTGGTGCCGTGCACGATCGTCTCGACCTGCGCGAGGAACGCGTCGAGTGACTCGCCCCTGCGCTCGGCGACCTCGCGCAGCCCCTTGGTGACCGCGCGCGCCGGGTCCGACGGGATCGAACTCGTCTTGTGGATCAGCCGGGAGCCGTCGGACTCCACGACGAGGAAGTCGGTGAACGTGCCGCCCACGTCCACGCCCACGCGGATGCTCATGCCCGGCCCTCCTCGGCCCCGCGGAGCGCAGCGGTGCGCTCCTGATCAACCGTCCAGGTCGCGGCGTCCACCGCGACCCCGTAATGCGCCAGCGCGTTCTCCGCCGACAGCAGCCCGTCGCGCACCTCTGCGAGGACGAGCTCTGCGGGCCGCTCGAACGGGTCGCCGTAGCCCGCGCCGCCCCAGCTCTGCGCCCGCACCAGCGAGCCCGGCGGGAGCTCCACGAGCTCCTTGGAGCCCCAGATCCGCTCGGTGCCGTCCGGCAGCTCCACGACCATCTTGTTGACGCCCGCGTCGTGCCCGCCGAACAGGCCCTTGGCCGGAACCGGGTTCTCGGCCTCGACCGCCTCGCCGTTGGTCACGCCGATCTCGTGCTCGCCGTAGCAGCGCCACGCCGAGCGGGTGCCGAGGCCGCCACGCCAGCGGCCCGCGCCCGCCGAGTCCGGCAGGTACTCGTGGTACTCGAAGAAGTGCGGCGAGGACAGCTCGAACATCTCCGGGTCGGGAGAGCGCATCTGGCCCGCCGTGCCGGTGAAGCCGAGCGCGTCCCAGCCGTCGTGGCCGAGCATCGCGCCGGGCCCGTTGCGCTGGAAGACCGTGAGGATCACGAACGGGTCGCCCGTGCGGGGGTCGTCGCCGTGCAGGATCGAGGAGATGAACTTCGTCCACCCCGCCGTCACCCGGTCGGGCAGCGCGTCGGCGAGCGCGCTCATGACGCACTCGACGATCTCGTCGCACATCTGGTTGCCGAAGACCGTCGCGGCGGGGAAGCGCGGGTTGAACAGCGAGCCCTCGCGGAACACCGTGTGGACCGGCGCGAACAGGCCCTGGTTGGTCGGCACGACGACGCCGCCCGCCGCGACCAGCATCAGGAACGCGATCCGCACCGCGCCCGCCGCCGAGGCCGGAGGCATGTTGGTGAAGCCGGGGGCCTGGTCGTCGCTGGCGGAGAAGTCGAAGGTGATCTCCTCGCCCGCGATCGTGATGTCGCACGCGATCTTGTAACGCTTGGCGGTGTCGATGCCGTCGGAGACCATCTCGGTCTCGCCGTGGTAGACGCCGTCGGGCCAGCGCGCTATCTCCGCGCGCACCTGGCGCTCCGACGCGCTGAGCACGTACTCCATGTGGCGGTCGAAGACGTCGCGGCCGTACCTGTCGAGCACCTCGCCGAGCCGGCGCTTGCCGACCGTGCAGGCCCCGTACATGGACTTGACGTCCTCCATGACGTAGTCGAGGCGGATGTTGGCCGCGACGAAGTCCCAGACGTCCTTGCGGAGCCTGCCCGCCTCGTAGATCTTGACCGGCGGGATGCGCAGCGCCTCCTGCCACACCTCGCGCGCGGCGGGGTCGTACCCTCCGGCCGTCATCCCGCCGATGTCGGCGAGATGGCCCTTGGCCGCCGCCCACGCGACGAGCTCTCCGTCATGGAAGATCGGCACGTACACGCCGGTGTCGGCGTTCTGGTTGCCGCCGGTGTAGACGTCGTTGTGCATGATGACGTCACCGTCGGCGATGTCGTCGCCGTAGTAGTCGATGATGTACTCCAGCGGAGGCTGCGCGCCGAAGGCGATGATCGCGGCGAACTCCGCCTGGGCGAGGGCGCGGCCCTTGGCGTCGAACAGCACCGTCACCAGGTCGCCGATCTCGTTGAAGATCGGCGAGCGGGACGAGCGCATCAGCAGCGTGGCCATCTCCTTGGCGATGGCGTCGACGCGGCGCTGGAGCACTGAGGCGAGGATCGGGTCCACGCCGGTGGTCTGGCTCATGGTCACTCCTTCTCGCGCGTCACACGCGGTAGAGCTGGACGGGGTGCCGGGAGAGGGCCCTGCACGAGCCGTCCGCCACCACATAAGAATCGGACATATAGCCCATTACTTGGGACTCCTCCTCCCAGAGGGTCGGGTGCACGGCGAGGACGAGGCCGTCGGCGGTCTCGGTCACCGCGCCCGCGCTCCCGCTGTCCTGGACGACGTCGAGGCCCACCCAGGGCTCCTCGAGGACGTCGAGGCCCATGCCGTGGCCCGACCAGTACGACGACTTCGCGCCCTCGGCCTCCACGGCGGCGATCAGCTCGCGCTGCACGTCGCCCATCGACGTCCCGGGCCGCAGCGCCGCCCTCGCCGCCTCCATGCCCGCGCCGACCGCCCTGGCGATCCGCGCGACAGGCTCCGACGGCTCGGCGAACGTGATCATCCGGGAGAACTCCACCCAGTACCCGGCCGGGCCGACCAGCTCGTAGGAGAAGGTCAGGACGTCGTTCACACGCAGTTCGCGCTCGCGGGGAGCGCCGAACGTCGGCACGGGGCCCGCGGGCTCGCTGTCCACGTACATCGTGAGGAACAGCGGGTCCTCGCCGCCCAGCGCCGCCGCGATCTGGTACATCTCCGCGGCTATCGCCCGCTCGGTGAGGCCCGGACGGGCGATCTCCAGCAGCCGGTCGAAGCAGCGGTCGAGGATGTAGGCGCTCTCGCGTACCGCGCGCTGTTCTGCGGGACTCTTGATCGCGCGTACACGGTCGAACAACGCCTGGGCGTCCTCGATCCGCGCGCCCGGCAGGCCCTGGGTCAGCGCGAGGTAGTCCTCGACCTTCATGACCTGGCCCAGCCCGACGACGCCCACACGCGGCGTCTTGCCACGGCTGCCCAGGACCTCCACGAGGCCCTCGCCGAGGTTGTAGGGGTAGCGGTAGTCCGACACCCAGCCCGTGTGCGGGCGGCGGCCCGACGACAGGTTCTGCGGAAGTACGAGGACCGGCGCTTCCCCCGCGAACAGGACCGCGTACCCGTACCGGTGGGCGAGGTTGTAGTCCGCGAGGTAACGCAGGCTCCCCTTGTGGCCCCGGTAGTCCGCGCCCGCGAAGAGCAGCGCGTCGTACCCGGCCCGCTCCATCTCCCGGTGCAGGGCGCTCCAGCGGCGGTCGCGCTCGGCGAGCCCGCCCGTCTCGCCCTTGCCGCGCGCCTCGGCGACCTGCGGATGCGGCGCGAGGGTCTTGCAGTCGCGCTGCGGGGCCGCGGCCTTGACCTGCGGCTGAGGCTGCCGCTGCGGCGGCGCGGGAGCGCGCCGGACGGGCGGCACATGCGCGCGCGGCGCGGCGGGCGGCCGCGCGGCCCCGCCTGTCTGGTTTCCGAGAGGCACCCGGAAGACGCCTGCCATCTGTGTCCTTCTCTCTTTCCTGTGGCGGGCTACCGCCTGGCTCCAGCGCGCTAGCGCCCGCGGTAGGCGACCGCCTGGATCTCCAGCAGCAGGTGCGGATGCGGGAGCTGGTGGACCGCGACCGTCGTCCGGGTCGGGCCGTGCTCGTCGAAGTACTGCCCGTAGACCTCGTTGTAGCCGCCGAAGTCGTTCATGTTCACCAGGTACGTCGTCACCTGGACCAGGTCGGCAAGGTCCGCGCCGACCTCGCGCAGCAGCCTGCCGATCGCCTCGATCACGGCGCGGGTCTGGACCCGGATGTCGAGCGTCGTCGTGCCGAGCGCGTCGACCTCGGCCCCCACGATCGTGTTGTCGGCGGCCCGGCTGCTCGTGCCCGACACGTAGACGAAGTCCCCGACCACCTTGACGTGCGGGAACCTGCCACGCGGGACGGGAGCGCCCTCCACCAGGACCGCGCCTTGACGGTCGGTCATGCGGACACCCCTTCCGCGTTTGAGGGGGCCGTGTGCAAGGAGGCTTCGCCGAGACCTGCCACCTTGACCGTCACGCGGGTGCCCGTAGGCAGCGGGACGGCTTCCGTGGCCGCTCCGGCGAGGATCACGGTCCCGGCCTTGAGCGGGTGCCCATAGCGGGCCGCCAATGCGGGCAGCCTTCGCAGCGCCTCGAGCGGGTCGCCCAGGATCGCGCCCGTCGAGCCGGAGGCCACGACCTCGTCATCGAGCAGGAGCGCGACGTCGAGGGCGGCGAGGCCGTCGGGGATCGGGGACCACGGACCCACGGCGAAGCGGCACGCCGAGGTGTTGTCGGCGATGACGTCCGGGAGGCTGAACCTGAAGTTCGCGTACCGGGAGTCGATCACCTCAAGGGCGGGCGCCACCGCGCCGACCGCCGCGAGGAGCCCTTCCGGACCCTCCTTGGCGGCGTCCACGTCGCGGTCAAGGCGGAACGCCACCTCCGGCTCCACCCGGGGGTGGATAAGGCCGGACGTGAAGAGCTCTCCCCCGTCGGCGACCTCGTGGGCGTCGGTCAGGAAGCCGACGATGATCTCGTCGACGCCCATCTGCGCCATCTTGGCGAGGCTCGTGAACCCCAGCTTGACGCCCACGAGCCGCTCGCCCTGCGCGACGCGTGCGGCGAGCAGAGCCGACTGGACGGCATACGCGCCGTCCACGTCGAGGCCCTCCGGCCGCGAGACGGCGACGCCGTCACGCTCCGCTTTGGCGAGGACGCCCGCGAGCCCGTCCGTGGTGCCGGTCATGACGCCTCCTCGGCGCTCCAGGGCCCGGTCAGGCCCACGCAGACGTTCGTCGGCGAGGTGTAGAAGTGCAGCGAGTGCTCGCCGCCCTCCCGCCCGACGCCCGACAGCCCGAACCCGCCGAACGGCGACCTCAGGTCACGCAGGTACCAGGCGTTCACCCAGGCCATGCCCACGTCCATGCGCTGCGCCACCCGGTGGCCGCGGTCGAGATCGCTGGTCCACACCGCGGCGGCCAGGCCGTACTCGGTGTCGTTGGCCAGCGCGATCGCCTCCTCCTCCCCGTCGAAGGGGACGATTCCGGCGACCGGCCCGAAGACCTCCTCGCGCATGACGGCGGCGGCGTTGTCCAGACCCGTCCACAGGGTGGGCTCGATCCACGCACCCGCCGCGAGGTCGCCGTCGAGGGCGGGTGCTCCGCCGCCCGTCACGACCTTCGCGCCCTGCTCGACGGCCAGCGCCTGGTACGACATCACCTTGCGGCGGTGCGTCTGGGAGATCAGCGGGCCGAAGTTCGCCGCGGGGTCCTCCGGACGGCCCGGACGCAGCCGCTCGGCGGCCTCCACGAGGCCGGAGACGACCTCGTCGTACACGCCGCGCTGCACGTACACCCGCTCGGTGCACAGGCACACCTGGCCGGTGTTGGTGAACACCGACCGGCTCAGGCCCTCGATCGTACGGTCGAGGTCGCAGTCGTCGAACACCAGCGCGGCGTTCTTGCCGCCGAGCTCGAACGAGACGGGGCGGACCCGCGGCGCGACCGCCTTCATGATCGCCGAACCCGTCCGGGACTCGCCGGTGAAGGTGACGCCGTCGATGCCCGCGTGGCTGGTCAGCAGCTCGCCGGCCGAACCCGCGCCGAAACCGTGCACGAGGTTGAACACGCCGTCCGGCGCACCGGCCTCGGCGATGATCTCCGCGAGGACCGTCGCCGAAGAGGGGGTCTCCTCTGACGGCTTCACCACGACCGCGTTGCCGCAGGCGAGCGCGGGGGCCACCTTCCACGTCAGCAACAGCAGCGGAAGGTTCCACGGCACGATCACCGCCACCACGCCGAGCGGCTTGCGGACGGCGTAGTTCAGCGCCCTGCCGCCGTCGGGGGTGTCGGTGAGGAACGCGTCGAGTCCCTTGGCCGAGATCGTGTCGGCGAAGGAGCGGAAGTTCTGCGCCGCGCGAGCGACGTCGAGCCTTCTGGCCAGCTCCACCGGCTTGCCTGTGTCGCCCACCTCGGCGGCGAGCAGGTCCTCGAACCTCGCCTCGATACCGTCGGCGATCCTGCGCAGCAGCGCCGCGCGATCGGCCACCGAGCTCGTTCCCCAGCGGCCGTTGAGCGCGCGCCGGGCGGCGGCCACCGCGGCGTCCACGATGACCGCGTCGGCCTCGTGCACCACCGCGACCGTGGTCCCGTCGACCGGGCTCGTCTTGTCGAAGGTGCGGCCGCTCTCGACGAACCGCCCTCCGACGTGGTTGCGCAGGACAGTCACGGCACGTCCGCCTCGGGGATCTCGTCCGCCCCGGCCACCAGCGCCACCACCGCGAGGTCGATCCCCGCGTGGTCGGCTCCGACGGCCTTCTGCGCGGCCTCGTCAGCGGCCAGGAGCACGAGGCTCGGGGCGGCGACGTGCACGAGGTCCACGGCGACGAGGACGTCTTGCGTGCCCTCCGGACGGACCGTCACGAGGCGCTGCTTGTCGAGGCCCGCCACCGAGCGCTCGTTCCACACCCGGCCGGTCACCCGTGCCAGGATCACGACGCGCCGCCGGAGAGCACCTCGCGGGTGCCGTTGTCCAGCAGGGCCGCGGAGACCTCGTCGGGCCTGGGGTACAGCTGCGCCGACCGCAGCTCGCCGTACTGCCGCACAGCAGCCGCGCCCGAGTCCAGCGCCTGGCGGACCGCGGCGATGCCGCCCTTGACGGCGGCGGAGAAGTAGCCCGAGCCGATCCGCTCGATGCTCACGGTCTGCACGTCGGCGGTCTTCATCATCGCCTCGATGCCCGCCATGAGGGCGACGATCCCGCGGGTCTCGATCAGACCGATCGCGTTCTGTGAGGGTGCCATCAGCTTGCTCCTAGCCGTCGTCAGCCGTCGATGAGGGAGGGGTTCGCCGCCACCGCGGCCACCGGGACGCTCGGCGACGCGAAGATCACCGAGTTGACCTTGCTGCCGGAGACCGCCTTGGCGGCGGCGACGCCGACCTCGGCGGCCTCCTCGACCGTCGCGAGGTCGCCGCTCAGCGAGACCGCAACGACGCCTCCGCCGAGCCGCATCGTGCCCTCCACGGTGACCTCGGTGGCCTTCACCATCGCGTCGACGGCGTCGAAGATGGCCACCATCCCGTCGGCCTCGATGAACGCAACTGCCTTACTCATCCCCTGCGCCTTCCCGGCGGTCCAGGACGGCCACCCGCCCACCCCGCCTACCTGTGGTGCGCTGAAACCTAGCCCCGGCCCACCCCCCGCCCACCCCCCACGTCCGGCACCACCGGACACCACCCACACGGGCAAATCCGACGTGTCCGAAACCGGAGTTGTTACCTAACCGAATAGCGAGGAGGGAGTCACTTCAGGTGCCGTTCTCGTCACCCTGGGGTGCATTGCGACGCGCCGAATCGGTCGGGTGGAGTGACGGAAAGCGATGCGGGTGTGACCTGTGTGAGAGGCGGGTGGTCAGTGATGTGGGTGGCGGATGAGCAGGGTGGCGTGGACCTCTTCGGGGGTGGCCGTGGCGTAGAGGTGCGGGGTGTCGGAGGTCCAGGACAGATGGGAGCCGGCGGGGATCACGAGGGGGGCGTCGGGCGGGCCGACCAGCGCGGTGCCCTGGAAGACCGTCAGGTACTCGGTGACGCCCGAGGGGTGGGCCGGGGAGATCTGGCGGCGGCCCGGCCTGATGCGCAGGCGGTACAGCTCGGTCGTCCAGGAGCCGTCATGGAAGGTCTCGAGCAGTTCGCCGGAGACCGCCTCGCCGTGCAGCGGCGGCATCGCCGGGCGCGCGGCCGGGTCGGGCAGGAGCGCGCCGAGCGGCACGCCGAGCTGTGCGGTGATCGCGTAGAGGGTCTCGACCGTCGGGTTGCGGGTGCCCGCCTCGAGCGCCGAGAGTGTCGCCTTGCCGACTCTCGCGCGCTGCGCGAGCTCCGAGAGCGAGATCCCGCGCGCGGTGCGCAGGTCGCGGATACGGCGGCCTATCCCCGCGGCGAAGGCCGCGCCGGCCGAGGAAGGGTCGGTCACGGCTCAAGGATGCCACTGTTCCGTTTACGGAACACGCCTCCTACACTGTTCCGTAAACGGAACGGAGGGTGGGCCATGCGGTTTCTGCAGCCGGTGATGGCGGGGATCGTCGCGCCCGTCGTGGGGTTCGCGAGCTCGTTCGCGGTGGTGCTCGCCGGGCTGCGCGCGGTCGGCGCGGACGAACGCCAGGCCGCCTCCGGCCTGCTGATCCTCTGCGTCACGATGGGGATCGTCGCGATCGGGCTCGGCCTGCGCTACCGGATGCCGATCAGCACAGCCTGGTCCACGCCGGGCGCGGCGCTGCTCGCCACCTCGGGCGCCGGCGGCGTCGGCTACCGGGAGGCGCTCGGCGCGTTCGCCGTGACGGGCTGCCTGATCGTGCTCGCGGGACTGTCGAAGGGACTCGGGCGGATGATCGCGCGGATCCCTGTGCCGCTCGCGTCGGCGATGCTCGCCGGGGTGCTGCTGCCGCTGTGCCTCGCGCCGGTGCACGCCGTCGCGGAGCTGCCGCGCGCGGCGGTCCCGATCGTGCTGACCTGGCTCGTGCTCGGCCGCTTCGCCGTGACCAAGCGCTGGGCGGTCCCCGCGGCGCTCGCGGTGAGCGTCGTCGCGGTGCTGCTGCTGCGCGAGCCCGGCCAGGCGTCGTCAGGGCTGCTGCCGGTGCTGACCTGGGAGGTGCCCGCGCTGTCCGCGCAGGCCCTGGTCGGGGTGGCGCTGCCGCTGTTCGTGGTGACGATGGCGTCGCAGAACCTGCCGGGCATGGGCGTGCTCGCCGCCAACGGCTACCGGCCGGACCTGCGTCCGATCCTCGTCTCGACGGGCACGGCGACGGCCGTGGGCGCACCGTTCGGCGGCCACGCCGTCAACCTCGCCGCCATCACCGCGCAGCTCGCTGCGGGCCCCGACGCGCATCCCGACCCGGACCGCCGCTGGATCGCCTCGGTCACCAGCGGCGTGGTGTACCTCTTCCTCGGCCTGGCCTCCGGCGTGGCGGTCTCCCTCATCGCCACCTCACCCCCGCTCCTCATCGAAACCGTCGCGGGCCTGGCCCTGCTCGCCTCCCTCGCCTCAGCCCTGCACGCCTCGGTCCTGTCCCCCACCTCACGCGACGCCGCGGTCATCACCTTCGCCGTCACCGCCTCCGGCATCACCCTCCTGGGCATCGGCGCCCCCTTCTGGGGTCTCCTGTCCGGCCTCACCTACACCCTCCTCACCCGCCCCGCCAAAACCCCACCCACCCCACCCCCGCCCGCCACCCCCGACGCACCGACAGAACTCTCCCCCAAGCCAGAGCACCCACTACCTCGCGCATTACGGGCGACCCGACGCAGCACCTCCGTCACGCGTCCCGGGCGACACTCCGGGATTGTCGGGAGACGGGGGTTTGGGAGGGGTGGGTTTTAGGGTTGAGGGTTTATGAGTGGGTTCCTGGGGCCGTGGGCGGCAGTTGACGTGGAGACGTCGGGGATCGACCGCAACAGGCACCGTGTGCTTTCGCTGGCGGTCATCGTGCTCGACGGCGAAGGGGCTCCGGTCGAGGAGTACTCGACGCTGTTGAACCCCGGGTGCGACCCCGGGCCGGTGCATGTGCACGGGCTTACGCGGGAGAAGTTGGCGGGCGCGCCGCGGTTCGAGGAGGTCGCGGAGCGAACTGCGGAGCTTTTGTCGGGGAAAGTGATGGTCGCGCATAATGCGCAGTTCGACCACGGGTTTCTCAGCCGTGAATTCGGGGCGATAGGGAGGGAGATGCCGGTCGAGCGCACGCTGTGCACGCTGCGGCTGAACCGGAAGCTGCGGCCGCCCACCGCGGACTTCAAGCTCGGCACCCTCGCCGCGCACTACGGCGTCGAGCAGCGGCAGGCGCACGACGCGCTCGACGACGCGCGCGTGCTCGCGGGGATCCTGCGCGGCTCGCTCGCGGAGGCGAAGGCGCGCGGGATCGAGCCGCCGATCCTGACGGGCAACCAGATGTGGCGCGGCGGGTTCCCGCCGAGCGTGCCCAAGCAGCGCTGCCCCTACGAGAGCCCAGGCCGCTGGCGCGACGGCCAGCCCCTCGTCCAGGGCATGAAGGTCGCCTTCACCGGCGAGACGCGCGTGTCACGCGACGTGCTGATCGCGCGCTCGGCCGCCGCGGGCCTCAACGTCATGAACAACGTGAGCCGCTACACGAGCCTCATCGTCGCCAACAACCCGCGCTCGACCTCCACGAAGGCCCTGCGCGCCCGCACCCAGGGCGTCCCCTTCATTGACGAACCCACCTTCCTCGCCCTCCTCACCACAATCCACCCCGGCCAACTCCAGACCCCCTGACCCTCCCGCCGAGCGGCAGCGCGAAAGCGGGGGCAACGCCTGCTCCCGGCCGCCTACCGAGCAGTTAGGGACTGGGGCCGACGCCTGCCCCGCCCGCCCAGCGGCAGTTAGGGACTGGGGTCGACGCTCGACCGTCCCCGGCCGTTAGGGGTTGGGGGTGAGGAGGGGGGTGGGGTCGTCGGCGTAGAGGTGGATCGTTGAGGCGTGGGCTCGTGCGCCCAGGGGGCGGGTGACCTCGATGGGGGCGGTGAGGGTGAGGACGACGTTCGTCTGGGACGCGACGGCCACGGTCAGGGTCGCGTCGGAGACTGTGACGCCGTCGGGGGCGTCGTAGACGCGGGACAGGCGGACGTCGGCGATCTGGGCGCGCGGGACGCGCAGGTCGAAGAACGCGCCCTGCCGAACGCGTACATGGTCGGAGGTGACGACGTGCGGACGTGTCGCGTAGGACGCCGCGACGATGACGGCGGCGACCACTGCCCACGCGTGCAGGGCGAGGGAGATCGCGCTCGCCGTGGGCGAGACGTCCATCCCCCGGATCAGCGCCTCGACGGCGACGGTCTCCACGACGATCGAGAAGAGCACGACGTAGAAGACTGCGCTCCCGCCCGAGGCGTACGGGACCGGCAGCGCGCCGCGCGGCACGCCGTGCTTCCTGCGGGCGAGCCACAGGCCGAGGCTGACGGTTCCCTTCACGTCGAACCCCAGCGCGCGCCGCGCCTTCTCAGGCACAAACCGATTCCAGATCTCCGCAACTCCCCGCACCGCGTCCATACACCCATCAGAACCCACGCACCGGGCAACACGTCAAGCACCCCAGCGAACCCCCGGAAACCCGGGCGATCGCGGCAGGTCCGTTCGGGGTGGGATGCGTGCGGTGTGTGGCGGGGGCTTAGTGGGAGGGGGTTCGCGTTAGGGAGCGGTGGCCGACCGCGGTCAGGGAGACGGGGCGGAGTTCGGCCGTAATGGCGGGAGGGCGGAGGAGTCCGGGCGGAGAGCGACGGGGAGGGGGGTCGGCGGGGGAAGCAGGCGGAGCGGGTCGGAACGTTGCGGGTTTTGGCTGGTGGGGGTGGGTGGGGTGGGGACCGCGGGGGTCGGGGGGAGGTCCGGGGGACGGGTGGGGTGGGTGGGGAGCCGGGGGGAACGCGTCGGGTGACACAAATGCGAAGGGTGTCGGGGGCTTCGGGGGGCGGGGTCGTCACGCGGGGTAAAAGTCGGGCCCTAACCCGGCGCGCGCACAATGACCTATCGCGTTACGGTTCATCGGGTTGACCCGGAAGCGTGCGCGGGGGTCGAATAGCGCCGATTCCCCCGTGGTGCACGGGGACGGGGACTTGTGGGGCCGAGGATGAGCGGGAACTGGCGACTCGACGGATACGACGAGCAGGGCGAGCTTGGCGCGGGCCAGCAGGGGCGCGTCGTCCTCGCCCGGCGCGCGGGATCCGACGACTTCGTCGCCATCAAGTACATGGACGCCGGGCACGCCATGCCCGAGGACGCCGACGAGCGCACGCTGCTGCGGCACGAGGCCCGCATGCTCGTCGAGGTGAGCGACGAGCACGTCGCGCGCCTCTACGACGTCGTGGAGAGCCCGCACGGCGTCGCGATGGTGATGGAGGCGGTCGACGGCGTCGCGCTGAAGGTGATCCTCGCCGAGCACGGGGCGCTGCCGCCCGAGGCCGCGCTCGTGGTGCTGCGCGGCTCGCTCCTCGGCCTGGAGGCCGCGCACGCGGCGGGGGTCGTCCACCGCGACTACAAGCCGGCGAACGTCATCGTGCGCCAGGACGGCGTCAGCAAGCTCATCGACTTCGGCATCGCCACCCACGCCGGACGCAGGTCGCTGGCGGGCACGCCCGCGTACATGGCCCCGGAGCAGTGGCGCGGTGACGAGGCGCTGCCCCCGACCGACGTGTACGCCGCGACCGTCACGTTCTTCGAGTGCGTGACGGGACGCCGCCCGTTCGCCGGGCCGAACCGGCTCGCGCTGATGGACCAGCACCTGAACGCCTACCCGCCGCTGTACGAGCTGCCCGAGGGGCTGCGGCCGCTTGTCGCGCACGGGCTCGCCAAGGGCGTCTACGAACGGCCGCCGAGCGCCGCCGCGTTCCTCGCCGAACTTGAGGCCGCGGCGCTCGGGGCGTACGGGAAGGATTGGCGCAAACGCGGCGCGCTGCTGCTCGGCGGCGTCGCCGCGACGTTCGCCGGGCTGTTCCCGCTCGCGCTCACCGGGCTCGCGGGCGGCACCGCCACCAGCGCGCTCGTCGCGGGGGGCGCGGGCGGCGGCACGTCGGTCGGCTCGACGGCGTTCAGCACGGTCGGGGCGGGGGTGCGCGGCGGCGTCAAGGCGCTGATGGGCGGCGGCGGCAAGGCCATCGCGATCGCGAGCGTCGCGGCGGTCGCGGCGGCGGCGACCGTGGTCGTCGTGCTCGCCACCGACGGCGACCCCGTGCCGAACGCGCAGCCGACCCAGGACGTCGTGACGTTCGTGCCCGCCGCGCCGTCCGCCGAGCCGGGCGGCGACCCGACGCCGTCGCCCTCCGACCCACCCTCATCCGAGCCGCCCGCCCCGGCCGGCGGCCCGGCCCAGGTGCCGACCCCCGCGCCCGGCCCCTCCGCCCCCGCCCCGGGAAACCCCGACCCGGGGAACCCGAACCCGGGCGATCCGGACCCCGGCGACCCCGACCTGGTGGACCCCGACCCCGACCCTGTCGACCCTGGCCCCGCAGCTCCCGGCCCCGGTCCCGCAGGCCCCGGCCCGGCCGGACCCGGTCCCGGACCCGTTGACCCCGGCCCCGTCGATCCGGGCCCGGTAGACCCGGGACCCGTTGATCCGGGCCCCGTCGATCCCGGTCCTGGACCCGTGGATCCCGGGCCCGTCGACCCCGGCACGGGACCCGGGCCGGTCGATCCCGGGCCCGG
This sequence comes from Actinocorallia sp. A-T 12471, assembly GCF_033875155.1. Taxonomy (NCBI): domain Bacteria; kingdom Bacillati; phylum Actinomycetota; class Actinomycetes; order Streptosporangiales; family Thermomonosporaceae; genus Actinocorallia; species Actinocorallia sp. A-T 12471. Next base: position 22,383 of record NZ_JAWZTE010000009.1, on the reverse strand, counting down.
GGAGCCTGAGCCCGTGGAGTGCGCCGTGGTGGCGCTGCCCGGGTTCGCCTTCGGGGAGGTCGGGGTCGGGCAGGTGGAGACGACGACGGTCACGTTCCCGTGGCGTGACTGCTACGCCGGGGACCCCACGGCACCGTCGGTGACGCTCAAGGACGCCTCGCCCGCCTACAGCGTTACCGCCGTGGAGTGCCCGACGGAAGGCGGCGACTGCACGGCGACCGTAAGGTTCGCGCCCGCGACGCTCGGGGAGCACACCGCGACCCTTGTGGTCGCCGCCGACGACGGCTCCGACGGCCTCACCTTCGCGCTCTCCGGAAGCGCCTCCTTCACCTGCCAGCCTTACACCGCCAGTTACCGGCTCGGTTCGGTCGCGCAGGGCGGCGGAGAGAGGACCGTCGGCATCCGCTACCCGTGGCTGCCGTGTGACAACGAGGAGGGGCTGACCGTCGAGGGCGACCCCGGCTTCTCCGCGCGGTTCGGCGAGTGCGAGCCGAACGACCAGGGCGCGTACTGCACGATCTACGTGACGTTCACCGCGACGAAGGAGACGAGGGTCGGCACGCACACCGCGACCGTCGTCATCCCCGACGACGCGGGCCGTTCCGAGACCGTCAGGATCGCGGTCTCGGTGCAGGTGACGGCGGCGTCCAACGGCGGCGGCACCTCCGACGGCGAGGTCGTCAAGGCCCCGGCCCCGACGGACCCGTCCGACGGCACGCCCACGACGGACCCCGTCCCCGACCAGTCCCCCAAGGGCTCCGACGCGCCCGCCCCGCCGCCCCAGGAACCCAAGCCAGAACCGACGAAGCCGCAGCCCACCCAGACCGCAGAAACCGACCTCGAACCCACCCAGATCGTGGTGAACCAGACCGCCCCCGACGTCCCGGATGAGGAGCCGGAGCCGACCCCCGAGCCGCAGCCCGAGCCCCAGTCCACGCCGCCCGCCACTCCCCCGGCGAAGCCGACCTCGCCCGAGCCCCAGCCGTCCACGTCGACGTCCGAGGGCTGACCGCGACCCCCGGGCCGCCCCCGCGCAGCGTCGCGCGCGGGCGGCTCGGTAGCTTGGCCGGGAGTGATGGGTGAATCGGAAGGGTGTGGACGCGTTGGGTGAGCCTGTGGTGCTTGTGGAGGTCGAGCGGGGGGTCGCGGTCGTCACGCTGAACCGGCCGCAGCAGCTCAACGCGATGACGTACGAGATGTCGACGGCTTACGCCCAGGCGTTGCGCGCGGCCGACGCCGACCCCGACGTCCGCGCGATCGTGGTCACCGGCGCGGGGCGCGGTTTCTGCGCGGGCGCGGACCTCGCGGTGCTCGAACAGGGCGCTGAGGCGATCCGTTCGTTCCTGCCGCCCGCCGAGGACATGCCGAGGCTCGCCTTCGCCCTCTCCAAGCCGGTCGTAGCGGCGATCAACGGGCACGCGGTAGGCATCGGCTTCGCTTACGCCCTGGGCAGCGACGTGAGGTTCGCCGCGAAGGGCGCGAAGCTGGCTACCGCGTTCTCCCGGCTCGGACTCGTCGCCGAGTACGGGTTGTCGTACCAGTTGCCGCGCTTGATCGGGCTCGCGCACGCAACGGACCTGCTGCTGTCCGGCCGTACGATCGACGCCGCCGAGGCGCTCTCACTCGGCCTGGTGAACCGGGTCGTCGAGCCCGAGGAGCTGCTCCCGGCCGCGATCGCGTACGCCGCCGACATGGCGGAGAACTGCGCGCCGTCGTCCCTCGCGACGATCAAGCGGCAGGTCTACGGCGACCTCGACCGCGCCGAGCCCGAGGCCCTTGCCCTGACGCTCGACCTGATGAACGCCTCGTTCGGCGGCCCGGATCTCGCCGAGGCGCTGCGCGCGCGGGGCGAGAAGCGCAAACCCGTCTTCACGCCCCCTCCGGCGCGTCCCTAGCGCGCTGGGGCCCGGCCCCCGTCATCATGCCTCCGACCGGTCGACTGACCTACGGGGGGTTGTATGAGACAGGGGCTGAAGTGCCTGGTCGCGGCGGCGGCCGCGGGAACGCTCGGCGTGACGGTCGCGCCCGCGGCGGCGGCCGACCACCGCCGCCCGGTGCGCGAGGTGGAGATCGTGCGGGAGCTCGGCGAGTACGTCGTGCCGCACAAGCTCGAGGTCGACGGGACCACGTTCGGCGGTATCTCCGGGTTCGACCGCGACCCGGTGTCGGGAAGGTGGTACTTCATCTCCGACGACCGGGGCCGTTACGGTTCGGCCAGGTTCTACGTAGGGCGGCTGACGTTCGATCCGCGTAGCGGAGTCTTCCAAGGCGTCGAGTTGACGGCGGCGCGTACGTTCCACCGTCCCGACGGTTCGGCTTATCCGGAGTTCGGCCTCCCGTACTCGGTGGACCCTGAGTCGCTCAGGTTCGACCCGTGGTCGCGCAGGCTGCTGTGGTCGAGTGAGGGCGACCGTCCGGACAAGGCGAACCCGACGGTCCCCGTCGCGCAGATGTCGCTGCGCTGGGCCGACACCAAGGGCACCGAGACGGGCAGGCTGCGGCTGCCGAGGACGCTGCGGATGACCGACGGGGACTCGGGTCCGCGCCGCAACTTCGGCATCGAGGGGCTCGCGACGACCCGCCGCCACATCGTCGCCGCGGTCGAGGGCCCGCGTTACGAGGACGGCGCGCCTCCGACGGTCCAGCGCGGCGCGCCCGCGCGGATCACCGTGTGGAGCAGGGCGACGGGCCGTCCGGTCGGGCAGTACGTGTACCCGCTCGACCGGCTGCCGCAGGCCCCGAGCCCCGCCGACGGCCTGAGCGACACTGGCGTCTCGGAGCTGCTCGCGGTGTCCAGGACGCGGTTCCTTGCGCTGGAGCGTACGTGGCTGGAGGGGGTCGGCTACAAGGCGCGGATCTACGAGTTCGATCTGTCGGCCGCCTCCAACGTGCTCGACCGCATCGACCTCAAGCGGCCGCATACGCCGGTGTCCAAGCGGCTCGTGTACGAGTTCAAGGGGAACGTCGAGAACTTCGAGGGCCTGGCGTGGGGGCCGAAGCTGGCGACGGGCGAGTGCAGCCTAGTCGCGGGCTCCGACGACAACTTCTACGCGCCCGAGCGGACGGTGTTCGTCGCGCTCGCGGTGAAGGGCTGCCCGCGCACCCTCGACTGACACGCCCGGGAACCGACAGAATGGAAACACTGTTTCCCATCTGAAGGTCTCCCCCATGCGCTATGTGATCATCGGTTGCGGCAACGTCGGCATGGAGCTGGCCCGGCGGTGGACCGCCGCCGGGCACTCCGTCGTCGGGACCACCACCACCGAGGCGAGAGTGCCCGAGCTCGCGCCGGTGTGCTCGGACGTCGCGGTGCTGCGCGGCAGCGACAGACCGGCCGTCGAGCGCGCCGTGCAGGGCGCGGACGCGGTCGTCCTCACCGTGAGCCCGCGCCTCTCCCGCTCGTTCGACGCCGCCCAGCGGGTCGCCGAGTACGCCGACACCCTCACCGCGAGCGCCGCGACGGCCGCGGCGGTCCACCCGCGCGTGGTGTTCACGAGTTCGGTGTCGGTCTACGGCGCGGGCACCGGCGACGTCGTCACCGAGGACACCCCCGTGACCTCCGACGACGACGCGTCCCCGCGCGAGTTCGCCAACGGCGAGCAGGCCGTCCTGGCGACCCCCGGCGGCACGGCGGTCCGCATCCCCGACGTGTTCGGCCACCCCCGCGACATCGACTACCCGAGCCGGGTCAAGATGGCCCACGAGATGCTCGGCGGCAGCGTCCCGTTCTCGGCGGCCTCGCTGCTGTACCGGATCGACTACCGCGACGCCGCGGCCGCGCTCGCCTTCGTCGTGGAGAACGGCCTGACCGGCCTGTACAACGCGGTTCCCGACGCCGTCGTCCCGCCGACGAACGAGGCGGCCTTCGGCGCGATCTGCGCCGAGCACGGCTGGCCGGCGCTGTCGTTCCGCGGCGAGATCAGGACCCCGGAGATGCCGGTTTCGTCGGCGAAGCTACGCGCCGCCGGGTTCGTCTTCACCCACGGGTGAGGGCGCGGCCCACGAGCCGCCCGAAGGCCATCGCGGGGGTGAGGCACATCCCGGAGCAGAACGCGTTGCCGTTCACCGCGGCCGATCCGATGACCTCACCCACCGCGTACAGCCCCTCGATGACGCTCCCGTCCTCCCGCCTCACCCGGGAGTCTTCGTCGACGTCCACGCCGGCGAAGGTGATGAGCGTTACCGGGTGGTTCTCGATCGCGTAGAAGGGCGGCTGAAGGATGGGGGCCGGTAGGTGGGTGCGTCCGAAGTCCGGGTCCTTGCCTTCGGCTACGAAGCCGTTGTAGCGGGCTATACCGGCGACGAGCCCTTGGGGGTCGATGCCCGCGCGCAGGGCGAGGGCGTCAAGGGTGTCGGCCTTGTGGACGCCCCGGCGGACGCCGCACTGGGCGTCGAGCTCGTCGGGGGTCCAGCCGTGGACCATGGGCCTTGACACCGCGAGCGCCGAGGAGTCGAAGACCATCCAGAACGTCATCCTGTCGATCCCGGTGAGCGCGCGTTCCTTGCGGTCGATGCTCGGGTCGTCCTCGGCCACCCAGCGCGCTCCGTGCCGGTCGACGTAGACCTCCCACGGCGGCCGCTCGGGCGCGACGAGCTGGGGCCGGTGGATCCAATCGACGCGCGGGTCGCCGGGTTCCGGGGGAAGTCCGCCGAAGGTCGGGATGTACTTGCCGAGCCCCTGGAGGCCCGCGCCGATCCCGCGTGCCATCTCCAGGCCGTCGCCGGTGGAGGTGGGCGCGGCCGACGTCGTCAGCGGCGCGCCCTCAAGCGCGCTGAACAGCTCGGGGTGGTGGCCGAACCCTCCGGTGGCCAGGACGACCGCTGACGCCTCAAGCGCCGCGCCGTCCTCGGTGACGACCCCCACGACGACGCCGTCGCGCACGAGCAGCTCGCGCACCGGCGTCCCGCACCTGACCTCGACCGCGCCGCTCGCCGTGTGCGGGGCGAGCAGCAGCCGCAGCACCCGCAGGATCTCCGGGCCGCCCGGCGTCTCGGGCGCGTGGACCGTGCGCGGCGTCCGGTACTGCTCGTGGCCGTGCACGATCCTCGGCGTCTCGGGGTCGAGCCGCAGGCCCGCGTCGAGCAGCCACTCCAGGACGGCGGGCTGCTCGCGCAGGGACAGCAGGGTCAGGTCCTCCCGGCCGAGGCCGCGGCTGATCCGCCGCACGTCGGCCCAGTGCGCGGCGACGTCGTCGGTTATGCCCTTTTCGCGCTGCGCGGAGAACCCTCCGGCCGACAGGTGGCCGCCGGAGTACGGGAGCGCGCCGCCGACGTCGTCGGCCTTGTCGAGCAGCATGACGCGCGCGCCGCCCTCGGCCGCCGCCACCGCGCAGGCGATTCCCGCGGGACCCGCACCGACCACGATCACGTCCACGACGCCGCCCCTCTACCGCCCAGCATGTTCCACCAGTGCAGACAGTGTTTCCCTTTTATCGGGCGCGGGTCAAGAACCGCCCTCGCCTCGGCGGATCACACCAACGCGGGGGATTTGGACCGAGACAGAGCTGGATTTCCCGACAAGCTGTGAGGTTGGCGTAACAAGCGTGAATCACGGGGGGACATCCGGCGCAACAGCGCATCCTTAACGTCAGGCCGAGTCGCCGCAACACCCCCCTTGATCGGAGCCATCAGTGACGTATGACCTCGACCGCCGCACACTGCTGCGCGGCGGCCTGTTCGCCACCGGCCTCTTCGCCGCCGCCCCGCTGCTCGCCGCCTGCGGCGACGACGAGGAACCGGCCGACGACGCCACCGCGGCGGCCGGCGCGATCGGCGCCGGAAGCCTGCGCTTCTCCTGGGTGAAGAACGTGGAGTTCGCCGGGGCCTACATCGCCGACACCAACGGCTACTACAAGGAGGAGGGGTTCACCAGCTTCGAGCTGATCGGCGGCGGCCCCACCGCGACCCCCGCCGAGACCGACGTCGTCACCGGCAAGGCCCTCATCGGCATCAGCGCCCCCGACACCGCCGCGGCGGCGATCCTCAAGGGCGCGCCGATCAAGATCATCGGTGCGGAGTTCCAGAAGAACCCCTTCTGCATCCTGTCGATGGCCGACAACCCCATCAAGACCGCGGCCGACCTCAAGGGCAAGAAGATCGGCGTCCAGGCGACGAACGAGGCAATCTGGGCCGCGTTCCTCAAGGCCAACAACATCGACCCGTCCGAGGTCGAGAAGGTGCCCGTCCAGTTCGACCCGATGCCGCTGACCACCGGCACCGTCGACGGCTGGATGTCGTTCATCACCAACGAGCCCAACGCGCTGCGCATGAAGGGCTTCAAGGTCGAGACGATGATGTTCGCCGACAACAACTACCCGCTCGTCAGCGAGGTCTACGTCGTCAAGACCGAGACGATCGAGAAGCGCCGCGCCACCCTGAAGGCGTTCATCCGCGCCCAGGCCAAGGGGTGGAAGGAGAACCTGAAGGACCCCTCGCTCGGCGCGAAGCTCGCGGTCGAGAAGTACGGCAAGGACCTCGGCCTCGACCTCGAGGAGCAGATCCTCGAGTCCAAGGACGAGAACACCCTCATCCTCAACGACGACACCAAGAAGAACGGCCTGTTCACCATCACGCCCGAGCTGATCGAGCAGAACATCGCCACGCTGAAGTTCGCCGGGCTCGAGATCACCGCCGAGCAGCTCTTCGACATGTCGATCGTCGAAGAGGTCTACAAGGAAGACCCCTCTCTTGTCTGACGGCATCACCCTCACCGGCCTGGTGAAGGAGTTCAAGCTGGGCCGCAGGTCCGTCACCGCCCTCAAGGGCGTGGACCTGCGGACCCCGCAGGGCGCCTTCCTGTCACTCCTCGGCCCCTCCGGCTGCGGCAAGTCGACGGTCCTGCGCATCCTCGCGGGCCTCGAGAAGCCGACGTCCGGGGAGGCCCTGCTGCACGGGGAGGCTCCTTCGGTCGCGCGCGGCAACCACCACCTGGGGATCGCGTTCCAGGACTCGGCGCTGCTGCCCTGGCGTTCGGTGACGGCCAACATCCGGCTGCCGCTCGAGGTCGCCGGGATCAAGCCCGCCAAGAACCAGCTGGCCGACCTGATCAAGCTCGTCGGCCTTGAGGGGTTCGAGAAGGCACGGCCCGCGCAGCTGTCGGGCGGCATGCGCCAGCGCGTGGCGATAGCGCGCGCGCTTGTCGTGGAGCCTCAGGTGCTGCTGCTCGACGAGCCCTTCGGCGCGCTCGACGACATGACAAGGCAGCGGCTCAACCTCGAACTCCAGCGGATCTGGACCGAGCGGGCCGTCACGACCCTCCTGGTCACGCACAGCATCTCCGAGGCGGTCTTCCTCAGCGACGTCGTCGCCGTCATGAGCCCGCGGCCCGGAACCGTCACCGCCGAGGTGCCGATCGAGCTGCCGCGCCCGCGCACCCCCGACGTCATGCGCACGCCGGAGTTCCACGCCTACCAGGACAAGCTCTCCGAGCTCCTGTTCGGCCCCGGGACGCACGAGTGAGGGCGTCCGGCAAGAAGCGGTTCACCATACCGAAGTGGGCGGCCGGGCTCTCCGGGCTCGTCGCCCTCGTCGCGGCCTGGCAGATCGCGTCCCTGACCGTCCCCGGCGACGCCGTCCCGACGCCCTGGGGCACCGCCAAGGCCCTCGCCGACGACGGGTGGAGCTTCTACTGGCCGCACCTCGAAGGGACCGGGTGGGAGGCCCTGCGCGGCTTCCTGTGGGGCAACGCCATCGCCTTCGCCCTCGCCCTGCTGGTGATCCTCGTCCCGTGGACCGAGCGGGTCATCACCCAGATCGGCGTCGCGTCCTACTGCCTGCCCGTCATCGCCGTCGGCCCGATCCTCACGATCGTGCTCGAAGGCGACTCGCCGATGGTGGCGATGGCCGCGCTCCAGGTGCTGTTCACCACGCTCATCGGCGTCCTGGCCGGACTGCGCGCCGCCGACAAGGCGAGCCTCGACCTCGTCAGCGCCTACGGCGGCGGCAGATGGATGCAGCTGGTCAAGGTGCGGCTCATCGCGGCGCTGCCGTCGAGCTTCGCGGCGCTGAAGATCGCCGCGCCGTCGGCGGTGCTCGGCGCGATCATCGGCGAGTTCCTCGGCCGCGTCGACCAGGGCCTCGGCCTGGCGATGGTCGTCGCACAGACCCAGCTGGCCACCGAGCGGACCTGGGGCGTCGCCATCGTCGCCGGCGCGCTCGCCGGGCTCGGCTACGCGATCGTCGCCCTCGTCGCCAGGCTCGCCATGCCGTGGGAGCGTGCGTCGTGATCCTGAAGAGAACCGCGGGCACCCTGCTGTCCATCACCGTGTCGCTCGTGCTCGTCGTGGTCGCCTGGCTCGTGTTCATCCGCCAGTTCGACATGAACCCGATGGTCGTGCGCGGCCCCGACGACGTCTGGGCGTACCTGTTCACCGCCGAGAACGCCGCGGCCAACCGCGCGCTTGTGTGGGACGACCTCTCGATCACGCTCATCGACGCGGGGCTCGGCCTCGTCGTCGGGCTCGTGGCCGCCTCGGTCATCGCGATCGCGTTCGTGCTGTCCACCGCCGCCGAGCAGGCGTTCATGCCGATCGCCATGATCATGCGCAGTGTGCCGCTCGTCGCGATGACGCCAGTGCTCACGCTCGTCTTCGGCAGGGAACTGACCGCGACGACCGTCATCGTGGGGATCGTCGTTTTCTTCCCCGCCCTGGTGAACATGGTGCTCGGACTGCGCTCGGCCTCCCCCCAGGCCGTCGACCTCGTCCACGCCTACGGCGGCGGCACCCGGACCGCGATGCGCAAGGTGCTCATCCCGTCCGCGCTGCCCGCCTTCTTCACCTCCGCGCGCATCTCCGCGCCCGGCGCGATCATCGGCGCGCTCCTGGCCGAATGGCTCGCCACCGGCAAGGGCATCGGCTACCGCATGCTGCAGGACGTCAGCACCTTCGAGTCCGACAACCTGTGGACGAGCGTCGTCGTCATCACCCTGGTCTCCCTCGCCGTCTACTCGGTGATCAGCGTGATCGAGAACGTCGTCCTCTCCCGTTTCGGCCGTAACCCCTGACCCGTCGCGGCGGGGGCGTCACACTGAGGGCATGACCGACACCCCGCCGCTCGGGCTGCGGCACGGAACCGTCAAGGTCGTCCCCAGCGACCCGCGCTGGCCGCACACCTACGCGCGCCTCGCCGCCGACCTCACCGCCGCACTGGGCGACCTGGCCTCGGACCTGGAACACGTGGGCTCCACGTCCGTCCCCGGCCTCCCCGCCAAACCCATCATCGACATCGCCGCGCTCCTGGCCCCTGACGCCGCCCCCGCCGCCGTAGCCGAGGCGGTGGCGCCCCTCGGCTACGGCTACCGCGGCGACACCAAGGACCAGGGCGGCCTCCTCTTCGTCCTGGAACCCGCAGAAACCCCCGACCTCGCCCTGGCCCACCTCCACGGCATCCCTCCCGGCGACCCCCAATGGACCCGCTACCTCGAACTCCGCGACCTCCTCAGATCCAACCCCGCGGCCCGCGACGCCTACTCCCGCCTCAAACACGACCTAGCCACCCGCCACACCAACAACCGCACCGCCTACACCAACGCCAAATCCACCTTCATAACCACCCTCCTAACCACCCCCCACTAACCCCCAAACCCACCCACCCCAACCCCACAACCACAAACCCTCATCCGCCACACCCCACCCCAAAACCCCCACACCCAACCCACCCCACGCCCGCCGCGCCCCCAGCCCACAACCGCAAACCCTCATCCCCGCCCCCCGCCCCGAAACCCCCACACCCACCCCACGCCCGCCGCGCCCCAGCCCACAACCTGCGGACCGGCAATCCGCTGCCCGCGCCTCCGGCCGCCACCCGCCCAACCGCCCCCCAAAGCGCCGCGCGCCAACCCGAGCCCCACCCACGTGCCCACTCCGCAAGCAACTGCACCCCGACGGGCCCCACAACCCGCACGTCCACGCCACAGACCCCCGCCCTCAAACCCACCACCCGCACCCCCACCAAGCCCCGCACACACCCCAGTCCCCACACCCGCCCCCAACACACCGCGCACCAACCGAGCCCCGCGACCCGCGCCACAGCGCAACGCACCCAAGCACGCGCACAGCCGAGGGCATGCGCGACCAGCCCAGGGCAGGCCCACCCCGCGCACCGCGCACCGCGCACCGACCGAGCCCCGCACGCCCGCGCCCGCGCCACAGCGCACCGCACCCAGGCACGCGCACGGCCGAGGGCATGCGCGACCAGCCCAGGGCAGGCGCACCCCGCACCCCGCACCCCGCACCCCGCACCCCGCACCCCGCACCCCGCACCCCGCACCCCGCACCGACCAACGGTCCGCGACCCGCGACACCGCCCCCATAAGGCACTGCGCGCCGACCTAAGGCCCTCCCGCACAAGTGCCCCACAAGGCGCTGCGTGTAGAGGGCCCGCGCCGCGACGCCGCGCGTCCGCGCCGCAGCGCACTACGCGCAGGACCCAGGCACGCGAGCACGCCCAAGGGCACCAGCCCAGGCCGCACCGCGCACCGCCCTTCGGCCCCCAACACGCACGACCGCCCCGCAACGCGTCGCGCACCGGACCCAGACGCGCGCGTGCCCAAGGACACGCGCGACAAGCCCAGGGGCCCCACTCCAACCAACGGTCCGCGACCCGCGACACCGCCTCCACAACGCACCGCGCGCGAACCTAAAGCCCGGCCGCTCAACCACCCCACAACGCGTCGCGTGCAGAGGACCCGCGAAGCCGCGCGTCCGCGCCGCAGAGCGCTGTACACCGGACTCGGGCACGCGCGCACACCCGAGGGCACGCGCGACCAACCTAGGGCGCACCACGCGCCGACCTTCGGCCCTCGACCCGCGACACCGCCCCTCAAACCGGGGGGCCCGCGACCCGCTGCGTCCACGCCACAGGGCACTGTGCGCCGCCCTTCAACCCGCGACCCGCAACACCTCCCACAAACGCTGCGCGCCGACCGGGCCCGCGTTCCACACGTCCGCGCCACAGCGCGCTGCGCGCCGGACCCAGGCATGCGCGCACATCCGAGGACACACGCGACAAGCCCAGGGCGCACGCGCACAGTGCGCCGACCTTGGACCCTCCCACGCAACCGCCCCGCAGAGCGCCGCGCACAGACCGAGGCCCGCGACCCACACGTCCATGCCGCTGGGCGCTGTGCACCGGACTCGGGCGCACGCGCTGGTTCGGGGGCGCGCGACCAACCCAGGGCGCACCACGCGCCAACCTTCGGCCCGCGACCCGCGACCCGCCCCACAACGCGTCGCGCACCGGACCCAAGCACGCGCGCGTCCTCAAGGACGCGCGCGACCAGCCCAGGGCGTACGGTGCTCCGCCCTTTGGCCCGCGACACCGCCCCCACAAGCGCACCGACCTGGGGGCCGCCCGGGCGTTCGCGTTGCGGGGCACTAAGTGCCGGACCAAGCGCGCGCGTTCGAGGACGCGCGTGGCCAGCCCTGGGCGTGCTGCGCGCCGACCTGCGGGCTCGCCCGCGCGACCGTCCCACAAGGCACTGCGTGCCCGACCTGGGGCCCGGCCGGGCGTTCGCGCGGCGGGGCGCTCTGGGCCGTGCTCAGGCACGCGCGCGTGCACGAGGACTCGTGTGACCAGCCTGGGCGCTGGGTGCCGAGCTTCGGGCGCGCGTGTGTTAGGCCGCGCTCAGGTGGGAGGGTTGCTGGGTTGGGGTGTGTCGGTGGGGCTGGGGGTGCTGAGGGGTCGTGGGCGGTTGTCAGGTGGGTGTGGCCTTCGGGGGGTTTGGTGTTTCAGGGGGTTGGGTGTGGGCCGATTGTGGCGGGGGTGTTGGCGAAGTGTCGTGGCAGGGTGCGGTCGAGTTCGCGTTCGCCGCGGGCGGTGAGCCAGCGCTCGCCGCCTGGCAGGTGGCGGAGCAGGCCGTGCTTCACGAGGTTCGCGGGAATCCTCAGCAGGTGGTACCAGGGTGGGGCGGCGCGTAGGCCGAGTTCGCGCATTCCCTCGCCGCCGACGAGGACACGGGCCAGGCTGCGCGACTTGGCGAGCTCGTAGGCCCGGCGCGGCCCCTCGAACCGCTTGAACGTCAGGTGGCGGCGGGACTCCTCGAACGCGGCGGCCAGCGCGCGCGAGTGCTCGTCCGGGGGCGGAGCCGCGAGCGACAGCCGGTAGAAGATCCGGCGGCCGTGCGCCTCGCTCAGCGGAAGCCACTCGTCGGCGACCCCCATGAGCCAGCCCACGTAACGCCACAGGTGCATGACGGCGTCGGCGTCTGCCTTGCCGACCGGGAAGCCGAGCATCCGGATACCGAGCAGGTAGTACGTGCAGTGCAGGCCGAGGGTCGCGCCCTGGTCCGCCTGGTTGATCGGGAGGCCGCGCTCGCGCACGTCCCAGTCGGCGCGGCGTACGAGGCGGCGGTTGACCAGCGCGTGCATCAGTCTGACGTGCACGGTGAGCCGCCAGCCCTCGCCCCAACGCGCCATACCGTCCTCGCGCACGCACTCCACCGCCCACTTCATGGTCTCGCCGAGCCGCCGGGTCGGCGCGCCGGACAGCGCGCCCGTCATCACCAGGGCCGCGGTGTCGGCGGAGCTGCGGTAGCCGCTCAGTAGTGAGCCGTTGAGCACGTCGACCATGTTGGTCCCGGCCCGGCGCATCACCCGCGCCCCGCGTCGCAGCCTCGCCTCGTCCACCCAGCCGGGACGGTCCTCGACCACGGCGAAGAACGCGCGCAGCGGCTCGGGCGCGTCGTGCGGCACGCCGTGCGCGAGCGCCTCGCGGAACTGGGCGAGGGTCACCTCGCGCTCGCCAATGGCGACGGCCAGGGCCGCGCCCGCCTCGTCGGAGCGGGTGAGGCCGCGCGCGACCGCCGCGAACTCCTCGGGCGTGGGATCGGGATCCGGGACGAAGGAGCGCAGGGCGCGCGCCGAGCGGCGCGCCCACTCGGGGTCGGCGCGGAACCGGGTCGGCGGCTCCTCCTCAAGCCCCGTGCCCGCCCCGCCCGATCTGTCGTGAACAGTCATGATGCCCGCCTTTCCCGCCCTGGGGGATCTACCGCCGAAACGTCCGCTCTGGACGTCCGTCGAATCGAAATCCCCAGCGCAAAGCTTGTTTCTGAGCCTGACGTCAGGTTATAACACGGAGAGCGGGAAACGCCACGCGGCGGCGCTCCCACCCCACGCGCCGAGCGCGAGAAGGAGATGATCAGATGTCAGGCAGCACGCCGACCGCCGATCCGGTGACCGCGGCGCTGACCGCGCCCGGCGCGCCGTTCGAGGTGGTCGAGGCGACAGTGCGCGGCAGACCCACGCGCGTCTGGCGGAACGCCCCGGCCACCCTCGCCGACCTCATGGCCACCGCGAACGCCTGGGGCGAACTCGACTACCTCGTCCACGGCGACGAGCGGTGGACCTACGCCGCCCACAACAGGGCGGCGGCATCCTTGGCACGCTGGCTGGCCGCCGGGGTCGTCTCGCCGGGCGATCGGGTCGCGATCGCGGCGAGCAACCGGCCGGCATGGAGCCTCGCGTTCTGGGGCGCGGCCTGCGCGGGTGCAGTCGTGGTGCCGCTGAACGGCTGGAGTTCCGGCGAGGAACTCCAGTACGCGCTGCGCGACAGCGGCGCGACAGTGCTGTTCGCCGACGCCCCACGCCTTGCCCGCCTCGCCGGACGGCTACACGGCGTCCGCGTCGTCGTCATAGACGGCTCGGGCGCGGTCGAGGAGTCCGCCGCGGAGGTGCGCGCACTCGCCCCGCTCGCCGATCCCGAGGCCCCGTTCGCGCTGCCCGACATCGCGATCGACACCGACGACGACGCCACGATCCTGTACACCTCGGGCACCACCGGACGGCCGAAGGGAGCCGTCGGAACCCACCGGAACATCACCTCGAACGTGATGAACCTGCTGTTCTGGGGCGCGCGGGCGGCGGGACTCGCCGGAGCCTCCGCCGTCGTGCCGTCCGGGATCCAGGAGAGCACGCTCGTCACGGTCCCGCTGTTCCACGCGACGGGATGCCACGCCACCCTCGTCTCCTCGATGGCCCAGGGCGGCAAGCTCGTCCTGCTCAACCGGTTCGACGCCGTCGAAGCCGTCGCACTGTTGGAACGTGAGCGGCTGACCCGGCTCGTCGGGGTGCCGACCACCGTCATGGCGGTCCTGGACGCCGCCGAGGGGCACGACCTCACCAGCGTCACCTATGTCGGATACGGCGGCTCACCCGCGCCACCCGACCTTCCCGCGCGGGTCCGGGCGCGGATGCCGAACGCCGTCTGCGGGGTCGGCTACGGGCTGACCGAGAGCTCGGCCAACGCCACAGCCAACATGGCCGGCGAGTACGAGGACCAGCCGGACAGCGTGGGCCTGCCCAGCCCCGTCATCGAGATCTCCGTCGTGGACGGGCTGGGAAGGCGGCTGCCCGTGGGCGAGACCGGGGAGATCGTCGTGTCCGGGCCGGGGATCGTCCGGGGGTACTGGGGACGGCCGAAGGAGACCGCAGAGACGTTCGTGGACGGCTCCCTGCGCACCGGCGACATCGGCCGGCTCGATTCCCGGGGCAGGCTCTACGTCAGCGACCGGACGAAGGACATGATCATCCGGGGTGGGGAGAACGTCTACAGCGCCGAGGTCGAGCACGTCCTTGCGGAACATCCCGGGGTCGTCGAGGCCGCCGTCGTCGGGCGTCCGCATCCGCTGCTCGGTGAGGAGGTCGCCGCCTTCGTCCGGCCGCTACTGCAGGGCGGGAGCGAGCTCGCGGGGGGCGGGCTCGCCGAGTCCGTCCGGGAGCACGCGGCGGCACGGCTCGCCGCCTTCAAAGTGCCCTGTGTTGTGCTGCTGCACCCCGAGCCGCTGCCCCGCACCGCCACGGGCAAGCTCCGCAAGGACATCCTGCGCTCCGCGCTCCACGGACCCGTTGAGGAGGGGGTCCGATGAGCGCGCAAGCCCTCGGCGTCCAGCTCGCCGACTGCCTCACCGCCGCGTGGGACGGGCCGGTATCGGTGCTCGACCTGCACCGCCTCTCCGGTGGCGCTTCCATGGAGACCTGGCTTGCCACGACAGACGGCCCGTCAGGCAAGTCCCGGGTCATCGTCCGCCGTGACAGACCTGGCGTCTCGCACAGCTCCCTTGCCGTCGAGGCGAGGGTGCTGCGCGCGGCCCACGCCGCCGGGGTGCCGGTGGCCGAGGTGCTCGCCGAGTCCACCGGCGACGGGCCGCCCTTCCTCGTCATGGCCTACCTCGAAGGCGAGACCATCCCACGCCGTCTGCTGCGCGACGAGGCGTACTCCGCCGCGCGGGAGGCGCTTGTCGAGCAGGTCGGCGCGGCACTCGCAGGAACCCACGCCGTGCCAGCAGCCGACGTGGCGTTCCTCGGTCCGGCGCAAACACCCGCCAAGGCCCTCGCCGCCCTCACCGCCGCGCTGCGCGCCCACGACGTCGACTCCCCCGTCCTGGAACTCGCCCTGCGCTGGCTCGCCGACCGGCTCCCGGCCCCGACCCCGCCCGTCCTCGTGCACGGCGACCTGCGCACCGGCAACCTCATGGTCGGGCCCGAGGGCCTCGTCGCCGTCCTCGACTGGGAACTCGCCCACACCGGGCAGGCGCTGGAGGACCTCGGGTGGTTCTGCGCCCGCGCCTGGCGGTTCGGCGCGGACGACCGCCCGGCCGGCGGCTTCGGCGACCGCGCGGCACTCGTCGACGCCTACGTCAGGGCGGGCGGCGCACTCGTCGACCCCGCCGACCTGCGTTTCTGGGAGGTGTTCGCGACCCTGCGCTGGGCGGTCACCTGCCTCGCCCAGGTCGCCGTGCACCTGCGCGGCGACGTGCGCAGCGTCGAACTCGCCGCCATCGGCCGAAGGCTCGGCGAGGCCGAGTACGACCTCGTCCTGCTGCTGCGTGAGGACCTCGGCGCGGCCGCACCGTCGGAAGGACCCCGCTGATGCAGAACATCCCGAGCACCCCCGGGCTCGTCCAGGCCGTCGCCGAGTGGCTCGAGGGTCCGGCGCTCGCCGCCCTCGACGGCGCGGACAGGTTCCACGCCAGGGTCGCCGCCAACGTGCTGCGCTCCGTCGAGCGCGAACTACGCGCCGGTCCCTCCCACCACGACCTGGACCGCGCGGCCTTCACCGCGCTGCTACCCCCAGCCCCCACCCTCGACCCCAACGGCACCCCCGCCCCCGCCTCCGCCCCGGCCCCGGCCCCCGCCCCCGCCCTCGACGGCGACGGCGACAGCGACGGGATCTGCGACGGCAACGGGGACCGCTGCCACGACCACACCCGCGATCGCCTCGGCGGTCACGGTCATGACGCCGACAACGACAGCGGCCACGGCGTGCGCGGCCACGACCACGGCCTTGCCCATGAGAGTGCCGATGAGCGCGATGAGGAGCTGGTGCGGGCGCTTGCGCGAAGCGTCAGGGACGGCGTGCTGGACGCGTCCGACGCGTCGCTGTTGGCCGCCTTGCACGGCTTCACCGTCCGCAGGCTCGCCCTGACCAACCCCGGATATCTCAGCGCGGCCGACCGCCCCGAGCCCACCCCACGAGAGGACAAGCCATGACCCTGCGCGCCGACCCCTGCCTCGTCGACATCCTCGACCCGGCCTTCCAGCGCGACCCCTACCCGTACTACGCGCGGCTGCGGGCGGAAGCGCCGGTCCACCGGCTCGACCGGCCGAAGCTGTGGCTGCTGTCCCGGCACGCGGACGTCGCCTGGGCGCTGCGCGAGCCACGGCTGTTCTCCTCCGCCGACGGCGTCGCGTTCAGCCCCGGCGGCGGCACCGGCTCACTCGTCGGCACCGACGACCCCGACCACGGGCGGCTCCGGCGCGTCCTCAGCCGCCAGTTCACCCCGCGCGGCATCTCCGTGTTGGAAGATCAGGTAGGCGCAGTCGTCGGCGAACTCGTCGCGGCCCTTGTCGCCCGCACCGAGACCCGCCCTGAGTTCGACTTCGTCCGCCGGTTCGCCGACCCGCTGCCGACCCGCGTGATCGCGGGCTACCTCGGGCTCGACCCCGACCACTGGGAGACCTACCAGCGGTGGAGCAACGTGCTCAACGCCGTCATGTGGGTCGACGTGCCGGATCCCGAGCTCATCACCGCCGCCGAGCGGGCCGCCGCCGAGGCCGTCGACTGTTTCTCCCAGGCTGTCGCCGAACGCCGTGCAAGGCCGCGCGAGGACCTCATCGGGCGGATGGCGGCCGCGCACGAGGGCGGCGCGCTCAGCGACGACGAGATCATCAACTTCTGCGGCCTGCTGATGATCGCGGGCAACATCACCACGTCGTCGGCGCTCGCGCACAGCGTCGTGCTGCTGCTGCGCCACCCCGACCAGCGGCGCGCGCTGCTTGAGGACCCGTCGCTCATCCCCGCCGCGGTCGAGGAGATCCTCCGGTTCGAGTCCCCAATCCAGGGTTTCTGTCGCACCGCGACCCAGGACATCGAGCGGCACGGCGTACGGATCAGCGCGGGCGACCGGGTGATGCTGCTGTTCGGTTCGGCCAACCGCGACCCGTCGGCCTTCCCCGACCCCGACCGCTTCGACGTCCGCCGCGACCCCGCAGGCCACCTGGCCTTCGGCACCGGCCCGCACGTCTGCCTCGGCGCCTGGCTCGCCCGTATCGAACTGCGCGTCGCCCTGACCGCCCTGCTCCCCCACCTCGACCGCTGGTCCCTCGACCCCGCCCACCCACCGACCCACCGCATGAGCCTCCCCGCCTTCCGCGACATCACCGAACTCCGCCTCCAACACACCCCCTGACCCCACCCCCACCGATCAGGCCGTCCCCACCGGGGCACGGCCTGATCCCCATCCCACCCCTGCCCAAAACACCACCAGCCCCCCACACCTACCCAAACGCCACAACATCACGAGCCACGCAGACTCGGAACAAAACGGCACCAGGTGCCCCGAATCGGTCCGGGGCGGACGCACGCCAGGACCCCGCGCGAGCGCGGGTCGGGACGGCGTCAGGAAGCCCGCGCGGACCCGAGCGGAGGCAGCAGGAAGCTTGTGCGGGCTCGAGGGCCGAGACGTCAGGAACCCGTGTGGGCTCTGGACGGGTTGCGTTGGAACCTGGGCGGCGCTCAGGGCGGACCGCGTTGAAACGCGGGCGGGCTCTTAACGGGTTGCGTCGGAATCCGGGCACTCCGGGTGGGGAGCGTTGGAACCCGAGTGGGCTCTGGGCGGGGCGCGTTGAAACCCGGGGCTCTTAACGGGTTGCGTCGGAACCCGGGCACTCCGGGTAGGAAGCGTTGGAACCCGAGTGGGCTCAGGGCGGATCGCGTTGGAACCGGGCGGGCTCAGGGCGGGGTGCACTGGAAGCCGGCAGGCTCTGGGCGGGGTGCGTCGGAACCCGCGCGTGCTCAAGGAGGTGGCGTCGGGAACGTAGACAGGCTCGGCGCCCTGCACGGGTGGGTCTTGGGGTAGTTCGCGCTGAGGGTCCGGTGGGATCAGCAGGGTCGATGGGGGCGGCAGGGGTGGCGCGGTCGGTGGGGGCGGCAGGCGCGGTCGGCCAGTCGGTGGGGGCGGTGGGCGGCGCGGTCGGCCGGTCGGCCGGTCGGCGCGGTCGGTGGGGCGGTGGGCGGCGCGGTCAGGGAGGCTCGGTCGGTGAGGCGGTGAGGCGGTGAGGCGGTGAGGCGGTGAGGCGGTGAGGCGGTGGGGCGGTGGGGCGGCTGTCAGAGATGTGAGGGCTCCGTGCGGACTCGGGGTGAGGAGGCTTCAGGACTCCTTGTGAGCGTGGAGCTGGAAGGGGTCAGGAGATCGCGCGGGTCGAGAGTGGAGAGGGGTCGGGGCTCCGTGTGGGTGCGGAGCGGGGAAGGCATTGGGAGACCGCCGGGATGAGAGTGGAAGTGTCAGGACTTCGCGCGGGCTCGAGGTGGAGAAGGGTCAGGAGGTTGTGCGGGCGTGGGGTGGGAAGCCGTCGGGAGGATGCGCGGGCTTGGGACGGGAAGCCGTCGGGAGACGCGCGGACTCAGGTGGGGAGGGGGTGGGCTGCGTGTGAGCGCGGACGGGGAGGCGTCATGGAGTGGGATTGGGGTGGGAGGGTTACGGAGCTGGGAGGGTCAGGGGCTGAGGGATCAGGGCCGTGGGGGGTCGGAGGCGTGGGGGTCGGAGGCGTGGGGGTCAGGGGCGTGGGGGGTTAGGGGCGCGGAAAGGTCAGGGGCGCGGGGAGTTTGGGGCGCGGCGGCTGGGGGCGTCAGGGACGTAGGGAGTTCGGGGCGCGGGGGCTAGGGGCGTGGGGAGTTAGGGGCGCGGGGGCTGGGGGCGTCAGGGGCGTGGGGGGTTAGGGGCGTGGGGGGTTGGGGGCGTGGGGGGTTGGGGGCGTGGGGGGTTGGGGGCGTGGGGGGTTGGGGGTTAGGTCTTGGGTTGTGTGGTGGGCGGCGCGGGCTACCAGGAGGGCGGCGGCGGTTCCGGGGAGGGTCAGGGCGGTCAGGGCCAGGGGGGCGCCGTAGGCGTCGGCAAGTGCGCCTAGGAGGACGCCGCCGAGGAAGCCGCCGAACAGGAGGATGAAGATGCCGAGCATGGCGAAGGCGAGCGCGGAGAGGTGCGCAGGGCTCACGCCGGCGACCACCTGGCGGATCGGGGCGACGACGAGGCCCGAGCCGAGCTGTGACGCGGTCAGCAGCACGAGCACCAGCCAGGTCCAGGGCACGTGCAGCGCGACCGCGCCGAGCACGGTGAACGCCGCGAGGCCCGCGCCCGCGACGTACAGCGACAGCGACGGGTCGCGCCGGTACAGCCGGTCGGCCGCGGTCCCGCCGAGGACGAGTCCGACGAGCATGCCGAGGCCGCCGAACGCCAGGACCGCGCCCCGCGCGAGACTGTCGAGCCCGAGCGCGGACTGCAGATGGTCGCTGATGATCACCGGCGCGCCGACGAGTCCGAACCCGAGCATGCCGATCGCGAGATAGATGTTGCGCAGCGACGGGATCGCCAGCAGGGTCCGCATCCCCTCACGCCAAGGCACCCGCACGGCCGGGACCTGCGCTGTCGTCACGGCCGCCCCGGCGGAGCCCCGGGCGGGTTCCCGGAGCCCGCGCACCATCAGCGCGAACACAAGGCCGACCGGAGCGACCGCGAGGAACGCCCACCGCCAGCCGGCGACGGCCCCGATCGCGCCCGCGACGGCAGGGCCGAGGATGCCCGCGAGCGGCAGCCCGAACTGGTGCAGGCTGAACGCGCGGCCGCGCTGCTCCGGCGCGTAGTAGTCGGTCAGCAGGCTTCCGTGGACCGGCTCGATCGCCGCCTGCCCGAGGCCCGACACGATCCGCGCGGCGGTGAGCTGCACCGCGGTCGCGGCGAGGCCGGTGAGCAGCGTGAGCACCGACCAGAAGGCGGCGGCGAGCCCCGCGATCCGGAGCCTGCTCCCCCGGTCGGCCAGGACGGCGATCGGCAGCGCGGCGAGCACCACGAGGATCGAGCTGATCCCCGCGATGCCCGTCATCGCGGCCTGGGAGAGGCCGAACGACCTGCGGATGTCGGGGGCGAGCGTCACGAACGCCGCGCGGTCGATGTTGTCGACCACGTTGATGGAGGCGAGCACGACAAGGGGCCGCGCACCCCATACCCCGAACCGCCGCCCCCTCCCGCCCGGCTTACCCGGCTTACCCAGCGCGCCTGGCCTACCCGGCCCGCCCGAGGCTTCCGAGGCTTCCGAGGCTTCCGAGGCTTCCGAGGAGGATTTAGCGGACGAAGTGGGCGGGGCTTTTGGGTTGGACGAGGTGTTCAGGGGTGGCGAGGTAGGGGCTGAGTCGGGCGGGGCGGGATCCGAGGGGACGGGGTCGGGACGGGGTTCCTCAGCGGGGATGGCCGGATCGTTCGTTCGCATTGGGTGCTTTCCGTGGGTCCTGAAGGGGTGGGTGACCGGGCACGTCAGCGGCGGTGTCGTTGGGGCCTGTGTCGTTTGACTTGGCGGCTGATGAGTTCTGGTATCCTAATCTGACATCATACTCAGATGCTAGTGCGGATCCGCCCACGGTCAACAGGCAAGGTCCACGGGGACGCATCCGCCGGGGCTATCCCGGCGGGGAGGAGTGCCGCGTCCACGCGGGCTGCTTCGTCCCGGACGACCGGGGGGTATCCCGGAGGAAGGAGAGAAGGGCAGGTCCAGCCTGGGGGTCGCCCGTTGGGAGCGGGGCGGAAGGCCCGGCCTTGGGGTTTGCGCGCTGGGGTGGGCTTTGGGTGCGGGGGCGGGGTGGGGCGCGGACCTATACTGGGCGCGCGTCGATGACTACGGGAGCAGGTGTGCCAGCAGCAGCCGACAGGAACACGGCGCTCGGCCGCGCCAAGCAGGCCGACGCCGCTATGGACGTCCACTATCCGGACGCGCCGCTGGACGTGCAGTACCTCGCCGGATCGGCGTCAGCGCCCGCGCGGCGGCAGGACGGACGCGAGGTGAAGCTCGGCCCGCGCGGCGCAGCGACCCGGCTGCGCCTGATGGAGGCCGCGCGCGTCCTGTTCGAGAAGAACGGGTACGGCCGGGTCTCGGTCGCGCACATCTGCGAGCGCGCCAAGGTGAGCCAGGGCACCTACTACCAGTACTTCCGCGACCGGGGCGACATCATGCTCGCCCTTGTGGACGCCTATGTGGTGAGCCTGCTCCAGAACAGCGAACTCGTCTGGCACGTCGAGGAGGGCCGCGAGGGTCTGGCCCGACTGCTGGACAGTTACGTCGGCGACTACGCGGAGAACGCGGCGTTCGCCCGCGTCTGGGAGGAGGTCTCCCAGATCGAGCCGCCGCTCGCCGACGCCCGCCGCCGCCTCACCCGCGTCATCGAGGGCACCATGGCCCGCCAGCTCGCCAAGGGCGTCGCCCTGGGCCACATTCCCCCCATCTCCGACGTCTCCTCGACCGCCCGCGCCCTCGCCGCGATGGCCGACCGCCACTGCTACCTCACCTACGCCTTCGACCCGCCCGCCACCCCCATCCCCCCCGCCCAAACCGCCGCCCTCCTCACCACCCTCTGGTCCCAGGCCCTAAACCTCCCCTAACCCACCCCAATCCCCCACGACCACCACCCCACCCCCCACCGAACGACCTGCAGACCCGCACCCTGCGCAGCCCCCGCCCCCACCCCGCGCAGCCCCCACCTTGCGCAGCACCCATTTCGCAACGTACGAACACCCAGGACCGCCCGCACGAACGCGTGATTCCCGCCCCCACGCCCGGCATCCGGCCTCCAGCCCACCCGCGAGGCCCCAGCCCAAGCCGTGGACGTGGACATGGCCACCGAGGCACACCCTCTGTACGTCCTCAGAACCTCGCGCACAGGCCACGACGCTGAGGCACCGCGCTCGTGACGTCGTGCCGCCGAGCCTGTGACGTAGCCGGGCCGGGTGATTCGTGACGCGAGGCGTCGAGGCGCTGACCACGTAACACCGAACACGTCCGCGCTGCCGGGGAAAGATCAGACACCGAGGCTGTGACGTAGCCGGGCCCGGGGTGAGTTCGTGAC
>NZ_JAWZTE010000008.1:0-331521 GCF_033875155.1 Actinocorallia sp. A-T 12471 | reverse complement strand
CCCGCTGCCCGCTGCCCGCTGCCCGCTGCCCGCTGCCCGCTGCCCGCGTAGGGGTGGTGGGGATGGGTGGGGGATTGGGTGGCTGGGTCGTTGGGTTGGTTGGGTGGGGGCGGGGTTTGTTTCACGTGAAACTGGATGGCGGGGCTGTGATTCTGCCGCTGCCGCTGCCGCTGCCGCTGCCGCTGCCGCTGCCGCTGGTTGGGGGTGGGAGTGGTGTGGTGGGGTGTGGGGGCGGCTGGGGTGTGGGGAGGCCCACGAGCGCGGTGGCGTGCGTGACGGTGCGGTGTGGAGTGGCTGCCGTTGGGGGGGTGGGGGTGGCAGGTTGGGCTGCGCGGCTGGGAGGTCCCCCCGGGGTCCGAGGGGTGGGGGTGGGGTGGGGTGGGAGGGAGCCGGGGTCAGGCGGGGGGCGGGGAAGGGTCTGCCCTGGCCGGATGAAGGGGGGCGGAAAAGGGGCTGCCCCGGCTGGGGGCCGGGGCAGTGGGGAAGGGGGGAGGGGTGGGTTAGGAGAAGGTGGTTCTTAGGGATTGTTCTTGGTGGATTACGGTGGCGAGGCGGTGGACGCCTTCGCGGATGCGGGCGGGTTCTGGGTAGCAGTAGGAGATGCGGAGGTGGCGGTGGCCGGTGCCGTCGGAGTAGAAGCCGGTGCCGGGGACGTAGGCGACGCGGTTGGCGAGGGCAAGGGGGGACATGGCCTTGGAGTCGAGGCCCTCGGGGAGGGTCAGCCAGACGAAGAAGCCGCCCGCCGGACGGGTCCACGTGGTGCCCTCGGGCATGGTCTCCGCGAGGGCGGCGAGCATGGTGTCGCGGCGTTCGCGGTACAGCTCGACGAAGGACTTGACCTGGTCGCGCCACGGGTGGGTGGCGAGGAACTCGCGGACGGCGAGCTGGGTGAGGTTGCTGTGCGACAGGATCGCCGACTCGGCGGCGAGGACGAGTTTCGCCCGGACGGCGTGCGGGGCGAGCGCCCAGCCGACGCGCATGCCGCTGGAGAACGTCTTGGAGAACGAGCCGAGGTAGATGACGCGTTCGGCCTCATCCGCGCGCAGCGGCCGGGGCGGCGGGGCGTCGAAGGACAGCAGCCCGTACGGGTTGTCCTCGATGATGAGGAGGTCGAACTCCTCGGCGAGGGCGAGGAGCTGGGCGCGGCGCGGCGCGGACAGGGTGACGCCCGCGGGGTTCTGGAAGGTCGGCACGGTGTAGAGGAACTTCACGCGCCGCTTCTCCGCGCGCAGCCGGACGAGGGTCTCGCGCAGCGCCTCGGGGATGATGCCGTACCCGTCCATCGGGATGTGGACGACCTCGGCCTGGTAGGCCGCGAACGTCCCCAGCGCCCCCACGTATGACGGGGACTCCGCAAGGACGACGTCACCGGGATCAACGAAGATCTTGGTGAGGAGGTCGAGCGCCTGCTGGGACCCGACGGTGACGGTGACATCCTCGGGCGAGGCGGTGATGCCTTCCAGCGCCATGACGTCGCAGATGCGTTCGCGCAGTTCGGGGTCGCCCTGGGCCGATCCGTACTGGAGTGCTTCGCCGCCCTTGGTGGCGATGAGGTGCTGCAGCATCGCGCCGACGTCGTCGAGGGGGAGTGCGTTGACGAACGGCATGCCGCCGGCGAGTGAGACGATCTCGGGGCGGGAGGCCACGGCGAACAGAGCTCGGATCTCCGACGCCACCATGCCCTGGGCACGGGCGGCGTAACGGTCGAGATGCGAGTCGCTGCGTGTGGTCTCCATTTTCTGCCTCCTGAATGGGCGCGATGGCCGATACCCCACCGTACGGCACGGGCTGAGGTTCCCGCCGGGCGGTATTGGATACGATGCCGGATGGGCTATTCCGGTTGGCCTTCGGGGGGTCTCGGCGTGGCTCGAACGAACCAGTCACCGAGGGAGAGGTGCGGGGCCGGTGTCACGTCGCGTAGTGAACATCACGCTCGACAACCTCGATGACCTGCCGCGGCGGTGTCGGACGTGTGTGTTCTGGGAGTTGGATCCGGTGAGCCGGGAGCGGGCCGACGCGGTCGGCGACCCGGGGCTGGAGAAGGAAGCGTGGGTGTCGGCGACGCTTCTCGAGTGGGGCAGCTGCGGCAAGCTGGTTTATGTCGACAATGTCCCGGCGGGTTTTGTGCAGTACGCTCCGCCGCTTTATGTACCGCGCTCGGTGGCTTTCCCGACGAGCCCGGTCTCGGCCGACGCGGTGCTCCTCATGAACGCGCACATCGTTCCGGAGTTCGCGGGCGGCGGGCTCGGCCGGATGCTGGTGCAGGGTGTGGCGAAGGATCTGACGCGTCGTGGGGTGAAGGCGATCGAGGCGTTCGGCGATTTGAAGGCGGAGGACGGCGGGTGCATGGTCCCGGCCGAGTACCTGCTCGCTGTCGGATTTAAAACGATTCGTCCGCATCATCGCTTTCCGCGGCTGAGGCTCGATCTGCGATCGGCCCTGTCGTGGCGTGAGGACGTCGAGGTGGCCCTTGAGCGTCTCCTTGGGTCCATGACCCCAGAAGGTGCCTTGCGTCCCGTCTGAGGCCATCTCAGAGCCTCGTTTTTTTCGGGACGTACGGGATGAACGGTACATATCGGGCAGGCTGTGTCCGAGTGGCCACGGAGCGGGGTGACGGACTCCGTGGCGCGTCGGGTCGCGGACCGCTAGGCTCGCGCACCATCCCCCGTGTGCCACCCGAGAGGCCCCCCTTCGTGAAAGCACGTCTCCTCGCCGCCGCCGCCTCGGTGACGCTTGCCGTGACCGCGTTCCAGGTTCCCGCCGTCCAGGCGCTGCCCTCCGGACCCGACGAACCGAAGGCGCCCGCGACGGCGAGGGCGGCGAACGGCAACAAGCTCGTCTGGGCGCGCGTGTCGAGCAAGCAGCCGAAGAAGGCGTTCTACAACAAGAAGACGACCGCGCCCGTCGGGAAGACCGCCGGGTCGGTGAACCGCGCCTACTTCCGGATGACGCTCGCGGACGCCTACTACGAGGACAACCTCCACTCGGTGAAGCTCGTCGTCCCGGTGTCGTCGCCGAACCCGTGCCGCAAGGGCGGGACGCCGAAGATGAACGTCCACCTGACGGCCGGGATCAGCAAGAAGACGACGTGGAAGAAGCAGCCGAAGACGCTGAAGAAGCTCGGCAGCGTGAAGGCCAAGTGCAAGTCGAAGGCGCTCGAGCTGACGATCACCAAGGCGGCCGCCGCGATCCTGGAGAAGGGCGGCGACACGATCACGCTCCGGCTGTCGGCCGCGAACGAGAAGTCCGCCAAGGGGTTCGTGAAGTTCACGAACAAGGCGCGCCTCGTCATCCGCGCGAGCAGTGACGGTGGCGGCGGCGTCGGCGCGGACCCGGGCGCGAACCTCCCGACGCCCGTCGAGGCCGGTTCGTTCACCCCCGCAGGTGCCGCGGGTCCGATCGCGTGCGGCGCGGGCGCGGGACGCCCCCAGACCGCCGCGGCGACGGGTCAGTTCGCCGGCACCACGTCCGACCCCGACGGTGGTTTCGTCCGGGTTGAGGCGCAGTGGAAGGCGGCGACGGCGGGCACGACGGCCGCGCTCGTCAACGTGCTGTCTGGCTGGCAGTTCTCCGACCCGAACGAGAAGCGCACGTTCGCGTTCTCCGCCGGCGCGGCCCCCTTCGCCGCGCCCGGGATCTACAGCTGGCGGCTGCGCGCGGTCGACGACGTCGCCGCGACGGGCTGGACCGGCTGGTGCGAGTTCGAGGTCCCGGCCGCCGCTCCCGCACCCCCGGTGGTCGCCCCGCTCCCCTGACCCGACCAAACCTGACCCGAACAGAAAGGCCCGCACGCGTCACGCGTGCGGGCCTTCGGCGTTCTGTCGCTTACAGGAAGTCGGCGAGTTCCCGCAGCAGCGCGGCCTTCGGCTTCGCGCCCATGATCTGCTTGACGACCTCGCCGTCCTTGTAGACGAACATCGTCGGGATCTGCATGATCCCGTAGTCACGGGTGACGTTGGGGTTCTCGTCGATGTTCAGCTTGACGATGGAGATCTTCTCGGCGTGCTCCTTGGAGATCTCCTCGAGGATCGGGGCGACCATCCGGCACGGTCCGCACCACTCGGCCCAGAAGTCCACGAGGACGGGCTTGTCGCTCTTCAGAACCTCGGCCTCGAAGCTGTTGTCGGTCACTGCCTGCATGGTTCAGCCCTCCTGAAGGTAGCGCTCGGCGTCGATGGCGGCCGAGCAGCCGCTCGCCGCGGCCGTGATGGCCTGGCGGTAAACATGGTCCACCACGTCGCCGCAGGCGAAAACCCCGGCGAGCTTGGTCCTTGTGGTCGGGTGCTCGACCTTGAGGTAGCCGTCGGCGTCGGCGTCGAGCTGGTCCTTGAACAGTTCGCTGCGCGGGTCGTGGCCGATCGCGATGAACAGGCCGGTGACGTCGAGGGTGCCCTCTTCGCCGTTCTTGACGTTGCGGACACGGACGCCGTCGACCTTGTTCTCGCCGAGGACGTCGATGACCTCGCTGTCCCACAGGAACGTGATGCGCTCGTTCGACAGCGCCCGCTCCTGCATGATCTTGGACGCGCGCAGCGTGTCGCGGCGGTGCACGACCGTCACGTTCGCGAACTTGGTGAGGAAGATCGCCTCTTCCAGGGCGGTGTCGCCGCCGCCGACGACCGCGATGTTCTGGTCGCGGAAGAAGAAGCCGTCGCAGGTCGCGCACCAGGAGACGCCGCGGCCGGACAGCCGCTTCTCGTTGGGCAGGCCGAGTTCGCGGTAGCCGGATCCGGTCGCGATGATGACGGCCTTGGCGTAGTGGTACTCCTCGCCGACCTTGACGACCTTCGGGTGCCCGGTGAGGTCGACCTCGGTGACGTCGTCGGTGACGAGTTCGGCGCCGAACCGCTCGGCCTGCTTGCGCAGGTTGTCCATGAGGTCCGGGCCCATGATCCCGTCGGGGAAGCCGGGGAAGTTCTCGACGTCGGTGGTGTTCATGAGCGCGCCGCCCGCGCTGATGGAGCCTTCGAAGACGAGGGGCTTGAGGTCGGCCCTTGCCGCGTAGATCGCCGCCGTGTATCCGGCCGGGCCGGACCCGATGATGATCACGTTGCGGATGTCCGTGCTCACTTGTGCTCCTGTTCCTCAAAGGCGCCCCGCTCGGCGTTCTCGCGGGCGACAACGAATCCTAAGGCCCGCTCATTCCCTGCTGGGTGAGGGCCCCATAGACCCATAGGGTAGGGATGTGGCCGCACTGATGTTGTTTCACTCCGTCTACGGATTGCGTCCGGCTGTGGAAGAGGCAGCCGAACGGCTACGCGAGGCGGGACATGTCGTGCATGTCCCCGACCTCTACGGCGGCCGTGTCGTCGACGACGTAGCCGAGGGCCGGGCGATCATGGAAGAGATCGGCAGGGACGAGCTGCTCAGCAGGGCGGCCAAGGCGTCCGCGCCGCACTCGGAGGAGGGCCTGGTCTATGCGGGTTTCTCGCTCGGCGCGGCGCTGGCCCAGACCGTCGGCCTTGCCGACGAGAAGGCCAAGGGCCTGCTGCTGATCCACGGGACGTCGGATCTGACGGAGGACGCCGAGACCGAGCTCCCGGTCCAGCTGCACGTCGCCGACCCCGATCTGTACGAGCCGTCCGACTGGCTGAACTCCTGGTATCTGGAGATGCGGCGGGCGGGCGCGGACGTGGAGATCTTCCGCTACCAGGGGGCCGGCCACCTGTTCACCGACTCCGGCCTGCCCGACTTCGACGCCCATTACGCCGAGCAGGCGTGGGCGATCGCGCTCGACTTCCTCGAAGAGGTCGGTTAACACAGTAGAGGTCGGCTGACCCAGCAGAGGGACCCAGGCTGACGCGGCCGGTATCGGCCCGGCCCGTGCGCTGTTTCACGTGAAACAGCGCACGGATCGGGTCAGCTCGCCGGGCTCTGCGCGAGGAGGTCGTCCTGGGTCGCCGAACAGTTCGGCCCGGTGACGTAGATCGCCCCCTCCGCGATGATGATCATCGCGGGAACGCCCTGGTACTCGGCCATGTCGACGAACGAGATCTTCCCGGAGGGGACCGTCCGCGCCAGGCAGCCGCGCTGCGCCTCGGTCATCGGCGCTGCGGGCTTGCCGACGACGCGGCGCGGGTTGCGGGCCAGCGCGGCGAGGTCGTCGGCGGTGTAGTCGGTGCCGCTCGCGACCCGGCTGAACGGCGCCGCCGACGGGTCCGCAGACTCCGCCGACTCCGACGTCGGCGGCACCACGTGGGCCTGGATGTCCTTCTTGTCGGCCCCGTCGAGGACGCCGTTGCCCAGGGCGAACGCCCCCACGCCGGAGACCACCACCGCGGCGGCCGCCACCGAGACGAACCTTGTCATCTTGGCCCGTCGTCTGGCTGCGAGGTCGACGACGGGGGCCCCGCGCGTCGCCTCGGCGAGCAGGGCGGCGTCGAGTCTCGCCGCGAGGTTCTCGGGCAGCGCGGGACGCGGCGCGGAAGCCAGCATCCTCGTCACTTCGTTGAGTTCGTCCTGATGGGACGCGCACAGCGCGCATACCGCCAGATGGCCGCGAACGGTCGTCGTGGTCTCGTCGTCGAGCAGACCTTCGGCGAGATCCGCGAGCACGTCGAGGTCGTAGTGCCGACCTGTCATGACGCGCCCCCTCCTTCTTCGAGCACTGGTGAGCCACCCTGCCGCGGAACGGCGGGAACGTCAGTACCAACGTTCGAGGGTTCGACGCGGTTGCCGCTCTTGCGGTTCCTTAGATGCCGGAGATGTGGCGCGAGCCTCGCCCTGCCGCGCGCGCACCTGCTCTTGACGGTTCCCGGCGGCACCTGGAGGACGAACGCCGCGTCGTCGACGGAGTAGCCCATCATGTCGACGAGGATGAGCGCGGCCCGCTGCTCGAAGGGCAGGTGGGCCAGGGCGTCGGTGACGTCGAGGGCGACCTCGTGGGCGGAGGTCGGGTCGTTGTTCTTGGGGGCGAGGGCGTCGAGGGTCTCGGCGTCGGGGAGGTTGACGGTGGGCCTTGCCGAGCGGCGGCGGACGCGGTCGAGGCACGCGTTGACGACGATCCGGTGCAGCCATGTGGTGACGGCGGCGTCGCCGCGGAAGCGTCCCGCGGCCCGGTAGGCCGACAGGAAGGCGTCCTGGAGCGCGTCGGCGGCCTCCTCGTGGTCGCCGAGGGTGCGCAGCGCCACGGCCCACATGCGGTCGCGGTGCCGGGTGACGATCTCGCCGAAGGCGTGCGGGTCGCCCTGGGCGTGCCTGCGGAGCAGTTCCTTGTCGGTGGCCGGTCCCTCGGTCGCCGCCCTGCCTCGTCCGAACAGGGCCATCAGGACGCCCCGAAGACGACGGCTTCGCCGATCCTGAGCTTGCCGTCCTGCGGGCCCTTGGTGAACCAGAGGATGACGTACTTGCCTGTGGTGTCGGAGGGCACGGCGATCTCGTTCTTGCCGGGGGCGAGGGTGCCGGAGCCGGTCTCGGTGAGGACCGAGCGGTCGGCGGAGTCGCCGATGGACAGCGAGTAGGGCGCTCCGGCGCTGCTCGCCGGCACGTTCAGGACGATCTTGCTGATCCTTGACGACTCGGGCAGCGTGAGCCTGATGCCGACGCCCTCGAGGTAGTTGCCGAAGATGCTGTCGTGGTAGCTCTGGGTCTCCCAGTAGGTGCCGGACTTGCCGTCGACGGCGAGGCGGGCGGTCGGCTCGACCGCGCTGTCCTCGTGCCCGGCGTGTCCGGGTTTGACCTGCTGGAAGCCCTCGGCCGAGGCGATCCGCAGCTTTGCCGCGCCCGAGCCGGGCTGCTGCGGCGCGGAGGTCTCGGTGGGGACGCCGGGGGTGGGCTCGTCGCCGCCGGTGTCGCCGCCGGCGAACTGCCAGATGGCCAGCGCGATCACCAGCGCTGCGGCGGCGATCGCGCCGCCGACCAGCGGCCGGTTGACGCTCCTGACCTCGGGTTCGGCGACGGGCGGCGGCGCGGGCATCCGCGCGGTGCGCTGCGTCGGCGGGTTCGTGGGACGCGGCGCGGGGACGGTCCTCGCCTCGGGCTTGGGCGCGGGACGCGTCCGGTTGATCACCGCGGGCGGCGGGCCGCTCTGCAGCCCGGCGAACAGCGGAAGCGGCGTGCGCGGAACCTCGGTGAGGGCTGCGGCGACCTCGGCGGGCGTGGTCAGCGGCGTCTCGGGCGCGCCGATCTCCATGGCCCGGCAGACGATCGCGGTGACCGCGGGCGGCAGGTCGGCGCGCAGCTCGCCGGGGGAGACGAACTCACCGTCGGTCTCCGGCGCGATCGGCAGCGACGATTCGGACGCGGACCCCGGCCACTGGCCGGTGAGCGCCGCGTAGAGCATCTGGCCGAGGCCGAGCGCGTCGAGCCGCGCGGGGTCGGCGGTGCTGACCCCGGCGAGCACGGCGTCGACACCGAGCCCGGTGAGCTTGACGGTGCCGCCGGTGGTCCAGACGAGGTCGCGCGCGGTCAGGCACAGATGCGAGATCCCGGCCTGGTGGGCCGACGCGAGCGCCTCGGCCGCCTCGGAGACGAACCGGGCGGCACGGCCCGGCGCGAGCGGCCCGTCCTTCTCGATCATCTCCTCGAGGGTGTCGCCGCTCACCCACTCGCTGACGACGTAGGCGCGCTCGCCGCTGTCGTCGGCGTCGAAGACCTGGGTGAGCCGGGGGTCGGTGAGCCGTGAGGCGCTGCGCGCGGCGGTGACGACCTCGGCCGCGCGCGGGAAGTCCGGCGCGAAGGTGCGGACGCACACGGCCCTGGCGAGGATCTCGTCGATGGCCTTCCACAGGGTGGAGCCGCCGGCCTCGCTGACCTGCTCCTCGAGCCGGTAGCGGCCGGCGAGGCGGGTCCCGGGTTCAATGACTGAAGTGCTCATGACGATCCCCGCCGGATCTTCGGCCGGTCACTGCGCCGCACATCGTCGAATCCCATGGTGCCTGACATCGTAGTAGGGGTTATGGGTTAGCGCAGTCCCGGAATCCGGGCGCTGAGCGTCCTTACCATCGTGTCGGCCTCGGGGATGCGCAGCACCCGCGCGGCGACCAGGTAAAGGATGCCACCACCGAGACCCCCGACGACCAATGTGGTCAAAGATGGGATAAGTCCGGTTCCGGCCCATTTCTCGATCAGGATGTGGCAACCGACCGCGAACGCGGCCATCGGGCCCGCCGCGGCGAGCATCTTGACGTGGGCGGCGATGATCCGTCCGGCGTCGATCCTGCCGAGCAGGCGGCGCAGCAGCAGCGCGCAGACGACCACGCCGACGCAGTTGGTGATGACGAACGCGCCCGCGATGCCGACCACCTTGTCCTCGGTCGGCAGCAGGTTGAACGCCGCGAGCGCGGTGCCGACGTTCACCACGACGGTGACGAACGCGACAAGCGCGGGGGTCCTGGTGTCCCGGTGCGCGTAGAAGACCCGCAGCATGAGCTGGTAGATCGAGAACGGGATCAGCGCGATCGCGAACGCCTGCATGATCCGGCCGATGACGGCGGCGTCGGACGAGCTCGTGTTGCCGTGCGCGAACAGCGCCTGCACGATGTCGGGCGCGAGCGCCAGCATGTAGGCCGCGCCCGGCACGATCAGCACCGACGACAGCCGCAGGCCCGAGGAGAAGTCGTCGCGGACGGCCGAGGTGTCGCCGTCGGCGGCGTGCGCGCTCATCCTGGGCAGCAGCGCGGTGATCACCGAGACGGCGACGATCGCGTACGGCAGCTGGAAGAACTGGTAGGCCGTCGCGTAGGAGGCGTAGCCGTACGCGCCCGACAGCCCTTCCTGTTCGGCCTGGAATCCGGCCGTGGTGTTCAGCCGGGTGATGATCAGGAAGCCGACCTGGATGAGCACGACGTACAGCAGCGTCCATCCGGCGGCCTTGCCGACCTGGCCGAGCTCGCCCTTCTGGAAGTCGAGCCTGGGCCGCCAGCGGAAGCCGGTGGCGCGCAGCGCGGGCCACAGCACGATCGTCTGGAGCACGATGCCGCCGGTGGTGCCGATCGCCAGGAGCAGGAACTCGGCGTCGGTGAGGTTGGCCGCGGTGGGCGGTCCGCCGTCCTGGATCACCAGGAACGCGACGCCGACGGCGATCACCACGACGTTGTTCAGCACCGGGGCCCACATGGGGACGGCGAAGGAGTTGCGGGTGTTGAGGATGGCCCCGGCGAACGCGCCGACCCCGTAGAAGAAGATCTGCGGGAGGAAGAACATCGCGAACAGCACCGCCAGGCGCAGGTCCGCGCCCTGGAGCTCCGAGCCGCCGTACGCGCGCATGATCAGCGGCGCGGCGACGACCGCGCCGATGGTGATGACCGCGAGGCCGAGCAGCGCGGCGGTGAAGAACCGCTGCTCGTACCGCTCGCCGTACTCGCGGTCCTTGCGCTTGGCCTGGACGATCATCGGCACGATGATCGAGCTGAGGATGCCGCCGAACAGCAGGTCGTAGATGATGTTCGGGATGGTGTTGGCGAGGTTGTAGATCGAGCCGAGGATGCCGTTGCCCAGCGCGATGATGATCACCGCGCTGCGGACGAACCCGGTGATCCGGGAGGCGATCGTGCCGAGCGCCATGAGCGCGCCCGAGCGCAGCAGGCTGGAGCCCCCGCCCTTTTCCGGCTCCTCCTGCCGCCGCTCAGCCGGCTGCTGCTCCGTGGTCACGAGCTTCCTCCTCCTTGCGCCGCCGCCGCGCGCGCATCCCCCGGAAGCCTACGCCGACGACCAGCACGGCGAGGGCGCCAATGGTGATGAACAACCCCACAGCGGAGACTCCGGTCGTACTGACGTCGACGGTGCTCGAGTTGATCTCCTGCCCCGCCTCGTTGAGGATGCGCACCTTCACCGGGATCTTGTTGTCGATGGAGCCGCCGGTCGGCAGCTTCACCGAGACCATGAGGGTGTTCTTCTGCCCGGCGTCGACCTCGCGGATCGCGGTGAATACCTGCGGGTCGGCCGACTCGGGGAACACGAGCCTGCCCTTGGGCAGCGAGGAGATCACGATCTGGATCTTGACCTGGCCCTCGGTGAGCTCGTTGACGGCGGTGAACTTCAGCATCCCCGACGACCCGGCGATCTGTTTCACCTCCTCGCTCGCGAGGTTGATCTTGCCGACCTCGGCGTCGACGGCCCGCGTGGTGGAGTCCAGGAAGCGGTAAGCGGCCTCGCGACGTGCGCCGCCGCCCCGCCAGTAGTTCGCGGTCGCCCGCATCGGCGCGCGCAGCAGCTCGTTGTCGGGGGACTCGAACAGATTGGCGAACGCGGTCGCCCGGTTGAACATGCCCTTGACGCTGTCGAGGTAGGTCCTGGTGAACTCGGCCTCGGCGTCGGGGTAGGTGACGAGCTGGCGCTTGTCCGTCCGGTTCTTCGGCTGGGCGATCGTGCCGAGCGTCGTCGGCTTCAGCCAGGCCGAGCGCGCGTCGGTGTGGTTCAGCAGGAACTTCGCGAACTCCGGCGACGGGTTCCAGCGCCGGTCCGGCGTCACGATCAGGGTCCGGCCCATCCCGGGGGCCTCGGCCGTCATCAGCGCGGTCTCGGCCAGGTAGCGCTGCTTGGCGGCGAGCGTTCCGCTCTGTGAGCGGGTGCTCGAGCTGATCACCTGCTGGATGGTCTCGTCGAAGGCGAGGGCGGGCCTGACCCGTCCCGAGGAGGTCTCGACGGTGTGCGCGGCGCTCGGCGTGTAGCTGAGCCCCGCGACGGCCTGGAGCTGGTCGCTGCTCAGCAGGAACTGGCTGCTGCCCTGCGCGCCGAGCCTGACGAGCCGGTCGATCGTCGCCTGGTTGATCGTGCCGTTGCCGGGCCAGGCGAGCTTCGGGTACGTCTCGGCGGCGTCGAGGACGTCGGTCGCGAGCTTCTTGTCGGTGTAGGCGGCCTTGAGGAGGTTGGTCGAGCCCTGCGCCATCTTCTTGTTGACCAGGGAGACGGTGTCGACGTCGCCGTAGGGGGTGAGGAAGAACTGGTTGCCGTCCTCGCCGACGTAGGCGCGCAGCCTGCTCAGCCAGTTCTTGGCGTTGCCGTTCGACTCCTTCTCCTCGACCCGCTTGGCGGGCTGGCCCTCGGCGGGGGAGTCGACGCGTTCCACGATCTGGTACGGCCGCTGCATCGCCTCGACGTCGGTGATCAGCGACGGGTCGATCGCGAGCGCGACCGACGGGTTGCCCGCGCCGGTGTCGACGGCGTCCAGGAGGGTGTTGAGCCTGCCGTTGCGTGCGTCGTCGGGGTCGAGGGAGGCGGCGAGGCCGTCGTCGGTGAACTCGGCGTCGGTGGTGCGGTGCGGCGCGTCGATCAGCGGCCAGACGAACGCGACCTTGGTCGGCGTGATCGTCTTCTTGGCGTCCTTGGGCACGTAGTTGACGAACGTGCGCGCGGTCGCCAGGCGGCCGTCGGCGTTGCCCGCGGCGATCGCGAGGGGGTAGACCGACAGGTCGGAACGGGACAGCGCGGCGAGGCGCGCGGGGTCGCCGGTGAGGGTGAACGACTGCGTGCCGCCCGCCGGGACGTCGAAGACGCGCGAGGAGCTGAGCACGGTCGTCGCGGCCTCCTGGCCGGATCCCGCGGCGAACTCCGCCAGCTGGGCCCGGGTGGTGAACCGCTGCCCGTACAGCGCCTGGACCTGCACGCCCGCGATCGGCGTCGTGCCCGAGTTGACGATCTTGCCCTTGACCTTCAGCGTCTTGTGCTTGGGCCCGAGGACGCTCGGCGTGACGTTCTCCAGCACGATCGCCAGCGGGTCCTTGCGGAGCGCCTGCGCGGGGGGCTGGGCATGGGCCGCGCCGACGCCAGGGTTGACGCCGACGGCCAGGATGATCATCACTGCCCCGAGGGCAGCCGTGAGCCGTTTCCTCACTGAGGCTTCGTTCCCCGCGGTGTCACGCGCTCGATGGTAGTGGCCCGGAGAGTCTGGACGGGCCGGGCTTGTCCGGTAACCGGTCCCGTGCGGCGACAGGCGACAACAGGTTTGGAGGCGGTCCCGATCGCCCCGTAGGCTTGGCGGTCGTGTCGAACGACGAACAGCGCAAGGCCCTGGCCACCCTGCTCGGGCGGGTGATCCCCGCCGAGGCCGAGCGGCTCGGCGGGCTCTTCGCCGCGGCCGGACACGAGCTCGCGCTGGTCGGCGGCCCGGTCCGGGACGCGCTCCTGCGCCGCCCGGTGGCCGATCTCGACTTCACCACCGATGCGCCGCCCGAGCGCATCCTTGAGGTGATCGACGGCTGGGCCGACGCCGTCTGGACCATCGGGATCGAGTTCGGCACGGTCGGGCTGCGCAAGGGCGAGCACCTCATGGAGGTCACGACCTACCGCAGCGAGAGCTATGACCCGAAGTCGCGCAAGCCCGAGGTGTCTTACGGGACTTCCCTTGTGGAGGACCTGCGACGGCGTGACTTCGCCGTCAACGCGATGGCGGCGCGGCTGCCCGGCAACGAGTTCGTCGACCCGTTCGGGGGGCTCGAGGACCTGAAGGCCAAGCGGCTGCGGACGCCCGGCCTTCCCGAGGATTCCTTCAACGACGACCCGCTGCGGATGCTGCGCGCCGCCCGGTTCGTCGCGCAGCTCGGGTTCACCGTCGACCCCGCGGTGATGGCGGCGATGAAGGAGATGTCCGGCCGGATCGAGATCGTCTCGGCCGAGCGGGTGCAGGCGGAGCTGTCGAAGCTGCTGTGCGGGCCGTATCCGCGTGCGGGCCTGGCCGTCCTCGACGCGTCGGGGCTGGCCGCGCACGTGCTGCCCGAGCTTCCCGCGCTGCGGCTGGAGATTGACGAGCACCACAGGCACAAGGACGTCTACGAGCACTCGCTGATCGTGCTCGACCAGGCGATCGCCCAGGAGGAGGACGGGCCCGACCTCGTCCTGCGCCTCGCCGCGCTGCTGCACGACATCGGCAAGCCGCGCACCCGCGCCCACCTGCCGGGCGGCAGGGTCTCGTTCCACCATCACGAGGTCGTCGGCGCGAAGCTGACCAAAAAACGGCTCATGGCGCTCAAGTACCCCAAGGACGTCGTGTCCGACGTGTCGCGCCTTGTGGAACTGCACCTGCGCTTCCACGGGTACGGCGAGGGCGAGTGGACCGACTCGGCGGTCCGCAGGTACGTCCGCGACGCCGGGCATCTGCTGCCGCGCCTGCACAAGCTCACCCGCGCCGACTGCACGACCCGCAACCGCCGCAAGGCCGAGCGCCTCGCCCGCACCTACGACGCCCTTGAGGAGCGGATCGCGCGGCTCGCCGACGAGGAGGAACTGGGCAGGATCAGGCCCGACCTCGACGGCGTCGAGATCCAGGAGGTCCTGGGGATCAAGCCGGGTCCGCTGGTCGGCCGCGCCTACAAGTTCCTGCTCGACCTGCGGCTCGACAAGGGGCCGCAGGACAAGGAGACGGCCAAGGAGGCCCTGCTGGCCTGGGCGCGCGACGAGGGCGTCCTCGACGGCTAGGCCAGCGTGCGCGCGGCCGCGGTGATCGCCTCGGTGATCTTCGCGGTCTCGTCCGGCGTGCAGATGTAGGGCGGCATCGTGTAGATCAGCCTGCCGAACGGGCGCAGCCACACGCCGTGCGCCATCACGGTGTCCTGGATCTGCTCGGCGTTCACCGGCCGCGTGGTCTCCACGACGCCGATCGCGCCCTTCACCCTGACGTCGGCGACGCCCGGCATGCCCCGTACGTCCGCCAGACCGTCGCTGAGGGCCTTTTCGAGCGTCTTGACCTCCGTGCGCCAGTCCCGTGCCGCCAGGAGGTCGAGGGACGCTCCCGCGACCGCCGCGGCCAGCGGGTTGGCCATGAACGTCGGGCCGTGCATGAGCGGGGTCCCGCCCGCGGAGATGCCCTCGGCGACGCGGTCGGTGCACAGGGTCGCGGCCATCGTCAGGTAGCCGCCGGTGAGGGCCTTGCCGACGCACATGATGTCGGGGGAGACGCCCGCGTGGTCGGCCCCCCAGAACTCGCCGGAACGGCCGAAGCCGGTGGCGATCTCGTCGAGGATGAGGAGGATGCCGTGTTCGTCGGCGAGGTCGCGTAGGGCGCGCAGGTGTGACGGGTCGTAGAAGCGCATGCCGCCCGCGCCCTGCACGATCGGCTCGGCGATGATCGCGGCGAGTTCGTGCGCGTGCGCGGCGACGAGCGCGGCGAGGGCGTCGAGGTAGGCGGGGTCGGGTTCTGCGGGGGGCTCGGGCGCGAACACGTGGACGGGCAGGACATCACTGAACAGGTGGTGCATTCCGTTCACGGGGTCGCAGACTGCCATGTCGCCGAAGGTGTCGCCGTGGTAGCCGCCGCGTACGGTGAGCAGCCTTGGCCGGTTCACCCCTTGGGCGCGCCAGTACTGCAGCGCCATCTTGATCGCGACCTCGACGGCGACCGAGCCGGAGTCGGCGAAGAAGACCTTCGTGAGGCCGTCGGGGGCCAGGTCGACAAGGCGCGCGGCGAGTTCCACGGCGGGCCGGTGGGTGAGGCCGCCGAACATGACGTGCGCCATCCTGCCGAGCTGGCCGGTGATCGCGGCGTTCAGCGCGGGGTTGTCATACCCGTGGATCGCCGCCCACCACGACGACATCCCGTCGATGACCACCCTGCCGTCCTCGAGGTGCAGCTCGACCCCGTGCGCCTCGGCGACCGTGTGCGCGCTGACGGCCGCGGGCATCGCCGCGTAGGGGTGCCAGACGTGCTCACGGTCATAGGCCAGGAGTTCGTCGGGGGTCATCCTCATGGACCGCCACGTTACCGCCGTGATCTGCGTTACCCGTCGGTAGCTTGAGCTGCGTAACCGAGCGCTTATTCGGCGGACGTGAGGCGGCTCACCTGCGCGGCGGCATAAGTAGACGCTTTGTCAGCACTAACTTGATCGAGAAAGCTCCACTTAGTCCTCAAATCCCCCCGGAGTGGACCCATGCGCTTCGCCGTCCCGGCCCTGACCGTCGCGGCATTGGCCGCCTCCCTTGTTTCCGCGCCCGCTTCCGCCGCGCCGATCACGCTTGAGCCGTCCGCGTCGACCGTCGTCGTGGGGGAGCGGGGGCGCGGGGTGTGGAACACCTTCACCGCGCGGGGCGCTGGCGCGTCAGTCCAGGGGATGGACCTCGAACTCGTCGCCCCGGACGGGGAGAAAGTGCTCGTGGACTTCGTCTGGCGCGCGGGCCCTGGGGTGTGGAACGGGGCCGCGTCGTTCAACCGCTTCGACGCGCCGGGCAAGTGGCGCGGCACCCTCGTCGTCCGGGACAAAGCGGGCAAGGAGAAGCGCGCCGCGCGCGTCGTGTTTCACGTGAAACGGCGCACGACGC
Source organism: Actinocorallia sp. A-T 12471 (assembly GCF_033875155.1). Lineage (NCBI taxonomy): Bacteria > Bacillati > Actinomycetota > Actinomycetes > Streptosporangiales > Thermomonosporaceae > Actinocorallia > Actinocorallia sp. A-T 12471. The sequence goes on along the minus strand of NZ_JAWZTE010000008.1, from coordinate 315,333 downwards.
TCTCGGCCGCCCTCCCCGACGGGCGCGGCGGGTCAGTTAGCGGGGTGCTGCGCAGGCTCGGCGAGACCGGAGGATTCCGCCCGTACGCGGGACAGAAGGTGCGGCTCTACAAGTGGACCGGAGGCGCGTGGAAGCTCGTCGCCACCGCCACGACCGGCGCCAAGGGCAAGTACGCCTTCTCCGCACGGCCAGGGAAGCTCCAGGTCCGCTACTCCGGCACCGCCGTCAACGCTCCGGTGACCCGGACGGCTCCGTGACGCCCCCGCGCGTCAGCGCGCGGTACGCGACGGCGGCCGCCGCGTAGGCGGCGATCACCCCCGCGAGGACGGGCAGCGACCGCCCGTCGGCGGGCAGCGTGAACGCCCCGACGCACGCGGCGGCCACGAACGTCGCGTTGAAGAGCATGTCGTAGGCGGCGAAGACCCTGCCGCGGAACTCGTCGGCGACGCTCTCCTGCAGGATCGTGTCCACGCACACCTTCACGCCCTGCGCCGCGACGCCCAGCGCGAACCCGCCCGCGACGTACAGCGGCTCCCGCAGCGGCACCGCCAGGACGAGCAGCGACGCCCCCGCCGCGAGCAGCATCGCCGCGATCCACGCGTCCTTCCCGAACCGCCGCGCGGCCGACGGCGTGATCAGCGCCCCGACCAGGTACCCGCCGCCGGAGACCGTGGTGATCACCGCGACCCCGCCGAACCCCGACGGGAAGTGGTGCCGGTACAGCAGCAGCGTCATCAGCAGCCAGATCCCGTAGAGGAACCGGTGCGTCGCGATCGCGCCGAGCGCGCGCGCGGCGGGCCTGCGCCGGACGATGTAGCGCGCTCCCGCGACCATCCCTACGACGACGTTCCTTACCGTCTCGCGGCTTGTGCCGTCCGGGCCGAGCCCGTCACGCGGCAGCAGCCTCGCCACGAACGACGCCGCGACGTACAGGACGGCCGCGACGGCGAGCACGGCCGTCGTCCCCAGGCTGTGGATGCCGAACCCGAGCGCCGCCCCCGCGAACGCCGCGACGGTCCCCGACGTCACCGACACCGTGTTGGCGACAAGGAGATCCTTCTCCGCCACCACATGCGGCAGCGCCGCCGACAGCGCGGACAGGAAGAACCGGTTCACCCCCAGCACGACGAGCGCGGCGGCGAGATAGAGGTCGCTGTCGTCGAGCGCCGCGATCAGCCACGCCATCCCCAGCACGCAGACCGCCCGCACCAGCGGCGTCCTGACCAGCACCACCTGCCGCCGCCACCGGTCGAGGAACACCCCGGCGAACGGCCCGAGCACCGAATACGGCAGCAGCATCACCGCGAACGCCGCGGCGACCTTCCCCGCCGTCGCCTCGTTCTCCGGGGCCAGTACATAAGCGGCAAGTCCGACCTGCACGAGCCCGTCGGCGAACTGCGACGTCAGCCGGGTCCCGTAAAGCCGCCGGAAGCCCCGCTCCCGCCACAGCCCCCGGAATCCCACCCCGTCACTGTACGCACCCTCCGGGGGCGCTGCCACCGCACCCCTGCGTGCCCCCTGGCCAGCCGGAACAGCCGCTGGGCGTAGGTGGAGTAGCACCAGGCGAGGGGGTCGGCGTCGGTGCGCCCCGCGAGCCGCAGATGGCGCCGCGCCCGTTCCAGGTCGCCCGCGCGGTGGAACGCCCCGCCGAACAGCTGGTGCGCCCACGCCCGCCGCGGATGCGGGAACGCGGCGGCGTCGAGCTTGGCCGCCGCCCTGGCCAGGGAGAAATGCACCTCGGGCTGCGCGAGGTACGGCGTCGAGCCCTCGTCGCAGTCGATCGCGTTCTCCAGGTGCGCGGCCGCGACCATCGCCGTCAGCGGGCCACCCGGGACGGCGCGCGCGGCGGCCTCCTCGGCGAACGCCAGCACCTCGACCGCCGAGCCCTGCCACTTGCGCGCCAGCACCTGTACCCGGTTGTAGTGCCCGATCCACAGCGCGGGATGCCGCCGCGTGATCTCCGTCCAGTACGAGTCGAGGACGGGACGGTCGAGCTGCATGCCGAGCCCGTACATCTGGAGGCAGGCCCAGGGGGCGGGGTCGTGCGGCAGCAGGGCCGCCGCGCGCAGCAGCGGTTCCGCCGCGCCCGCCAGGACCGTCCAGAAGCTGGTGAACTTGTCGGCCCCGACATGCGCGGCCCCTCTGTCGCCGCGGATCTCCCAGGCGTCATAGATCCTGGCGTTCCCCGCCCACAGCAGCACGTCGGGGTCGTCCGGGCGGGCCGCGCGCAGCCCGTCGAGCGCGCGGGCGTGCACCGCGTCCGACAGGAGGCCGAGCCGGTTCAGGCGCGTCTCGGGATCGGTCCGGGTGGCCGCGAGCAGCGGAAGCCCCAGCTCCACCTGCCCGCGGCGGACCTTCGCGAGCACCGCGTACAGCTCGGGATCGGGCGTCATCGGACGGGCGAGGTGCGCGGCGACCCAGGGCAGCCGCTCCCGGACCCACTGCCTGCCCTTCAGCTTGCGTTTCGGCACGCCGAGGTGCAGGGGCGGGTCCGCGGCCTCCGCCTGCGGCGTCCGGTCCCGCGCCGGCATCCGCACGACCACGGAGGCGGGGACCGCCCGGTCGAGCAGCGCGATGAGCTCGGCGGCGTCCCGGAACAGGCCGGGCTCGACGTGCACGGTGACGCCGTCGGGGCCGATCAGCCGCCGCGCCCCGTCCGGCCACACCAGCAGGCCACGGCACTGCGCGAACAGCACGGTCGCCATCGACGGACCCTGCGACTCGGTCACCCCCGACGGCCCCACGGTGAGGAACCTGCGGCCCTGCCACGCCTCGAAGACCCGCCCCTCGACCCCGAACGTCGACGTCCCGGGAGCCTCCACATACCGCGCGTGCGCGACGCCGTCCTGCGGGGGCCGCGTGACGAGCGCGCCGTCACGCGCCTGCCGCGCGACCCGCAGCACGTCGTCGGCCGTGACCCCGGCAAGCCCCTCGACGACCGCCTCGGCCGTCAGGACGGGCGCGCCGAGCAGCGTGTCGGTCGCCGCGCCGACCGCGAGGGAGAGGCCCGCGTCGGGCCCCTCAAGGGTCTCGGCGACGGCGGCCCTGGCCCGTTCCAGCTCCTCGGCCCCGACGGGCACCGCGGCGATCCGCTCGATCTCGGCGAGGAACGCGCCGTTCAGCTCGGTCAGCCGGTCGGCGAGCCCGTCGGCGGCCACGAGCAGTTCCGCGCTGTCGGCGTACCGGGCGAGGAGATCGACCGACGAGGAGTAGCTGATCGCCCGGTCGAGCCGGAGCGCCTGGTGCAGCCGCCGCGCCAGGACCTCCCGGTACAGCGTCGTGGCCGGACCGCGCTCGACCACGGTGTGCAGCGCGACCCCGCGCAGCGCCGACGGCATCGAAGCGGGCAGCCACGGCAGCGCCGACGCCACCGGCGACAGCGGGCGGCGCGGCCCCTCCGGCAGGTCGAGCGTGAGGCCGTCGGGCACCGGCCCGGCCAGCGCCAGCGCGGCGTTCCCGCGCGTGAACCAGTGCGCCGCCCACCCCGCGAGCGACTGCGGGGTCTGCTGCGGCACGCCGAGCTCGCCGTACCCGAGCATCCCGACCCCTGCGGGCCCGTAACGCCAGGCGAGGAGGTCGACGGGCCCGTCCGAGCGGTTCTCCGCCTCGGCCCGCAGCACCTGCTTCTCGGCCTCGATCCGGCCCGTCGGCAGGTCGCGCAGCGCCGCGCACACCCCCTTGAGGAACCGGACGACCTCCTCCGGCTCGCCCTGCTTGACGAACGTCGTCGTCACCGGGCCGACCATCCCGTTGTAGTGCCGCTCGGCCGCCCCGAACCCGTGCAGCGCGAGATGCTCCACAAGATGGCCTGTACAAGGGGCCCGCACCCGCCGCCGCCGGAGTCCGTCCAACGGGAACGCGCGGCCATCGCCCAGATGGCGTCGGCCCCACCCCGCATCTGGTCCCCCACGGCGTCCTGGTCCTCGCCCCCTCCTACCCCCAAGCCGCCGCCCACCTCACCGCCCACCCCACCCAGACCTTCACCCTCCACACCCGCACCCCCCTCGGCACCCTCGTCAACACCGCCGACCCGGCAGTCCAGGTCCTAGTCCCCCCCGACATCGAAGACCCCGCCGCCATCCTCCGCCAAGTCGCCGCCCGCCTCTCCCTAACCCACCAATCCCTAACCCCCTAACCCCCACCACAACAAGCCGACAAGCCCAAGCCCACACCCCTTCGGGACCGCGTGCCTCCGCACCCTCTCGGGACCGCGTCCCTCCGAGTCCCCCTTCGGGACCGCACCCTCTCGTCTCGCCCGCAGCCCTTCGGGACCGCGTTCTCCCGCCGGACCGCGTCCCCTTGTGCTCGCGGTCCTGCGGGACCGCGTTCCGGCGACGGGAGGGCGTTTCCTGGTCGGGGCCGGGGGCCTCTTTTTCCCGCAGTCCCGAAGGGACTGCGGGGTGAGGGGTTAGGGGTGGTTCAGGAGGGTCAGGGCGGTTGTGGAGGAGGGGGTTTGGGGGGTGTGGGTCATCAGGCGGTGGCCGGGGGCGTCGGGGAGGTGGAGGAGGGTGAAGTCGAGGTCAAGGGGGCCGACCTCCGGGTGGTGGAGGAGGCGGGTCCCACCCGTGCACAGGCGGACGGTGTGCTGCGGCCACAAGGTGGCGAACTCGGGGCTGTTGATGGACAGGTCGCCGATGAGCGAGGCAAGAAGCGGGTCGTCGGGGTGCTCGGCGGCCACGTAACGCAGGGACGCGACGGCCAGCGCCGCCTCGGCCGCCCAGTCGCGGTGCAGGTCGCGGGTGTGCGCGTCGAGGAACAGCATCCGGGTCAGGTTCGGCCGGTCGGCGGGCCGCTCGGGCGCGGTGGGGTCGAGGTGCCCGGCGAGCAGCAGGTGCCCGAGCCGGTTCCAGGCGAGGACGTCGTTGCGGCGGCCGAGCAGCAGCGCGGGCACGTCGTGCATCGCCGCGAGCAGCCGCACCGCCGACGGCGTCGCCTCCTCCACCGGGGGAGGGGTGCGCCGGACCGGGGCGGGACGGGCCAGCGCGAACAGATGCGCGCGCTCGTCGTCATCGAGCCGCAGCGCCCTGGCCAGTGACGCGATGACCGAATCCGACGCGTTCGCCGACTGCCCCTGCTCCAACCGCGTGTAGTACGCGACGGAGACCCCCGCGAGCCGCGCCAGCTCCTCCCGCCGCAGCCCGGGCACCCTCCGCGCCCCGTAGCTGCGCACCCCCGCGAGCTCCGGCGTGATCGCCGCCCGCCGCGCCCTGAGATAACTCCCGAGATCGGTCATAAGTCCATCCTCGCGGCGTTCGCCGGGTTCTGCCTGACCCTGCGATAGGTAGGCAACGCGGGGGGATGGCTGTCCCTTCCGGATCGCCGGAAAGTGACCGCCATGACCGTAACGACCGCACCTTCCCCGGCGCGGATGACGGGACGTGAGCGCGTCGCCGTCACCGTCCTGCTGACCGCCGGGTTCACCCTCGCCGTCGACTTCTCCATCCTCAACGTCGCGCTGCCCGTCATCGGCCGCGACGTCGGCCTGTCCACCGCGCGGCTGCCGTGGATCGCGACCGCGTTCGCGCTGTGCGCGGCGGGCTTCAGCCTCTTCTTCGGCAGGCTCGCCGACGTCGTCGGCCGCCGGAGGCTGTTCCTCGCGGGCATGGCGCTGCTCGGCGTGTCGTCCCTCGCGGGGGGCCTCGCCGACGGCCCCGCCCTCCTGCTCGCCGCCCGGGCCGCCCAGGGCGTCGCGACGGCCATGGTGACGCCGTCAGCGCTGTCCCTGCTCACCTCCGGGTTCGCCGAGGGCCCGGCGCGCGACCGCGTCCTCGGCCTCAACGGCGCGCTCATGGCCGGGGGCTTCACCGCGGGCGCGCTGCTCGGCGGCCTCCTCACCGGGGCGCTGAGCTGGCGGTGGGCGTTCTTCGTCAACGTGGTCGTCGCCGTCGCGGTGCTCGCCGTCGCCCCCGCCGTCCTCACCGAGAGCAAGGCCGACAGACGGCCCCGCCTCGACGCCGCCGGAGCCGTCCTCGTGACGCTCGCACTTGTCGCCCTCGTCTTCGGCGCGTCCCAGGCCGGCGAACAAGGCTGGACCGACCAGCGCGCTTGGGGAGGACTCCTCCTCGCCGCGGTCCTCCTCGCGGTCTTCGCCGTGGTCGAACGCCGCGCCCCGCAGCCGCTCGTCCCGCTCAAGATGCTGCGCCGCAAGACCGTCGCGTGGGGCAACGCCGCGGGACTCCTCGCGTTCGCCACCGAGACCTCGCTCGTCTTCGTCCTGACCCTCCACTTCCAGGACGTCCTCGGCCTCAGCCCCCTCGCGGCCGGCGCGGCCTTCGGGGTGCTCGGCGCGGGCACCGTCGTCGGGGGGCTCGCCGCCCCGCGCGTCATCGGACGGGTCGGGCCGCGCCGCGCGATCGTCCTCGGCCTCGCCGCCCAGGCCGTCGCGACCGCGCCCATCGCGCTCTTCCCCGACGCGCTCGCCCCGCTGCTGCTCCTCGCGTTCGTGGGCGGCGTCGCCAACCTCGTCGCGATCGTCGGCTACACCGCCACCGCCACGTCGGGCCTGCCCGCCGAGGACCACGGACTCGCCTCCGGACTCGTCACGCAGAGCCAGCAGATCGGCATCGCACTCGGCACGCCGCTCCTCGCCGCAGTCCTGGCCACCCGCCTCGACGACGGGCTCGCCGAGGCAGTCCGTACCGCCGTGGGCGTCAACGCCGCCGTGTGCGCGCTTGCCGCACTCGTCATCGGGGTCGCGCTACGCCGGTCCTGAACAACGACGAGGCCCGGCAGGCGTAGTGCCTGCCGGGCCCTGACGTGTCCCTGAGGACGAGCGGGGTCAGCGCTCGACGTCACCGCGGATGAACGCCTCGACGGCGAGACGGGCCTCGTCGTCGTTGTACTGCTCCGGCGGGGACTTCATGAAGTACGAGCTCGCCGACAGGATCGGGCCGCCGATGCCCCGGTCCTTGGCGATCTTCGCCGCGCGGACCGCGTCGATGATGACGCCCGCGGAGTTGGGGGAGTCCCACACCTCGAGCTTGTACTCCAGGTTGAGCGGCGTGTCGCCGAAGGACTTGCCTTCCAGCCGCACGTACGCCCACTTGCGGTCGTCCAGCCACGGCACGTGGTCCGACGGGCCGATGTGCACGTCGGCCTTGGCCATCTCGTGCGGGATCTGCGACGTGACCGACTGCGTCTTGGAGATCTTCTTGGACTGCAGGCGCTTGCGCTCCAGCATGTTCATGAAGTCCATGTTGCCGCCGAAGTTGAGCTGGTACGTGCGCAGCAGCTCGACGCCGCGGTCCTCGAACAGCTTCGCCATCACGCGGTGCGTGATCGTCGCGCCGACCTGCGACTTGATGTCGTCGCCGACGATCGGGACGCCCGCGTCGGTGAACTTCTGCGCCCACTCGGGGTCGGACGCGATGAACACCGGCAGCGCGTTGACGAACGCCACCTTGGCGTCGATCGCGGCCTGCGCGTAGAAGCGGTCGGCGTCCTCCGAACCCACCGGGAGGTAGGAGACGAGGACGTCCACGTTCGCGTCCTTCAGCGCCTGGACGACGTCCACCGGCTCGGCGTCGGACTCCTCGATGGTGTCGAGGTAGTACTCGCCGAGACCGTCGAAGGTCGGGCCGCGCTGCACGGTCACGCCGGTCGGCGGGACCTCGGCGAACCTGATCGTGTTGTTCTCGCTGGCGTGGATGGCGTGCGCGAGGTCCTGCCCGACCTTCTTGGCGTCAACGTCGAACGCCGCCACGAACTCCACGTCGCCCACGTGGTAGTCGCCGAACTGAACGTGCATCAGCCCGGGGACCCGCTGATCAGGTGCCGCGTCCTTGTAGAACTCGACACCCTGGACGAGCGAAGAGGCGCAGTTGCCCACTCCAACGATGGCTACGCGCACCGAACCCATCCGGTTGCTCCTTTTCTCTATCTCACCGGGTCTGGGGGAGATCCCCAGGCTCTTATGAGGGAGACGTCCCCTGACGGGGAGCGTCTTTGTCGTTTACGTCAGGTACATCTGTCTCGTCTGCCCGCTGCCGCTCGTCGGCCGCCTTGGCGTGCTCACGCCCGATAAGCTCGTTCAGCCACCGGACCTCGCGCTCGACGGACTCGAGCCCGTGGTTCTGGAGTTCAAGCGTGTAGCTGTCGACCCGTTCCCTGGTGCGGGTGAACGCGGTGCGCACCTGCTCCAGACGCTCCTCGAGCCGACTGCGCCTGCCCTCCAGGATGCGCAGCCGCACGTCGGCGCGGGTCTGGCCGAAGAAGGCGAAATGCACGCCGAACCCTTCGTCCTCCCACGCCGCGGGGCCCGCCTCGGTGAGGAGCTTCTGCAGATGCTCCTTGCCTTCGGCGGTCAGCTTGTAGACGATCTTGGCCCGCTTGCTCTGCAGCGTCGCCGGCGGCTGCTCGTCCTCGTCCTCGGTGATCAGCCCCTGTGCGAGGAGCTGCTTGAGGCAGGGATAGAGGGTGCCGTAGGAGAACGCGCGGAACATGCCGAGCAGGGTGTTGAGCCGCTTGCGCAGCTCATACCCGTGCATAGGGGACTCGTGGAGCAGGCCGAGCACGGCGAGTTCCAACACGCCGCCCTTCTTGCCGCCCATGCGTCCCCTCCGCGGTAGCTCAGCCAGATGTATCGTATGAATGTATCGCTTCGATACATCGCAAAGATACGTAGTGTTAACCAACTCCGCAAGCAGCAGCATTCCTCGCAACAGTGAAGGAACGGTGTGGGCCATACCGCACCGGCGGACTGGACCCCGTCGGTACGATGACGCGTTAGACACCTGACGCTGCTGGGCTTTGCCCCCCGCCAGACCGGCCCCGGCAGTGCCGTTGTGCGGGGTCCCCCGGCCTCGCACCCCAGCTGAAGAGGTCGTGTGAGTACTCCGCCGTATGGATCCGGTGGCCCCTCAGGGGACCTGCCGGAGGACGACTGGTTCCGGCCAGCGCCCCCCCAGGGGCGTGAACAGATCTACCGCGAGTCCCAGTACGGCAACTCCGCGCCACCGCCCCAGTACGGCGCGTACGACGACTACGGCCAGGGCGGGTACGACCAGAGCGGTTACGGCGACCAGGGCGGGTACGCACAGCAGCCTTACGCGGGTCAGGGCGGGTACGAGGACCACACCACCTTCGACGCGTCCGCCGTCGGCGGCCAGGGGTACGACCAGGGCTACGACCAGCAGGGGTACGACCAGTACGGGTACGGCGACCAGACCTACGCGGACCCGGCCTACGGCGCGCAGGGCTACGACGACCAGCCTTACGCCGCCCAGCAGAACGGTTACGACGACTTCCAGCACGGCGACCCCGCCGTCACCATGCTCGACGGCGGCCCGATCCACGTCGACAACCCGCCCGGCGTCGACGTCGACGACGACAAGGGCGGCAAAGGCGGCAAGCGCGGCAAGAAGCCCAAGGAGGGCTGGAAGAGGTTCATCCCGAGCTGGAAGATCGTCGCGGCGGTCTGCGGCGTCGGGCTCGTCGCGTCGATCGGCCTGTTCGCCGTCGGCTACGTCTCGACCCCGACCCCCGACCTCACCGAAGACGCGAACCTCGACTCCACCAAGCAGCGCACCTCGGTCTACTGGGCGGGCAAAAAAGGCAAAGAGAAGGTCATGTTCAACATGGCCGCCAACCGCGAGGACGTGAAGCTCGACGTCGTCCCGCTGCATGTGCGCCAGGCCGTCATGGCCGCTGAGCAGCGCAGCTTCGAGACCGACCCCGGCATCTCCATCAAGGGCATGTCCCGCGCCGTCTTCCGCACGGTGACCGGCGGCAGCGTCGAGGGCGGCTCGACCATCACCCAGCAGCTCGCGCGCAACCGGCTCAACACCCTCAGCACCGACCGCAGCATCACCCGCAAGGTCAAGGAGATCTTCACCGCCCTCAAGCTGGAGGGGAAGTACTCCAAGGACGAGATCATGGAGAACTATCTCAACACGATCCCGTTCGGCCGTAACTCCAGCGGCATCCAGGCGGCGTCCAAGGCGTACTTCTGGAAGCCCGTCAACAAGCTCTCCATCGCCGAGGGCGCGGTCCTCGCCGCGATGATCCAGCAGCCCGGCTACTTCTGCGGCTACCCGACCGACGGCGACGAGAACGCCCCCTGCTACAAGGCCCTCCAGGACCGCTGGAACTACGTCCTCAACGGCATGGTCGGCGAAGGCTGGCTCAGCCAGGCCGAACGCGACAAGATGAAGTTCCCCAGGTCGAAGAAGACCTCGGCCCCCAAGGGCGACAACCAGCAGACCTACATCATCGACCGGGTGCTCGCCGAACTCGCGATGATCCCCGACTTCAACGAGACCGAAGTCACCACGACCGGCGGCTACAAGATCTACACGAGCCTCGACCCGAAGCTGATGGACTACGCCGAGGAAGCCGTCAAGAAGTACGGGCCCGACGCCGAGATCAGCAAGAAGGCGCAGAAGACGATCCGGTCCGGCCTCGCCGTGGTGGACCCGAAGGACGGCGCGATCGTCGCGTTCTACGGCGGCAACCCCGAACGCGGCCTGCCCAACGCGGCCCTGGTCGACCGCCCGCAGATCGGCTCGTCGTTCAAGCCGTACGTGCTGGCGACGGCGTTGCGGGAGGGCTACAACGTCAAGTCCCTCATCGAGGGCCGCAGCCCCCTCTGCCTCGACGCCACGACCGGTGACGTGATCGCTGGCGCGCGCAACGAGGCAGCGTGCAACGGCGCGCCGAACGGCTACTGGATGCGTGCGCCGCACGGTCTGGGCCAGGCGATCACCCTCGTCAAGGCGACCGAGCAGTCCATCAACTCCTCTTTCGTCAGGCTCGGTCTCAAGGTCGGCCTCGACAAGGTGATCGAGACGTCCAAGGACTTCGGCATCCCGACCGAGGGCATGGACGCGAAGATCGCGAGCCTTCCGCTCGGTGTCTCCAACATCCCGGCGATGTACCAGGCGGCGGGTTACGCGGCGTTCGCCAACGGCGGCACCGCGGTCACCCCGCACATCATCTCCAAGATCACGCACAATGTGGACGGCAAAGAGGTCGAAGTCAAGCTGCCCTGGAACAAGACGGGCAAGCAGGTGCTCACCGAGGACCAGGCGGCCCAGGCCACCGAGGCGATGAAGGCGGTCGTCGTCAGCGGCACCGGCAAGGAGGCGCGGCTCGCCAACGGCCAGCCCGCCGCGGGCAAGACCGGAACCACCGACGGCGGCGCCGCCACCTGGTTCGCGGGCTACACCCCGCAGTACGCTGCCGCCGCGACGGTCTACCACCAGAAGAGCAAGTCGATGGAGACCTACTTCCCCTCCACGAGCTACGCCTACGGTGGCCACTACCCGGCGCGGATCTGGAAGGCGTTCATGGACAAGGCCCTGGCTGGTGAGGGCATCGTCCAGTTCACGACGCCCACCTACACCGGCGAGATGAAGAAGTGGGACACGCAGAAGCCGAAGCCGACGAAGACCGAGAAGTGCGGCTTCATGGAGCAGATCACCAACCAGTGTGAGGGCGACGGCCACCAGGGTGACAACCCCCAGAACCTGCCCGGCTGCAACATCGGCCAACTCCCGCCGGCGTGCAACCCCGACAAGCCGCCCGCGGGCACCGAGGACAACCCGCCGGACTGGTTCTGCATGACCCACAACGACTACCCGACCTGCGGCCACAACGACGACAACGGCGACGGCGACCCCAACGGCCAGCCCGACAACGACGGCGACGGCGTCCCCGCGGACCAGGATCCCAACGACTACGACCCCAACGTCCCCAACCACCAGAACAACAACCAGGGCTACCGCTCCTCCCCCTAGCCCCACAAAGCCCCGGCCACCCGGCCGGGGCTTTCCCTTTCCCCACCCGAGCCGGAGGGGGACGGGTGGGGGTGTTGGAGGCGCTTACCGGGGGCACAGGGCGAGCGTGGTAGAACGCCTCAGTATGAAGAGGCTGATCCCTCGGCGGAGCGACCGCGCTGCGGCGGGCGCGTGGCTGTGCGCGGCCCTGGCGGTCGCCTGGTTCTCGATCGTCGTGATCCGCGTGATCCCGCACGACGGCGCCTGGCCCGACTACCTGACCCGCTGGAACCGCTGGGACGCCGACCGCTTCTGGTGGCTGGCGACCTACGGCTACAGCGGCGGCCCCTCCGGCGTCTACGACCCGGAAAGCTGGCCCGCCTTCTTCCCCGGCTACCCCCTCGCCATCCGCTTCGTCGGCCTCATCGTCTCCGACTACCGAGCCGCCGGCCTCCTCATCTCCCTCCTCGCCGGCCCCATAGTCGCCACAACCCTCTCCCGCCTAACCCCCCCCACCCTCCCCACCCCCCACCCCCCCAAGCCCACCAAGCCCCCCACCCCACCAAATCCCGCCACCCCCGCCTCCTCCACCACCCACCCCTCAAACGGCACCCCCCACCCCACAAAATCCGCCAGGACCTCCGCCCCCACCCAACCCGACGACACCTCACCCCCCTCGCCACCCCACCCCAGCGAAGCCCCCAACTCCGGAGACGCCCCCGACCCCAGCCCCGACGCCGAGTCCAGCTACGCCTCCGGCCCCCGCCAGGCCCCCGGCCCCGCACACGCCTCCGGCCCCGCCCCCGCCCCCGGCCAGGTCTCCGGGCCCGGCCACGCCTCCGAGTCCAGCTACGCCTCCGGCTCCGGCCACGCCTCTGGCCCCGGCCAAGCCTTCGGCTCCGGGCACGCCTCCGGCTCCGGGCACGCCTCCGGCTCCGGCCCCGGCCACGCCTCCGAGTCCGGGCACGCCTCCGAGTCCGGCCACGCCTCTGGCCCAGGCCAGGTCTCCGGGCCCGGGCGGGCGTCAGAGTCCGCGCGCGGCTCCGGGGGCGGCGGCGCGGCGGCCTGGTCCTCGTTCGACCCCGGCGACCGCGGCTCCGAGTCCGCCAACGGCTCCGGCCCCGACCAGGCCGCCCAGTCCGGGCACGCCTCCGGCCCCGACCAGGCCGCTGAGGCCGGGCGCACGTCCGGCCCCGACCAGTCCGCTCAGTCCGGGCACGCTTCCGGCACCGGCCAGGCCGCTCAGTCCGGGCACGCTTCCGGCACCGGCCAGGCCGCTCAGTCCGGGCACGCTTCCGGCACCGGCCAGGCCGCTGAGGCCGGGCGCACGTCCGGGTCAGGCCAGGTCTCCGAGGCCGGGTGGGCGTCCGGCTCCGGCACCGGTCACGTCTCCGAGGCCGGGCACGCTTCTGGGGCCGGACGGGTCTCTGAAGCCGGGCACGCCGCTAGGGACGGGCGCGCCGCTGGGGCCGGGTGGGCGTCTGGGGTTGGGAATGGGTCTGGTGTGTCGGGGATTGCCTCCTTTGAGAGGGGTTCGGGGGGGTTTGGGGCTGTTGGGGGTAGTACGCGGCGGGCTGGGGGGAGAGCCGTCGTGGGGACGGCCGAGCGGATCGGCAGGGGGCCGGGTACGGGGACGCTGGCGAGGACCGAGAGCTGGTGGGGGCATCCCGGGTTCCTCGCCGTGCTGGCGATCATCACGAGCCCGTGCGCGGTGTTCCTGTTCGCCGCGTACTCCGAGGCGCTGTTCCTCGCGCTCGCCCTCCCCGCCTGGCTGCTCGCCAAGAAGGGACGCTGGGAGTACGCCGCGCTCCTGGCCGCCGCCGCGTCGGTCGTCCGCATCACCGGCCTGTTCCTCGCGCTCGCGCTCGTCGTCGAGTTCTTCGTCGGCGAGCACGGCGCCAAGGCGCGGAACTGGCGCAAGCTTCCGCTGCTGGCGGCCCCGTTCGCCTCGATCGCGGCGTACATGGGCTACCAGTGGTACCGGACCGGCGACATGATGGCCTGGCAGCACGCCCAGGAGAAGGGCTGGAACCGGCAGACCGTCATGCCGTGGGAGTCGTTCAAGACGACCTGGTACAACGCGTTCGAGATCCAGTCCGAGTGGACGAACGCCTTCCGCGTCGAGATCGCCGCCGCCGCGGTCGGCGTCGCCCTCGTCATCTGGCTCGTCTACCGGCGCCAGTGGCCGGAGACCGTCTACGTCGGCACCCAGCTCGCCGCCTTCATGACCTCGAGCTTCTACCTCTCCATAGGCCGCGCCACCCTCCTGTGGTTCCCTCTCTGGATCCTGCTGGGCCACCTCTTCGCCCGCCACCGCTGGCTCCTCGGCCTCTACCTGGCCATCTCCCTCCCGCTCATGGCCGCCTTCACCGCCTCCTTCACCCAGGGCCAATGGACCGGCTGACCCCCATCGCCCGTCCCACCTGCCCGGCTAACGGCGGGGCGCTCGGCGGCGCAGGCGGGTGATGCGGGTGGCGATGCGGGCGAGGTGGGCCGGGGTGGGGGTCCAGCCCGCGTTCTGGAGCATGGTGAGCCAGGCGTCCAGGTAAGGGCGCGGGGTCGCGCCGGAACTCGCCGTTGACGGGCAGGACGCGCCAGCCCGCGGCCGCGAGGGCGGCGTGCCGGACCGCGTCGCGGGCCCGGTTGACGCGGCCGCTGTGGAAGGCGTCCCCGTCGTACTCGAGGGCGCAGCGGTATCCGGCGTGGCCGAGGTCGACCCGGTAGCGCGTCGGGAGGGCGGGCACCTGGCATGACGGGCGCGGGAACCCGGCGTCCACGACGACCCCGCGCACCAGCGACTCGCCCGGCGACTCCGCCCCCGCGTCGCCCATCGCGATGACGGCCACGGCCTGCCTCGCCCCGGGACCGCGCGCCCGACGGGCCCGCGCGGCGAGCGCCTCCCTCCTGACGCCCCGGGCCAGCCCCTGGTCGACGACCGCCAGCGCGTCATAACGCGCGAGCTCCCGCGCGCAGTCGAACACCGTCCGCTCGAGCGACGTGAGAAGCCGCCCGTCCTTCTCCGTGACGTCACGCGACGGCATGGGCGCGCCGCGCGGATCGGGAAGCGCCGCCTCCAACGGCACGGCCTCGACGGGCATCCGGGGCAGCTCAAGCCCCCACAGACACGCCGCGGTCCGCAGCCTGAGGACGCCCTCGGGCGCGAGAAGGTCGATCCGGCGCATGCCCCCGGCGAGGCTCACGAACGCGTACCGGCTGTGCGGGTTCTGAAACAAGCTCGTCTGTGTCATGCCTGAATCATGCACTCCGCAATTGCCCTATAACGGACAGCGATCAAATCTGTGGATAACTATTTTCGGGGCAGGTGTGGTTTGCGTGACGTCAGTGCCGACTGACAGGGTGGTCGACCGTCCCCCAAAACGCATGATCCGGGAGCGCCGTGCGCAAGCTGATCGTCTCCGTGGCCGTGGGAACCGCCCTCGTCGCCGTCCCCGCCGCTCCGGCCTCTGCCGCCGGCCCGAAACCGCCGACGGTCAAGGCCGCGGCGGGCCTGCTCAGCCTCAACGGCAAGACGATCTGGAAGTCCAACGCCACGGCGAGACGTCCCATCGCGAGCCTCGCCAAGGTGATGACGGTCGTCGTTGTGCTCCGCGAGGAGAAGAACCTCGACCGGCCCGTCAAGATCAAGCGGAAATACACCACATACGGCGACAAGTGGGGCGCGACCGAGGCGAGGCTCATCGTCGGCGACCGCGTCAAGGTCCGCGATCTCATGTACGGCACCATGCTCGAGTCGGGAGCCGACGCCGCCGCCGCGCTCGCCGACACCTACGGCCCCGGCTACGACGCGTTCGTCAAGAAGATGAACCGCGAGGCCAAGCGCCTCGGCCTGAAGAACACCAAGTACGCCAACTTCGACGGCCTGCCCTACCCGTCGCAGTACTCGACGTACTCGACCGCCGCCGAGCAGGTGAAGCTGGGCCGTTACGCGCTGCGCTTCCCGACGCTCAAGAAGGTCATCGCCACCAAGAAGGTGACGGTCCGCAGCCTCAACGGCCGTTCCTACACGTGGAAGAACACCAACACCCTCATCGGCAAGTACAAGGGCGGCCTGGGCATCAAGACGGGATACACGTCCAAGGCGGGCTACTGCCTTCTGTTCGCCGCCGAGCGCGGTAAGAAGACCCAGATAGGCGTGGTCCTCGGATCGCCCACCCCCGGACGCCGTTTCACCGACGCCACCCGCCTGCTGAACTGGGGTTTCGGCGTCTGACCCGACCGCCGCCCTAGGATCACGCAACGTGATCAAGGCGATGCGCGTGGTCCTGCCCGTGCTCCTGGCGCTGACCGCTCCCGCCTGCGGGACCCACTCGGCCACGGTACGGACGGCGGTGGAGACCACCGCGTACCCGTCGATCGCCTTCGCGGACCTCCCCAAGGCCGCCCAGAAGACCCTGACGCTCATCGCGGCGGGCGGCCCGTTCCCCTACCGCAGGGACGGTTCGGTGTTCCTCAACCGGGAGCGGCTCCTCCCGGCCAACCCACGCGGGTACTATCGCGAGTTCACCGTCGCCACCCCCGGCCGCGAAGGCAGGGGCCCGAGACGGATCATCGTGGGCGAGGGCGGAGAGCGCTACTACTCGCCCGACCACTACCGCACATTCCTGCGGATCACCGGCTGAGGAAGGCATGCAGGGGCTCGAAGACGTGATCGCCGGCCATGGGACGCCCGGCGTCTACCGTTGGGAGATCGACCAGGAGGAGCTGTTCCGGACGGTGCGCAAGGCGCCTTCTCCGGCGGCCCCCAAGAGAACCGCCGAAGGGCGGCTCGCGCTTCCGCTCGCCATGGGCGGCGGGCATTCCGACGTGGAGATGCCGCCGTGGCTCATCGCCGCGGAAGACGCCGGGTGGGAGGTGTTCGGCCTCGGCCCGGCCGAAGGCAAGGACGCGTTCCTGGAGCGCGCGGGCGAGGTCCTGGAGTTCCCCGAGTACTACAACGCCGAGAGCTGGGACGCCTTCTACGACCTGCTCACCGACATGGAGTGGCTGCCCGCGCGGTCCGGCTACCTGATCGTCTGGCCGGGCTGGCGCGACCTGAACGCCGCCGACCCCGACGCCTTCACCACGGCCCTCGACGTCTTCGCCGACGCCGTCGACGCCTGGGCCGAGAGCGACACCCCGATGTTCGTCCTGCTCCCGGCCGGGCCGGACGACCTGCCCGACCTGCCCCAACTCGACTCCTAGCGCGCTACAGGGACTCCCGCAGCCAGGCGATGTCCTCGGCCTGTCCGTCCCCCGGCGTCTCGACGACGATCGGGGCGGCGGCCTCCCGGCAGACCGCGAGGATCAGCTCGGGGTCGATCTGCCCCTTGCGCAGGTTGGCGTGCCTGTCGGCGCCCGAGTCGAACGCGTCGCGGCTGTCGTTGCAGTGCACGAGGTCGATCCGGCCGGTGATCGCCTTGATCCGGCTAACGGCGTCGACCAGGGCCTCGCCGCCCGCGTGCGCGTGGCAGGTGTCAAGACAGAAGCCGACGTTCTCGGCGAACCCCTCGACGCCGTCGAGGGTGTCCCAGAGCTGGGCGATCCTGTCGAACCGCCGCGCCATCGCGTTGCCGCCGCCCGCGGTGTTCTCGATGAGGACGGGGATCGGGCATTCCAGACGCTCGAACACCTTGCGCCAGTTGTCGAACCCGACCTGCGGGTCGTCGTCCTCGCCGAGGTGGCCGCCGTGCACGATCAGCCCCTTGGCCCCGATCCCCGCGGCCGCGTGCAGGTGCTGCTGGAGCAGCTTGCGGCTGGGGATGCGGATCCGGTTGTTGGTGGTGGCGACGTTGATCCGGTAGGGCGCGTGCACGAACACCTCGACGTCCGACGCGGCCACCGCCTCGGCGAGCCCCTCGGGCGCGACGGGCGCCTTGAAGCTCTGCGGATCGCCGATGAAGATCTGGACGACCTCGGCCCCGACCTCGGCCGCCGCCTCGATCGGATCGACTGCTCTGACGTGGGCTCCGATGCGCATACGAGTCAGATTATCGGCGAGTCCACAGCTTGGACCCCGTTTTGTCACCCGCAGCGGCTAGAGTCGAACACGACTTCGATAGGGAGGAGGATGGACAGTGAGGAACCCAGCACAGCGGACCCCGGCACCCAGTGATGAGGCGCACAGCCCAGCCGAGCAGCGGGTCAGCGAGTTCGCCCAGCTCGACGACCACGCCCTGATCGACGAGCTGTCCACCTTGACGACCCAGACGGCACGCATGCGCGCCCGGATGTTCGACCTCATGGCCGAGCTGGACAGGCGGCGTGCCAACGCGGCATGACGACCTGTGACGCGCTGGTAGTGTGGTCCGGTCCCGTACTGTGCGCAGGGCACGGACGGGGCAGGCAGCTAGCCCTCCTGTCACGGACACGCCGTGACCGCATCAGTCCAGAGGAGGTAGGGACCTCATGCGTCGCTACGAAGTCATGGTGATCCTCGACCCGTCGCTCGACGAGCGCGCGATCACCCCCACGGTCGACCAGTTCCTGAACGTCGTCAAGACCGGCGGCGGTTCGGTTGAGAAGGTCGACGTCTGGGGTCGTCGGCGTCTGTCGTACGACATCCAGAAGAAGTCCGAAGGCATCTACGCGGTCGTCGACCTCACCGCTGAGCCCGCGCTGGTCAAGGAGCTGGACCGCCAGCTCAACCTGAGCGAGTCGGTGCTGCGCACCAAGGTTCTGCGTCCCGAGGTCCACTAGTCCTCCGGCGACCGGCCCCACACTCCAGGCGGGAGCGTTAACCCATGGCAGCAGGCGACACCACGATCACCCTCGTCGGCAATCTCGTCGAGGACCCGAACCTGCGGTTCACCGCGTCCGGGCAGGCCGTCGCGTCCTTCCGGGTCGCGTCCACGCCGCGTTTCCTGGACAAGGCGACCAACGAGTGGAAGGACGGCGAGAGCCTCTTCCTCACGGTCAACGTCTGGCGTCAGGCGGCGGAGAACTGCGCCGAGAGCCTCCAGCGCGGCATGCGCGTCATCGTGCAGGGACGCCTCAAGCAGCGTTCCTACGAGACGCGCGAGGGCGAGAAGCGCACCGTCTACGAGATCGAGGCGGACGAGGTCGGCCCCTCCCTGAAGAACGCCTCGGCCAAGGTGACCAAGACCTCCCGTCAGGGCGGCGGTTCCTTCGGCGGCGGAGGCGGCTACTCCGGTGGCGGCCAAGGCGGCGGCTACCAGCAGGGTGGCGGCGGCGGCTACCAGGGCGGCGGGGGGAACTACTCCTCCGGCGGCCAGGGCGGCGGCCAGCCCGCAGACGACCCGTGGGCCACCAGCGCCCCGTCCGGCGGCGGCTACTCCGACGAGCCCCCGTTCTAACAAGTAATCTGTCCAAAATGTCCATTCCTGCGTAACGCAGGGCTCTGCATCCTAGGAGCACCACGATGGCCAAGCCACCGCCCCGCAAGCCGAAGAAGAAGGTCTGTCTGTTCTGCCAGGAGAAGATCTCCTACGTGGACTACAAGGACACGACCCTTCTGCGGAAGTTCATCTCCGACCGCGGCAAGATCCGTGCTCGCCGGGTGACGGGTAACTGCACCCAGCACCAGCGTGACGTCGCCACGGCGATCAAGAACGCGCGCGAGATGGCGCTGCTCCCGTACACCTCGACCGCTCGCTAGGAAGGGGACGAACATCATGAAGCTCATCCTCACCCAGCAGGTGGCCGGCCTCGGTGCGCCGGGCGACGTCGTCGAGGTCAAGGACGGCTACGGCCGCAACTACCTCGTCCCGCGCCAGTTCGCGATCCAGTGGACCAAGGGCGCCGAGAAGCAGATCGCCGTGATCAAGAAGGCGCGTGCCGCCCGCGAGATCGCGACGCTCGACCAGGCCAAGGAAGTCGCCGACTCCCTCAAGGGCCTCAAGGTCGTCGTCAAGGCCCAGTCCGGCAAGAGCGGCCGCCTGTTCGGCGCCGTGACCGCCGGGGACATCGCCGAGGCCGTCAAGGCCGCCGGTGGCCCTGACCTCGACAAGCGCCGCATCGAGATCGGCAACCCGATCAAGACCGTGGGCGCGCACCAGGTCACCGTCCGCCTCCACCCGGAGATCAGCGGCACGGTCAACCTGAACGTCGCCTGACGCTCCGCGCAAGCCGCACGAGGCCCGTATCCGCGAGGATGCGGGCCTCGTCCGTTTCCGACAGATCCGCCCGATGCCCGTCCGCGCGCGGGTCTGGTCCGGCGCGCGCGGCTCGGGGAGACTTGCCCGATGCGCCGCATGAACCCCTACGCCGTCGCCGCCCTGGTCTGCGGACTGCTGTGGGCGTGCTGGCTCGGCAGCCTGCTCGCCGTGGTCTTCGGCCACCTCGCCCTCCGCCAGATCGCCAGGCGCGACGAACGCGGCCGCGGCCTCGCGCTGGCCGGGCTGGTCGTCGGCTACCTCTCGCTGCTGTTCCTCGTCCTCACGCTGCTGCTCCAGGGCGGCCTGTGGGTCGCCCCCGCCTCCACCGACCTGTGACGCCCTCCCTCAGTTCTCGATGACGGCCCGACGGGTGCGCCGCCGGGCGGACTCGGGGTCAATGCCTTCCACCAGTGTGAAGATGTGCTCGACCCGCTCGGCGAGCAGATCCGGAGGCAGGCCGGCGAGACCGTGCGCCGACAGCTCGTCGATCGCCTGGCTGAGCCGGGCCAGCCTCTCCCCGTGTGGTGAACGCATGTTCGAAGTCTAGCGTGCCCCACTGACAATTCGAGCATGTTTTCGAACCGGGAGTCGGGGGCAGTCCTTATCGCACCGCGCCCGTCACGAGCCAGCGCCCGGAGCGTGCGCGCAGGCCAAGCGTGACGAGCCTGGCCAGCATCCACCAGCCGAGGGAGAGCCACAGTGCGACGATGCCGTGATCGGCGGCCAGCCACACCGCGGGAACGAACGCGGCGAGGGTCGCCACACCCGCCCAGGCGAGGTAGCGCATGTCGCCCGCGCCGATGAGCACGCCGTCGAGGACGAAGACGAGCCCGCCGAGCGGCTGGATGAGCGCGACGACCACAAGCGCGCTGGTCAGCAGGGAGGCTACGCCGGGGGAGGCGTCGAACAGAGGCGGGATCAACGTACGGGTGGCCAGCAGCAGCGCGCCGAACGCGCACGCCGCGCCGAGCCCCCACCACAGCATCCGCCGCGTGACGGCACGCGCGCGCTCGACTTCACCGGCCCCCAGATGACGTCCCAGCAGCGACTGCCCCGCGATGGCGACGGCGTCGAGCAGGAACGAAGACAGCAGCCACACGCGCGAGCTGATCCCGTACGCGGCCGCTGCATCCGTGCCCTGGTGCGCGGCCGCACGGGTGGACATGACGAGCGTTGCCTGGAGCGTCACCGTACGGATGACGAGCGCGAAGCCGGAGGCGGCCGCCGTACGCAGCCCGCGAAGGTCGGGCCGCAACCCGGAGCCGTGACGCCGCGCCAAGGACGCGACTGCGTACAGGTAGACGAGTCCGCCCCCGGTCTGCGCCGCGACGGTGCCCCAAGCCGACCCCGCGATGCCCCACTCGAGCACGAGCACGAACAGCACGTTCAGCACGAGGTTCGCCGCGAACATCGCGACGGAGACGACGAGGGGGAAGCGCCCGTTCTGCAGGCCGCGCAGGATGCCCGTCCCGGCGAGGACTATGAGCATGCCGGGCGCGCCGAGAAGGGCGACCCGCAGATATTCGGTCGCGTAGGAGTTCCCGCCGAGGAATCCGACGATCGCGTCGCTCGTAGGCAGGCCGACGACGACGATGAGCGCGCCGAGCAGGAGCGCGAGCCAGATCCCGTCGACGCCCTGCCGCGTCGCGGCACGGAGCCGTCCCGCGCCCACCTGACGCGCCACGGCGGCGGTCGTGGCGTAGGCGAGGAACACGCAGCAGCCGACGACGGTCGACATCGCCTGCCCCGCGACGGTCAGCCCGGCCTGTTGCGCGGTGCCGAGCCGTCCCACGATCATGGCGTCGGACAGCAGGAACAGCGGCTCGGCGACGAGGGCGAAAAAGGCCGGTATGGCGAGCCGCAGGATCTCCCCGTCGATGTTTTCTCGACGGATTTCACCGTCCACAGGGTGTGGATCGTGTTTCCGCAGCTCAGGGCCTCATTTCGTGATCTGGCAACGCGGTTGTCCCCAAGTTGTCCACAGGTTATCCACAGGCTGGCGGGGTCTCTGCACAGGTCGTCCACAGGGTTATCCACAGGCTCGGGTTGGAGTCCGCCGACTTCAGTCCGAGAATGTCAGACGGCCGGGTTAGAACAGTGGGGCGGGTCTGCCCTGGAGAGCGGAGGTGTTGCGGGGTGAGCATCGCCGAGATCCCCAGGCAGGAGTCGGAGTTCGAGCGGGTCCCACCGCACGACCTCAACGCCGAGCAGTGCGTGCTCGGCGGCATGATGCTCGCGCCGGACGCCATCTCCGACGTGGTCGAGGAGCTGCGCTCCACCGATTTCTACCGCCCCGCCCACCAGGTCATCTACGACGTCATCCTCGACCTCTACGGGCGCGGCGAACCGGCCGACGCCGTCACCGTCGGGGCCGAGCTCACCAAGCGCGGCGAGCACACCCGCACGGGCGGCGCGCCGTATCTGTTCACGCTCATCAACTCGGTGCCCACCGCCGCCAACGCCGGGTACTACGCGAAGATCGTCCAGGAACGCTCGGTGCTGCGCCGCCTCGTCGAGGCCGGTACCCGCATCGTGCAGCTCGGCTACTCCGCGGGCGCCGACGCCGACGATCTGCTCGACCAGGCACAGGCCGAGGTCTACGCGATCGCCGACAAGCGCTCCGGCGAGGACTACCTCCAGCTCAGCGACATCATGCCCGGCGCGCTCGATGAGATCGAGGCGATCGGCAGCCGCGACGGCTCGATGGTCGGCGTCCCCACCGGCTTCACCGATCTCGACGCCCTCACCAACGGCCTGCACGCGGGCCAGATGGTCGTCATCGCGGCGCGTCCCGCGATGGGCAAGGCGCTCGATCTCGACACCCCGCTGCCCACCCCGTCGGGATGGACCACCATGCGCGCGGTCGCGCCGGGCGATCTGCTGCTCGGCTCCGACGGCGGTCCCGTCACCGTCATGGCGGTCAGCGAGGTGATGGCGGACCGTCCCTGTTACGAGGTCGAGTTCGATGACGGCGCGCGGATCGTCGCCGACGCCGCGCACCTGTGGACGACCCGCGACGCCGCAGGCACGCGGGCCGTGGTGACGACTGAGGCGATCGCGTCCGAGGTACGCACCCCCGAGGGCGCGCCCAATCACGCGGTCGCCCTGCACGAGCCGTTGCGGCTGCCGCCCGCGCGGCTCGCGGTCCCGCCCTATGCGTTCGGCGCGCGCCTCGCCGCCGCCGTCACGGGCGCGGCGTTGTCCGCCGAGGTGGAGATGCGCGTCGAGGGCGACCTCGCCGACCATCCACAGGCTGGGGATATCCCCGACGAGCGGCCGTCCGAAGGGGAGATCCCCGCCGGATACCTGCGCGCCTCACTCGCCCAGCGCAGCGCCCTGCTCGCCGGTCTCCTCGACGCCGCCGCGACCCCCGCACCCGACGGCACGATCACGCTGCCGCCCCTGCCCGCGCGCCTCGCCGAAGGCGTCGTGGAACTCCTTGCGAGCCTCGCCTACTCCTGCACGAAGACCCCCGAGGGCGGGATCGCGTTCGCGTGCGACGAAGAGGTCTTCCGCGACCCCGTCAAGCAGCGCGCCCACAAGGAGCTCCGCGCGGACGCGCCCAGCGCGCGCTGGATCGTCGCCGTACGCTGGGTCGCCTCACGTCCCGTCAAGTGCGTGCAGGTGGATGCCGCCGACCGCCTCTACCTCGCGGGCCCCCGCATGGTCGCGACGCACAACTCGACCCTCGCCCTCGACTTCGTGCGCGCCGCGTCCATCAAGCACGGCCTCACCTCGGCGTTCTTCAGCCTGGAAATGGGCCGCAACGAGATCACGATGCGTCTGCTGTCGGCCGAGGCCCGCGTCGCCCTGCACGCGATGCGCTCCGGCACGATGAACGACGACGACTGGACCCGTCTTGCCCGCCGCATGAGCGAGGTCGCCGAGGCCCCCCTGTTCATCGACGACTCCCCGAACATGTCGATGATGGAGATCCGCGCCAAGTGCCGCCGCCTCAAGCAGCAGCACGACCTGCGCCTCGTCGTCATCGACTACCTCCAGCTGATGTCCTCCGGCAAACGCGTCGAAAGCCGCCAGGTGGAGGTCTCGGAGTTCTCCCGCTCCCTCAAGCTCCTCGCCAAGGAACTCCAGGTCCCCGTCATCGCCCTCTCCCAGCTCAACCGAGGCCCCGAACAGCGCACCGACAAACGCCCCATGGTCTCCGACCTCCGCGAGTCCGGGTCCATCGAGCAGGACGCCGACATGGTGATCCTGCTGCACCGTGAGGACGCCTACGAGAAGGAGTCCCCCCGCGCCGGCGAAGCCGACCTCATCGTCGCCAAACACCGCAACGGCCCCACCGCCACCGTAACCGTCGCCTTCCAGGGTCACTACAGCCGCTTCGTAGACATGGCAACGGGGTGACGAGGCCATGGCGACGGACCCCAAGGCCGAGCTGATTGATCGGTATGTTGTTGCGAGTGCTGATCCGCCCAGGGGAAGTCGGTATATGCGGCTTTTGCATGGTGGTTTTGCGGATGGGCCGGAGGTTGGGCGGTTTGTCGGGGAGCTCAGGCGTGATGCCGGGGAGATCGGTGATCGGGAGCTCGCGGTTCTGCTTGAGCCGAACTGGCGGCCGCGTCTCACCGCCGCCTGGCTGATCGGTGTCGGGCGTCGGTCGGGCTTCAGGGCGCGCCTTGGGGAGCTTCTGCTGGCGAGCGAACTCTGTTTTGCGGGGCAGGGCTACTGCATTGCGTTGACCCTGTTCGGTACGGACGAGGACGCCGAGCTGCTCGTCGCGTACCTGGATCGCTATCTTCGCCGTCCGGAATGTCGGTATGACCAGTTCTGGGCGATGGGTTCGCTCCTGTGCCTGGACGAGCAGCTTGACGCCGATCGGGCCGCCGCGTTCCTCGTCCCCGGCGGCCTCTGGGACCAGTGGGCCGACGCGCGCACCCCGGACACCCCGCTGCTGAAGCAGCGGATCGGGAACCTCTGCGCCCTCGTCGGCGACCCCGTTTAGACCCGGCCCACGCGTGGCGGAAATTCGGGGGACGGGGTGTTGCTGCCAGGGTGCTGTTGTGGGCTTGAGGAGTGGCGTGAGTGGTCGCGTGTGGTGGATGAAGGGGTGGGCGGCTGGTTCGGGCACGATCCGTCGCCCGGGGCCGAGCGTGATGGAGACCTGGTGCGGCTTGTTGTGGACGCCGAACACGACGACAGCCCGGTGATCGAGACGACGGTCGCGGAGCTCGCGACCGGCCTGGAGCAGGCCGAACGGGACTTGAAGGACTTTCTCGCCCTGGTCGCCGACTGGGCCCCTCGGCACGTTCCCGACCACGCCGGCAGGCTGGTCGCGGCGGTCGCGCGCGCCCTCGACCTGACCCCGCACGGGGGTGGTTCCGGTGTCGTGTGACCGCACCACACGACACCGGAACGGTGTCTCCCCGACACCTGCCGGCAGAACCGGCCGCGAGCACCAGTGTGGTCGCAGCCGGGTAGGGCTTATATGGGGGCAAAGAAGGAAAAAGCCAGCAGTCAATGCTACGAATTGTCAGTTATGGCAGGGCGGGTGGGCCTGAGCTGGGCTGACTCGGGGCTGACTCGTGCGGCGCGGGATGTCGGGGACCGGGGTAAAGTCGCCGTCATGTCGTTCGGACTGTTCTTCATCGGCCGTGATCTTCCGGTGCACCGGCTCGGTTTCGGCACCGCCCGGTTCGTCGGCGACGGCCACTGGGGCCCGCGCGGCGAGCGCGCCGACGCCGTCCGGCTGCTCCAAAGCGCGGTCGAGGCGGGCGTCGACCTCATCGACACCGCGGGCGATTTCGGCCCGGGGCTCGCCGAGGAGATCGTCGCCGAGGCGCTGCACCCGTATCCGCTGGGCCTGATCGTCGCGACGAAGGGCGGCGTCGCGCGCACGTCGGCGACCGAGTGGCACATCGACGGCAGGCCGCAGGCCCTGCGCGCCGACTGCGAGGCGAGCCTAGAACGCCTGCGCCTCGACACGATCGACCTGTTCACCCTCGGCCGCATCGACCCCCAGGTCCCGCTCACCGAGCAGCTCGGCGCGCTGGTCGAGCTGCGCGAGGAGGGCAAGATCCGGCACATCGGCCTCGACGGCGTCAGCGCGGCGCAGTTGCGCGCCGCGTTGGAGATCACCGAGATCGTCTCGGTCCGGCAGCGTTTCCACATGTTCGACCGTTCCGCGACCGCCCTGCTCGAGCTGTGCGAGGAGCGCGCGATCGCGTTCCTGCCCTGCGCGGGCGATTCCCCCAGAAAAGCCGCCTCCGACGAGCGCGTCGCCGAGGTCGCCCGCGCCTGCGAGGCGACGCCCGCCCAGGTCGCGCTCGCGTGGCTGCTGCACCGCTCGCCGGTGCTCCTCCCGACCCCCGGCACGGCCGATCCCGAGCACCTCGCCGCCAACCTCGCCGCCGCCGAACTCGAGCTGACGCCAGAGCAGATCGCCGCCCTCAACGCCCTCGCCTAGCCCCGACGATCACCGAAAGTCACCAACAAGCGCCCCCCGACGCCACCGAAGGGCGCGCCTGTGGCCTGGGGAAACGACGGAATCGGTTGCGTAGCCCGGTCCTTGACGAGACCATCGGACATCGGGTGATTACTCGCCGTAGTTCGAGTGGGGGCAAGTATGGCCGCACAGGTGAGCAGCGTGCGTTTCCCAGGCAGGGCCGACCAGGTGCGTCGGGCCCGCCGTTTTGTGGGCCGCGCGCTGGGTGAGGAGCACGCCGGACGGGAGGACGCGATCCTGCTGGTGAGCGAGACGGTGACGAACGCGGTGGAGCACACCGGAAGCGGAGGCCCCGGCGGTTTCTTCACGGTGACGGTCAGCCGCACCGACACGTGGGCGCGCGTGGTCGTCGCCGACGCGGGCGCGCAGACCGTCCCGTGCTTCTGCCGGGTGGGCGCGGAGTCGACCGAGGGGAGGGGCAGCGAGCTGCTCGACGCGTGCGCGTCGCGCTGGGGCATCACCCGCGACCCGGACGGCACCCGCGTGTGGTTCGACGTGGGCGTGCCGGAGGACGCGGCGCACCGGCGCGAGTCGGCGACGGGCGCGCTCAGCGCGGCATACTGAGCTGATGCTCGAGAAGATCGTCGTCACCGACCAGGTCCGCGCGCTGCGTCCGGACTTCGCCGTGCTCGCGATGACGGCGCGCGGCCTCGCCAACGGCCCGGGCGACGCGCAGTCGCACGGTTGGCTCGCCGCGGCGGCCCGCGAGGCGGACCCGGACGATCCACACGTCGTCGCATGGCGTGCGGCATACCGGGCGTTCGGCGCGAAACCCAACCGAACCCGTCCTTCGGTGGACGCGCTGCTGCGCCGCGCCGACAAGCTGCCGTCCATCAGCCGTGTCGTCGACGCCTACAACGCCGTCAGCGTCGAGTACGCGCTCCCGATCGGCGGCGAGGACCTCGACCACTACGCGGGCGCCGCGGTCCTGACCGTCGCCGAAGGCACGGAGACGTTCGGCGAGGACGAGCCGCCCGTGGCGGGCGAGGTCGTGTGGCGCGACGACATCGGCGTCACGTGCCGCCGCTGGAACTGGCGGCAGTGCGCGCGCACCCGCATCACCGACGACACGCGCGACGCCCTGTTCCTGCTGGAACGCCTTGAGCCCTACCCGCTGGAACGCCTGCACGCCGCGGGCGAGGCCCTGGCGACGCGGTTGCGCGCGATCTCCCCCGACGTCGAGATCGAGGGCCGCCTGATCGGCTGAACGCCTCAGCGTTCGGCGAACTGGGTGGTCCGCTGCGTCGGCCGCAGCCCGACGGACTCCAGCGCGCGCCGGTAGGCGTTGGTGGCCGCACCGCCGTCGCCCGCGGCGTCGAACAGGTCGCCGAGCTCGCGCGACAGCGACGCGGTGTGCCGCGACGCGGGCAGCCGCTCGAGCTGCGCGGCCGTGGTCCGCAGCACCCCGAGCGCGCCCTGGACGTCGTGCTGCGCGAGCTGCGCCGAGGCCAGGACGAGCTGGGCCTGGACGGCGATCGGATCGAGCTGCCCGGGCAGCGAAGCGAGCGTCTCCCTGAGCCGCCCGACGGCCTCGTCAAGCCGCCCGAGCCTGACGAGCGCGCGCGCCGACTCGATGACGCAGACTGTCGCTTCGTCTCCGTGCAGATCGGGCGCGGCCAAGGTGAGCAGTTCAAGCGCGCGCAGGTTGTCCTGCCCGTCGCCGCGCACCAGCGCGCGCGCTCCGGCGACCCGTAGACGGGCCCGCGAGGTGTCCCGCCCATGGGTCGCGGCGGCCGACAGCGCCTGTTCGGCGAGGTAGATGGCGTCCCCGAGCGCGCTTTCGCCGAGCGCGCGGCGGCTCGCGTCGTAGTACGCCTCGGCGACGTCGCGGTCGTCGCCGAGCAGTGCGGTGAGCTCACGCGTCCGTTCGGCGTCGGCGCGGTCGAGGTGTGCGAGCAGCAGGACGCGCGCGACCTCGGCGAGGTCGGGTCCGGTGGTCAGCCCGAGGCCGGTGAGCCGACCCAGCGCGCGCTCGCCCAGCGAGACGGCCTGGCCGAGGTCGCCGACCGTGTGGTAGCAGCGGGTCAGCGCGATGACCGACGGAAGCCAGCTGGTGCGTCCCGCGTCGCGTTCGGCGAGTTCGCGCAGCTCCTCGAACCCGGCGATCGCCTCGGTCGTGCGGCCGAGCTGTTCAAGCGCGCGGGCACGTCCCCAGCGCGCGCGCAGGGTGAGGTCGGGGTTGTCGTCGGCGGCTATGACGTCGTCGAAGCCGCGCAGGGCGTCGTCGGGGCGTCCGGCGTGCAGGGCGAGTTCGCAGTGCCTGGCCAGCACCTCGATGTGCGCGCGCTGCTCGGGCTCGATGCCCTCCGACAGGTACTCCGGCGTGCAGCCGAGCCGTTCCGACAGCAGCTTCAGCACCGCGGGCGTCGGCGTGCGCTTGCCTGACTCGATGAGTGAGATATAGCTGTCGGAAAGGTCGTGCCCGGCCAGTTGTGCCTGCGACATGCGGCGGGTCAGCCGCAGATCACGGACGCGTTCTCCAACACTGCCAGGACCCGGCATGACGACTCTCTCAACGGGGGAAGCGACGCGATTCGACGCGGCGGGGGTGCCGATGTTTTGTACGCACCGTGCCTTCGCGCCGGTGCGCAAATAAACCGGCTCGGTGCATTCGCCAGCGTAACCGGAGGAGTGGTCCTTGAGCCGCGCCGTATCTCACCTGTGACATAGCGGGTCAGGATCGGTGTCGCGGAACGGGTCAAACCTGTGGATATGACAGTGGCCCGTACCCCAGGGGTACGGGCCACTGTCGTAACGGGTCAGAGTTCCGGTGTTTCGCCCGGCGGGAGCCGCTCGGCGAGCTGCCGGTGGATCTCGGCGGCCTGCCTGTGCCATTCGCCGCTCTCGGCGACGAGCTGGTCGAGCTGCGCCTGGACGCCTTCCAGCTTGAGCCGGCGTTCGTCCAGGTCGCCGTCGGTCCCGGTGGTGACGGCGGCGGCGAGTTCGGTGCGCATCTTCGGAATGGCGTCGATCATGTCGCGCAGCCGCTCTTCCAGCGGCGACGGCTTGCCGCCCGGGAAGATCATCTGGCACACCTCGGTGTAGAGGTGGTCGGGGTAAGGCAGGTAGTTCACCTTGCGCAGCGCCTGGTCCTGGCCGGCCGATTCGGCGATGAACATGCCATAGCCGAGCAGCCTTCCCGCAGGGGAGCGCTCGTATTTCATGTCCGTCACCTTCGACAGCGGCATCATGGCCACGTCGCGGGTGATGAGTCCGCCCGACAGCAGCATCCGCTGGTTGGTGATGACGAAGTACGCGACCGACCATTCGGCCACTTTCCAGACGAACCACGCGAGCAGGATCAGCCACAGCCACCAGATCCCGCTGACGACGAGGCCGGTGTCGTCGCCGCCGCTGACCGTGTTGGACAGCAGACCCGCGACGATGAGCCCGCCGAGCACGAACAGGACTGGCGTCATCAGCATCGCCGGATGCCTGCGCACGACGATGACCTGCTGCTCCTGCGGCAGCAGGTACCGGGTGATGGACGTGGGCGCGGAGTCTCCCGGCGTGACGAGCCGCATCAGCCGAGCCCGTTCAGGAAGGTCGCGATCGACCCGGCCGCGCCCGCGATGCCGGACGCCGCGCTGTTGATCAGCGTGGCCGCGCCGCCCGGCGATTGCATCGCGTAGATGACGGCGAACCCGCCGCCGACCCACAAGAGGTGCTTACCACTGATCACGAACCCGCCTCCCGAGGAGCTGACCGGCCTCACCACAGTAGCGGTCATACCCCTCAGAATCCCTTAGCGCACAGGCGATTCGGCGGTTTTCAGGTGCCGATCCGCGGGGTCCTCTCCGCCGCGACGATCGCCAGGACGCGCAGGTGGCGGCGCGCGATCTTCTCGACGAGTTCCGGCTCGTCCGACCCGATGACGTCGCGTGCCCCGTGCAGCGCCACGGTGACGCAGCGGGTGACGGTACGCGCGGGGTGGACTGTCGCGAACTCCTTACGCAGCCTTTCGGTGACCTCTTCGTATGCCTGTTGTTCGAGAGCCATCGACGGGTCCCTTGCCTAGCCCGCCGGACCCCGGCTGATGCCCCCAACGGGCCGGGCCGGCGAGAGGAGAGAACTACTCTCCGTAGTGACTAGTTACCCTGAGGTGATGACAGCCGAACCTCCGTGACAGCCTCCCCAGGACCGTCCGGTAAGACGACCTCCCTTAGACGACCCCGTAAAGCCGGTCTCCCGCGTCGCCAAGGCCGGGGATGATGTACCCATTCTCGTTCAGCCGCTCGTCTACGGCGGCCGTGACGATGCGGATAGGAGTGTCCGCAGGGAACGCCTTCTCTACGACCTCAAGGCCCTCCGGCGCGGCGAGCAGGGTGATCGCGGTGACGTCACGCGCGCCGCGTTCGAACAGCAGCTGGATCGCCGCCACAAGGGTGCCGCCCGTGGCGAGCATGGGGTCGAGCACGTAGCACTGCCTGCCGGACAGGTCGTCGGGCAGGCGTGTGGCGTAGGTCTGCGCCTTCAGGGAGTCCTCGTCGCGGACCATGCCGAGGAAGCCCACCTCGGCGGTCGGGATCAACCGGGTCATACCGTCCAACATGCCGAGGCCCGCGCGCAGGATCGGCACCACAAGGGGGACCGGCCGTGACAGCCGGACGCCCTGGGCCGAGACGAGCGGTGTGTCGATCGTCACCGGCGAAACCCGGACATCTCGGGTGGCCTCGTAGGCCAAAAGGGTGACGAGTTCGTCGGCGAGGCGGCGGAACGTGGGGGAGTCGGTGGTCACGTCGCGCAGCGCGGTCAGCTTGTGCGCCACCAGGGGATGGTGGACGGCGAGGATCTCCATGAGTGGCCACGCTAACAGGGATGACCCACCCTTCTCTGGGAAGGAAAACCCCATGGAAGGCACAGACTGGAGTCCAGAGGAGATCCGCGAGCGGCTGCGCCGCCGTGCGGCGTTCCTGCGCGACCTCGCCGAGGCCCGCGAGCTGCGCCGCCGTGTCGCTCCCCGCAGGTCCAAGCGCGCTCAGATTCACGCGACCCTACGCAGGAGGACTTATCGGGCCGAGTAGGGTTCAGGAGTAAATAGCGCGCTCACGCCGCACAGCGGCCTGGCATCTGGGAACATTCCGGTGGCACAGCACTTCGCGGCGGGTGAGGGATGACGGACACCGACACGACCGATTTCGCCGTTGTGGTCTTTCGTGAGGAGTCCAAGTGGGAGACCGAACTCCTCCCGGTGGCCCTGTCGGAGGACCTCGACGGTCTGATCCACGCGCTTCGGCAGATGCCGGGCATCGGCGGCACGATCGGCCTCGTGGCGGTCGGTGATGATTTCTTCGTCGCGATCCGCGTCCTCGGCGGTGAGGTCCTCGTCTTCCTGTCCGACGTGACGGCGTCGCTGGACTGGCCGCTGGCCCGTCAGGTGCTCGAATACCTCGACATCGACCTCCCGGACGAGGATGACGACCTCGACCAGGTCCTGCCCGTCGGCGACATGTCGATCTTCGCCGACCTCGGCCTCGACGAGATGGAGCTCGGCGCGATCTCCGGCGACCTCGACGCCTACCCCGACGAGATGCTGCTCGCGATCGGCGAGAAGCTCGGGTTCGCGATTCCCCTGGAGCGGGCCCTCGACAGCCTGGTGTGACGCCGGGTCACAATAGGACCGTGCCTTCTTTCGCCGCCGTCTTCGCCCGCACCGACTCAGGCTGGATCGCCGCCGACGCCGACCTGGCGCAGAGCGAGCAGCCCGAGGACGTGACAGACCTGCTCCGCGAGGCGGCGCTCGAAGCGCCGGGCGATCTTGTGGTGCTGCTGGTCGAGGACAATGACGCGTGGTTCGGCGTCGTGCGCGTCGACGGCGAGGACGACCCCCGCGTGTTCGTCTCGGACGCCTCGGCCGCCCAGGCGGCCCCCGGGGTGCTCGGCGAGCTGCTGCTCGACCTGGTGACCGACGGCCTCGAGGCGAAGGCCGACGGCGACCCCGTCGGGGACCCGGCCCTGCTCGGCGACCTCGGCACGGCCGAGGAACGCCTCATGCGCCTCAGCGACCGCGCGGTCCCCACCGACGCCCTGGACGAGATCGCCCAGTCCGCCGGTTTCGCCGACGAACTCGACGCGCTGCGTGTCTGACCCGTCCCAGGAGCTGCTTACGCGCTGTGCCGGGTGGATGCGCGAGGCGCTTGCCGAGGCCGAGAACGCGGGCCAGGACGTCCCGATCGGCGCGGTCGTCGTCGCCCCCGACGGCGCGATCGTCGCGCGCGCCCACAACGAACGCGAACTCACCGGCGACCCCACCGCGCACGCGGAAGTCCTCGCCCTACGCCGAGCCGCAAGCGCGCTGGGCTCCTGGCGGCTGACCGACTGCGCGCTCGTCGTGACCTTGGAGCCGTGCACGATGTGCGCGGGGGCCGCTGTGCTGTCTCGTGTGGCCCGGATCGTCTATGGGGCGATCGACTTGAAGGCGGGGGCTGTCGGGTCGCTGTGGGACGTCGTCAGGGACCGCAGGCTCAATCACAACCCCGAGGTGATCACCGGCGTTCTGGCCGATGAGTCGGCCGCGCTGCTCACCCGGTTCTTCTCTGCGCGCAGACTCGGGTAAGCTCTCCCGCGGTGGTGTCGCCTAGTGGCCGAGGGCGCGCGCCTCGAAAGCGCGTGATGGGGCAACTCATCCAAGGGTTCAAATCCCTTCACCACCGCCACAGAGAAGGCCCCCGACCTGCACAGGTCGGGGGCCTTCTTGCTCAGACCATGCGGACGACGGTGCGGTCGCCCGGGTATGCCTCCTCGACCGAGGTGCCGGCGCGGGTGATGACGAGCATCGACACCGCGGGGGACAGGTCGTAGAAGCGGCGTTCGGCGGGCGTGGGCGGCCGGGTGGCGACGACGTCGCCGGCCCGCGCGTCGACCTCGTTGATCGAAGGCCGGGGCCGCCGGAACGCACCGATACCCGCCTCGACCACCACAAGGCCCTCACGTTCGAGTTCCTGCAACGCGGCGCGCACGACGCCGCGCCCGACGCCGTACCGCTCGGTCAGCCGCCCGATCGACGGCAGCAGCTCGCCGTCGAGCAGACCTTCCACATGGATGCGCAGCACCTCCGCGAGCTGCAGGTACAGCGGAATACGCGAAGCGCGGTCAATCGACTCCGGAGCGGACATGCCGAGCACGCTGCCACGCCCCCGACCACTCCCGAGAGCACCCGATCCCTACCAGAGCGTATAACTGTTCGAGAAGAATTCGAACATCCCACCTCCCGCCCCCACCCCCTGACCGCACCCGGCCACCCGGGGTCAGATGCGGGGCTGGGTGGGGGTGATTTGGAGGGTTGTGGTGGTGGGGGTGATGGTGAGGGTCAGGGAGGTGAGGGGTGGGCGGCCGGAGGCGTGCCAGTGGTCGCAGGTCTGTTCGATGGGGGGCCACAGGGGGTGGGGGCCGCCCTGGAGGACTTGGGTGGGGGCGTCGGGGTGCCAGATGATGGCGGCCCAGGAGGGGGAGGTGCGGGAGTAGAGCCAGGTGACGGGGAGGTCGCCTTGGTGGGCGGGGGCGGCGACGACGTCGGGGACGCGCATGCCGATGACGAGTTCGGCGGCCGGGTCGTGCAGGTCGTCCCTGGTCAGGTGGGTGGTGGAGGTCGTGGTGTCGGCGGGCCAGCCCGGGGCGTCGGCGGGGATGTAGGCGTGGTGGTCGACGTCGTGGCGGTCGCGTCGGTCGCGCATGAACTCGGCGGGACGGGTGAAGGGGCCGCTCGCGTTGCCCTGTTCGTCGACGGTGAGGCGGACGACGGCCCCCCGGTTGACGAACCCGGTCCGCCAAGGCGCGACGATCACCCCACCCGGCCGCGTCTGCCCAAGCCAGGCGGCGTGGATACGTGAGACGGCATAGGTGACCTGCACACGGTCATAGGGCGCACCCGACGGCCACCCGAGCGCCCCATCCCCGGCGACGACCTCGGCCGCATACCCGGCGGCCGTAACGCGCCGCGCCGCCTCCCGCGCGACCCCGGGATCGAGTCCGGGAGAACCTTTCCCGGGTGAGCACCGGCTAGGCGCGCAGACGGGTTGTGAGGCGGCGGAGTTCGGCGCGGGTGAAGCTCAGGTGCGGGTCGGCGGGGTTCTTGCTGTCGCGGACGGCGACGCGGTCGCGCTGCTCGGCCAGTTCGACGCACGCGTCACCGGTGGGAGAGCTATGCGAGGACTTGCGCCAGCGGAAGGGGGTGGACATCGGTGCTCCTTACGGTCACGGATGCGAGTGGCGTTCCCAGAAACCTAGGTGACCAAACACGGCCGGATGGGCTAGGCGTTCGATAGGTGTTCGATTATCGTGGGAGTTGCGCGCTCCTTGGCCTGGACGGGCGCACGAGAAAGCCCCCGGCAGTGCGAGCTGCCGGGGGCCTGTATCGGTCGTTATCGGCCGGTTAGAACTCGTTCGTCCGGATGCGGGAGACGAGGCGGCCGAGCTGTGCGCGCGTGACGCTCAGGTGAGCGTGGGCGGGGTTCTTGCTGTCCCGAATGCCGACGTCTCCGGCCTCACGCAGCTCGGCGAGTTCGACGCAAGTGTTGTTGCCGCCGCCACTGTATGAGGACTTGCGCCACTGAAGACGAGGCTGGTGCATGGCCTGGACTACTCCTTGGAGATCGCAGTGATGAGCGCCGCCGAGTCCTCGGGGGACAGCGCGGCTTCCGCGACTTGCGCGTACACCACCTTACAGCGGTGCACCTGCCCGGAATCTTCGATGTAGTGGCCGCCAGGCACGGTCTCGACGTACACCGTGTCCAGCTCGATCGGCGAGTCGAACTCGAAGATCACCATGCCGCCTTCACCGAAGGTCGGGTAGTGCGCCCTTTCGGTCGGGATCACCCTGAGCTCGACGTTCGGCCGCTCCGCCTCTTCGAGGAGTCGCTGAAGCTGGCGGCGCATCACCGTGGGCCCGCCGATGGGCCGGTGTAGAACCTCTTCGGTCAGCACGGCGCAGAGCTTCGGGGCCTTCTCCCTGAGCAGGATCGCCTGTCGTGTCAGTCGCGCCTGAAGTCGGAGGTCGGTCTCCTGCGGACTCGGCGATACCTGCGAGATGAGTTCGCGGGCGTAGTCCGGCGTCTGGAGAAGGCCCGGGATACCTTCCTTCTCCAGCGAGAGGATTCTGTCGGCCGCGTCCTCCAGTTCCGCGTACGAGCCGGAGAAGATCTCGCCGAACGGCACCCACCAGCCGCGCTGCCTGATCTGCCGCGTCAGTTCGAGGAACGCCAAGCGGCGCGCGTGGTCGATGCCGCCGTACGCGCCGAGGATGCGCCCGACGTCGGCGACTGTGGGCGTGGTGGTGCCGGTCTCGACACGGTTGAGCTTCGACTTCTGCCAACCCAGCGCGGCAGTCGCGTCATCGGTCGTGAAACCCGCCTCCCGGCGGAGTTTCCGCAGTTCCGAGGCGAGTTTCCGCTGCCGTGCCGTTGGCCCCTGGTCCTTTGCCATGCCCGGAGTTTTGCACGGCCGTGTCTACCCGCGACGGGCAATTGGCCAAACTCGGCCAAGATTTCTTAGACAATCTCTCGGCCCCATAGAAAAATCTACGACATCATGTGGGCCGATGCCGCTGAGAGTAGCGGTCCGGCCACACTCAGGGAGCGTGAATGGCATGGGTCGGAGTCGAACCGAGCTGAGACTTGTCGGGTTTGCCCGGCTTAAGCCGGATGCGCAGATGCCGGGGAGGGCGCGGAAGTGGGCGGCTTCGGTGGCCGCGCCGCACGCGTCGTCGCCGGCGATCGACACGCTGCGGCTCCTCACGTCCGAGATCGCGACGAACGCGTTGCAGCACGGCGGCGCGACCGGAATCGTCCGGGTCGCCCTTCTGCTCGCCGACGAGTCAGCCCGCCTGCGGGTCGAGGTCTACGACGAGGGCGGCGGCGTCCCCTCCCGTCGCACCGCCTCCGACGAAGACGAGGACGGCCGCGGCCTCTTCCTCCTCGACGCCCTCGCCCACGCCTGGGGCCACGACCCAGGCCCCGACGGCCGCGGCACCGTCGTCTGGTTCGAACTCGACGCCAAGGCCACGGCCTGACCCCCGGCGGGGCCGCGCCCCCCGCCCCCGAAGCCCGCCCCGAAACCAGAACGGCCCCGGCCGCTGCGCCAACAACGGAACCCCGGGGCCTCAGTCAGGAAGAGAACTCCTGCCTTATGGCCAACCCTACCGACCCCCGCCTCCCCGACCCCCGGAACCCGCGCCCCTCCCGCCCCTCGCCCGCGCTTATCGCGGTGACCGATTCGGGTTCCCGGGCCGCCGGGCGTCCACCGGCCCGGCCGGGCGGGCCCACCCGTCCCGCCGCACGTCCCGTCGACCCGGCCGCACTGCGCGCCGCCTTCCCCGAGGTCGTCACCCTCTGGTGGGGCGCGTCGACCCACGTGTGGCGCGCGCTCGTCCACGTCGACGGCGTCGACGCCTGGGTCACCGCCGACACCCTCACCCGCCTCGGGCACGCCCTCTGGACCCGCCTGCGCTCCCGTCCACCCCGACCCCCCGCCCGCCCGCCTTCTCCGCGCCCGGCGTCCGCGACCTTCGCGGGGCCTTCCCGGAGGCTGCCTCCGCCGCCCGTACCGTCACCCCTGGACACCGCCGACTTCTGGCCGGGCCGTTCGGCTCCCGTCCCTTCGCCGACTCCAGCGCGCGCGGGCCGCCGTCCTAATCTGCTGACGCGGCTGACCGACCGCTTCCGCACCCGTCGCGCGGCCGCGTAGCCGACGTCGTGGGCCCGTGCGTAAGGAAGTCCGCATCCTTGACGTCGCGGGGCGCGGCGTAAGCGGAACCGTCCCAAGTCTCAGTAGTCGAAGACCCGGGCGTGCAGGACAGTGCGCTGGTGCAGGGCGGCGCGCAGGGCGCGGTGGAGGCCGTCCTCCAGATAGAAGTCGCCCTGCCAGTGCACTACGTGGGGGAACAGGTCGCCGTAGAAGGTCGAGTCCTTGGCGAGCAGGGAGTGCAGGTCGAGTTCGCGTTTTGTGGTGATGAGCTCGTCCAGGCGGATCTGGCGCGGCGGGATCTTGGCCCAGTCCCGCGGCTGGAGCCCGTGGTCGGGGTAGGGGCGGCCGTCGCCCACCGCTTTGAAGATCACGCTCCGGAGTCTATTGCGGCGCGCCGTGCCCGGTCATCCGTGCACACCCTGAGTTCCCGCCTAGATCGCCCCGCGGAACGTGTCACAGCGGGTCGGGTCGCCGGACGAATAGCCCTCGGTCAACCATTTCGACCGCTGCGCGGAGGTGCCGTGCGTGAACGCGTCAGGCCGGACGTAGCCCTGCGCCCGCGTCTGAATCCGGTCGTCCCCGACGGCCTGGGCCGCGCTCAGCGCCTGGTCCAGGTCCTGCTGGGTGATCTGCGCCAAATACCCCGTCTGTACGGCGTTGCGCATCCACACGCCCGCGTAGCAGTCCGCCTGGAGCTCCATCCGCACGGCCGGACTCGACGCGCCCGAAGTGCCCTGCTGCACCCGGTTCATCACCCCGAGAAGGTTCTGTACGTGGTGCCCGTACTCGTGGCCGATCACGTACGCCTGGGCGGCCGGGCCTCCCTGCGCCCCGTACTTCGACTGGAGTTCGTCGAAGAACGTGAGGTCTAGGTAGACCTTCTGGTCGGCCGGGCAGTAGAACGGGCCAACCTGCGACGTCGCGTATCCGCAGCCCGTCTGCGTCGACGCCTCGAACAGCTGCGTCTTGGCCTGCGTGTAATCGAGCCCGCTGTTGGCGAACACCCTTCCCCAGTAGTCCTGCACGCTGTTCACGACGCCCACAACAAGGCAGTCGCCTCCCTGCTCGGCGTCCACCCCCGTAAGGCACTTGCGCTGTACGTCGCTCGCTTCCTGCGCCTGCTGCGGAGCCTGTTGCGCGCCCTGACCCGGCTCCTGCCCTTCGAACGGGTTAACGCCGAAGAACAGCGCGGCGATCAGGCCGAGCAGCCCGACGAGCCCGCCGCCCATCGCGACGCCCCGGCCGCGCCCGCCCCGGTTGACCTCGACCTGGGACGGATCGAGCCTGACATCGTCGTTGAAGTCCACGAACTCGACATAGCCGGAGAATCCTCCGAAAAACCTCTAGGTAAAGAGAAGAATCCGATAGACCGTCAAGGTTTGCCGGGTTTTTTGGTTTCGTCCGTGCCGCGCGGATCAGGCGACGAGGGCCGCGTAGTCGTGGACCCGCGAGCACCAGCGGGCCAGCAGCGGACGGTCGTGGCCCACCGCGAGCAGGGCCGCGCCGGACTCCGCCCGGTACTCCTCGACGGCTGCGACGAGCGCGGCCGTGGTGGACGCGTCGAGCATCGCCGTCATCTCGTCGCAGATCAGCAGCGACGGGCCGAGGACGAGGGCACGCGCCACGCAAGCGCGCTGGAGCTGGCCGTCGCTCACCTCGTGGGGGCGGCGCGTCAGAAGGTCGGGGGTGAGCCCTACGCGCTCGGCCAGCGGACGTACCTTGCGGTCGATCGCGTCGCGATCCCTGCGGGCGACCACCTTGGCCGCTCGTAGCGGCTCGGCGATCAGATCCGCCAAGGAGAGCCTCGGGTCGGCGGCCGCGCGCGGCTGCTGGAACACCAGGCCGACCGACGTGCGCTGGGCGCGCGAGGCCCGGTAGCGCCAGCCCGTCGCGGGCTTTCCGGCCAGCAGCACCTCGCCGGACTCCGGCCGGTGCAGCAGCGCGGAGACCCGCGCGAGCGTCGACTTCCCGCACCCGCTCGGCCCGAGCAGCGCGACGGACTCGCCGCGCCCGATCGTCAACGAGACATCCCGGACGACGGGTTTGAGACCCGGATATCCAGCATGAATCGCAAGCAATTCCAGCGCGGGCGGCATTTCGGCGGCGTTCTCAGGTGGCATCGGCGGATTCCCCCACGGCATATACGGACAAACCGGAATTCTTTTTGGGGGGTGACGGAATGTCAGTGGGGTGTGTCAGAGTGTGGGGGTCGGCCGGGTGATGGCATGCCGGGCCGGGTGATGGCGTGTTGAGGAGGGGGATTTCGGTGGTGCACACGGCGGTGGCGGAAGGGCAGCGGGGCGCGAAGGCGCAGCCGGGCGGGAGGTCGTCAAGGGTGGGCGGCATGCCCGGAATGGGGGTGAAAGCCCGCGTCGGCAGGGCGTCAAGGAGACCGCGCGCATACGGATGCCGGGGGCCGGGCGCGCCGAAGAACGTCGCGGCGTCGGCGATCTCGGCGATCCGTCCGGCGTACATGACGGCCACCCTGTCGGCCACCTGCTCGGCGGCGGTCAGGTCGTGCGTGATGAGCAGGAGGGAGCGCCCGGCGTCCACAAGACGGCGCAGCTCGGCGGCGGTCCGGTCCACAAGATCGCGGTCGAGGCCCGTGGTGGGCTCGTCGGCGAGCAGGAGGGGCGCGTCGGCGACGAGGGCGAGCGCGGTCGCGGCGCGCTGGGCGAGGCCGCCGGACAGCTCGTGCGGGTATCTGTCGAGGTGGTCGGCGGGGAAGAGGGCGCGTTCGGCGGCGTCAAGGACTGCGGCCTGCCTGTCGGCGTGGGGGGTGAGCTCCCGTACGGTCTCGGCGAGCTGGGAGCGGATCGTGCGCACCGGCGTCAGATGGTTGGCCGGGCTCTGCGGGATCAGGCCGACGCGGCGGCCGCGAATCCGTCCGGCGAGGGTGGCCTCGTCGGCGGCGAGCAGGTCGACGCCGTCGAGCAGCGCGCTTCCCGAGACATCGGCGTTGCCGGGGAGCAGGCCGAGCAGGGCCGAGGCCAGCACGGATTTACCGCATCCGCTCTCGCCCACCAGCGCGAGGCATTCGCCGGGGGCGAGGCCGAACGCCACGTCGGTCACGGCGGCGACGTCGCGCCACGCCCCGTCGCGCCGCACGGCGAAGCTGACGGTCAGGCCGCGCACCGACAGCACGGCGGCGTGCTCCTCCGTGCGCTCCTCCATGCGCTTCTCCACGGGCGAGGTCACAGCATCAGCTCCGATCGGCGGCGCGGGTTCAGCCGCTCCCGCCAGGCCCCGGCGAGCCCGGCGATCGCGAGGGTGGGCACGATGATGAACAGCCCCGGGAAGAGCGTCGGCCACCAGTCGCCCGCAAGGAGCGTGCCGCGCGCGTCGGAGATCATGTTGCCCAGGCTCGCCTGGTGCGAGGGCAGGCCCAGGCCGAGGAACGACAGCGCGGTCTCGTGCCAGATCGCGTGCGGCACGAGCAGCACCGCCGCCAGGCCCGCCTGCGGCAGCACCGCGGGCACCACGTGCCGCGTCGCCACGCGCAGCCGCGACGCGCCGCCCGAAACTGCGGCGTCCACGAACGGCCTCGACCGCAGCGACAGCACCTCGGCGCGCACGATCCGGGTCGTGGACAGCCAGTGCGTCAGCCCGATCGACATGATCACCGGCCAGACGCCCGGCCGGAACATCGCGACGATGAAGATGCCCATCATCAGGTGCGGCACCGCCGAGAACGTGTCAACGAGGCGCATCACCAGGCGGTCCACCCGTCCGCCGAACATCGCGGCGGCCGAGCCGATGAGCGTGCCGATCACCGCCGAGCCCAGCGCGGCCACAAGCCCGACCATCAGCGACACCCGCAACCCGTACACACAGCGCAACAGCACATCGCGGCCGTTGCCGTCGGTGCCGAACGGGTGCGCCCACGTCGGGGCGCGCAGGGTATTGCGCAGATCCACGGCCTGCTGGTCGAGAGGGAACAGCACGGGGACAAACACGACAGAAAGGGCGATCAACACCACCAACGCGGCCGAGACGCGGAACCGCAGCACATGCCGCGTCCCCGCGGCCCGCCTTCCCCGCCTCCCCTGCGCCCCCGCCCTGAGCACGGCCTTGGCAGCCGCCCTCGCGTTCTTCGGCGCGCTCCCCTTGTCCTGGACCGGCCTCTGGTCCCTCTTGATCTGCGTCTCCATCACGGCCTCGCCCCCTCGACCACCCCGGCGTCATCGGCTCGGCCACGTCGCGCGCAGTCGGCCGCCGCACGCCGGGTGGCGCGGCGACGTCGGGTGTCGTCGGCCGCGTATCGGACGGCGTGGGGGAGTGGCGTGTCGTGGGTCGGCGAGTGCGGGGCCGGGTGGGGGCGTCGGGTGGGGGTCACAGGTCCTCCAGGGAGACGCGGGGGTCGGCGAGGCCGTAGAGGATGTCGGACAGGAGGTTGCCCGCGAGCACCGCGGCCGCCGAGAGGGTCGTCACCGAGGCAAGGAGCGGGAAGTCGGCGGCCATCGCGGCCTCGGAGGTCGCCGAGGCGATGCCCGGCCAGCTGAAGACCGTCTCGATGAGCAGCACGCCAGTGATCACCTCGGGCGTGCGGGTCCCGACCAGCGTCAGCACCGGCAGCAGGCCAGAGCGCAGCGCGTGCCCGAACAGCACGGTCCGCTCGCGCAGGCCGCGCGCCCGCGCGCCGCGCACCGGGTCTTCGGCGAGCGCGTCCGACACGCCCTGGCGGACATAAAGCAGGAACCACGGCATCTGGGAGATCGCGAGCACGAGCGCGGGCAGCGCGAGATGACGCGCCACGCCGCCTGCGGTGATCTCGTCGGTGCCCGGGTCGGTGAGGCCGCCCGCGGGCAGCCAGCCGAGATGCAGCGCGAACAGCCAGATCGCGAGCAGACCCACCCAGAACGACGGGGCCGCCTCGAGCGTGTAGGCGAGCGACGTCGCCGCGCGGTCGAGCGCGCCGCCCGGCCGCCGTGCCGCCGCCACCCCGAGGACCACCGCGAGCGCCACCGCGACCGCGAGCCCGACCGCGCACAGCAGCGCCGTCCAGCCGAGCCGCCCCCCGATCACCTCGGCGACCGGCTGCCGGTAGGTGCTGGACTCGCCGAGATCGCCGCCGAACGCGGAGGTCAGCCAGTTCCACCACTGCTGCCAGAACGGCACGTCGACGCCGAGATTGCGGGCGACCTGGTCGAGCGTCTCCCGCGACGCCGTCAACCCCGCCGACCCCAGATACTGCTGCACCGGATCGAACGGAGACACCGCCGCGAGCCCGAAAACCCCGAACGTGACGACGAGCAGCACCGGAACCCCGGCGAGCGCCCGCCGCCCGACAAGCCGTCCGACCGCCTTGCCCGTCCCCCGCCGCGTTCTCACTTGGGCAGGCGCCAGTCTTCCAGGTTCCACCAGGGACCGCCGGCGAGGCCGTGGTCGTGCGGCTCGACCTGCGTCGTCAGGTCGGCGTAGCCGTCGGCCATGACATAGACGTGGTCGATGAACGTGAGGAACGCGTAGCCGGGGTCCTTGGCGAACTCGTCCTGGACGGTCTCGTAGGCGAGCTTGCGCTCGGTCTCGTCGCCGCTCTCCCGGCCGATCTCCAGCGCGCGGTCCACCGCGCCGTTGGCGTAGTGCGGCATGTTGTTCCAGCCGTCGCCGCCGAGCTTGGAGTACAGCGACGGGTACAGGTCGAAGTCCGGGTCGAAGCCAGCGCCGCCGCCCGCCAGCATCGGGTCCTTGCCGAGCAGCGGCTGGACCACCTCACGGGTGCCGGCCTGCACCTTCACCTCGACGCCGACCTTCTTGGCGTCCGAGGCGAAGGCGAGCGCGTGGTCCTGGCGGAGCTTGTCGCCCGAGAAGTACCAGAGCGTGAACGAGGCGCGCTTGCCGTCCTTCACGCGGACGCCGTCGTCGCCGGGCTTCCAGCCGGCGTCGTCAAGGATCCGCGCGGCCTCTGCCTCGTTACGCGTGATCTTTGTGCTCTTGAGGAACCACGGGTTGTCGTCGGGAAGGGGGCTGTAGGCCGGGCGGCCCGAGCCCTTGAGGATCGACTCGACCATCAGGTCCCGGTCCACCGCGAGGTTCAGCGCGCGCCGGACCGCCTTGTCGCCCGTCACCGGGTTGGCGGTCGGCAGCGTGACCGTCCGGTAGTCGACGGACTTGGCGTTCAGCACGGTCATGCCGTCGAGCTTGCGGAACGGCTCGGCGACCGACGGGGGCAGCGCCGCGCCGTCGAGTTCGCCCGCCCGCAGGCGGGTCGCGCGGACGTCGTCGTCGGGGATGAACGCGACGGTGAAATCGGTGATCTCGGGCGCGCCGCCCCAGTAGTCCGGGTTCGCCTTGAGCGTCAGCTTTTCGCCCTTGCGCCAGGAAGACACCACATAGGGGCCGGTTCCGACGGGCTTGGTGTTGTACTCGCCGGTGTTCGGGTCCTGGCCGCCCGCGGCCTTCGCCGACGCGATCGGCAGCACGGTCCGCTCGATAAACGGGGCATACGGGTACTTCAGCGTGAAGACGACCTTGTGCTCGCCGTCCGCCTCGACCTTGGCGATCGCGTCGAGCTCGGAGGCGTAGCCGTTGTTGGTCTTCGCGTCGAGGATCGTGGTGTAGGTGAAGACCACGTCGGCGGCGGTGAACGGGGTCCCGTCGCTGAACCTGACGCCTTCGCGGAGCTGGAACGTGTAGGTGAGCCCGTCCTCCGAGACCTCGGGGAGCGCGGTCGCCAGCGCGGGCTCCAGCTCAAGTCCCTGGTCGCGCTGCAGAAGCCCGTCAAAGATCTTGGAGTTGCCGTCCTTGCCGTACCCGAGCAGCGGACTGAGGCTCTCCGGCTCATACGAGACCCCGATCGTCACCGA
The DNA here is from genome assembly GCF_033875155.1 of Actinocorallia sp. A-T 12471. NCBI lineage: Bacteria > Bacillati > Actinomycetota > Actinomycetes > Streptosporangiales > Thermomonosporaceae > Actinocorallia > Actinocorallia sp. A-T 12471. The sequence goes on along the minus strand of NZ_JAWZTE010000008.1, from coordinate 271,556 downwards.
CGAGTCCGCCGCCCTGCCCGCCCCCTCCTGCGCGGAACACGCGACAACCCCGACCACCAGCGCCGACCCCACGAGAACTCCCGCCCCCGCCTTCCACAACCCCACCTGCGACTCCCGCCCCTCTCCCGCTATTGCGAACACCTCGCAACAACAACCCCCGCATAACACCACAAAACCGACACCCTGTCCACTCCCCCTCCCACCCCTGTTTCACGTGAAACCCCCCCACCCCCACCCCACCCCCACCACAAACCGCCCCCGTCCCTAAACCCCCAGCCGCAGTCCCTTCGGGACTGCGGCTAGAGGAGCCCCGAGAAACACCGAAGCGACAAGACCTCCCCAAACCCCCAAACGGGACCGCAGGCAAGAGCGCACCGAAAGCCGGGCCCCCGCAGCCCTCGGGACCACGGACAGGGGGTGCCGAAGGCCGGGCCTTCCCCCGCAGTCCCCTCGGGACCGCGGGCAGGGGAGCGCTGAGGGCGGGCCTTACCCCCGTGGCCCCAGGGAGCGCCGAAGGCCGGGCCTTGCCCCTGCAGTCCCCTCGGGACCGCGGGCAGGAGAGCGCCGAAGAGCGGGCCTTACCCCCGGCCCCTTGGGGCTGCGGGAGGGGGTGCCGCAGGGTGGACCTTGCCCCCTCCGGCCCCTCGGGGCCACGGGCAGGGGAGCGCCGAAGGGCGAGCCTTACGGGCCTTACTCCCACGGGCCCCTCGGGACTGCGGGCAGGGGAGCGCCGAGGGGCGGGCCTTGTCCCCTCCGGCCCCTCGGGGCTGCGGGCACGGGAGGGGGCCGAAGGGGTGCCGAAAGGGGTGGGGCGGGGCCGTAGTTGCTTCGGGGGCGGACGCGACGTGCCGTGCCGCGCCCGCGCGGGACGCTGAGCAGGGGCGGGACGCCGCGCACGCGCGGGAGGCTGGGCGGACGCGGGGTCTTCCCCCGCAGTCCCGAAGGGACTGCGGGCAGGAGAGCGCTGAAGGGCGGGCCTTCCCCCCGGCCCCTCGGGGCTGCGGGCAGGGGGTGCCGCAGGGTGGACCTTGCTTCCTGCGGGCCCTTGGGACTGCGGGCAGGGGGGTGCCGAGGGGGCGCGGATTTTTCTCCCTGTCCCGTCGGGACTTCGGGGAAGGGGAAGACGCCGAGGGGGGAGGCGATCAGCTCGCGGTTCCTTCGGGGCTGCGGGCACGGGAAAGGTGTCGAAAGGGGTGGGCGGGGCCGTAGTTACTTCGGGGCGGGGGAGGGGTGCCGGAGGGCGGGATTTACTCCCGCAGTCCCGAAGGGACTGCGGGCGGGGGAGCGCTGAGGAGCGGGGCGACCCCCCGCAGGCCCCTCGGGGCTGCGGGCAGGGGGGCGCTGAGGGGTGGGGCTTGCCCTGCGGGCCACTCGGGGTCGCGGGCAGGGGGTGGTGAAGGGGGCGCGGAATTTTCCCGCGGTCCCGAAGGGACTGCGGGGAGGGGGTGGTGAAGGGGGCGCGGATTCTCTTCGCAGTCCCGAAGGGGCTGCGGGTGGGGGGTTAGGGGGTGGGGGTTAGGGCTAGGCGGGCGGCTCGGAGGGTGGCCCAGAGTTTGCGGAGGCGGGAAGGGGCGGGGACGGGGGTGAAGGAGGGGAGGGCGTCTAGGCGGCGTTGGAGGCGAATGAAGCTTTCGATCTGGCGTTGCAGGGAGGGGAGGTCGGTGAGGGAGGCGTCGTAGGGGGTCTCGGCGAGGAGGTACTGGGGCGGGGTGACCAGGCAGACGGCGGGAATGCGGCGCTCGTAGAGGGGTTCGCCCTCGCCGAAGTGGACGAGCGGGCCGGGGGCGCAGACCTCCGTGGGGGCGGGGGCCGGGCCCGTCCACTCCTCGAGGACGAGGTCGCGCAGCTGGCGGGTCGTCGCGTAGAGGAGTTCGGGCTCCAGGGCGCCGGTCGGGCCGTAGACGCCGGTCGTGGGATCGTCGGCGAACTCGCGCGCGCCGAGGTGCTCGACCACGAGGCCCGCGACCGCGCGGAGCTGTCCGGGGCCGCCCGCCCACAGCTCGGGATGCGCGGCGAGCCAGGCCGTCGTCGCCTGCCCGTGCGACGTCACCGCCGGAATCCGCAGATGCCCCGACGTCAGCACGAACACGATGTCCCGCCGGTGCGGCCGCTCGACCGCGTCCCGCGCCATCTCCACAAGCCCGATATGCCCGTTCTCCTCGATCGCATTGACCCCGTCACTGTGCGAAACAACAAGAACCGACTCACCCCCTCCCGACCCGCCCGCAGCCCCACGGCCCCTCGCCGACGCGGCACCGCCGTCCGGCACCTGCACCCCGGTGCCCTTCTCCGGCGCGCTGTCGGTCGCGGCGCGCCCGTCCGGCGCGTCTGCGGCTTCCGGTGTGGGCGTTTTGTCGGCTTTGTCGGGTGGGGTGGCCTTGGAGATCGTCCAGATGGTCTCGGTCTGGGTGTTCTCGGTGAGGACGGCGTCGAGGACGAGGTGGGCGTCGTCGCCCGCGCGGGCAGCGGCCAGGACGCGTTCGCCGTCCTCGCCCGCGACCCATAGCGCGGGCAGATCGCGGTACGGGAAGGTGAAAGGCAGGTACTGGCCCTGGGCGTTGCCCGGGGACAGGCCCTTCCAGACCGCGATGACGCCCAGCACCCCCGCCTTGCGGGCGGACGCGAGGGCCGGGCCGAACAGCGTCGCCGTCACCACGGGGTTCGCGACCGGGGGACGCGCCGGGGCGTCCCCCTCCCACTGGCCGATGAGCAGGTCGAACGGGACGGGCCGGTGTGGCACCTCGACCACCGCGATCCCGCCGCGCGCCCGCCGCCAGTGCTTGACCAGGCCGTCGAGCAGATGCAGCCGCCCGGACACGCCCTCGGGACCCGTCGTCCCCGAGTACGGGTAGGCCGAGGAGACCTTGACGCTCTCCTCGCCGACCGTCAGCCGCGCCGCGCCCGTCGGGACCTCCCAGCGGGTGAAGGTGTGCGCGTCACGGTGCACCTCGAGGCCGAGCGCCTCCCAGCGGGCGGCGACGTCCTCGATCAGCGCCCGGTGGGCGTCCGAACCAGTCGGACGGGCCGACAGGCCCACGAGCAGGGCGACCTGCTCCTCCAGCGAACGGATATCCATGCGTCCTCCCGGCGGTCGCGCTCCGGCCGGACCGCCCGGTCGGCGGTCACTCCTCCGGTGGCAGCAGGACCTTGTCGATCACGTGGACCGTGGCGTTGCCCGTTCTGATGTTGCCACAGAGGATCTTCGCCCCGCCGACGGTGTACGCGCCCTCGGAGCCCTCGACCTCGAGGGTGCTGCCGCGCAGCGTCTCGAGTTCGCCGGAGCCGAGCTCGTCGGGGCCCTGCCTGCCCTCGACGATCAGGTGCATGAGGATGCCGGTGAGGATCATGCCGTCGTCCATGTCGGCCTTCTTCACCGCCGACCACGCCGCGTTGCTCGGTGCGAACACCGTGATCTCCGGCGCCGTGTCGAGCGTCTCGACCATCCCGGCCTTGCGGACGGCCGAGGCGAAAGACGTCAGCTCAGGACTGTCGGCCACGGCGGTGACCACGGGCTGCGCCGCCATCCCCGCGAGGCCGCCGCCGGACGTCCCCTGGACCGACGCGCACCCCGTCCCGAACGTCTGCGGCGCGGCGACCGGAGGCGCGGCCACCGCCGCAGGCGCCTGGCTCGCGGCCGTGGCCCCCTTCTTCACCGCGGTCTCCGAAGCGCCCCCGCACCCCGCTATCCCCGTCATCCCCGTCAACACGACGGCACACGCCGCCCACACCCCAAGTCTCATGATCCCCCCGAATCACCTGTACCCGGCTTTCCCCACCCACCGGATCACCCGATGATCAAGCCCGTTCCCGCCCTTTCCCCCCTTCACACCCACACCCCCCAATCCCCTCCTTCCTCCCCGCCTCCTTCCCCCACCCCCACCCCCTCCACCTCTCACCCGCTCCCTCTACGTACCTCCCGCCCTCTTGACCTCCCACCCCCTCAACCTCCGGCCCCCTCTGCCTCGCCCCCGCACAGCCAGAGTTCGCCGCCGACCCACGTGAGCGTTTCTTGCCCTCACCCCTACGGCCGCACTTTGTGCGCTCGCTTGTTCGGTTGGTCTTCTCGCCTGGTCTTCTCGTCCCTTCGGGGCCGTTGGGTGTGTCTGGAGGTGGGTTCGCCTCTGGGTGGTGCGCCGGGCGGGGGTGGCCCGCCCGGCGCGGGTCAGGAGGGAAGGGAAGAAGTCAAGGGTGGGCGGCGGTCCAGGTGGTGGAGATGACCGTGGTGGAGGACAGGGGGGAGTTGGCGGGGAAGTGGGCGTTCAGGCCCGCGGGCTTCTTGATGGTGATCTCGTAAGCGAGGGACTGGCCGCGGGTGCGGTCGAGGTAGATGCGGTGCTCGAGGACCCCGTTGTCGGTGGTCTCGATGGCGGAGACCGCGACGGCCGGCCGGCCCTCCGGGTCGGTGACCTCGCCGAGGGAGGTGACGCCCTTGAGGCCGGACAGGACGGTGAACGCCGCCGACCGCACCTCTGGTCGCAGTGGCATGTCGGTGACCATGCCGGACACGACCCGGAACAGCCAGGCGTCACGTTCCATCGGCACGCCCTCGGCCTCGGTGTCGGAGCCGGTGTAGAACCCCAGCAGCCAGGAGCGCAGCTTTGCTGCGTCGGCGGGGAGCTCCCGCAGGTCCCGCATCGAGACGTTGCGGCCCAGCCAGAAGACCTTGTCGCCGTCGAGCGGCAGGGAGCTCTCGGTCTTGACCTCACCGGGCGCGACCTCGAGGGGCGCGAGCGTGCCCTTGCCCTTGCGGAAGTAGACCGGGATCGACGTGGGCGAGCCCTGGGCGCGCCAGGCCGCCTCGTCCTGCGGGGTGGCCGGGCGGGTGCCCAGATACTGCTGCCGGTTCCAGATGCGGCCGCCCTTGACGTTGGGGATCCAGCTCTCCTGCCGGTCGGACGTCACCACGGTGTACGCCGACGGGCTAGCGCCGGTGCGCCCGTAGGAGCGGGAGACCACCACGCGTTCCCAGTAGTCGCCGGTCTCCTTGGGGGATTCGGCGGCACCCTGCGCTGCGGCGAGCAGGACGGTCTTGGCGTCGAGCGCGACGACGCCGGGGGCGGCCTGGCCGCTGGCGCTGGGCGCCGGGCTCGTGCGGCCGTCGGCGGGGGTCTCGGGGGGCAGCACGCTGAACGCGACAGCCGCCGCGGTGAGCACGCCGGCCAGGCCGACGCCCCAGCCGAGCCGGGCGGGCCCGCGCCGCGCCGCGCGGACGGCCCCGGCCTTCTCGCGGGACGGGACGCCGGACGCCATCGCGGCGGTGAGCTCGGCCTGACGGATCTCCTCGGCGACGGGCGCGCTCGGGTCGAGCTCGGCGGGACGTGCCTGCTTCAGCAGGCGCAGCGGATCACGGCTCATGGCATTTCCTCACGGATCATCCCCACGCGGGGACGGACGGGACGGGGGTCGGTCGGCCGGTCCAGCTCGCGCTGGAGACGGCGGCGCGCCCGGTGCAGGCGGACGCGGAAGGTGGCGGCCGAGCAGCCGACCACCTTGGCCGCCTCGCGTGGCGACAGGCCGTGCCAGGAGACGAGGATGAGCAGTTCGCGCTCGTCCTCCGGCAGTGCGGCGAGCGCGCGCAGCGCGGCCTGGCGTTCGGCGACGTCGTCGGCGACGTCCGCCTGTGGTGGCAGGGCCCGCTCGCGCAGTTCCGCGGCGAACTCCTCGCGCCGCATCTCGGCCCGGTAGTTCTCGCGCAGCACATTTCGGGCGACGCCCAGCAGCCACGGCAGCGGCTGGGGAGGCAGATCCGCGAGACGCTTCCACGCGATGGTGAAGGTCTCGCTGACCACCTCCTCCACGACCCGCCGCCCGCCACGGCTGATGACGTAAGCCCAGACGTGCTGCCGGGACTCGTCGTAGATCGACGAGAACCGTTTCTCGTCCTCGCTCACGTGTTCACCTCCGTCCTCGGGTTCAACTTTCGCTGTCACCAGGAAGTGGTCCCGCACGCCCCATCGTTACCGCCTTTTTTCCGCGACCCGACCGGCCCGTGGCGGCAGACCAGGGCAAAAGCCCAGGAAGCCGGTGCTTTCGCGGACGGGCCCGTGACGTGAAAGCCTTGAGGGGTGCAGACCGACAGCGCGAACAGACGGAGCCGGACGGCCCTGGGAAGGCCGAGGGTCACCTCGCGCGCGGCGCTGGAGCGGCTGGCGTTCGAGCTGTTCGCCCGACGCGGCTTCGACGAGACCACCGTTGACGACATCGCGGCGGCGGCGGGCATCGGGCGGCGCACGTTCTTCCGCTACTTCGCCTCCAAGAACGATCTCGTGTGGGGCGACTTCGAGGGCCACCTCGACCGGCTGCGCGTCCTCCTTGACGAGGCCGACGCGGACGCGCCGATGATGGAGGCGGTCCGCGCGGCCGTCGTGGAGTTCAACAGGTACGACCCGCAGGAGGTGCCGTGGCACCGCCAGCGGATGGAGCTGATCCTGAGGGTGCCGACCCTCCAGGCCGACGCGACCCTGCGCTACGCCGCCTGGCGGGAGATCATCACGGCGTTCGTCGCGGCCCGTACCGGGCAGCCGCCTACCGCGATGCTGCCGGTCCTGTCGGGTTATGTGGTGCTCGCCGCGTCGATCTCCGGCTATGAGTACTGGCTGTCGGTGGACGCCGCCGAGGACCTGACGGGGATACTCGACGTGGCCCTGCGCAGGATCGGCGACGGCCTGTCCGCCGCCGATCCCGCCGCGCGCTGACGCGTCGAGCATCCCCGACGGCCACAGTACGGCCCATACGCCGGCCCGTACTGTGCGTCACTCCTCGCGCATCGCCTTCGCGATGACCTCGCCGATGAGCACGGCCGTCGCGGCGGGCCCGCGCAGCGGCGCGGTGGGCAGGATCGAGGTGTCGGCGACCCGCAGCCCCGAGATCCCGTGTACGCGTCCACGGGCGTCCACTGCCGAGTCTCCGGAGGTCCCCATGGGCACGGTGCCGCAGGTGTGCTGGGACGTGCCGAGGTGGGTGGCGATCCAGAGGTCGAGCGCGGTGTCGTCGTCAAGGGAGGCGGGTTCCACGAGCCCGGAGGAGACCGCGCCGAACACGTGGGTGGCGACGAGCGACGCGACGGCCCGGACAACGTCGCGTAGCGCGCTCTTGTCGGCCTCGGTCTCCAGGTACCCGTAGTCGATCCTGGGCGCGACGAGGGGGTCGGCCGATTCGGTGCGCAGTCTCCCGCCCCGCCGAGGGGTCTGCACGGAGGCGAGGAACGCCAGCGGTGCCCCCGGCACGCTGACGGCCTCGCCGACGAGCCCGGCCAGCGGTACGAGCGACTGAAGGATCTCCAGATCCCCTTCCTCGCCCTTGGACGACGTCAGATGCAACGCCCCTCCAAGCCAGGACCCCGACGGCTCAGGCAACTCCTCAAGGGCCGTCCACTCCAACGCGACCTGAGGATGATCGCTCAAGGCGGCCCCCACAGCGGGCAGGTCCGCCACGACGGGAAGGGCGACCCGCTCCAGCTCACGCGCAGGACCGATCCCGGAGAGATGCAGCAGATGCGGCGACACGAACGCCCCCGCGCACAGGACGACCTCCCCCGCCGCGACGACCTCACGCCGCCCTCCCCGTTCGCAGACGACGCCCACGGCCCGCCCGCCCTCGATGACGACGGAACGCACAGGGCACCCCCCGAGCACCGTGAGGTTGGGCCTGTTCAGCGCGCCCAGCAGGTAGGAGACGCCGGTGTTGATCCGCCGCCCGTCCACGGCGTTGGAGGGCACGGCTCCGAACCCCGGCGCTTCCTGGGCGTTCTTGTCGGCCTCCTCCGGATACCCGAGAGAGCGGGCCGCCTCCGCGAACGCGACGGCGGCCGGGTGCGTCAGCGAGGTACGCCGGACGCCTACGGGCCCGTTATCTCCGTGCAGGGGTCCGTCGCCCAGGTCGAGGTCGTTCTCCAACTCCCGCATCACCGGTAGGACGCGCTCGTAGGACCACAGAGGGTCCCCGGCCGCTTGCGCCCATCGTGCGAAGTCGGCTTCGCGGGCCCGTATGAAGTACCCGCCGTTGACGGTCGTGGACCCGCCCAGGTAGCGGCCACGGGTGGCCACGTACGCCTGCCCGGGGGTGAGCCGCACAAGGTGAGTGCTGACGGCCGGGTGTCCCGGCTGGGCTCCGGGAACGAGTCTGGCGTCGAGCAGATCCTCCGGAAAACCCGACATGTCAGCAGGTACCGGCCCCGCTTCGAGCACAAGGACGGTCCGCGAGGGGTCCTCGCTCAGACGTGCCGCAAGGGCGGCTCCGCTCGCCCCCGCGCCCACGACGACGACGTCGGGGCGGTTCACCGAGGAACCCGGGGAGATGTCCTGTTTGGCCGCGATTCCGCAGGTGACCCGCTCTTCATCCGAAGTGACCCCTTCCTTTTGGCACTCGATGTAACTAGTATCCGACATGTCTTGACCCGTGTGAGCGGGGTCTCACCCGAAGGGTGCGCCGCCGCATACCCGGATATGCCGGATACCCGAAAGAAGCAGGAGGTGCCATGAACGAGAACCAGGACGTGGAACTCGTGGAGTCGCTGATCGAGGAGGTCTCGATCGACGGCATGTGCGGCGTCTACTAGGCCGTCATGCCCGCTCTCGATCTCGACCGCGCCTGGGACCTGCACCCGCAGGTCTCGGTGCGGCCGGAACCCTTCGGCGCGCTCCTGTACCACTTCGGGACCCGCAAGCTGTCGTTCCTCAAGGACCGCGTGCTGCTGGAGGTCGTCCGGTCGCTGAAGGACGCGCCCTCCGCGCGGGCCGCGTGCGCGGCGGCCGGAGTACCCGAAACCGACCTGCCCAGGTTCGGCGCGGCGCTCGGCGCGCTCGCCGGATCGTCCATGGTCGTCGAAAGGACCCCCGCATGACCATCACCCCCGAGCGGGCGGCTCCCGCGCCAGGAACGCGGCTTGTCGACCTGTTCGAGCTCGGACTCGACGCGCCGATCTGCCTGACCTGGGAACTCACCTACGCCTGCAACCTGGCCTGCGAGCACTGCCTTTCCAGCTCCGGCCGGCGCGACCCGCGCGAGCTGACCACCGACGAGTGCAAGGCGGTCATCGACGAACTCGAGCGCATGCAGGTGTTCTACGTGAACATCGGCGGCGGCGAGCCCACGGTCCGCTCGGACTTCTGGGAGCTGCTCGACTACGCGACCTCGCATCACGTCGGCGTCAAGTTCTCCACGAACGGCGTGCGCATCACCCCCGAGGCCGCCCGTCGTCTGGCGGCCAACGACTACGTGGACGTCCAGATCTCGCTCGACGGCGCGACCGCCGAGGTGAACGACGCGGTCCGCGGTCCGGGGTCCTACGACACCGCGATCCGGGCGATGCAGAACCTTTCGGACGCCGGCATGAAGAACTTCAAGCTGTCCGTCGTCTGCACCCGCCACAACATCCCGCAGATGGACGAGTTCAAGGCCATCGCCGACCGTTACGGCGCACAGCTACGGCTCACCCGGCTGCGTCCGTCCGGACGCGGCGCGGACGTGTGGGACGAACTGCACCCCCTTCCCGGCCAGCAGCGCGAGCTGTACGACTGGCTGATAGCCAACGGCGACAAGGTACTCACCGGGGACTCCTTCTTCCACCTGTCGGCGTACGGTCAGGCGCTCCCGGGCCTCAACCTTTGCGGCGCGGGACGCGTGGTCTGCCTTATCGACCCGATCGGCGACGTGTACGCCTGCCCGTTCGCGATCCATGACGAGTTCCTCGCGGGCAACGTCAGGTCCGAGGGCGGTTTCGCGGGCGTATGGCGTGAGTCCGGGCTGTTCCAGGACCTCAGGGAGCCCCAGACGGGCGGGGCGTGCTCGTCCTGCTCGCACTACAGCACCTGCAAGGGCGGCTGCATGGCCGCGAAGTTCTTCACCGGCCTTCCCCTCGACGGGCCCGACCCCGAGTGCGTCGTCGGGCACGGCGAGAAGCTGCTCGCCGGAAGGCCGGAGGACCGCTCGGCGATCCCCAAGCCGTCGGCCGACCACTCGCGCAAGGCCAAGCCGCGGTCCCGTCCGGTGCCGGTGCAGCTCTCGCTGAGCCGTCCCGACCCCGACCGCCGTCCGGTGAGCGCGTGTGAGGAGAACCCGCTAGCGGGCCTCTCCCTCTGACCCACCCTCCGACCCCCTCCTTGGCGGACGCCCGACACCCCGCGGGCGTCCGCCGCACACCCCACGTCTTTCTTGAGCCGCGGCCACCCACCCTCGCCGCCGTGCTCTCGGCAAGGAGAAACACCCATGGGCAACGCCTGGTTCGAAACGGTCGCCGAAGCGCAGCGCAGGGCCAAGAAACGCCTCCCCGGCATGGTCTACGGCGCGCTCGTGGCGGGTTCGGAGCGCGGCCGCACGATCGACGACAACCTCGACGCCTTCGCGCAGCTGGGGTTCGCCCCCAAGGTGGCGGGCCACAAGGCCGAGCGCGATCTCAGCACCACGATCATGGGCGTGGAGTCGTCGTTCCCGGTGCTGATCTCGCCGACGGGCGTGCAGGCGGTGGACCCCGAAGGAGAGGTCGCGGTAGCGCGCGCGGCGGCCAACCGCGGTGTGATCATGGGTCTGAGCTCGTTCGCGAGCCGTTCGGTCGAGGACGTCGCCGCGGCCAACCCGAACGTCTTCTACCAGATGTACTGGACGGGCACCCGGGACGACATGATCCAGCGGATGGAGCGCGCTAAGGCGGCGGGGGCCAAGGCGCTCATCGCCACGCTCGACTGGTCGTTCTCCAACGGCCGCGACTGGGGCAGCCCGCAGATCCCCGAGAAGATCGACTTCAAGACGATGGTCAAGCTCGCGCCGAAGGTCGTCAACCGGCCGGGGTGGCTGTGGCGCTTCGGCAAGACCGGCAAGATCCCTGACCTCACCGCCCCCAACCTCCAGCCTCCCGGCGGCACCGCGCCGACGTTCTTCGGCGCGTACTACGAGTGGATGCAGACGCCGCCTCCCAGCTGGGAGGACGTCGAGTGGATGCGCAAGGAATGGGGCGGCCCCTTCCTGCTCAAGGGCGTGACGAGGGTGGACGACGCCAAGCGCGCTGTCGACGCGGGCGTCACGGCGATCTCGGTGTCGAACCACGGAGGCAACAACCTCGACACGACCCCCGCGACGATCCGGCTGCTCCCGGGCGTCGCCGAGGCCGTCGGCGACCAGATCGAGGTGCTGCTCGACGGCGGCGTGCGGCGCGGCGGCGACGTCGCCAAGGCGCTCGCGCTCGGCGCGCGGGCCGTGCTGATCGGCCGCGCCTACCTGTGGGGCCTTGCCGCGAACGGCAGCGCCGGCGTCGAGAACGTGCTCGACATCCTGCGCGGCGGCCTCGACTCGGCGGTCCTCGGGCTCGGCCACTCCTCGGTCAAGGACCTGTCGCCCGCCGACCTGCACATCCCGCGCGACTTCAAGGTGACCCTCGGCGCGGAATCCTGACATGTCCGGACGAGACGGCCACGCCGCCCTCGCGGGGGCGGTGTGGCCCGACGTTCCGCCTAGCGCGCTGGTACTCGTCCCCATAGGGGCGACCGAGCAGCACGGGCCGCATCTGCCGCTGTCCACCGACACGGTGATCGCCGAGGCGGTCGCCGCCAGGGCCGCGCGCGAGCTTCCCGGCCCTGTGCTCGTCGCTCCGGCCCTCGCATTCGGGGCGAGCGGTGAGCACGCGGGCTTCCCCGGAACCGTCTCGATCGGCCACTCAGCGCTGCGCGCGGTGCTCGTGGAAACCGTCAGGTCGCTCGGGCTATGGGCCGGGCGCGTCGTGTTCGTCAACGGGCACGGCGGGAACGTTCCCACCTTGGACGACGCGCTCGGGCAGATGCGTGCCGAAGGCCACGACGTGTCCTGGACGCCCTGCGGAGTGCCGGGAGCCGATCCGCACGCGGGCTTCACCGAGACGTCGGCGATGCTGTACCTCGCCCCCGAGACCGTGCGGCTCGGCGACGCCGTCGTGGGGGACACCCGGCCCCTGGCCGAGCTGATGCCCGAGCTGCTCGCGGGCGGCGTACGCGCGGTCTCCCCTTCCGGCGTCCTCGGCGACCCGACGGGCGCGACAGCCGAAGCGGGAGAGCGGATCGTCGCCGAGATGGTCGCCTCCGTCGTCCGACGGGTCCGCGAAGGCCGCGCCGACGAACGCGGCCGCCTCCTGGAACCGTCGGCCGACCCTGTTTCCGGCGACTTCGGCAAAGAATCCTCGTGGAGAAGCACGATCCGCGATGAGCCTTACCGGTAGCCTGCCGGGCGTCGATCCTCGGACGGGCGCACGCGTCCGTCCGACGGACGGCGGTCGTCCGCGCGCCGACCGGCCCGTCGCCCCGGGCGGGTCGGCGCGTGGGACACCGCTCTCCCCGGGGACCGCGGCGGGATGGGCCGCGGTCCCTTCTCCGTTTTGTCTTCCGTCTTCTTGTCTTCCGTCTTCCCGGGACCTCCCATGCCGACCTTGCCGACCTCGCCCGTGACCGCAGAGCCGAACCGGCCGCCTTCCGGGGCCGCGGCGGCGCTCCCGGAGGGCTTCGGCGTCGCGCTGGACGAAGGCACGTCGCTGTGGGCGGGGGACCGGGTGGCGACGGGAGGCTCGCCTTGGAAGGTCGTCCGCATGGGGGCGGCCGCGGTGCCTCTCCTTGGGGAACTGCGCGCGGCGGGTAAGCGGGGAGTTGTCTTCGGCTCCCCTCTGGGGAGGGCCCTTGCGCGGCAACTCCTTGACCACGGGTTCGCCCGTCCCGTCCCGCCGCCCGTATCCGGGCCCCACGACGTGACCGTCGTCGTCCCCGCTTACGGCCGTCCCGACGAGCTCGAACTGACGCTCAAGGCGGTGCGGGGCCTTCCGGTGGTCGTCGTGGACGACGCCTCACCCGACCCGGAGCCGCTGCGCCGCCTCGCCGAGACGTACGGGGCGCGGCTCGTCAGGCACGCCGTCAACCGGGGGCCGGCCGCCGCGCGCGACACCGGGCTGCGGACGGTCTCGACGGCCTTCACCGCGTTCGTGGACTCCGACTGCAGGCCCGAGCCGGGATGGCTCGACGCGCTCATGCCCCACTTCGCCGACCCGAAGGTCGCGGTCGTCGCGCCGAGGATCGTGCCGGACACCGTCAGCGGAAGGCTGCTCGCCCGTTACGAGGCCGCGCGGTCCGCCCTGGACATGGGGGAGCGGCCCGCGCTCGTCAGGCCCGGTGCCAAGCTCGGGTTCGTGCCGAGCGCGACCCTTGTGGTCCGCAATGCGGCGCTTGGAGCTCCGGCGTTCGACGCGGCGCTGCGGCTCGGCGAGGACGTCGACTTCGTCTGGCGGACGGCCGACCTGGGCTGGCACGTCAGGTACCAGCCGGAGGCGCGGGTGGTGCACACGCCAAGGCTCGACCCGAAGGCGTGGGCCAAGAGAAGGCACGAGTACGGGACTTCGGCTCCGGACCTGGAGAACCGGCACCCTGGACGGCTCGTCCCCGCCCGTCCCTCGGCGTGGAACCTCGCGACCCTCGGCCTTGTGACGTACCGGCGACCCGTCTCTGCGGCCGTCAGCGTCGCCGTTACGACGTACCTGCTGCGGCGTTCGCTTGCGGGCACGTCGGACGACTGGAAGCTGAGCGCCGCCATCGTCGCCAAGGGCGTCACGGCGGACGCGGCGGCCTTGGGGCACGCGTTGCGCCGCGAATGGTGGCCGCTCGGGCTCGTCTGCCTCGCGGCCTCCCCGCGCAGCCGCCTTGCGCGCGCCGCCTGCGCGGCGATGCTCACGCCGATCGCCTACGAGTGGGCCACTCGCCGACCCGCCGTCGACCCGCTTCGGTACACGGCCCTACGGCTGATGGAGGACGTCTCCTACGGCTCCGGCGTCACGGCGGCGGCCTGGCGGGCGCGTACGCTCGCGCCTCTACTGCCGCGTGTACGGATGCCGTTCCCCAAGCGAGCCAAGTCGTAGATAGCGCGCTCAGGTAGTGACGGAGCGCTCCGCGCCCTGACGCGCCGCGGGCATGTCGTACTCGGCGAGGTGGACGGCCGCGAGATGCGCGGCCTGCGCGCGGATCTCCGGGACGGCCGTGCTCTCGTAGCGCAGGCCGCGCAGGGTCGGGCCGAGCGTGAACAGGCCGGGCCGCGACTCGCCCTCGGGGCCGAGCAGGCAGCCGCAGCCGTCGGCGGACAGGCCGAGGCCGAGGGGGTCGGCCGCGATCGTCCCCGCGTCGATCAGACCGCGCAGCAGCGGGTCGGTGCGCGGGTCGGCGGCCGGGCCCGTGCTGTTGACCACCCAGCCGACCTTGAAGTCGCGCCGGTTGCCGCCGGTGTCGACCGCGACGGCCAGGGAGTCCGGACCGGCCGTCACCGAGTCGAGGAAGCCCTTGACGACGCGGAGGCGGCCCGTGGAGCGCAGGTCGTCGATCCTTGCGACCGTCGCCGGCGGGATGCGGTGGCGGCGCACCTCCCAGCCGCGCGCGAAGAACGTGAGGAACCGCTGCTTCTCGGACAGGCTCAGCCGTCCCCACATCTCCGGGACGTGCGGGCGCAGGCCGTCGACCACCCCGCGCCACTCGCCGTCGTTGCGTTCGACGGCCTCGTGGTAGATCCGGTGAAGATCGGCGACGGTGACCTCGCCGGCGGGCGGGCTGAAAGGCACCGCGGGAGGGCTCGGACATCGGTGCGGCCGCGGAAGGAGACCGTGCCGGGAGACCGCGTAGACGACCCGCTCAGGGTGGCGCGCGGTAAGGGTGGTGGCGAGGTCGACCATGGTCAGGCCGGTTCCGACGACGAGGACGTCGCCGGAGTCGTCGATCCTGTCGAGCGCGCCGGGCGCCCAGGGGTCGGCGACGTAACGCGGGTCGCCCTCGGGCTCCCAGGGCCACGCGGTGGGGGCCCGGTTGCCGGTGGCCAGGACGACGGCGTCGGCGTCGAGGGCCTTGCCGTCCGCGAGGGCCACCTTCCAGCGGCCGCCCTGGCGGGAGACGTCGGTGACAGTACCGGTGATCTCGCTCAGCCGGTGGGGACGGCGGCGTCCGGCCTCGTCCAAGAGATCACGCAGATACCGGCCGTACGTACGGCGCGGCAGGAAGTCCGACCCCTCGACGTCGATCCCTTGGGACCGCGCCCACCGCAGCAGGTGTTCGGGGTCCTCGGCGAGCGCGCTCATCTTCGCGACCGGCGCGTTCAGCAGGTGCAGCGGATCGGTGGTCGAGTACGCCTGCCCGAGCCCGTGCCTGCCCTCCCCGTCCACGATCACGACCCGCGGAGGCTCGCCCCCGCGCTCCCCAAGGAGAAGGTGAACCGCGGTGAGCGCCGCACTCGCGCCCCCGCCGACGATGACGACGACCGGCCCCGCCGGCTTCCCGCTGCTCATGCCCCCGAGACTAACCCATATTTCCCAGAGGATTGATAGACAACCAGTCACGAAAGATCCGCATACGTACACCTGTCTCCCGGACGAACGCCCTTGACTCGGACGTAGGGGAGGGGTTTTGGGTGGGGGGATGGGGAGAGTTGCTTGGGCCTATTTGGGGTCTTATGGGTTGTCGGTGTTGGGGAACTCGTTGGCGGGGGTGGTGATGCCGTTGGTGGTGTTGGGGGTGACGGGGAGCGCCTGGGGGGCCGGGGTTGTGGCGGCGGTAAGTGTGGTGCCCGCGGTGGTGGCGGGGGTGTTCATGGGGGGTGTGGTCGATCGGTTTGATCGGCGGGTGGTTTCGGTGGTGACGGATGTGATTTCCGGGGTTTCTGTGGCGATCTTGCCGATTGTGGCGTGGGTGGGGGAGCTGGGGATCGGGTGGTTCATCGTCAGCGCGCTGGTGGGGTCGTTGGGGGATGTGCCCGGGATGACGGCGAGGGAGGCGTTGCTTCCGGCCGTTGTGCGGCATGGGCGGATGGGGGCGGAGAGGGTTACCGGGCTTCGGGAGAGTTTGGGGGCGTTCGCTCTGCTGGTTGGGCCTGCTGCGGCGGGCGGGTTGCTTGCGGTTTTTGAGGCCGCGGCGGTGTTGTGGATCACTGCGGGGTGCTCGCTCGCCGCGGCGGTGGTGACGCTGGTGATTCCGCGTGGGGTCGGGGCGGTCGGGGCTGAGGCGCGGCGGGCCGGGGCGACGCGGTTGCGGGAGGGGTGGGCGGTGCTCGTCGGCAGCCCGTTCCTGCTGACCGTCACCGGGCTCGGGCTGGCCGCGGTGTTCGTGCTGGGCGCATTTCAGGCGCTGATCCTGCCCGTCTACTTCCTCGATCGGCCCGGGCTGCTCGGCTCGGTCCTCAGCCTGATCGCGCTCGGCATGCTCATGGGCGGCGGCCTGTACGCGGTGCTCGGGACGCGCGGGTCGCGCCGGGTCTGGCTCGGCTGCGGCCTCGCGGGGGTGACCGTGGGCCTCGCGCTGATCGGCGCGCTCGCGTCGCCGGGCGTCGTCCTGGCCGGGGCGTTCCTCGTGGGGTTCGCCAGCGGGCTGTTCAACGCGCTGCTCGGCCTGCTGGTGATGGAGCGGACGCCGGAGGCGGTGCGCGGGCGCGTCACCGGGACCCAGAACGCGTTCATGACGGCGGTCGCGCCGGTGTCGATCATCGTCGCGGCGGCGTTGGTCGAGTGGACGGGCCTGCGGACGGCGGCCGCCGCGGTGACCGTCGTCTGGCTGCTCGCCGTGGGCGCGGCGCTGGTGGCGCGGCCGCTGCGTACCCTGGAGGCCGAGGACGGACGAGCTGTCGCGGAGGCAGGGTGAGAAGCGGGGAGCTCGCGCGGATCACCGGCGTTACGGTCCGGGCGTTGCGCCACTACCACCAGGTCGGAGTCTTGGACGAGCCCGCGCGCGCCCATAACGGCTATCGCGCTTACACGGTCCGTGACGTCGCCCGCGTCCTGCGGATCAAGCGGATGTCCGCCCTCGGCATCCCCCTCGACCGGATGCGCCCGCTCCTTGACGACCCCTCCGCCGACGGCACGGGCCTGCTCGCCGCCCTCGACGCCGAACTGGCCGCCGAGATCGAGCGGCTGACCGTGCGCCGCCGTCTCATCGCCGATCTGCGCGCCGAGGGCGCCCCGCCGGACGCGCCCCCCGAGCTCGCGCCCTTCGTCGCGCTGTTCGCCGACGCCTACCCGACGCGCGAACTCGCCGATTTCGACCGCGACCAGACGGCCCTTCTGGCCCATCTCGTCGGCGACTCCTCGATGGACGGCCTGGCCGACGTGTACGCGAGGATAAGCGCCCCCGAACTCATGCCGACTCTCCTAACGATCGTCTCCAGGTTCGGCTCTTTGACGCCCGACACCCCCGACGACGAAGTCGAAGCCTTCGCCCGTGACTACGCGAGGACTCTTACGCCGCTGATAAGCGCGATGAGCGACATCGCGGAGTCCCTGAATCTCAAGGACCCCGCCGACCTGCTGGGCGGTTACACGGCGGAGGTGCTGAATCCCGCGCAACGCCGCGTCCTGGATCTCGTGCCGGGTTTCCTTGAGGTGTGAGACGCCGAACGAAGGGATATGCCCGAGATGACCGCAGGCCCCCGCGCCTTCGGCGACGTCCTGCGCGAACTCCGCGAGACCCACAGGATCAGCCAGCTCGACCTCGCGTTGCGCGCCGACGTCTCCCAGCGGCACCTCAGCTTCGTGGAGACGGGCAGGTCACGGCCCACCGCAGAGCTGATCGGCAGGCTCGCCGACGCGCTCGGCCTCACCGCGCGCGAGCACAACAGGCTGCGGCTCGCCGCGGGGCACGCGCCGGTCCCCGCGCGGCTCGCCGAGCCTGAGCTCGCCCAGGTCCGCGCGACGGTCCTGCGGGTCCTGCGCGCGCACGAACCCGCGCCCGCGATGCTCCTGGACCGGCACTGGACGATGCTCGAGGCCAACGCGGGCGTCGCGCTGCTCGCCGACCTCGTCGCGCCGTTCCTGCTCAAGCCCCCGGTCAACGTCGTGCGGGCCACCCTCCACCCGGAAGGGCTCGCGCCGCACGTCGGCAACCTCGGCGAGTGGCGGGCGCACCTCCTGGCCCGCCTGCGCCGCCAGATCGAGACGTCGCCGGACCCGGAACTCCTCAGGCTGCACGCCGAGGCCGCCGCGTTCCCCGTCCCCGAGCCCGCCGACGTGCCCGTCGACGAGCACGCCGTCTATGTCCCGCTGCGCCTGCGCCACCCGTCGGGGGTCCTCAGCTTCCTCAGCACGATGACGGTCTTCGGCAACGCGCTCGACGTCACCGTCGCCGAACTGTCGGTCGAGACCTTCTTCCCCGCCGACGCCCACACCGCGTCGGTCCTCCGCCGCTAGGGGCCGGCGAAGTTGTGCTCGATGCCGTCGAGGAGCCAGGCGAGGCCGCGTTCGAAGCGTTCCTCGGGGTCGGCCTGGACGCGGACGGGGTTGTCGACAAGGGGCGCGAGCCGGGGGAAGTCGCCCTCCGCGACGAGCTGGCGAAGGTAAGGCAGGGCGGCTGTCTTGGCGTCGGCGTGGGTGACGCCGTAACGCCGGACCATCTCCCGGTCGGAGATCTCGCGCAGGACGCAGCCGACCATGTACGCGTCCACGTGGTGGACGATGAGGACGGCTTTGTCGGCGGGGAGGCCGAGTTCGTCAAGCGCCTCGAGTGACTGCTCGAGGTGGCGGAGCCGGTTCGGGCCGATCGCCGTGTGGTGGTTGACCAGCTTCACCGCCCACGGATGCCGCAGCATCATCGCGCGCTCGCGCCGGGCGATCTCGCTGATCGCCGCGCGCCAGCCGCGCGGCAGCTCGCCGGGCGGGATGAGGATCTCGGTGAGGAGCTCGTCGATCATGAGCTCGAAGAGATCCTCTTTTTTGTCGATATGGCTGTACAGGCTCATCGCGCGCGCGCCAAGGTGCGTCGCGATCCGCCGGATCGACACCGCGGACAGCCCCTCGGCGTCGCCGATCTCCATGGCCGCCCTGACGATGTCGGCACGGCAGAGCGGACGGCGCTGACGGGCACGGCCGCGGGTCCACACCGGGTCAGTCCCCGCCCCCGACTCGGGTGGATCGACGTTCGAGCGCATGGCTCCATAGTAGGTGTCGTACACCGTAGCGCTTAGCGCTACAGTGTAGCGGTGGTAACGCAGACGCAAGATCAAGACGAGGGTCTCGACCCCGAACTCCGCAAACTCGCGATCGTCGTGCTCCTGGGCGCGGTCATGACGATCCTCGACACCACGATCGTCAACGTCGCGGTGAAGTCCTTCGCGGACGCGTTCGAAGCGCCGCTGACGACGATCCAGTGGGTGCTCACCGGCTACACGCTCGCCCTTTCCATGAGCATCCCCATCACCGGCTGGGCCGTCGCCAGGTTCGGCGCGAAACGCATGTGGACGGTGTCGCTCGTCGGGTTCGTCACCGCGTCCGCGCTGTGCGGGCTCGCCTGGGACGTCACGAGCCTCATCGTCTTCCGGGTGCTCCAGGGCGCTGCCGCGGGCATGATCATGCCGATCGGCCAGACGATGCTCGCCCAGAAGGCCGGCCCGCGGCGGATGGGACGCGTCATGGCGGTCATCGCGGTGCCCGCGATGCTCGCGCCGGTCCTCGGCCCGGCCCTCGGCGGCCTCCTGCTCGAGCACCTGAGCTGGCGCTGGCTGTTCTTCATCAACGTGCCGTTCTGCGCCGTCGCGCTCGCCGCCGCGTTCCGCTTCATGGAGCCCGACGTGCGCTCGGCCGTCACGGCGAAGCTCGACTGGCTCGGCCTCCTCCTGCTGTCCCCCGGGCTCGCGCTCGTCGTCTTCGGCATGGCCGAGGCGGGCGAGGGCGAGGCGCTGACCGGCTTCAAGGTCCTCGGGAGCGCGCTGCTCGGCCTGCTGCTCATCGGCCTGTTCGTCCTGCACGCGCTACGCCGTGGAGATAGCGCGCTAGTGGACGTCCGTCTCTACCGGGACCGCACCTTCAGCGTCGTCAACCTCGCGTTCTTCGTCTACGTGGGCGCGCTGTTCGGCATGATGGTGCTCTTCCCGCTGTACTACCAGGTCGTCCACGGGTACTCGCCGCTGAAATCCGGCCTGATGACGGCCCCGATGGGCCTCGGCGCGATGATCACCATGGCGCTGTCGGGACGGCTCGCCGACCGGCTCGGCTCACGCCGTCTCGCCCTCACCGGCCTGCCCGTCGTGCTCCTCGGCATCCTCTGCTACACCCAGATCAGCTACGACACACCCGTCGCGGTGCTGCTCGGCATCCTGTTCCTCATCGGCATCGGACACGGCACGATGATGCCCGCGCTCATGGGCGGCATGTACCGCACGCTGTCCCCGGCGCAGGTCCCGTCGGCGACGGTGGCCGGCAACATCGGCATGCGCGTGGGCAGCTCCCTGGGCGTCGCCGCCCTCGCCGTCCTGCTCCAGCTGGCGCTCACCGACCGCTTCCCCGACTCCGACGGCACCCTCTCCGCCGTCCCCGCCGACCTTCCCCACTCCGTGGCCGTCCTGTTCACCTCGGCGTTCACCCACACCTTCTGGTGGGCCTTCGCCCTGGCCGCCCTCGCCCTCATCCCGACCCTCCTCATTCCCAAGCACGCCCCCGACACGGCCCCCAAGCAGCCCGTGGCACAAGACAGCGCGTAGCGGACGCCGACCAGACGCCGAGTGGACACCGAGTGGACGCCGAGCCGGATCGCCGATGGTGAAAGGGCCGAAAACGGCAATCCACAAAGGAGCTCGCCATGTTCGTTGAACCGGGTCTGTCCACCAACCACAGCGAGGTCGTCCTGGCGTTCGAGCCGGGTCTGTCCACGAACCACAGCGAGGTCGTGCTCTGAGTGAGCACGCCGTGACGGGTCCGGGGGGCGCCGCCTCCCGGACCCGGCTGCCGGCACGGGCGTGGCCGGTGCTCGCGGGCGACGCGGTGTCGGCGTTCGGGACCGGCCTGACGCTGCCGTTCCTCGTCGTCTACCTGCACCGGGTGCGCGGCATCGACCTGACGCTGACCGGGCCGATCTTCTCCGTCATCGCGGTGCTCGGCCTGGTGGGCAATCCGGTGGGGGGCCTGCTGTCCGACCGGATCGGGGCGCGGCGGACGGCGGTCGCCGGGCTGCTCGTCGTCGGCGCGGGCACCGCGGGGTTCGCCGCGGTGCACACCGCGTGGCAGGGGTTCGCTGCGGCGGCCTGCTACGGGCTGGGGATCTCGGTGACGGCTCCGGCATTTCAGGCGCTGCTCGGGGCGTCGGTGCCGGTGGAGGGGCGGCCGAAGGCGTTCGCGATCCGTCAGGTCGGCGTCAACGTGGGCGCGGGCCTGGGCGGGGTCGCGGCCGCGTCCGTCGCGAGTTTCACCGATCCGGGCACCTTCGTGCTGCTGTACCTCCTCGATTCCGCGACGTTCCTTGTCTTCGCCGTCGTCATCGCCCTGACGGCGCGTGACGCGAAGTCGGCGGGCACCGGCTTCGGCGGCTACCGGACGGTGCTCGCGGACCGGCGCATGGTCGGCCTGTGGGGGATCGTCGTCGTGCTCGTCGCCTGCGGCTACGGGCAGCTGTTCGGCGCGTACCCGATCTACGCGGCGGACCGGGCGGGACTGGACGCCGGCGAATTGCGGCTGACGTTCGTCGCGCACACCGTCACCGTCGTCGCTGCTCAGTTCTTCGTGCTGCGCCTCATGGCGGCGCGGCGCAGGACGCGCGGGCTCGCCGTGTGCGCCGCGCTGATGGCGCTCGCCTGGCTGATCGTGCCGGGGACCGGCTCGGTGCTCTGGCTGACCCTCGCCCTCGTGGTGTTCGCGCTCGGCGAGACGTTCCTCGCGCCGACCGCGCCCGCCATCGTCAACGACCTCGCGACGGACTCCGACCGCGGCCGCTACAACGGCGTCTACACGCTCGCCTGGACGACGGGTTACGTGATCGGCCCAGGCACCGCGGGGCTGATGCTGTCGGCGGGGCTCGGTGACGCGCTGTTCGTCGGCTCGGCGCTCGCCCTGTGCGCCGCCGCGGCCCTGGCGTTCCGGCTCGAGCGCATTCTGCCGGAGGCGGCGAACCGCTCTCAGAGAAAGGACTAGCCCATCGACCAGCCGACGACTGGCGTCCGCACGGGCGTCGAACAGGCCGACCGGCTCCGGGCGGCGGGACGTTACGCGGAGGCGGACGCCCTGCTGAGCGCGTTGCTGCACCGGGCGGAACCCGGGTCCCTGGACGCCGCACGGGTCTTGACCGGCCTCGGCGTCCTGCACAAGTACACGGGCCGCTTCCCCGAATCGCTGGACGCCTACACCCGGGCGCTGGCGATCGTGCGGGCGCGCTGCCCCGACGGCCACCCGTTCTTCGCCGACCTCTTCCACAACCTCGGCGGCCTCCACCACGCCCGCGGCACCCCCGTCGACGGCGAGGAATATGCGCGCAAGGGCCTCGCGATCCGGCTGCGGTCACTCGGCGACGACCACCCCGACGTGGCCGCCGACCGGGCCGCGCTCGCCGCGATCCTGCACGCCCTGGGCCGTCTAGAGGAGGCCGAGACCCTGCTCCGCCAAGCCCTCGACGTGTTCCGCGCGCTCGGCGACGGCTACGAGATCGCGTCGGCGTCGCACAACCTCGCCGCGGTCCTGCACGCGCGCGGCAGGGCGACGGAGGCCGAGGCCCTGTGCCGCGACGTCCTCGCCGCCAAGGAACGGCTCCTCGGCCCCGACCATCCGGAACTGGCGACGGCGCTGCACAACCTCGCGGTGATGCTCCGCGCCCAGGGCAGGGACGACGACGCGGCGGAGGCGTTGCGCCGGGCGCTCTCCCTGCTCGACGGGGTCGTGGCCGCCGGCCACCCATTGCGGGCCGCGTGCGAGCGCGCCCTGGGTGACGTGCGCGCGAGCTCAGGGTGACGCGCGCGCGTGCGCCGGGTGAAACGTGAGAAGCGCCATCTTGTGGGCGGGCCCGCCTCGACCATACTGGGCAGGGAAAGATCGCCTGCTCCCGCGATGCGAGACCTCGGCCTGTCGTCCGTCGATGGCGTTTCCCCGGTGGAGTGAGGTTGTGCGGGTGCACTTTCGGGTACTAGGGGTCTTCGAAGTCGTCGGGCAGGCGGGGGGAGTCGACCTCGGCCCGCCCATGCAGCGGACCGTTCTCGCGCGACTCCTGGCCGCACAGGGCCGGGTCGTCCCCGTCGACAGGCTCGTGGACGACCTGTGGCACGGCCGTCCCCCGGCGAGCGCGACGGCCTCCCTCCAGACCTATGTGTCCAATTTGCGGCGGGTGCTCGAGCCGGGCCGTCCTGCCGGTGCGCCCGCCCGCGTGCTGGTGACCGTTTCGCCCGGGTACGCGCTGCGCGGCGACGACGTCGACGCGCGGCGGTTCGAGGAGCGCGTCAGGCGTGCGCTCGCCGAGCACGGCACCCGGGGAGACCGCGCCGCGCTCGCCGGGTTCGAGGAGGCGCTCGCGCTGTGGCGCGGCACCCCGTATGCGGAGTTCGCCGGGGCGCGGTGGGCGGCCGGCGAGTCCGCGCGGCTCGAGGAGCTGCACGCCATGGCGGTGGAGGGGCGCGCCGCCGCGGCGATCGCGCTCGGCACGCCGGAACTCGTCGTCGCGGACCTGCGCGCGCACGTCATCGAGCATCCGCTGCGGGAGGAGGGCTGGCGGCTGCTCGCCCTGGCCCTCTACCGGCAGGGACGGCAGGGCGACGCGCTGCTCGCGCTGCGCAGGGGCCGCCGGGCGCTCAGCGACGAACTCGGGGTCGACCCGGGCCCCGGGCTGCGCAAGCTCGAGGCCGACATCCTCGCGCAGGCGTCGGTGCTGTCCGCGCCGGTGTCGGCCCGCCGCGCGCCCGTCCGGGTCGCCGCCACCGAGCGGATCTTCGGCAGGGACGCAGAGCTCGCGGCGCTGCGCCGGCTCCGCGGCGGACTCGCGCTGGTCAGCGGCGAGTCAGGGGCGGGCAAGTCAGCGCTCGTCGCGGCGGTCGCGGCGGCGCGCGCCGACGAGGGGTGGCAGGTCGCGACGGCGCGCTGCCCCGTGACGCCCGGCGCGCCGGCGGGCTGGGTGTGGACCGAGCTGTTGCGCGCGTTCGCCCCGCTCGGAGGGGCCGCGCCGCGGATTCACCCGTCCGACGACAACGCGTCGGCGCGGTTCCGGCGGCGTCGCGCGCTCGCCGCCCACCTCACCGACCTCGCTTCCGACGCGCCGCTTCTCCTCGTCCTCGACGACCTGCACCGGGCGGACGAGGAGACCCTCGCGCTGCTCGTTGACCTCACCGCGCAGACGCGTGGCTCCCGGATCGTCATGCTCGCGACATTGCGGACCGAGGAGGCGGACCGGCTCACCGGCGCGCTCGCCGCCCTCACCGGACACGACGTGCTCCGCCTCAGGCTCGGCGGGCTCGACGCCGACGCGGCGCGCGAACTCGTCACCGCGGCCTCGGGACGCCCGATCTCTTCGGAGACGCTTGCGGCGCTGATGGCCCGCACGTCCGGCAATCCGTACTTCCTTCGTGAAATGGGACGGCTCATCGCGGCGGAGGGGGAGCGGGCCGCCAAGTCGGGCGTCCCGCCCGCCGTCCGCGACCTCGTGATGCGCCGCACCGCCCGGTTCACCTCGGCGACGCGCGGGGTGCTGCACGACGCGGCGGTCCTCGGCGCGGACGTCGACATCGACGTCCTCGTCGCAGCCCACGGCCAGGGCGAGGAACACGTCATGGAAGCCGTCGAGACCGCCCTCGCCGCAGGCGTCCTCGCCGAACCCCAACAAGGCGGCCTCCGCTTCACCCACCCCCTCGTCCGCGACGCCCTCTACACCGGCATGTCCCGCCTCCGCCGCACCCGAGCCCAAGCCCGCCTAACCGCCGCCCTCCAATCCCTCAACCCCCAGCAACCCCCGAAAGCACCCCACTCCACGTGGAGTGGCGAAGGCCGGTGACCCTTGTTGGGGACCGGCCTGGGGGTTAGAGGGTTGTGGTGCGGAGGTAGGTGAAGAGGGCGGAGAGGAGGGTTAGGGCCAGGGCGGGGGGTGTGCCCTTGTAGTCGTGGACGCGGGCGTGGGTGGTGACGGCGCCGAGGAAGTAGAGGGTGAGGGCGACGGCGGCGGCGATGCCGAGCGGGGGGTACCAGAGGCCGAGGATGAGGCCCGCGGCGCCGGCGATCTGGGCGGTGCCGAGGAAGGGGAGCATGGCGAGGGGGAGGTCGAGGGTGGTCATCTGGTTCATGAGGTGCTTCGGGCGGAGGAACTTCGCGGCGGCGGACGGGAGGAGGACCGCGGACATGAGGGCGGTGAGGATGGCGTACGAGAGGAACACGGGACACCTCAACTGGTCGAGAGGACGACGGCGCGGGGAGCCGCGCCGGGTGTCTTCGACGTTAGGGATCCGTTAGGTACCAAAAGGTACCCTTCGCAGCATGAGCCTTCGTCCCGGAACCGTCTTCCTCGCCGACTGCCCCGCGCGGCTGGCGATCGAGATCATCTCCAGCAAGTGGGCGGTGGTGACGCTCTTCGCGTTGAGCGATGGCCCGCTGCGGCACGGCGAACTCGTCGAGCTGATCGGCGGCGTCTCGCGCAAGGTGCTGACGCAGACGCTGCGTCGCCTCCAGGACAACGGACTCGTAGAACGGCGTGCGTACGCCGAGGCCCCGCCACGCGTCGAGTACGCCCTGACCGAGCTCGGCGTGACGCTCAGGGAGCCCATCGCGGTCCTCACCGAGTGGGCGAGGTCGAACGGCGAGGCGATCGTCGCGTTCCAGGAGGAGGCCGAGGTCATGTGACGGGGGTGAGGTGGCGGTGGGGGACGCTCATGCTCAGCAGGGCGATGTCGTCGGTGTCGCGGTGGGTGGAGGTCGTGGTGAGGGTGAGGGAGCGGTCGATGAGCTGCCGGGCGTCGTGCGGGCCCGTGGCGGCGAGATGACGGGCCAGGCCGTCCTCACCGAGTTCGTCGGCGCCGTCGAGGTGGGATTCGGTGAGGCCGTCGGTGTAGAGAAGGAGCGCGTCGCCGGGGCGCAGGCGCAGCGTCGTGGTGGCGAAGACGGCTTCGTCAAGGGCGCCGATGATCATTCCGCCGGGTTCGATGAGGCGGGTGGCGACGGGTTCGCCGGCGAGCAGCGCGATCGCGGCAGGGTGTCCGCCGTTGCCGAGGCAGACGGTGAAGCCGCCGAGCCTGTGCGGTTCGAGGGTGCCGAACATCGCGGTGCAGAACCGTCCGGCGGGGGCGTCGAGCAGCATCGCGTCGTTCAGCGCGCGCAGCACGCTGACGGGTTCGGGATCGTGCAGCGCGGCGGACCGCAGCGTGTAACGGATCAGCGAGGTGAGGACGGCGGCGGCGGGCCCTTTGCCGCACACGTCCCCGAGGAAGAACGCCCATCTGCCTCCGTAGATGGGGAAGACGTCGTAGAAGTCGCCGCCTACGTCGCGTGGTGACGCCGTCCGGTAGTAGCAGGCGAGGTCGAGCCCTGGGATGGCGGGCAGTTTCGGCGGCAGCAGGGTCTGCTGCAGGGTCGCGGCGAACTCGGCGAGCTCGTCCATCGCGGACGCCGCGCGCGTCCTCGCGTCCTGCTGCGCCCTGAGGAACCGCAGCATCGACAGCCGCAGTTCGAGCTCGTCCATGACGATCGCGGCGAGGTCGCGCAGGACGGCGAGGTCGGCGTCGTCGACCTCCCTGGGCTGGACGTCGAGCACGCTGACGGTCCCGAGCCGGTGCCCGTCGGCGGTGACGATCGGCGCGGCGGCGTAGAACCGCATGCCGGGCTCGCCGGTGACCCACGGGTGGGTGCTGGCGACCGGGTCGGCGAGGGTGTCGGGGACGACCCGGACGTGGTCCTGGCCGATGGTCGACACGCACAGGCCGAGGTCGCGTCCGGTCTCGCGGAGCCCCTCGATGCCGTGGGCCGCCTTGAACCAGATCCGGTCGGCGTCCACGAGCGAGACCGTCGCGACCGGCGCGTCGAACCAGCGGCCCGCGAGGCGCGCGACGCGGTCGAACGCGCCGTCGGGCGGGCTGTCGAGGATGTCGTAGCGGCGCAGCGCCGCATGGCGCGCGGCCTCGGGATCGGTGGCCGGGATCGTCTGCTCGGGAGGGCTCACAGGGTCCCCATTTCGGGTCGAACCTGGAGAAGCACCACCGGGGTCTCGGGCAGCCGGACAGGAGTCCTGACCGAAAAGGTATCGCAGTATCGGTGCGGCCGACAGATCGGCGGAGGAGTATGGGTGGGGAACCGGCCGTTCTCTTGTGGCCGGTGCGAACCACACGCGCGGCTCCGGGCACGGCGAACCAGGCGGGAACGGTGATCAGCGTGCCGGCGGAGGGCGAAAGCCGATCGTTGCGGGTGTGGACCTTGATCACCGACTGCGCCGGGGCCGAGGCCGTCACCGCGGAACACGTGTGCAGGGCGGCGACCGCGGCGCTCGCGGCGGACGGCGCGGTCCTGTGGCTGGCGACCCAGGCCGACCGGCGCAAGCTCGTCTACGCGACGGACCCGGTGGCGCGGCGTCTCGACGATCGGCAGTTCGTGCTGGGGGAGGGGCCGTGCGTGCGGGCGTGGACCGTCGGCGAACTCGTCCTCGCCTCGGATCTGACGTCGGACGCGTCCGCCGCCAGGTGGCCGCTGTTCGCGCCCGCCGCCGTCACCGCGGGGGCCGGGGCGCTGTTCGCGTTCCCGCTGCGGGTGGGCGCGATCCGGCTCGGCGCGCTCGGCCTGTACCGCGCGAAGCCCGGCCCGCTGACGGACGGGCAACTCGCCGACGGCCTCACCTTCGCGTCCGCGGCGACGGGGGTCGTCCTCGCCGCGACCCAGCCGACCACGTCCGGCGCGCAGCCGACGTGGTGGTTCGACGAGCAGGGCGAGGACTGGACCGAGGTCTACCAGGCCACCGGAATGGTCGCCGCGCAGCTGAACGCCAGCTTGGAAGTGGCGTTCGTCCGGCTGCGCGCGCACGCGTTCACCACCGAGGAGAGCCTCGTGGAGATCGCCCGCCAGGTCGTGGCCAGGACCCTGCGCCTCAGCCCCTGACGCCCCGATGAGTTCCACCGACCACCGACCGGAGAGCAGCAGTGCCAAACGATCAAGAGATGGCCCGGGTTTTCGTGCAGCTCGCCGACACCCTGGTGGACGACTTCGACGTCTTCGAGTTCCTGCACCGGCTCACCGAACGGTGCACCCAGCTGCTCGGCGTCGACGCGGCGGGCATCCTGCTCACCGACCAGCACGACCACCTGCGGCTGATCGCGGCGTCGTCCGAGCGGGCTCGGCTGCTCGAGCTGTTCCAGCTGCAGAGCGACCAGGGCCCCTGTCTCGACGCGTTCGCCAGCGGCAACCCGGTGACCAGCACCGACCTGCCCGCCGAGGCCGGCCGCTGGCCGAAGTTCGCCGCCGCCGCGCAGCGCAGCGGTTTCGCCGCGGTCCACGCGCTGCCGATGCGGCTGCGCCACCAGACGGTCGGCGCGCTCAACCTGTTCAGCGCGCGGCCGCAGGCCCTTGACGAGGAGACCACCACCTTCGCCCAGGCTTTCGCCGACATCGCCACCATCGGCCTCCTGCACCACAGGGCGGCCCGCCACCAGGAACTCCTGTCCGAACAGCTCCAGTTCGCGCTCAACAGCCGCGTCATCATCGAGCAGGCCAAGGGCATGCTCGCCGAACGCGCCGGCATCTCCGTCGACGAGGCGTTCACCGCGCTGCGCGACCACGCCCGCCGCACCAACACCAAACTGCCCGACGCCGCCACCGCCATCCTCAACGGCACAAGCCCCCTCGGCTCCCCGACGAACCAGGACATCTGACGCTAGGTGATGGCCTTCCGGGAGCCGCCCGGCCTCGCGCGGCGCGGTCACCATGACGGGACGATCGGCGCGTCATGTTCCCGTGCGGACCACACCTCGGTGAGACGGCCGAGGTGTTCCGGCGACGCGACGCCCCGCATGAACATGATCTTTCCGTCGCGTGTCTCCAGGATCACCAGGCCCACCACCCTGCCGTCGACCACCGCGACCACACAGGCCGAACCGTTGACGACGCCGGAATAGAGCGCGGGGGAGCCGCCCGCCCTCCGGCGTTTGCCGTCACTCGGCTTGAGCGCGCCGCGCACCGCGACGGCCACCCGTTCGGCGTTGGGGAACCGCAACAGCCTGGCGGAGAGTCCCGCGCCGTCCGAGACGCCGGTCGCGTCCTCGGTGAGCAGCGCGATCAGCCGCTCAGTCCGTCCCGAAGCGGCGGCGGCGAGGAACGCCTCGACGATCCGGCGCGCGCCCGCCTCGTCGACGACGTCGCCGCGCCGCGCGTCCCTGACGCGTCGCCGGGCCCGGTGGAGGTGCTGCTGGCTCGCGGACTCGGTGATGTCGAGCAATCCGGCGATCTCGGCGTGCCCGTAGGAGAACGCCTCGCGCAGCACGTAGACGGCGCGTTCGCTGGGCGAGAGGCGCTCCATGAGGACGAGCATGGCCAAGGAGACCGACTCGCGCTGCTCGAAGGCGTCCGCGGGACCGAGCATCGGATCGCCCTCCAGCAGCGGTTCCGGCAGCCACTCGCCCACCGCCCGCTCGCGCCTGGCCCGCGCGGACCGCAGCCGGTCGAGGCACAGGTTCGTGACGATCTTGGCGAGCCACGCCTCGGGCGCCTCGATCCGGGCGCGGTCGGCGGCCTGCCAGCGCAGGAACGCGTCCTGCACCGCGTCCTCGGCGTCGGCGGCCGAGCCGAGCAGACGGTACGCGAGCGCGGCGAGCCTCGGCCGGTCGGCCTCGAACCGCTCGGTGGCGAGGGCGTCCATACGGCGGACCCTAGACGACGTCCGGCTCGGCGGAACGAGCCGACGCCGTCAGGCGGTGTCTCCGGGACGGCAGGCCGTAGGTCGGATGGGCCGCGTTCCAGACGGCGCCCTTGAGGACGCCGCTCTTGAGACGCGCTGCCGTGCGGCCTCCCAGATACCAGGACGTGGCGACGGCGTCACCGTCGACCATCTGGAAGATCGCGTCACGCCGTCCGAGGCTGACGGTGTTGCCGTAGTACTTCAGCGCGCCGGACGGGACCGCGCGACCGCTCAGGCGTCCGACGATCGCGTCGGCCGCCCGCCTGCCGGTCAACCCCGCGGTGGCGCACGACATCGGCAGCGGCCGACGGTTCTCCCCGAGGGCGTGGACGCTGTCACCGGCGGCGTACACGTCGGGATGCGAGACCGAGCGCATGGCGGCGTCGACGACGATCCGCCCGCTCTCGGCGACCTCAAGGCCGCTGTGCGCCGCGATCGCGGGAACCGCGAACCCCCCGCACCACACCGTCGCGTCCGACGCGAAGACCCTCCCGTCGGCGGCGACGACCCGATCCGCCTCGACGCGGTCGACGGAGGCGCGTTCGTGGACGGTGATCCCGAGGCGATCGAAGGCCCGCCGCAGATGACGGCGCGCCCCGGCCGAGAACCATGCGCCGGGCTCGCCTCGCGCGAGCAAGGCGACCGCAAGCCCCGGCCGCGCTTCGGCGATCTCCGCGGCGGTCTCGATCCCAGTAAGGCCCTCACCCACCACCACAACCCGACGACCCACGCCCAGCCCGTCCAACCGCCTGCGCAACCGCAGCGCGCCGTCCCTCCCCGCGACATGGAACGCGTGCTCGCCGATCCCGGCGATCCCCCCGTCATCGACAACACTGCCCAACGCGTAAACAAGCGTGTCGTACCCAAGCTCTTCACCCCCCACCACCACGACCTTGCGCTCGACGTCGACCGCCGCAACCCACCCCAGCCGCACCCGCACGCCACTTGCGGCCGACATACCCACCAGAGTCCGCTTCCTAACCTCCCGCCCGCACGCGATCTGATGAAGCCGCATCCTCTCCACGAACTCCCCGATCCCGTTGACGAGGGTGACCTCCACCTCGCCCCGCCTGAGCCGCCGCGCCAACCCCCCGGCCGCGGCCACCCCCGCGTAACCCCCGCCGAGAACCACGACCCGATGCCCCATGACCCGACTCCCGTTCTGTTCGCGCTTTCCCCCTTGAGCGAGACAACCCGCTCGCCCATGACAGAACCCGGCCGTGACCCGCGTCACACTCCGGGTCTCGCGGTCACTCCGCTCAGCGGGCGGGGATCAGGTGGGTGGTGAGGTAGGTGAGGATTTCGTCTCTGGCGCGGGTTGTGGGGTGGCCTTGTTCGTTGACGAGGTGGGCGGTGACGACGCTGTGGGGGGATTGGACGACGTCGCGGAAGAAGGGGGGTGGGTCGGTTCTGGCGGCGGTGCCGGGGAGGACGCGGCCGTCGAAGGCGTCGCCGAGGAGGGCCCGGTAGGCGGCGAAGCGCTGGCCGGTGCACCAGCGGTCGTTGTCGAAGCGGTAGGCGAGGACTTTCAGGCCGTCGCGAGTGACGCGTTCTTTGATCGCCTGCGCGTCCTCGTCGCTGAGTTCGAGGGCGGCGGGATCGTCAAGCGGCAGGGACGGGTGGTTGACCACCGAGGCGATGACGGACGGCTCGAGCGTCATGGTGAGGGCGAAGTTCCCGGTGAAGCACAGGCCGACCGCGCCGACGCCGGGACCGCCGCACGCGGCGTGCGCCTGGCGCGCGAGCCCGCGCAGCCACCCGGCGACGGGGCTTGTGCCGCCTCCGGCGAACGCGCGGAACTCGGCGCTGACGCACGCGCGCCGCATGACCTCGGCGCCGCCCTCGGCAGTTGGGTAGGCACCGTCGATTCCGAAGAGCGACGGGACGTGGACGGTGAAGCCGGCGTCACGTATCCATCGGGCGAGGCGCAGGACGTCAGGGCTAATGCCCGGCATTTCCGGCATTACGACGACGGCGGGGCCGGAACCCGCGACGTAGACCGTCTTCACGACACCGTCGACGTCCACGAGCCGTCGGGAGAAGTCCGTGATCGCGTCGTCGGGGCTTTCACTCGCAGCGTTCATGGCCGACAGTGTGGGCCGCCGCGCCGACCCCGGGCGACAGGCGGTATCGCCATATGCGATGGTGATCTCGCCAAGGTCGGGAGGTCGGATGAGCGCGTTGCGGGTCGGCGTCCTGGCCTATCCGGGGTGCTTCGCGTCCGAGGTGTTCGGCGTCCCCGACCTGCTGACGATGGCCGCGCACGTCGCGGGCCCCGACCACGCCGGATACGACGTGACGGTCGTCTCGCCGCGCCGTCGCGTCGTCGCCTCGGGCGGCACACGGCTGTCGGGCGCGCCGCTGCGCGAGGTCGACGTCCTCGTCGTCCCGGGGTTCGAGCTCCTGCCCGGCCTCGACGTCGACGCCGAGCTCAAGCCCCTCGCCCCCGAGATCGCCGCGATCCGCGCGCACGCCGCGACGGGCAACGCCGTCGTCTCGATCTGCGTGGGCGCGTTCCTCCTCGCGGAAGCGGGCCTCCTCCACGGCCGCCGCGCCACGACCGCATGGCTCCTCGCCGACGACCTCGCCCGCCGCTGCCCCGACGCCGAGATCCGCCCCGAACACCTCGTCGTCACCGACACCGGCGTGACGACGACCGCCGCCTTCAGCGCCATGTACGACTTCACCCTCGACCTGATCCGCCGCCACAGCGGCCCGCGCGTGGCCCGCACGACCGCCCGCGTCGCGCTCCTGGACGACGCCCGCTCCTCCCAGACCCCCTACGTGGACCCGCGCCTCCTCCCCCCACCAGGCGACGAGTTCTCCCGCAAAGTAATGCGCTGGCTGGACCAGCACCTCACCACCCCCTACAACCTCTCCGCCCTGGCCGCCGAGTTCAACGTCAGCACCCGCACTCTCCTCCGCCGCTTCTCCGCCGAAACCCACCAAACCCCCCTCCAATACCTCCAGTCCGCCCGAGTCCGCCGAGCCCGCCACCTCCTCGAAACCACCACCAAAACCGTCACCGCCATCTCCGCCGCCGTCGGCTACCGCGACCCCTCAACCTTCACCACCCTCTTCACCAAACACACCGGCCACCCCCCAACCACCCACCGCACCACCTCCCCCCACCCCAGCTAACCCCCCTCCATGGGTTGCCGTCAGCGCGATCCTTACGCGCTGACATCCGGGAACAACCCGAGAGACGGGCGGAGTAGTGAGCAGGCCGGATACCGCTGTGGGAGGGGCGTTGGCGTCGGCCGTAGAGTCGCAGGTCCTAGGGAGGAAGGAAGGCTTGTGGCTGTCAGGTACCCCGACTGTCGTGATTGCTCTTTGTTTCTGTCCGGTGGCTATGAGCACTGTTATCCGTGCGTTCGGGGGGTAGTCGGACAACCGCCTGAGCGTCAGTGTGTGATCTGTGCTCGGGCGCTCACTGAGGAGGGTTCCTGCACCGCGGAGACCTGTGCGACTGACCGCAGAAAGGCGGCGGCGCTCAGTTCGGCTGCTGCGATCGGGAGCTATACGGGTCTGCTGGCTGAGGCGATCCGAGCCTTCAAGTACCCCGGACACCCAGGGCGAGGCGGCTTCGCCGAGATCTTCGGTCGTGTGATCGTCGGCTGGCTGTGGGAGCACGCCGATGTGGCGGATGATCTGGATCTCATCGTTGTCAATCCGACAGAACCGAACCGCGCGGTCCCGCATACCGAACTTCTCCTCAGCGCGATAAAGCGCGCTGACCCGGAGGGTGTCTTTCCCGTCGATGACCCGGAGAGCCCGGTGCTGCGGAAGACGCGTCCTACGATCCGTTCGCACGGAAGGTCCCGGGTGGGGCGGAGGGAGGCCGCCGAGGCTCACTGCGAGGCGTTGGAGGTGGACGTGAACGCCATCCTCTACAAGAGGCTCCTCATCGTTGATGATGTCCTCACCACTGGTTCTCAGCTGCGTGAAGTCTCGCGGTTGTTGGTCCGGAGAGGGGCGGAGCGGGTGCGGGGTCTGGTTCTGGCCCGTACGCCCGACATGTGGGCGGCGTCAGATGGGTGAGGGAAGAGGGCCGGGCGCATGGAGGCCGTGTCGGGGGGATGGCCCCGGGAACCAACAAAGGCCCCTGGGTTTCCCTGGGGGCCTTTGTTTCAGTGCCCGGCGAGGCACTTGGCGGAGGATACGAGATTCGAACTCGTGAGGGCTTGCACCCAACACGCTTTCCAAGCGTGCGCCCTAGGCCACTAGGCGAATCCTCCGTGGGAGAGTCTAGCGGGTGTTGGGGAGTGGGAGAACACGGATTACGGACGACGGGGGGAGGGGGGAGTAGAGGTGGGGGAAGAGGTCGCCGGTGGGGGCGGGCTCGTAGCGGACGTCGAGGGAGGCGGGGTCGATCTCGAGGAGGCAGAGGGTGGTGGGGTCGGCGTCTGAGTAGTAGGTGGTGAGGACGTGGGGGAGTTGGGGTTCGGTGCAGCAGTGGATGAAGCCGACCTCGGCGAGGGTCTGGTCGCGGGTGGACATGGCGTACGGGGAGGCGGGGGTGGCGGCGGCCCAGGCGACGCGGTCGGCGACATGGAAGATGGCGGACATTCCACGGACTGTACGGGCGGGTGGCCGGGATGACATAGACTCGGGGGCAGACCCCTCGCATGGCGTCATCTTGTGAACCTCCCCAGGGCCGGAAGGCAGCAAGGATAAACAGGCTCTGGCGGGTGTGCGAGGGGTCCTTTCGTCGAGACGGACGGGTCCCCTAGATGAGTCTGGCTCTCTACCGCAAGTACCGCCCGGCCACCTTCGGTGAGCTCAAGGGGCAGGAACACGTCGCAGAACCGCTCCAGCAGGCCCTGCGCAACGGACGGGTCAACCACGCCTACCTGTTCAGCGGGCCGCGCGGCTGTGGGAAGACCTCCAGCGCCAGGATCCTCGCCCGCTCCCTCAACTGCGAGCAGGGCCCGACCCCCGATCCCTGCGGCGTCTGCGAGTCGTGTGCGGCGCTCGGCCCCGGCGGGGCGGGCCACCTCGACGTGATCGAGATCGACGCGGCCTCGCACGGCGGCGTCGACGACGCCCGTGACCTGCGGGAACGCGCCTTCTTCGCGCCGGTCTCCGCGCGGTTCAAGGTCTACATCATCGACGAGGCCCACATGGTCACGCGGGAGGGGTTCAACGCCCTCCTGAAGCTTGTCGAGGAGCCTCCGCCGCACCTGAAGTTCGTGTTCGCGACGACGGAGCCCGAGAAGGTCATCGGGACGATCAGGTCGCGCACCCACCACTACCCGTTCCGGCTGATCCCGCCGAAGACCCTCCAGGAACTCCTCGTGGAGATCCTGACGTCCGAGGACGTCCCGTACGAGGAGGCGGCGCTGCCGCTGGTCGTGCGGGCGGGCGCGGGCTCGGCGCGCGACTCCCTGTCGATCCTCGACCAGTTGCTCGCGGGCTCCGACGAGGCGGGCATCACCTACGCCCGCGCGGTCTCCCTGCTCGGTTACACCGACGCGGCCCTGCTCGACGAGGTGGTCGACGCGTTCGGCGGGCGCGACGGCGCAGCGGTGTTCGCCGCGATCGACCGGGTGATCGAGAGCGGCCAGGACCCGCGCCGCTTCGCCGCCGACCTGCTCGGCCGCTTCCGCGACCTGGTGATCATGGCGAACGTGCCGGAGGCGACGCGCACCGGCCTGATCGACGGCCCCGCCGACGAGCTCGACCGCATGCGCGCCCAGGCCGCCGCGATGGGCCCGGCCGACCTCACCAGGGCCGCCGACCTCATGCACGCCGGCCTTACCGAAATGCGGGGGGCGACGTCTCCGCGACTTCTCCTTGAGCTGATCGCCGCGCGGATCCTTCTGCCGGGAGCCTACGGCGACGAGTCCGCGCTGCTCGCCCGGCTCGACCGCCTCGAACGGCAGGGCCCGCCCGCGCCGAGCGGAAATGCCGGTTATGCGGTTTCCGCCCCGGCCCCGGCCCCGGCCCCGGCCCCGGCCCCCTCCGCGCCGTCCCGTCCCGCGCCCCGGGCCCCGCAGGCCCCGCAGCCCGTCGAGGCGGCTCCGAGCGCGCCGCCCGCCGAGCGTCCGCAGCCGTCCAAGGTCGCCGACTGGGCCCCCGAGCCCGCGCGTCCCGAACCCGACGCCCAGGCCGAGCCCGCCCGGCCCCCGGCGTCAGCCCGTCCCGACTCCGACGGCTGGGGCGCGCAGGCGTCGCCTTCCGCGTCCGAGCCCGCCCGCCCTCCGGCGGCGTCCGCCCGTCCGAGCTCCGACGGCTGGGGCGCGCCCGCGCAGCCCGCGCCCACGTCTTCAGGCGGCGTCGACGTGAACGGCGTCCGGCAGCACTGGCCGCGGATTCTCGAGTCGGTGCAGCGCCGCAGCCGTGTCGCGTGGATGTCGATCATGGAGGGGGTGGCTCCGGCGTCGGTCGAGGGCAACCTCTTGACGATCGCGTTCGACCATGAGGGCAAGCGCAAGAACTTCGTGAACGGCCGTCGCGACGGCGTCCTCGCCGAGGTGCTGAAGGAGCTGTTCGGCGTGGAGTGGCGGATCGAGGCGGTCCTCGGGTCGTCGCAGGCCCCGCCCAGGGCCGCCGCGCCGCCGCCCCCAGTCTGGGACGCCCCGCGCCCCCAGGCCCAAGCCCAGGCCCCGGCCCCGCCCGCCGCCCCGCAGGCGTCCCCGCCCGAGCCGCCGCGCGCCCCGCGCCCGCAGTCGCCCGCCCCGCAGCCCTCGCGCACCCCGGAGCCCGCGCCCAAGGCCCCCGCGCCGGAAGACCCGCTGCCCCCGCCCCCGGACGGCCCCGACGACCTCGACGAGTCCGACGGCACGGGCGGGGCAGACTTCGGCCTCGCGCTGATCCAGCGCGAGCTCGGCGGCCAGATCATCGGCGAGATCACCACCCCCTGACGCCCCCGTCGGGCCCCGCGCGGAACCCGAGCCCGTTGTGTCGGGCTCCATACGGTTTGTCACGGAGCGGGCCGCCGGGGTCGTATCGCAATCGGCCCGGACGTCGTAGGCTCGGAGTCCTACGTTGGAGGGGGAAGGCCGTGGAACCCGGTTTCGACATGCAGCGGTTGCTTGAGCAGGCGCAGGCGGTGCAGCAGCAGCTTTTCGCGGCACAGCAGGAGCTGGCGGACGCCGAGGTCGAGGGGACCTCGGGCGGCGGCCTGGTGCGGGCGACGATGAACGGCCAGGGCGAGATCACCGCGCTGGTGATCGACCCGAAGGCGATCGACGCCGACGATCCCGCCGAGACCGCGGAGACCGTCGCGGACCTGGTGATCGCGGCGATCCGCGACGCGGCGCGCGCCGCCGCGGAGCTCCAGCAGAGCACGATGGGCCCGCTCGCGCAGGGTATGCCCGGTCTGCCGGGGTTCTGAGATGTACGAGGGCGTCGTCCAGAACCTGATCGACGAGCTCGGCAGGCTGCCGGGCGTCGGTCCCAAGGGCGCGCAGCGGATCGCCTTCCATCTGCTGAACGCCGACCCTGCGGAGGTCATGCGGCTCGCCGACGCGCTCCGCCAGGTGAAGGAGAAGGTCCGTTTCTGCCGGGTCTGCGGGAACGTGGCCGAGGAGGCGGAGTGCCGGATCTGCCGTGACGTGCGCAGGGACCGCGCCGTGATCTGCGTCGTGGAGGAGTCCAAGGACGTCGTCGCGATCGAGAAGACACGGGAGTTCCGGGGGACGTATCACGTTCTCGGCGGGGCGATCAGCCCGATCGAGGGCGTCGGGCCCGAAGATCTTCGTATCCGTGAGCTGATGCAGCGGCTCGCGGACGGGGAGGTGACCGAGCTCATCCTCGCCACCGACCCGAATCTTGAGGGCGAGGCGACGGCGACGTACCTGGCCCGGCTCGTGAAACCGATGAACCTGAAGGTGACCAGGCTGGCGAGCGGTCTGCCCGTCGGGGGAGACCTGGAGTACGCCGACGAGGTCACGTTGGGCCGCGCTTTCGAAGGACGGAGACTGCTCGATGTCTAGTGCGAACACCTCGAAGGACTGGGACGACCTCGCGGAACGTGTCGTCCTGCACGTGGAGAACTACCTGGCGGGTCTCGAGCGCTGCGCGCGCGGCGAGGCGGGCAGCCAGACGGTGTCGGTGCTGCTGCTCGAGGTCGCCCAGGTGATGCTGGCGGGCGCGCAGCTCGGGGCGAGCCCCGACGTGGTGCTGCCCGACAACTGGGAGCCGGAGATGGGCCCCGACCCGGATCTCGACGCGATCCGGCAGGGCCTGGCCGAGCGGCTGCCCTCGGTGGACGACTACGCCGAGGTGTTCGATCCGTACAAGGACCCGGAGCTCACCTCCTACCGCCTGTCGGACGACCTCGTCGACGTCGCCGCCGACCTTGCGCACGGCCTGCGCCACTACAAGGCGGGCCGGACCCTTGAGGCGCTGTGGTGGTGGCAGTTCAGCTACCTGAACCACTGGGGCAACCACGGCGGCGCGGCGCTGCGGGCGTTGCACGCGGTCGTCTCCGGCGTCCGGCTGAACGTGGCCGAGGAGCGTCTTGAGCCGGAGGCCGAGCCTGCCGCGAAGCCCGGCGCGGAGCCGGACACCGCGCTCGTCACCACCTGAGAACCTCTTTTTGACGGGAGGCGGCACAGGTCCCCGTGACGGGTGAGGGCACCGGGTTCACTTCGGCAACCCGCCAGGAGTGAACCCGGATTGGCACCTGTCATCATGGTGCGGTGCCCTCCCAAGGAAGATCGCAGGCCCTCGTCCTCGCCCTGGTGTCCGCGCTGGCCTTCGGCAGCTCGGGCGTCGCCGCCAAGCCGCTGATCGAGGCGGGTCTCGACCCGTTGCACGTGGTGTGGCTGCGGATCGCGGGGACCGCGCTGCTGCTGTCGCCGCTGGCGTGGCGGCGCAGGGCGCTGCTGTGGGAGCGGCCCGCCCTGCTGCTCGGGTTCGGCCTGCTGGGGATCATGGGCGTGCAGGCGTTCTACTTCGCGGCGATCTCCCGGGTGCCGGTCGCGGTGGCGTTGCTCGTGGAGTACCTGGGGCCGCTGCTCGTGCTCGGCTGGGTGCGTTTTGTCCGGCGTGCCCCGGTGAGCCGTGCCGCGGTGGTCGGTGTGGTCCTCGCCGTCGCCGGGCTCGCGTGTGTGGTGCAGGTGTGGTCGGGCCTCGCGTTCGACGCGCTCGGCCTCGGCCTCGCCCTGTGCGCGGCGGCCTGCCAGGCCGGGTACTTCCTGCTGGCCGACCAGGGCACGGGTGAGGACCAGCCTGATCCGCTCGGCGTCATCACGTTCGGCTTCCTCGTCGCGGCGCTCGCCCTGACCGTGCTGGCCCGCCCGTGGACGATGGACTTCTCGGTCCTGGCCGGCGAGGTCGGGTTCGACGGACGCGAGGTCGCGGCGCTCCTGCCGTACGGGTACCTGGTCGTCGTGGCGACGCTGTTCGCCTACGCGACGGGCGTGGTGTCGGTGCGGCTGCTGTCCGCGCCGGTCGCGGGGGTCGTCGCCTGCCTTGAGGCGGTCGTCGCGATCGTGCTCGGCTGGTTCCTGCTGCGCGAGCACCTCGCCGCGCCGCAGCTCGTCGGGGCGCTGCTCGTGCTGGCCGGGGCCCTGGTCGCCCAGCGCGCTACGCCGGCGCGTGACGCACGGGAGACCCGCGAGCTCCTTGACGTATAAAACACGCTGGACCGGGCGGACCGCCCTGATCGGTCCGTTCCGGCCCAGCGTGGAACAACAAAGGAACAACGGGTTAAGCCTAAACGGTTCCGGCGGCTTTCAACCCCTCAAGTCCGGCCGAATCGATGCCGAGCAGCCCGCCGTAGATCTCGGCGTTGTGCTCGCCGAGTTCCGGTCCGACGGAGCGGACCTCGCCTGGTGTGCCGGAGAGCTTCGGGAACACGTTCTGCATGGGGAACTCGCCGAACTCGGGGTGGGCGAGCCGGATGATGGCCTCGCGTGCCTTGAAGTGCGGGTCGGCGAGCATGTCCTTGGCCCGGTAGGTGAGCCCGGCGGGGATGCCGTTGTCGTGCAGCAGGGCGAGCAGCGGCTCGGACTCCCAGGTGGCGGTCCAGTCGCCGATGAGCGCGTCGAGTTCGTCGGCGTTTGCGCCGCGCGCCCCGTGGGTGGCGTAGCGGGGGTCGTCGGCGAGTTCGGGGCGGCCCATCACCTCGGCGAGCCTTGTCCAGATGGTGTCGCGGTTGGCGGCGATGAGGATCGGGCCGTCCTTGGTCGGGTAGACGTTGCTCGGCGAGACGTTCGGCAGGACGGATCCGGTGCGCTCGCGCTGGTATCCGGCGATCTCCCAGTCGGGCACGAGGGATTCCATCAGCGCGAACACCGCCTCGTACAGTGCGGAGTCCACGATCTGGCCCTTGCCGGTCCGCTGCCGCGCGTGCAACGCGACGAGCGTGCCGAGCGCGGCGAACGTCCCGGCGAGTTCGTCTCCTAGGGAGATTCCAGCGCGCGCGGGCGGCGAGTCGGGGTCCCCGGTGACGTACCGGATGCCGCCCATCGCCTCGCCGATCGACCCGAACCCCGCGCGCGGCGAGTATGGCCCGTTCTGGCCGTATCCGGTGACGCGGGTGATGATGAGGCCCGGGTTCAGCTCCCACAATGTCTCCGGCGCGAGCCCCCAGCGCTCGAGCGTGCCCGGGCGGAAGTTCTCGACGAGCACGTCGGCCTGCGCGATGATCCGCCGCGCGAGGTCCTGGCCCTCGGACGTGCGCAGGTTCAGCGTCACCGACTTCTTGTTGCGGGCGAGGATCGGCCACCACAGCGACTTGCCGTGCGGCTTCTCCCGTCCCCACTCGCGCATCGGGTCGCCCGAGCCCGGCGGCTCGATCTTGATGACCTCCGCGCCGAAGTCGCCGAGGAGCTGGCCGCAGAACGGGCCGGCGAGCAGCTGGCCCATCTCCACGACGCGCAGGTCGCCCAGCGCGGAGGTCTGGGGGTCGGTCATGGGTCCTCCCTGGGGGTCGCGGAGATGTTCGCGGCGGCGGAGCGCAGATGGGAGCGCATCACCGAGGCCGCCCACTCGGGGTCGCGGGCGGCGATCGCGGCGACGACCTCGCGGTGGTGGCCCATGCTGCGGGCCAGCGCGTCGGGGTCGTAGCGGTGGAAGGTGCCGAGGATGAGGGGCGCGTGCATCACCGACGTGAGCATCGCGGGGAGCCGTCCGTTGCCGGACGCGTCGATGAGCAGGGCGTGGAAGCGCGAGTTCAGCTGGGCGAGTTCGGCGAGCTCGCCTTCGGCGGCGGCCGTCTCCATCGCCGCGCACAGCCCGCGCAGCTCGGCGAGGACGGTTTCGGCGACGCCGATCCGCGCGGCGCGGGCCGCCGCGTAGGGCTCGAGGAGCGTGCGGAGCTCGAAGATCTCGGCGATGTCGGACTCGGTCCACAGGGACACCCGCGCGCCCCGGTGCGGCAGCACCTCGACGAGCCCGTCGGCGCCGAGCCGTCCCAGGGCCTCGCGGACGGGGGTGCGCGACAGGCCGAGCGTCTGGGCGAGCTCGACCTCGGCGAGGCGCGCGCCGGGGGTGAGCTCGCCGCCGAGGATCATCCGGCGCAGCTGCGTGTAGGCGGTGTCCGCCGCGCGGTTCCCGGCTGCCATCCCTGCCCCTTCCCCTGGCTGTTGCATGCAATATAGGGGAGTATGCCAACAGCGACAAGGGATGATTCGGAAGGATGGGGTCAGATTGCATACAACAGTGCTCGAGGTCGGACCGCGTGACGGACTCCAGAACGAGGCGCGCGCCCTGTCCCCGGACGACCGGATCGCGCTGATCGCCCGCTGCGTCGAGGCCGGGGTGCGCAGGATCGAGACGGTGTCCTTCGTGAACCCCAGGCGGGTGCCGCAGATGGCCGGGGCCGAGGAGGTCATGAAGGGCGTGCCGCGCGTGGACGGCGTCTCCTACAGCGGCCTCGTGCTCAACCGGCGCGGACTCGACCGCGCGCTGGACGCGGGCGTGGACGAGGTCAACGTCGTCGTGGTCGCGTCGGATACGTTCTGCCAGCGAAACCAGGGCTGCACCACCGAGGAGGCGCTCACCGCCTGGGACGACATCGCCGCGTCCGCGCACGCCGCGGGCGTGCCCGTCGGGATGACGATCGCCGCCGCCTTCGGCTGCCCGTTCGAGGGCGAGACCCCGCCCGCACGCGTCGCGGAGATCGCGCGGCGCGCCGAGGCGGCAGGCGCGTTCGAGGTGGCGCTCGCCGACACGATCGGCGTGGGCGTGCCCGCGCAGGTGCGCGACCTGTCACGCCGGACGAAGCAGGCAGCGCCCACGGCGGCCCTGAGGTTCCACTTCCACAACACGCGCAACACCGGCTACGCCAACGCGCTCACCGCGCTGGACGAGGGCGCGGCCGTCCTCGACGCGAGCGCGGGCGGCTTCGGCGGCTGCCCCTTCGCCCCCGCCGCGACCGGCAACATCGCCACCGAAGACCTGCTCTACGCGCTGCACCGCAGCGGCGTCGAGACCGGCATCGACATGACCGCGATCGCCGAGACCGGCACCTGGCTCGGCACCCTCCTCGACAAACCCGCCCCCGCCCTCCTCGGCTGCGCCGGGGGTTTCCCGGCCTGAGCAGCGCCCGTACCGGACCCCGGTACGGGCGCTTCGCTTACGGCAGGTCGGGCCTGTCGTCGGTCCA
Organism: Actinocorallia sp. A-T 12471; assembly: GCF_033875155.1. Classification (NCBI taxonomy): domain Bacteria; kingdom Bacillati; phylum Actinomycetota; class Actinomycetes; order Streptosporangiales; family Thermomonosporaceae; genus Actinocorallia; species Actinocorallia sp. A-T 12471. The sequence goes on along the minus strand of NZ_JAWZTE010000008.1, from coordinate 229,433 downwards.
GCCGATCCTCGTCACCGTGGTCGCCGAGACGACCTCGCCCGTCGCCGTCGTGTAGTGCTGTACCGCGAGCGGAAGCCCGTCGGCGGGGTCGATGACGAGCCTGAGCATCTGGTCGGCGCTCCCGTCCGCGCCCATCGCGACTGACCTGCCCTGCCGGCCGAGCGCGTCGGTCACCGCGCCCGTCGAGACGACCCCCGGCAGGCCCGCGATCAACCGGTAGGCGGCGGCCCGCACCTCGGACGAGACGGGCAGTTCGGACACCAGATGGACGCCCATCTCGAACAGCAGCGTGTCGAGCTCCACGCCCTTCGTGCCGGGCTTCAGCCGCCGCGCGAGCGCGTCCTTCAGCGCGACGGGATCGGCGGGCAGCCCACGGAGCTCCCCGAGGGTGATGTCGGAACTGCGAGCGCGCCGACCGACCCCGTCGCCGCCACAGGTTCCGACGTGGGCGGCGGCGCTTCCGCCGAGACCACCTGCTCGCACCTCTTGCCCTCCGGACACCCCGCCACGGTGGTCGGGAACCGGACGGTCCACCGCGTCGGCGACCCGTCGGCCCGCCACGCGGCCTCATCGGCGGGCGTCACCGGCACATACCCGGACGAACGCGTGATGTTCCAGCTCTCGCCACCGGGCTCCGCCGCGATCCAGATCTCCCGCTTCATCAGCGCGTGGACCGAGTAGCCCTTGCCCTCGACCTCAAACCTTCCGATCCCGGTCTCAGTGGCGATCCTCCAGTAGCCGCCCTCGCCCGGGGACTCCTCGAGGCTCGTGGCGGCCGACATGAGGAGTGCGTCCGCCGACTGCGGCCCAGGCGCGCCGGTGCCGTGCGACGAGGTTCGTCGCTATCCCGAACAGCCAGGCGCGCATGGAGCCACGGGACGGGTCGAACCCGGCGCGCTGCTTGAACGCGAGAAGGAACGTCTCGGCCGCGACGTCGTCGGCGGTCTCCACGCCGAGCCGTCCCGCGACATAGCCGTGCACGGCGTCGAAGTAGCTGTCGTACACGTCGGTGAACCGCTCGGGATCGTCGGGGAGCGCGTCCTGGCCCCCGCGCGCGGCGTCGCGTCCGACGGTTTCTGGTCCGCTGGTCGTCGATCTCACCGCACCGCCTCGATCACCCTCATGGAGCCGCCTTTCGCCGGGAACCGTCATCACCGGTACTTCGCCGACGCCGCCCCGCCCTTTCCCGCGCCTCCCGGAACCGATCCTGTGGATAACTCTTGGGGCCGCTTTCCAGGTGTCATGATCGGGGTGCGGGCGTCGTGCGCGGCGGTCGCGGACGGGGTTCTGGCGGTTGTGCGCGGCGCGCATGGGCGTGCGGCGCGGTGAGGAGGCCGGGGTGTACGGGGTACTGCGGAGGATATGGCGGGCGAAGTTCATGAAACGCCTGCAGTGGCGGCTGCTGTGGCTGTCGCACGCGACGTTCATGTGCGGGATCACCGCCGTGGTGCGCACCGAGGACGGGCGGGTGCTGCTGCTCCGGCACCGCTTCTGGCCCGACGGACGCCAGTGGGGCTTCCCCACGGGCTACGCGCTCAAGGGCGAACGCCACGAGGACACCATCGCGCGCGAGGTCAACGAGGAGACCGGCCTGTCGGTCGAGGTCGGCCGCCTGCTCAAGGTGAACAGCGGCTACCGGCTGCGGATCGAGATCATCTACGAGGCGGTGCTGAAGGGCGGGCTCGACTCCCTGAAGGTCGACTCCAAGGAGGTCCTCGACGCCCAGCTTTTCCACCCGCACGACCTGCCCGAGGGCATCCAGCCCGCCCACCGGGACCTCGCCCTGCTGTTAGAGCCAGCAGCCCCCGGCGCGAGCCCGTGCGCGTCAGGGGAGGTGGGCGCGGGTCGCCTCGACCAGGGGGTGGCAAGCGCCGAGGACGTCGATGCGCGCGGCGAGCACCGCGCGGATCTCGGCGCGCGCCTCCTCGGCCCGGCCGAGCAGCAGGATCACCAGCGCGAGCTCGAAGCGGGTGGCGAGGGTGTCGGGGTGGTCGGGGCCGAGCACCGCGCCGCGCTCGCCGAGCAGCCTCCGGAAGGCCGCCTCGGCCTCCTCGTAACGCTCCTGGCCGCTCATCGCCGAGACGACCCCGTGGTAGGTGGCCAGGGCGTCGGGATGCGACGGGCCCACCGTCAGCAGCTCGGTGTGCCAGACCTCGCGGAACGCCTGCTCGGCCTCCTCGTAGCGGCCCTGCCCGGCGAGCGCGGCGGCCTCGCCGCGCAGCACGGCGAGGGTCGCGGGGTGCTCGGGGCCGAGCATCCGCAGATGGTCTTCGAGGATCGCGCGGTACATGTCCTCGGCGGCCCCGTGCTTGCCCTGTCCGGCGAGCGTCCCGGCGATGCCGCGCCGCACAGTGAGGGCGTCCGGATCGCCCGGCGGGCGGGTCCCGGCGTCGAGGATGCCCCAGTAGGCGGCCTCGGCGTCCACCCACATGCCGCGTCCGGCGAGCGCCGCGGCGATCTCCCCGCGCACCGCGACGGCCTCGGGGGCGGCGGGCCCGAGCGCGTCCTCGAGGACGGCGAGGCAGGCGCGGGCGCGCGACTCGGCGACCCGGTACCTGCCCGCGGCGTTCAGTCCGCGCAGGCAGCGCGGCACCGCGCGCACGACGCCGGGATCGAGCCCGCGCCGGACCGCCGCGCCGTCCGGGGCGATCTCGGGGGATCGGGGGCCTTCGGCCTCGGCGATCAGCACCGCGAACACGTGCGGGGCGAGCGCGCACCACAGCGGCCAGGCCGGGGCCCGCCCGGGGTCGCCGAGCGCGTCGGCGGCCCTGACGAGCAGCGCCCGCGCCGCGTCCCGCAGCGCCGCGCCCTCCCCTGCCCCCTCACCGCTCCCGAGCGCCGAGACCTCCGAGATCCCAACGGTGTCCGAGGACTGCGAGATCTCCGAGACCTGCAAGATCTCTGAGGCTTCCGCGGCCGCGCGGCCAGGCGCGGACGTGGGCGGGCGGCCGGGCGCGGGGGCGGACGGGCGGGTGAGGTGGAGGAGGGGGACTCGGGAGCCTGGGGAGGCGGGGCGGAGCAGGCCCGCGCGTTCCAGGGCGGCGAGCGCGGCCCACAGGGCCTCGCCGGTGATCCCCTCGAAGCCGGGGAAGTCGCGCAGGACCACGGGGCGCAGGACGAGCGTGTGCGGCAGGGGATGCGGCGCGAACCTGCCGAGCAGCGCCAGCAGCCTCCGCGCGTAGGGAGTCGCGGGCGCCGCGGCCACCGAGCCCATGGGTCCGTGTCCACCTTCCGCCGAGTGATCGTCCTCCGCGGAATGAGACTTCGTTGCCCGGCTTTCGGTTCACTTCGGGTGTTTTCCGGCCGGGGCGGGGGCGCAGCGGGCCTGGCGGCCGGGTTTGATACGCCTGTCTCAGCAGGTGAGAAAACCTGAGTGAGGGGTCACAGGGGGGTATCGGTAGACTCTGGGGGTCAAGCTTTGCACTCGAACTTGTAGGAGCGCCGCCTGTGGCTCTTGTCGTGCAGAAGTACGGCGGCTCCTCCGTCGCCGACGCCGACTGCGTGAAGCGGGTCGCTCAGCGCATCGTCGCCACCAAGAAGGCCGGCAACGACGTCGTCGTCGTGGTCTCCGCGATGGGCGACACGACGGACGAGCTGATCGATCTGGCCGAGCAGGTGTCACCGCTCCCGCCCGCGCGGGAGCTGGACATGCTGCTCACGGCCGGGGAGCGGATCTCCATGGCGGTCCTCGCCATGGCCATCGCCAACCTCGGACACGAGGCCAAATCCTTCACCGGCTCCCAGGCCGGTGTGATCACCGACGGCTCGCACGGCAAAGCCAAAATCATCGACGTCACGCCGGGACGGATCCAGAACGCCCTCTCGGAGGGCTCGATCTGCATCGTCGCGGGCTTCCAGGGCGTCTCGCAGGACTCCAAGGACATCACCACCCTGGGTCGCGGCGGGTCCGACACGACGGCCGTCGCCCTCGCGGCGGCGCTGAACGCCGACGTCTGCGAGATCTACACCGACGTGGACGGCGTCTTCACCGCCGACCCCCGCATCGTCCGGACGGCAAGGCAGATTCCGCGCATCTCGTACGAGGAGATGCTGGAGCTCGCCGCGTCCGGCGCGAAGATCCTGCACCTGCGCTGCGTGGAGTACGCGCGCCGCTACAACATTCCGATCCACGTGCGGTCCTCGTTCAGCCAGAAGGAAGGCACTTGGGTCGCGAGCACTGAGGGGACCCAGGTGGAGAACGCGATCATCTCCGGCGTCGCGCACGACCGGAGCCAGGCCAAGATCACGGTTGTCGGCGTGCCCGACAAGGTCGGCGAGGCCGCCGGGATCTTCCGGCTGCTGGCCGAGGCCGAGATCAACCTCGACATGGTCGTGCAGAACGTGTCGGCGGCCGCGACCGGCAAGACCGACATCTCCTTCACTCTCCCGGCCGCCGACGGCCAGGCCGCGCTGACCGCGCTGAACAAGGCGCAGGAGCGGATCGGCTTCGACTCCCTGCGGTTCGACGACCGCATCGGCAAGATCTCCCTGGTCGGCGCGGGTATGCGCACCCACCCGGGCGTCACCGCCACCTACTTCGGCGCGATCGCCGACGCCGGCGTCAACATCGAGATGATCTCCACCTCGGAGATCCGCATCTCGGTGATCGTCGCCCAGGACGACGTCGACACCGCGGTCGCCGCCGCCCACCGAGCTTTTGACCTCGACGCAGACCAGGTCGAGGCCGTCGTATACGGAGGTACCGGCCGATGAGCCGCAAGCCCACCCTCGCCGTCGTCGGAGCCACCGGTGCCGTCGGCACCGTCATGCTCGACATCCTGTCCACCCGTGAGGACGTCTACGGCGAGATCCGTCTCGTGGCGTCCGCGCGCTCGGCGGGCAAGAAGCTCACCGTCCGGGGCGAGGAGGTCGTCGTCCAGGCGCTGTCGCCCGAGGTCTTCGACGGCGTCGACATCGCCATGTTCGACGTGCCCGACGAGGTCTCGGCGCAGTGGGCGCCGATCGCGGCCGAGCGCGGGGCCGTCGCGGTGGACAACTCCGGAGCTTTCCGGATGGACCCGGACGTTCCCCTGGTCGTCCCGGAGGTCAACCCGGACGCCGCCAAGGCGCGGCCCAAGGGGATCATCTCCAACCCGAACTGCACCACGCTGTCGATGATCGTCGCGCTGGGCGCGCTGCACCGCCAGTGGGGGCTCAGCGAGCTCGTCGTCGCCTCCTACCAGGCGGCGTCCGGCGCGGGCCAGGAGGGCATCGACACCCTCTACGCCCAGATCGAGAAGATCGCCGGGAACCGCGAGCTGGGCCAGCGCGCGGGCGACGTCCGGGCGATCGTCGGCTCCGAGGGGCCGTTCCCGGCTCCGCTGGCGCTGAACGTCGTGCCGTGGGCGGGCTCGCTCAAGGAGGACGGCTGGTCCTCGGAGGAGCTGAAGGTCCGCAACGAGTCACGCAAGATCCTCGGCCTGCCCGACCTGCGCGTGTCGGCGACCTGCGTGCGGGTCCCGGTCGTCACCACCCACTCCCTGGCCGTCCACGCGGTCTTCGCGAGCGAGGTGGACCAGCGCGAGGCACAGGCGGTGCTCGCCGCCGCCCCGGGCGTCGTGCTGAACGACAACCCCGAGGCGTACGAGTTCCCGACCCCGAACGACGTCGTCGGCACCGACCCCACCTGGGTCGGCCGCGTCCGCCGCAGCCTCGACGACCCCAAGGCGCTCGACCTGTTCCTGTGCGGAGACAACCTCCGCAAGGGCGCGGCCCTGAACACCGCCCAGATCGCCGAACTCGTCGCCCAGGAGTTCACCTCCTGACGCACCGAACCCCCACAGCCCGCCCCCGCACTTTCGGAGGCGGGCTGTGTTTATTGGCCCGGTGACGCGGGCTTTGAAGGGCCAGGCTTCGCCCGGCCGCCCGCGTCACCGTGCTGTGTTTATTGGCCCGGTGACGCGGGCTTTGAAGGGCCAGGCTTCGCCCGGCCGCCCGCGTCACCGTGCTGTGTTCATCGGCGTCAGACGGCTTCGGAGCGGGTCGCGGGGCGGCGGGCGGGCGGGTAGTGCAGGAGGGTCAGCAGGCTGACGGCGGTGAGCGGCGCGGCCTGGCGGCCGATGGTCCAGGTGACGCCGCGTTCGGCGAGCGCGGGGGCGGGCGGCTCGCCGGTGAGCCAGTCGCGCACGAGCGGGGCGAACTGGTCGCGGGCGAGCAGGCTGAGCGCGGTCGCGTACTGGGCGTCGCCTATGGTCGCGTGCAGATCGCGGCGCAGTTCGGCGAGGAACCGGCGCTCGGAAAGCCCCAGCCTGTGGATGAGCTGCCGCGCGCTAAGGCGACGTTCGTCAAGCGCGCGCGCTGCGTGCCTGGTGTACCGCGACGCGTTCAGCTCGGCCGCCACGAGCTCGCTGAAGCGCCGCAGCACCTGGCTCTGGAGCTGTTCTACGAACGTCTCGACGTCGTCGGTCATGTCGCACCGCCCAGATAGGAGTCGAGGAGGTCTTCCTCGCTGACTGTCGTGTGCGCGCGGGCGCGCGCCACCTGGTAGGCCCCGGCCAGGACGCTCCTGAGCTGTTTGATGGAGATTCCGCCGCCGGCCATCGCGGCCATGTAGGAGTCGACCAGCGAGCGCGGGAACGCGGGGTCGCCCCCGTCGGGCAGCCTTTTCCTGACGAGCTTCCAGCCGTCCTCGGGGTCGAGCGTGCGCAGTTCGAGCGGGACGGCCAGCAGCCCGTACCGCGACGTGAGCGTCGCGGCGGCGTCGGCCTCGTCGGTGCTGGTCTCGGCCATGAAGACGATCCCCGGCCTGCCCAGGTACCTGTAGTGCTGGAGTTCGGCGGCGAGCTCCGACGGCGGCAGCAGCACGACGACGAGACGCCGATCCTCCTCGTCCTGCGCGAGCAGCAGGTCGCTCATCGCCGCGTAGACGAGGTCGGGCGGCCCCGACCCGACCTTGCGCCCGAGGAACTCCGAGACGCGCAGCGCGACACGTCGCGCGACGAACTCGACCCGCCGCGCGACGGGCAGCGCCTCGAACGCGGGCGGCACCTGGTCGGTGAAGTCGATGATCTCGGCCTGGAAGGCCCCCGAGGTCTCCCCAAGCCGCCGCACCCATGACGCGCAGCGGTGCATGAGCGCGGTCTTGCCGCTGCCGGACGGGCCTTTGAAGACGAACAGCCATCCCGTTCCGAACGGGTCTCCGGAAAGGGAGTTCTTGAACTGCTCATAAGCCTGGAAACTATGGTCTACCGCGACATAATCCCCTTCGTGTGCGGCACGCCGCCACGGGCACAGAGGCAGATGCCCTGCCTCCGGCGAGGTGTCGAACGGGTTCATGCGCGGGGGTGTCGCGTCCATACCGGCTCACTCCTCATCTCTCGACGGGACAGCAGCGGATGCTCCATCCGGGCGGCGAGCCGCGCGGTGTGCCTGACGAACTCGTCAAGCGCGCGGTGGGTCTCGGCGTGCCTTGCGCGCCGCTCCTCCGGCCGCAGCCTTGTCCAGCCGCTGGTCAGCCCGGGGCCGAACGGACCCTCCTGGAGGTGTTCCAGGAGGCGGCGCGGCCAGCGCCAGCACGGATGCCTGCTGATGACGTGCTCGAGCTGCCAGGCGAGGTCCTCCTGACGGGTGCGCAACTCGGCGGTGGAGGGCGTCGACTGGGCGGTCAGCCGCACGTCGAGCCAGCGCTCGCACGCGTGCCGGAACGCGTGCGCGGAGGACAGGAGCTGACGGGCGCGGTCCCGGTTGCGGTCCTGGGCGCGCGGGAACTCCTTGGCGACCAGCGTCAGCACTGCGCCGACGATGAGCGGGAGGAGCACTTCGAGCAGGGGTTGCATGGGGTACCGCCGGGGGGTGCGCGGGGTCACGGCAGCGGAGCGCGGTTTTTCTGTCTCTTCCCTTATCCGAGGGAAAACAATCCGGTCATGGTGCGGAAGTGGCGATCGCGGTGCGAAGTGTCGGTGGGAAGCGGTAGGAATGGACCATGAGCGACGACAGGTGGAAGAAGCGGTTCCGGGCGGCCCGGGTGAGCCTTCCCGGATGGGCGCGCGAGGCGCCGCAGCGCGCGGTGTTCCGGTCGAACGCCAGCGGCACGTGGGAGATCTACACCTGGGACAGGGACACCGGGGAGCAGCGCAAGGCGACCGACCGCCCCAACGGCACGATCGCGGGCGCGCTCGATCCGTACGGGCGTGAGCTGTGGTGGTTCGCCGACACCGACGGCGACGAGTTCGGCGTCTGGATGAAGCAGCCGTTCGAGGGCGGCGAGGCGACTCCGGCGACGTCCCTTGAGCCGTCCTACCCGGCGGGCCTGGCGCTGGGGCGCAGCGGCAGGGTCCTCGTCGGACGCTCCGGCGCGCACGGCTCGTCGGTCCACCTCGTCGATCCGGGCGCGGAGCCCGTCACGCTGTACGCGCACGCGGAGAACGCCTACCTGGGCGGCATGTCGCGCGATGAGGACCTCATCGCGATCGGGCACAGCGAGCACGGCGACAGCCGTCATCCGGCGCTGCGGGTGCTGCGGCCCGATGGCTCGCTCGTCGCCGATCTGTGGGACGGTCCCGGCAAGGGCGTCGGCCCGTCGGGGTTCTCGCCGGTCCCCGGCGACGCGCGGCTGCTCGTCGACCACGAGCGGCGCGGCAAGGAGGAGCTGCTGCTGTGGAACCCGCTCACCGGCGAGGAGCGCGAGCTGGTCTTCGACCTGCCGGGCGAGGTCGGCGCGAGCTGGTTCCCCGACGGCGCGAGCCTGCTCGTCTCGCACGGCTACGAGGCGCGCGACGAGCTGTTCCGCTACGACCTGGCCTCGGGTGAGCTGATCCGGATCGACACCCCGCGCGGGTGCATCGGCGGCGCGACCGCGCGTCCCGACGGCACAGTGGAGTTCGCGTTCACCTGCGCCGCCGAGCCGCCCGTCATCCGCTCGACCACCGGCGCGGTCGTGCTGACCCCGCCCGGCGAGCCCGCGCCCGGCTCGGTTCCCGTCGAGGACGCGTGGGTGGAAGGCCCCGGCGGACGCATCCACGCCCTGGTGTCCAAGCCCGAGGGCGAGGGCCCGTTCCCGACCGTCTTCGACGTGCACGGCGGCCCCACCGCCCAGGACGTCGACGCCTTCAACCCGAACACCGCGGCCTGGGTGGATCACGGCTTCGCCGTCGTCCAGGTGAACTACCGGGGCTCCACCGGCTACGGCTCGGCCTGGCGCGACGCGCTCGAGGAGAAGGTCGGGCTGATCGAGCTCGAGGACGTCAAGGCGGTCCGCGACTGGGCGGTCGAGACGGGCCTGGCGGACCCGTCGCGGCTGGTCCTGGCGGGCGGCTCGTGGGGCGGGTACCTCACGCTGCTCGGCATCGGCACCCAGCCCGGCGACTGGTCGGCGGCGGTCGCCGCGGTGCCCGTCGCGGACTATGTGGCGGCGTATGAGGACGAGATGGAGGCGCTCCAGGCGTTCGACAGGTCGCTGTTCGGCGGCTCCCCAGCGGAGGTTCCCGACAAGTACCGCGAATCCTCGCCGATCACCTATGTGGAGGCCGTCGAGGCCCCGGTGCTGATCCTCGCGGGCGAGAACGACCCGCGCTGCCCCATCCGGCAGATCAACAACTACCTGGACGCACTGGCCAAGCTCGGCAAACCCCACGAGGTCTACCGATACGACGCGGGCCACGGGTCACTGGTCATTGAAGAACGGCTCAAGCAGGTGGAAGCCGAGATCGGATTCGCCCTGAGATCACTGAACATGTCCTGATCCGGGCCTTGTTTCGGTCCCGCGCCGCAGGGGATCTCCTCGCTCGTTGAAGAGGGGGAGATCCATGGGGCGCACCGGCCTGCTCGCGGCGGTCGCGGCGAGCTCGGGCGTCGTCGTGGTGCTCGGCCTCGCCGCCTACACCGGGCGGGAGCCGGCGACCGTCGTCCGGCCGTCCGCACCCGTCGTGCGGCAGGCGGTGCCCGCGGTGAACGCCTTCGAGAGGCTCGGCCAGGAGTCCGTGGAGGCCGAGCTCGCCGCCGCGGGCGTGCGGCGCAGGTCGAGCGGCGAGTGCACCGACCGCGCGCGCCGCGACTGCACCTCCTACGAGGGCCTGCGGCGCGGCACCCTTGAGGGGCTGCTCCGCTTCGTCAGGGAGAGCGGCTGCGAGATCACCGTCTCCGGCGGGACCGAACGCGGCCACGAGGAGACGATGTTCGGCCACGAGAACGGCTACAAGGTGGACATCATGCCCACCGACTGCGTCGATTCGCACATCACCACGACCATGGCCGAGGTCGCCAGGCGCAAGGACGCGTCACCGATGTACCGGGGAGTTCGCGAGGGGGAGCTCTACGTGGACGAACGCCGCACCCACTGGGACGTCTTCTACGGACCCGCGTGGTGTGTGGACAAGATGGTGCGGCTCAGGCGCGGACAGTGCGAATGATGTCCACGAGCTCGCGGGTGACCGAGCGGAAGCCCGGCAGCCGCGACATCGACACCATCTTCTGGACCAGCGGAACCGTGCGGTCCACCAGCAGGTAGGTCTTGCGGCAGCCGGGCGAGTCGTCGTGCACCCAGTAAAGGACGATGCCCATGGAGTACAGCCAGAGCAGCTCGGGCAGCTCCCGCCGGAAGTCGTCGTCGAGCCGCAGGTCGCGGGAGCCGTCCACGACCTCGCGGTAGATCGCCACAGCGGCGGACCGGGCCGGCCCCGACTCGGCGCTGAACGGGCTCAGCGGGCTCGTCGGCTCGGCCGCCAGCTTGAAGAACTTCCCGGCGAACTCGTGGTAGGGGACCATCGTGGCGACCCTGGCGCGCAGCACCCCGAGCAGGCGCGGCGCGAACCCCGTCTCGGCGTCCAGGACGGCCCGGCACGCCGCCATGTGCGAGACCTGGAGCTCGTCGTAGTACGACTGGATCAGCTCCTCCTTGGAGCCGAAGTAGTAGTAGGCGTTGCCGACCGAGACCCCGGCCTCCTTGGCGATCGCCCGCATCGTGGTCGCCTCGTAGCCGTGCTGCCGGAAGAGCCGCAGCGCCGTCTGGACGATCAGCTCCCTGGTCTGCTCCGACCGTCCGGCCTTCGGCTCGCTCACGGTGCTAACTCTAGGCCGCCGCGAAGGGTGGCGGAGCGGTGTCAGGTGCCGCTGGACGTCGACGGGGCGTCCGGCCTGCCCTCGCGCAGCACCTCCTGCCAGTGCCGCCGGTCCCAGCGCGCGGGCGGCGTGCTGCCCAGGAACTCGGTCAGGACCTTGACGAACCGCGCCGGGTCATGCCGGTGCGGGAAGTGCCCGGCCCCCTCGAAGACCTCGAGACGGCTTCCCGGCAGGGCAGCGCCGGCGATCTCGGCGTGCGACGGCGGGATGATCGCGTCGCGGTCGCCCCAGACGACGAGGGTGGGCAGGTCGGCGGCCAGGTAGCTGCGGTCCAGCATGGTGATGGCCTGGCCCGAGACGTCGGCGGCGGCGCGGATCGTGCGCAGGAACGCGCGGCGTGCCTTGGGGCTGGCGAACAGCGCGTACCTGGACAGCACGTACGCGAGGTCGGGGCCGAGCCCTATCCCGCCGAGCCGCCGCAGCACGGGTTCGGCCGCCAGGACCGCCTGACGCACCGGCGACGCCGACATCAGCGCGAGCGTCGTCGCCGCGCCGGGCACCGTCGCCAGGCGGAACGCCGGATGCACCTCCGGTCCCATGCCCGCGCTCGACACCAGCACAAGGCGTTCGCACCGCTCGGGGAACTGGTAGGCGAACTGCATGGCGACGCCCCCGCCGAGCGAGTGCCCGACGACGCTGACCCGGTCGATCCCGAGCACGGTGAGCAGGTCGCGCATGCCGCACGCGTACGCCGCGACGGCGTAGTCGGCGCGCGGTTTGTCGGACTCGCCGTGGCCGAGGAGGTCGGGCGCGATGACGGTGTGCGTCCTGGCGAGATCCTCGATGACCGGAAGCCAGGTCTCGGAGCTGTCGGCGATGCCGTGGACCAGGAGCAGCGCGGGCCCCCGCCCGGCCATCCGGAAGGCCCGGCGATAACCATGCACCTCACGGAACCGCAGATCGACGGTCATGGGGGAAGCCTCGCCGGACGTCGTTACCCCGGTGCTTCCGCTGTGTAAGCGGTGTGTGACACGGGAGGCTACTCGGGGTTGAGTCCGCTGTGGATAACTCGCGCGACACGTTCGATGGTCGTGATTCCATAGGCCATGGAGGGATTGCCATGGGTGAGCACGACCATCATGTAGTCACGGCCGCCGCCGTCGAACGTCCCCAGGCTGTGCACACGCCAGCCGAGGGTGCTGCGCGGCAGCCATCCGTTCTTCACATGCACCTTGGCCCCTGAGGGGGCTCCGGCGGGGGTGCCCCAGCGCTGATTGCTCACGGTGTCGGCCATCAGGCCGAGCAGATAGCGGCGTGAGGCGGCGTTGAGCACGTCGTCGCGGTCGCGGGTGAGGACGCGCAGCAGTCTGAGCTGGTCGTAGGCGGTCGTCCTGGTGAGGCCCCAGTAGGTCGTCGGGCCGAGCGCGGTGGCCTTCATGCCGACGTCGTCGAGGAGGCGTTGCATGCGGGCGCGTCCGAGCTGGGCCCACAGGGTCGATGTCGCGTTGTTGTCCGAGCGGGTGATGGCCGCGCGCGCCAGCGACTTCTCGCGCGCCGTCAGCTTGCGCTTCTGCTTCTGCGCGGTCTGCAGCAGCGCGGCGACCACCGCGACCTTGACGGTGCTCGCGGTGTCGTAGCGCAGACCCGTGCCCACGTAGCAGCCGAGCCCGCGCCTGCGGTCGTACACCGCGACCGAGACGCTGCCCGAGCGGCCCTTGACCGCGGCCTTGATCTTCGGGCCGAGCCGTGCGGCGAGCTTCGGGAAGTCCGCGGAGCCGCAGACGGTCTTGGCCGCGGCGGCGTCGGCGGGGATCAGGGCGAGGGCGGAGGCGGCGAGCGTCAGCGCGACGGTCGTCCTGCCGACGGATGTGGGCGCGTGCACAGGTCGTCCCCCTCGTGCTGGGAGTAGCCACACTCTAGTGATCATCGCTCACGGCGACCAGACCGCGGAAGGCGGGGGAGGCACAGCTCACTTTCGGACACCGCGATCAAAACGGGCCGCGGGTGCGTCAAAACGCTTGACTTCCCGCGCGGCTCGGTGCGGCGGGGCGCGCGGTCCCTGGCGTCCGGGACACCGCGGGGTTAGCGTTCCGGACGTCACCGACGACTCTCGAAGAGGTAGATGATCATGCGCAGGTTCGGGCTGTCCATCGTGGTCCTCGCCGTGGCGGGGTTCGGCCTTACGGCCTGTTCCAGCAACCGCTGGTGTGAGTTCGACGCGACCGACCAGGTGGTCGCCGACAGCTACTGCGAGAAGAACACCCCCGGCTACGAGTGGGAGGACGACTCGTCGTCCAAGTCCAAGAAAAAGAAGAAGAGCAAGAGCAGCAGCAAGACCGGCCAGAAGCACTGACGCGGCAGACCCCGCCGACGTCCGGAAGGGACGCGGCGGGGTCCGGGTGAGACGCCGGTCAGCAGTTGTCCGACACCGGCCGTCCGGTGAACCTGTCGCCGAGCCACGCGGTGACGTCGTGGCGGGCGAGGGCGTCGGTCGTCAGGTGCTCGCCCGCGTAGTCGTTCTTGAACCGGGTGGGGATGCCCGCGTCGCAGTACAGCCGGCGCGTCTCCTCCTGGGTCGAGACGGGGATGACCTCCTCGAAGACGCCCCGGTACTGGAACGTCGGGAAGCCGATCTTCCACGTCGCCGCCGAGGTCGGGCCGCCGATGCCGACGCCGAGCTTCTGCGCGTCGACCGCCTGGCCCCAGCTGTTGCCCGCCGGGTCGGTCAGCGCGTACAGCTGCTCGAGCGAGTACTTGGCGGTGGTGAAGTTCTCCACCTTCTGGCCCGCGAACGCCGCGAGCGTCCCGAGCAGGCACTTGGACTTGACGTCCGCGACGGCCTGGCGGCCCCGGTCGTTCAGCAGCGCGTCGAAGGGCAGGTCGGGGTACGCCTCGTGCAGGCCGACGACCGCGTCGGCGAGGAACCCGGCGAACAGTCCGCCGTTGAGCTTCGCCGCGGTCACCTTCAGGTCGCCGGGCACACCGCCCGCCGCCGCGCCGACCACCTTCAGCTCGGGCGCGTAGGACGCGGCGACCTGCGCCGCCCACAGCGAGGCAGCGCCGCCCTCGGAGTAGCCGGAGATGCCGACCGCGCCGTCGGCCCTCAGCGAGCCGAACGGGATCTTCCGTGACGCCCTGACCAGGTCGAGCAGCGCGTGCCCGGCGTTCTGGCCGATCATGTACGTGTGGACTGAGCCGTCGACGTACCCGACCCCGTCCGTCGCGGCGACCGCGTACCCGGCCTTGAGGAACGAGGCGATCTGCTCGCCCTCGTACATGTCCTGGTACGCGCCCGCGAGCTGCTTGGAGAACGCGCACTGCGAGCCCGAGCCGAGCGTGCCGGGGTGGAAGGCGACCGTCGGCCGTGAGCCGCCCTTCGTCCAGGCCGCCGACGGGACCGCGACGGTCCCCGTCACCGGGATCTTCTTGCCGCGCAGGTCCGTCGAGACATAACGGACCTGGTAGGCGGTCATCGAGATGTTGCCGGGCACCTCCTTCAGCGTCACAAGGCGGCAGGCGAGCAGCTCGCCGACGGGGTCGTTGATCGTGCCGGCCGGCGCGAAGATCTGCCGCTCGCTCGCCAGGCACAGCAGCGGCGCGGCAGTCGCGCTTCCGGCCGCGGTGAGCACCGATGCCGCGGCCACGAGGGCGGCGGCGCACAAGGATCTGAGTCTCAATGGGGTCTCCAGGGGTGGGGGGATCCGGAGTCGAATATCGGCCCGGACCCCGCGCCCGCCTACGCGGCCGAATGATGAACGCGGCACGCGCGATTGTGCGCCGGAGACGGACGGTCCCGTGTCCGCGCAGTTCACCAGGCATTTCTCCGGCACGCGTGTCGCGCATACGCGCCTGACCCGTCGGACGGGGGCGCGGCGAAGTCTTGTGTGATGGTGAGGAGATCGCCGGAAAGCGCGTTGCCGCGTTGAGTTCATCCGGCCCGTGCGGCGGTTTATGGTCGCGCTTGTGGAAGGCGGTGGCGAACGCGCGGAACCACTTGACGAGCCCTGGCGGAAATTCCCCGAGGGCGAGTCGAAGTGGCTGCGTCCGCATGTCCCGCTGCTGGTCGAGCGCATGTCCGAGGCGGTCAGGCGGCATGTTCCCGAGTACGGCAGACCCGACGACAAGATCTACGGGAAGGTCGTCGAAGAGGCGTCCGCGCGGGCCGTCCAGCATTTTCTCGACCTCATCGAAGATCCTTCGGCGTCCTGGCGCGAGGTGCACCAGACGTATTTCGACATCGGCTACGGCGAGGCGCTCGAAGGGCGCGGGCTTGAACATCTCCAGAACGCGCTGCGCGTCTCGTCGCGGGCCGCGTGGCGGTTCCTCGCGGGCGAGGCGGAACGGATCGGAAAATCCCTGTCGCTGATCGCGCTGCTCGCCGAGGCGAATTTCGCCTACCTCGACGCGCTCGCGTCGGCCGCCGCGCACGGATACGCCAAGGCCACCGAGAAGACGGCCGGTGAGCGCGAACGCCGCAGGGCGCGGCTGCTGGGCCTGCTCCTCGCCGATCCGCCCGCGCCCGCCGAGGTCGTCGAGGAACAGGCCGCGCTCACCGGGTGGCCGCTGCCGCGCCTGCTCACCGTGGTGCTGCTCGTGCCGCGCGGCATCGAGGGGCCGTCGGGGCTGCCGCCGCAGCTGCTCAGCGGGCACGACCAGGGGCGGCCCCTGCTCGTCGTGCCCGACCCCGACGGGCCCGGCAGGGCCGCCGACCTCGCGGCGACCCTCGCGGGGTGGACCGGCGCGATGGGCCCGTCGGTCCCGGTCACGGAGGCGGCGACCTCGCTGCTGTGGGCGCGGCGCACCCTCGACCTCGTGCTCTCCGGGACCGTTTCCGGCCGCGTGACACGGCGCGCGGGGTTCGTCGCGAGGGCCGAGGACCACCTTCCCCGGCTGCTTCTGCGCGAAGGGGGAAGCCTTGCGTCCCTGGTCGCCGCGCGACGGCTCGCGCCGCTGCTGCGGGCCGGGCCACGGCAGGCGCCGGTCCTTGCCGAGACCCTGCTCGAGTGCATGAAGAACGGGTTCAACGCGACGGGCGCGGCGGCGACCTTGCGCGTCCATCCCCAGACCGTCAGGTACCGGCTCGCGCGGCTTGACGAGCTGTTCGGGTGCGACCTCGAGGACCCGGAGATCCGGCTGGAGATGATGCTGCTGTTGCGTGCCTGGATTGATGAGTTCCCGGGGGAATCGTCCTAGACTCCGCGCATGCGTACCGTCGCCGCCCCCCTCGTCCTGACGGTCCTTCTCCCCGCCGTCGTCGTCGCCTCGCCCGCCCGTGCGGCGGGGCCGCTCAAGGTCCGCTCGGCGGGCGTCACGGGCAAGGCGGTGATCACCGCGCAGGGCAAGACGAAGCTGTCGGTGCGCACACGCGTCAGCGGGACCCGGATCACCGACGTCGACGCGACCCTCAGGCTCCCCAACGGCAAGGGGTTCGCGCTGGTCAGCGACCTCAAGCGGGTCTCGGGCAGCGCGGGAGACGGGGTCTACACGGGCACCGCCGTGCTCGACAAGGCCGACGCCGGAGGCAGGTACACGCTTGAAGTCGCCGCCACTGACGGGACTTCGGCGAACGCGTACTACGACTTCGTTGTGTACCGGAAGGCCAACGCCGTCACCGTCCGGCGTGCGAGCAAGGTGTCTTTGACGTCGCCGGCCAGCGCCGTCAAGGGGGCGAAGGTGAAGGCGAAGGGGACCGTCAAAGGGTTGAACGCCAAGGGCGGGTTCTCCGGGCTGAAGGGAAGGACCGTCCAGATCTGGTTCCGGCCCAAGGGCGGCAAGGCGGTCCGGCTGGGGACGGCCAAGACGAACGCCAAGGGCGGGTACGCGTACACCTTCAAGGCGACGGTCGACGGATCGGTTTCCGCCCGGTTCGCCGGGACCGTCCAGTGGCAGAAGCGCTCGACCGGATGGAAGCCGCTCGACGTCCGTTAAGTCGGTTTGGACCCTGTGGACAACCGGAACGGATTGTCGGTGGGGCGACGTAGTGTTGGGGCCATGTTGACGTTGATGGCCGTGCACGCCCACCCCGACGACGAGGTGATCAGCACCGGAGGAGTGCTCGCCAGGGCCGCCGCCCGCGGTATCCGCACGGTGCTGGTGACCTGCACGAACGGCGAGCAGGGCGACGGGCCCGGCGGGGTCAAGCCGGGTGAGGAAGGCCACGATCCGGCGGGGGTCCGCGAGACCCGGCTGAAGGAACTCGCGCGCTCCGCCGAGATCCTCGGCATCGAGCACGTCGAGCTGCTCGGCTACGCCGACTCCGGCATGGTCGGCTGGGCCGCCAACACCGCCCCCGGGTCCTTCGCGAGCGCCGATCTCGACGCGGCCGCCGCCAGGCTCGTCACGCTGATGGAGAAGTACCGGCCACAGGTGGTCGTTACTTATGACGACAACGGCGGATATGGGCATCCCGATCACATCCAGGCCCATCGCGTCGCCGTCGCGGCCGCCGACCGGAGCGGGATTCCCGAGCGGGTGTACGCGGGGGCGATGCCGCGCTCATCCCTTGCGGAGATCGCCCGGCTCGCGCGGGAGCGCGGGTGGGACCTCGGGTGGCCCGAGCTCGAGGAGGGCGCGGAGATCGAGTTCGGCACGCCCGACGAACTCGTCACCACGGTCGTGGACGTCACCGAGTACTTCCAGCGCAAGGCCGAAGCCCTCCAGGCGCACGCCAGCCAGAGCGACGGCGCGTTCCTGTTCGCCCTGCCCGAGGAGGCGCAGCGCCTGTTCTTCGGCTGGGAGGCGTTCTCCCGCATCCGCGGCGAGGGCCCCGACAAGGAGGAGGATCTCTTCACGGGCATCGGCTGAGGGGGGCTTGCGGAGGTTCGGCGGCGTTCTGCTATATTCGCGGCGAAGGTCATGAGTGCCAGTGACAAGCCCCGGCTCGCTGGCCGCCAACCCTCCTCCGCGGTGGGGTGGCCCGGGTGACGACCAGGTCCGCCGCAAAGGGCGTCGGGCAAGCGCGGATTCCCCGGACGTGAGCTCCCGGAATCCCTGATGGAGTCCGGAGGCATACCCATGACCGTTCTCACGTCCCTCCCCGCCGTCGTCGGCCTTGACGCCCCCGTCCCCGTGCGCGGCGGATTCACCGGCTACGCCAACTTCGACTACGCCGCGTCCGCGCCGTGTCTTCAGGCGGTGGCCGACGCCGTCGCGCAGGCCCTGCCCTACTACAGCAGCGTCCACCGGGGCGCGGGCTACGCCTCCCAGGTGACGACCCGCGCCTACGAGGAGGCCCGCGAGACCGTCCGGGAGTTCCTCGGCGGGCCGCAGGCCGTGGTGTTCACCCGCAACACCACCGACTCCTTCAACCTGCTCGCGCGGGCCGTCCCGCAGGGCACGTCGGTCGTGGTGTTCGCCTCCGAGCACCACGCCACCCAGCTTCCGTGGCGGCGCGCCGTCCGGCTGCCGATCCCGGCGAGCCCGGCCGAGGCGCTCACCGCCGCGGAGAACGCGCTCCGCTCCTGCGCGGAAGGGCCGCGGCTGCTCGTGGTGACCGCCGCGTCGAACGTCACAGGTGAGCTGTGGCCGATCCGCGAGCTCGCGGCCGTCGCGCACCGCTGCGGCGCGCGCATCGCCGTCGACGCCGCCCAGCTCGCCCCGCACCGGCCCTTCGACGCCTCGCCTTACGACTACGTCGCTTTGTCCGGGCACAAGCTGTACGCCCCGTTCGGCGCGGGTGTCCTCGCCGGCCGCGCCGACTGGCTGCGCGCCGCCGACCCCTACCTGCGCGGCGGCGGCGCGACCCGCAGCGTCACCGCCGAAGGCGACGTCGCGTGGGCGTCGGAGCCCGAGCAGCGGCACGAGGCAGGCACCCCCAACGTGCTCGGCGCGATCGCCGTCGCCGAGGCGTGCCGCGCCCTCACCGACTGGCGCGGCATCGTCGCCGAGGAGGAAAGGCTCCTCGCCCGCCTGCGCGAGGGCATCGCCGCGCTGCCCGCCGTCCGCGAACTGTCCCTGTGGGGGCCGAACCACCCGCGCGTCGGGATCGTCTCGTTCACCGTCGAGGGGCACAGCGCCCGGTCCGTCGCCGAATACCTCTCCGACGTGCACGGCATCGGCGTCCGCGACGGCAAGTTCTGCGCCCACCCGCTCGTCGCGTCCCTCACCGGCGCGCCCGAGACCACCGCGGTCCGGGCCAGTTTCGGCCTCGGCACCACCGACGAACACGTCGACAGGCTCCTCGCGGCGCTCACCGCCCTCACCGCCTGACCCCTTGGGGCCCGTGTCGGGGTTGTCCGCGCCACTGCGGACGGTCACGATGGTAGGGCCGAGAGGGGTGGGAGTTGCTGGGGCGGATCAGCGTGGAATGGCCGGAGGAGCCCTACCCCGTGCTCGGGGACCGGGAGGGCCTGCCCGCGGGCATGCTCATGGAGGAGCTCGAAGGGCTCTGGGACGTGCTCGCCGCGGGCCTCGCCCGGATGGGACCCGGCTTCCTGTGGCCCGGCGCGCTGCGCTGGCACGCGACTTACGGGTGGCAGGTGCTCGAGGTGCCGCCGCTGGGATCGGGCGAAACGCCCGTACCAGATACGCCTGGGGCGCGGGCGCGCGACGTCTGGGCGATCGTTCACGGGCTCGTCAGGACCGTCGCTGGGCGACCGCCGCGCGACCTCGGCGACGTGTTCGCGCTGCTCGACCTGCACGCGGGGGAGTACCCGCACGGGCTCGACGCCGTCGTCCGGGCGCTGCTCGTCGGGGCGGACCCGCGGCCCGTCGTCGCGGCGGTGCGCGCGGCGGGGGACGGCGCGGAGATCCGGGTGCGGCCCGCCGTCGAGACCGCCGTGGGGTCGCGCAAGGCCAAGGGCGATCCGGAATGGGACAACGAGGACGCTTTCGCCGTCGTCCGGGACATCCACGGGGCCGTCAACCTCGTTGTCTGCGACGGCGTCACGGGGGAGGGGGACGGGTCGGGGGCGCGCGCGGCGCGGGCGGCCGTCGAAGCCGTGCGGGGGTACTTCACGCGTGATGATCATCGCGGGCTCGTCGAAGGGCTTGGGGTTGCGGAGGTCGCTGTCAGCGCGCTGGGGCGGGGTGCGTCGACGTTCCTTGGGGCGGCTGTCTCGTCCACCGGGAAGGTCGAACTCGCGCTCGTCGGGGACAGCCCGGCGTGGCTCGTCCGTCGGTTCCCCGAAGGGGAACGTTTCGCCTACCGGCTCACGCCCGACCAGACCGTCCTCGCCGAGGAGGTCCGCACCGACCCCGCCGCGCACTGGGGCGGCTCACTGCTCACCCAGCACCTCGGCGGCTACGCGGACGCGCCGTTCACGGCGTCCGTCCAGACCCTGCCCGGCGACCTTCTCGTCCTGCTCAGCGATGGCGCGGCGGTCCCGTCGGACACCTGGTTCGGCGACGACCTCGCCGCGCTCGCCGACGCGCACCCGTCGGCCCCCGCGCTCGCGGCCGCGCTCATCGCCCGCGCCGAGAGCCTCGGCGGACGCGACAACGCCACAGCCCTCATCGCCGAGATCATCCCCTGATCACAGCACCACGCGCGGCAGTTCCGGGGGCTTCGCCCGCTTCTTCCACTCGCGCGGATAGCCCAGCGACACCTCCTCGAACCTGACGCCGTCGTAGTGCGTCTCGCGCGGGATGTGCAGGTGCCCGTAGATCATCGCCTTCACGTTGAACCTGCGGTGCCAGTCGGCCGTCGCCGTCGTCCCGCACCACTGTGCGAACTCCGGATACCACAGCACCTCGGTCGGGTTGCGGACCAGCGGCCAGTGGTTCACCAGCACCAGCGGAATCTCCGGGTCGCACTCCGCGAGCCGCCGCTCGGTCAGCGCCACCCGCGCCGCGCACCACGCCTCACGGCTCGGATACGGATCCGGATGCAACAACCTCTCGTCGACGCACACGACCCCCGTCTCGTACGCGTACGCCAGCCCCTCCTCCTTGGTCGTGCACCCCGGCGGAAGGAACGAGTAGTCATAAAGCAGAAAGAGCGGAGCGATCACCGCAGGCCCCCCGCTCCCCTCCCACAACGGGTACGGATCCTCCGGCGTCACCACCCCGAGCCCCCGGCACATCTCCACAAGATGCTCATACCGCGCCACGCCCCGCAGCCCGTCAACCCCGTCCCGAACCGTCCACAGCTCATGGTTCCCCGGCACCCACACCACCTTCGCGAACCGCCGCGTAAGCGTCCGCAACGCCCACTCCACATCCTCCGCCTTGTCCGCCACATCCCCCGCCACGATCAACCAATCCCCCTCCGACCTGGGCCGCAACCCCTCAGTAACCACCCGATTATCCGCATACGACACATGCAGATCACTAACCGCCAAAACCCGAGCTTCCACACCCCCCATCATGCCCCCCCACCCACCGTTTCACGTGAAACACCCCCCACCAACCACCCCTATCCCCGCCCGAGGGTGAGGTACCGTCCATGCGGATCGACCTCACGGACAAGAAGGCCCTGGTCACCGACTCCACCAGGACATCGGCGCGAGCCTCGTCCGCGCAGGCACAACCGCCGCGGTGAACCGCAGATCAGGGAAGCCCACCACCAAAGCCGCAGCCCGCCTCACCGAGGACTCCCCAGGCACCCACTCCATCCCCGTCGCCGCAGACCCGCCAACTAAGCACGGCACTACCACTGTCCTTAACGCCCTCCCCAACATCGACTCCTCATCAGCAACCTGGTTGCGACGGCATGACCAAGACGTCCCTCGGCCCTCCCGAGGCTTCGCCAAAAACCGCAGCCGACGCCGGCGTAACCGTCACCTCAAGTAATCGACGGTCCCACTCCCACCACCGGCATCGAAGACTTCGTCTACCACCTTGTAGACCCACCTTCCCCTACCCAAGAAGGAGAGAGTGTCGACCGGATCGGCTTAAGACCTCTCCAGAAGTCGCGTGGAGGTGGAAAGAGAGTGGCCGAACCAGGAAGCAGAGACTATCCCTGAGTATTTCGCTCGCTAGGAGCAGTCGGTCGTACCTTACGTCCTCGACACGATGCGGCCTCGAGTCAGAAGGCAGACTCAATTGTGTGGTCCGCTGGCTTTCAGCGCCCACGACGGCCTTGGAGGGCGACGGGGCGAGGATTGGCTCCTAGATAGCCCCCGTGTAGCCCGGGCAGGAGCCGCCACTTCCCCACGCCGAGTGGCGGCTCCCGCTAGCGTTGACCTTGAAGTCCAGGGCATCCCGGTGGAGGCGCAGCGGAATCGGACAGGCTCGGCCGCAGGGCAGACACAGAGGCCCGCACTTGTCGCGCTGGGCAGTCGCCGGGTGCGCAGCCGTGGCCGACGCGCGCTGTGTCGTCGTCGAGACGAAGGAGGACGGCGAGTGAACACCCATCGACGACCTCGAGTTCGAGCGCGTGGCGGCGCAGGCTAGAAAGCCGGGCGCTGCTGGTGCCGCGGCGGACGACCAGCGGCGCGTGGTCGCCGGGAGTCGTGAACGTGCGACTCATCGGTGCCCGGCGCAGCCCGAGCCGCCAGGTAAGCCAGGTATGCACCCTGACGCCGCTGCCGCGTAGGGTTTCCGGGGTCACAGGAATCCGGACACCGAGGACCTCCCCCTCCACGGCCATCATGTCCGGGCGGGCCGGTTCCTCCTCCTCGAACGCGCGGGCGCCGCGAGAGACCAGGTCGACGAGGCCGTCGGGGGTCTCACCGAGTTGGTCGCTGAGCAGGCACTGCTTCAGGCGCCACGGGGTGACTGGGTACAACTCCGTCACCCGGGCGAAGAGCCGCGCACGGGAGAGCGGGCCTGACTCGGTGACCACCGTGACCATCGCCTCCACCGCCGTGGCGGATGGCGAGGCGCGCAAGTGCGTCCACTCGGTCAGGGCCCAGGTCCCCTCGGGGCGGATCGCCCGAAACCGGTCGTCACGGCGCAGTGCTTCTCGTACGGACGCGACGGTCGTCGCGGCCATCGGGGCGATCAGCTCGTCGGCCTGGCATGGGCGCCCGGTCTCCAGCAGCCACAAATAGGCGGCGTCGCGTCCACGCGCCCTGCGGCGCACCCAGTGTCCATCGGGACTCAGTGCCAGCCGCGACCCAGAGTGGATCAGCAGCTCTTCCAGGGGGAGGGCCGCTGGCAGTCCGACTTCGGCGGCCGCGCGGCCAAGCTCGTCGCTGCGGAAGGGAGCGGTGTCGGTTAGACGGCGTAGGGCGCCGCCCAGCGCATCGGCATCGACACTCCACCAGCCACGCAACGGCCCTGCCCACGTCCTGGGTGGCTTCAGCCCCGCCGCAGCCAGCAGCTCATCCAGCGTCATGTGATCGACGAACCCGAGCGCGGTGGCGAAAGCAGCTCTTGGGGTGGCTGGACCCATGCCAGTAGCGTGAGCCTTCTCCCGCCAGTTGTCCTGAACGAGGTCCGCCACCTTGGTGAGCCGCTTCCGCGCCCGGCTCTGAATCTGGCGTGCGCGCTCACGGCTCAGCCCAAGCGCCTCCCCGACCTCATCCAGCGTCCGGCCCTCCAACCGGCCTGCGACGACTGCCCGCTCGCGCTCGTCGAAGACTCCGTCCTCCCACGCCCTGACCAGACACTCGTCCATGGACCACGCTTCTCTCATCGCATCCCTACATCTCGGTGAAATAGACAATTCGCACGCCGAGGAACTTGGCTACGCGTCGGTACTCTTCTTTCTTCTCAGGCGGCACAGGGTTTCGGAATGGATCGATGACGCAGACCATCCAGGGCCAGGTCTCTCCGTTGGACCGGTCGAGGATGGCCGGCCACACGAGGTGCTTGAGGTTCGCCGCAGTGCCCGCCACGAAGTGGCGCTCCTCATCCTCTGTCCCCACCTCGCGGATCTTGGCACGCATTGGCTTCTGCTGGGCGGTCCCCGGGATGACTTCCCAGCCGCTACCGAGCGTCGCCGTGACCATCTGCTCGAGCGTCGCGGCCGGCCGAGTCACGTACTTGGCATACTTCCCCTCCCCTCGCCGTGCTCGTTCGTACTCCTTCATTGGGCAGTCCTTCAGCCACGGGCGGATATTCGCCTGTTGGCCCACGAAATCCAGGAGGCGGCCGCCGATCTCCGGATCTTCCGTCCATTCCTGATATAGGCGGGTACGGTCCGCGTCTTGGAGGTGTGGCCAGTGAGCCTCATCGGCTTGCGAGTAGATTCGCGTAACGACGGCCTTCTCAAGGGCAGACGGGATCTTGTAATCGGTCACAGGATTCCTTTCGGCAGGGGGAACTGAAGGCGGACTTCGTCCGCCGCGGTCTCGAGGTCGGCGGCGTCTTGGATCCACATATCCATAAGGGAGCCGACCGTCTCATCTTGGAACTCGATTCGGGAGACGTGTGGGAGTTCCAGGTGCTCGGTCTCCTCAGCCTCCAGCGTCCGGCGCAGGTTCAACACCGCTGCGGCGCGACGGATATCCGTCACGAAGTCGAGGACCTTCAGGGCCTTCTTGCCGGGGCTCAGACGCAGGCCACGGCCGAGCTGCTGTACGAAGATCCTTCGGCTATGGGTGACGCGCAAGAAGGCGATGAGATTTACGTCTGGCACATCAACACCTTCGTTAAACACGTCAACGCAGGTGACTAGTGGTACGCGGCCGAGACGGAACTCGTTTAGCAGGACGTCACGGTGCCGCTTCGTCAGACCGCTGTGTAGATGGGAGGCGTTGACCCACGCAGGGTCCGAGACGGAGAGGAGCCCCGCCATGTGCTCGGCGTGCTCGATGGTCTGGCAGAACACGATGGCGCGGGGGTCGGCGGTCTCACGCCAGGCGGCCCGTAGGTGCTCGACGATCTCCTCGTCCCGCTGGGGGAGGAACAGGCGCCGGTTCAGATCCTTGATGGAGTACCCGTGACGGCTGATGTCCTGGACGGCGTCCCAGTCGACGCCATCCGCGTAAAGCTTGTAGTCGACGGCCGATAGGTAGCCCGCCGCCATGCCCTCGGCGATACCCATCTTGAAGCTGGGACGGCCGAAGCGGGCAGTGATGTCGAACTTGTCGCCGCGCCAAGGGGTAGCGGTGACTCCGAAGCGCCCCGCAGTCCCGCACAGATCGAGGAGTTGCGCAAACCTGCCGCTCTCGGCCACGTGATGGGTCTCGTCGATCATGACGAGGTCGGGTTCGTATCCCGCGCGAACTACGGAGAGCGCCGATTCGACCGTCGCGACGACGACCCCATTGAGGGCCTGAGGCTTGTTCTCGCCGGTGCGAAGGCGGGTGGGCACGCTCTTGGGGAGGTGCCGCCACAGTGCTTTCTCGAGTTGCTCGACCAAGTCGCGCATATGGGCGACGACCAAGACGCGGGCTTCCGGGTGCGACGCAAGTAGGTTTCCGATAACCTCGCCGCCGACGACGGTCTTGCCTAGCCCTGTCGCTAGGATCAGCAACGCCGTCCCCGCACTGTCGAGGTCCCGCTCGATCGCGTCCACGGCCTGTTCTTGGTACGGTCGCAGAGAGTAGTGAGTGGGTACGCGGTCGGGCATCCTCTGACCGATCGCGTCAAGAGTGGCCCCGTGCCACAGGGCGATGTCGACGCCGATTCCCGCCAGTTCTCGGCGTCGCGCCTCGGCCGACGCGGTGATGTGTGTATTCGTCACAAGCACGGCCTTGTCGGCCCGGTAGTGCGTGCGCGCGCGTTCGAGGTCGTCGACCCCCGCGTGATCGGCAATCCCACGCGCCTTCCACTTGCTCTGGAACACCCACTGCTCGCGGGCGCGAACCGCGAGCAGGTCGGCACCGTGGTCGTGGGCGCCGTCGATGACACGGACATCCTGGAACCCCAGGTGCCACAAGGTCCTTTCGAGTGCCTTGGTCAGTCCGTCTGGGCCGCCGTCGCGCAGCTCGGCGGACGTCAAAAACGCGGCGTTCACCCTTCGCCAACCAACTCGTCGCGCAACAAGGCGATGCTCAGTCGGGCCCGCCGCAACTGCTGGGAGGTCGCTCCGGCAGCGAACGTGCCGAGCGTCGCCACATCTGAGAGGCAACCCGTGACCCTGGCCAGGCTCAGCGCCTTCCCGGAAGGCGATGACACCTTCGTGTATGGGCCACGGAAGACAGTACCGTCCATAAACTGCTCTGGCATCGCCTGGACGAGGCGGACCAATGCTAGTGCGGGCATGTGGTGGACGAAACCAGGGTCCTGGCCGAGACGCCCGACGAGGCCTACACGTCCGGCGGCGATCATTCCCTCCTCGGTCGAGATCCTTTCCTCGGGGGTGAGGTGGCCATAGGCGGTGGTGTGGCCGCCACTCTGGTTGAGGGCCTCGGCCACTCGGTCGCGGATCTCCGCGAGGAGATCGCGGGCCTCCGCGCCTACGGTGGTGCTGTCGAGGGCGCTGTCCTGCAGGGACTCGGCGCGGATCGCGGCGACGAGTTGGGACGGGCTCCAGTCGGAGCGTGCCCGCACCTTTAGAACGGCGGCCAGTTCTACCAAGAGGAGATCGGCGTAGTCCGCGCCGAACCGCCGGTACGCGGAGTGTTCGGGATCTACGAGGGCGGTGATTTCGTTGCCAGACCGTTGGTCGAGAAGGACTGGAACGGGCAGCCCATGGTCATCGAGGAGCGGCTCGCCTGGCTTCAGTAGTAGGGTTCGGACTTTCATATGGCCGAGTTCTGGATGGCCGAACGGTCGGCTCAGGTAGGAGTGAGGCGTCGCCGCGCTCTCGTAGCGGGCCAGGCGCTCACTCCGAGTCTCCCTCGTCCCCTTCGTCGGAGTGGAAGCTGTCACGGCGGGTGTGGTTGAGGTGATGGGTCGGCTTTCCGGCCGGTCCATACCGGAGGTAGGCATGTCGGTCGGCAATCCGAGCGCTTCCTCCACAGCCTTCTCGTCAGGCTGGGTTGGCACACTGGCCGCCGTCTTGGTCTCCTTGCTCCGTTTCTTAATCTCCTCGTGCCGCAGGACCGCCTGCCACCAATGCTCGTCTGTCTGGAACTCGGAGGCACCTGCCTGAAACTTCCTGCCCCATTCCCGAGTGTCCCTGTGGATCGGCTTGTGGCCGTCACCGGGGACGAGGTAGCGCAGGCCGGCGTCGTTGCGGCGGAAGCCCTTGAATAGCAGGGCCAGCGGGCTATCGTTCTCTGGGTATCCCGTGGCGCGTTTGGGCTGGAGTGGTGCCACCCCGCGCAGCAACTCCACGGCCGCCAGCCAGCTGCGGTCGCCGTACTCGAAGGCGTCCTTTTGGTAGGTGACGGGGACGTGGTCGAGGTGGATCTCGCCGATGAGACGGCCGCCCTGGTGGGCGAGTTCGACCGGATATTCAGGCACCTCCTCGTCGCCTTCGCGACCCTCGGGGTTCTTCCAGGTGAAGAGCTGCTTGTCCCAGCGCAGGATCTTCCGGCCGTTGCGTAGGAAGTCGATTCCATATTCGGTCTTGTCGAGGTAGCGCTGGACGCCGAGCCAGCCGCGGATCCGCCGTTCACGTACGGTCAGGGAACCGCTACCACACAGCGAGCATGCCTCGCCCGAACCCATCTGCCACTCCCCGCAGTCGCGGCAGGCAGTCCCATCCTGGAGTTTCTCGTCGATCTCGATGTAGGCGGGGATCCGCTGTTTGCCGTTGTAGAGCACGTAACGGTCGTCACCCCAGCGGCAGTGGCGGACCGGCTTGACCCGGGCCCCACCGATATAGAGGTCGAAGGGGTGCTCGGCGAGAATCCACGAGTACACTGACCCCAGGGTGTTGCGGAGCGACGCACCATTGCGGCGGAGCCAGTCGGCGCGTGCTAGTTGAAGGCGATCGACGATGACCCTCGTGCCATGCTGGGACGGGTCGCTCTTCGGCTCGGTGATGTCCTTCGCCTCGAAGTCGTCCTTGATCTGGTCGAGATCGATCTCGACACCGATCCATTCTGGGTCGCCCGCGCGGGTCGTCAGCACACGGGTGCGCCTGCCGAGGCGGGCGGTCGAGATGTTGAAGCCCATGCCGAACAGGCCGAGCTTGTCGTGCATGTCGTTCCCAGACCAGCCGGCCCGCACCGCGCGCGCCAGCCGGTCGTACGACATGCCCCGCCCGGTGTCGCGAACCTCTAGCACCCCCTTCGGGGACGACGGCAGGGTCACGCTGACCGTGAAGCCGTCCGGCCAGTCCGTCCCCGAGCGCAAGATGTCGAGAAAGTCATCGAAGGGGTTGTCGACGAGTTCGGCCACACACTGCCACTCGTCGAAATCGATTTCGCCCAGCATGCTCAGCACGCGGGCGGAAGGGGTGATCTTCACTCCGGCGGAACCCTCCTGGCGGATCGGGACGCTGTCACGGCGGCCGCGGCACCCATGGGCAGGGTAAGGCCACCTGGCTCTGACGAACAGAGCGTTCGAGCACGAGGGTAGAGGGAATCACTGACAATCCGGCCGGATTTGCGAACCTCGAAAAGTTGTGTGGCTACCGAAAGAGGGACGAGGGGGTTGGGCTAGATCGACAGTGACGATCTGGTGACGGATTGTGAGGAAGTGGGAGCCGTGGTAGTGGGCTTCTCGCGAGCAAGTTCCGGGCCTGTTCTACGGCGCCTAGGGACCACAATCCAAGAACCGTAGGCATCCCTTGCCCGCAGAGCAGCTATCGGCCGTCGCGGCCGTGAAGTCTCGGGGCAGCCGTACCGGTTGGTGACGGCCCGAATCGTCACTAGACCGAGACGACACGGGTCGCTCACGCGGACATCCAGAGCCCGGGAGAGTCTTCTCCGGCGCGGCGTCCCTCCGATGGCGATGGCGATGGCGATGGCGATGGGGATCTGGGGTTTCGTCCTGCGGTGCTTGGACGATGTCGCCAGAGTCAGTGGTCGCTTGATTGGGCGGCGAGGTGCGCTGAGTCGCGCTTTCGTCGGACGGCGCTCTCGATCAGAGTCGCCGCCTGGACGGGGTCGTCGTGCTCCCAGACGCGGATGACCGTCCAGCCAGCCGCCGCCAGCGTGTCGTTGGTCTCCGTGTCCCTCGCCCTGTTTCCGTCGATCTTCTGCCGCCAGAAGTCAGCGTTTCGCATAGCGGGCCGGTAATGCTCTGGGCAGCCATGCCAGAAACAGCCGTCCACGAATACCGCGATGCGGTCGCCGGAGAAGACCAGGTCGGCTCTGCGCCGGATCTCGGCTACTGGTCGGGCGTCGACCCGGTAGCGCATTCCACGACCATGGAGCAGACTGCGGAGTATCAGTTCCGGTTTAGTGTCTTTGCCACGGTTGCCGCGCATCGAGGCTCGGACCTTGAGCGAGGACGCGGTCGACTCGGGCGGCAGGGACTCGTCCGCCAGGAGCCCCTTGGCTCGGGCTTGTCGCCATGCCTCGGCCAGGTTCTTCTTGCGGGATTCGAACTCGACCTCGCACACGTATCTCTCGGCGGTCTTTCCATCCTGTGACCAGCGCAGATAAGCACGAATCCGTCGTGTCCTCCGGTACAAACGGAGCGTGATCGAGGCGCGTGCGAGACGCCCGTCGCCCAGGGTGACGTTTCGCTGATCGCGGCCTCCGGCGGCACGATCTTGCTCAAGCGCTGGCGCCGCCGCGCCAGCATGGCGCTTATACGCGCGCTCTGAGGGCAGCCTGTTTTTCCAGTGCCCTCCGGCCCCTGTTCGCGGCATGACTCTAGTGTCCCGCGGCGGCCAAGGCGTCGGCGACGGCCTTGGCGAAGAACTCACCGAGCACGACAGGAACAGCGTTGCCCAGCTGCCGCATTTGCTCACCACGCGGGCCTGAGCCGTGCCATTCGTCCGGGAACGTCATTACTCGAGCGGTCTCGCGCACGGTCATGTAGCGGTGCAAGTAGGTCCAGCCGTCCGGCGACGAGGCATCGCGAACGCGCTCGTCTAGCAGCATCACAGACTCCCCACCCGGCACACCGTGAACACCTGCTTTGACAGTCTTCGCGGGAAGATCAAGCTCGTTCGGGGTGTGTCCTTTGTAGATGCGGGCTCCAGGCCACCCGATGTGACCAACGACACCGATCTCTCGCCCAAAGTCAGACTTCTCAGAAAGGCGCTTCACGTCGACCTGGGGTAGCGCAGGGAGCTTCACGTCCGTGCCATATCCTTGAATGGCGTCGCGCAACGTGCGCCATGGCAAGCAGTCGTCTTCCTTGATCGCCTTCGGAAGGCGGGATCTTACACGGTCGCGGACATGTTCCTCAATGTCCGGATGGCGCTGCCAGTAAGGTCCATCTTCATCACGCATGGATCGGAAAAGGGCGGAATTAGAGAACCTTTCCGTCTTAACATACTTTTCAAAGGCGTCGATGTCCGCGCCTAGGTCGGCGCGGAAGGCGACGATAACGACACGGTTGCGCACTTGTGGAACGCCATAGTTGGCGGCATTGACCGGTACCATCACGACCTTGTAGTGGTCTGGGTCGCTATCTTCGTCGGATAGATTATCTAGGATACGTGTCAAGTGAGCGTTGTGATCTTGCCACTTGACCTCGTCAACCCGCTTCTCAAACGGAAGGCGAAGTTCATTCTGGATGTACTGGAAATATTCCGCGAACGACGGCCGCAATAGTCCACGAACGTTCTCGCAGATGACCGCCTTAGGTCGCATCTCGCGGACGGCCTTGAACATGGCCGGAAACATATTGCGTTTATCCTCATCGCCTTTGGCTACCCCGCCCGCGCTGAAAGGCTGGCAAGGGGGGCCGCCGGCGAGGATGTCGACCTCTCCCTGGAAGGCGCTTAGGTCTAGGTCGCGAACGTCGCCGGGGTAGAGGGGAGCGGGCCGCCCCGGCTTCGGGGGCTTGGGGTTCGTCTCCCGAGTGCGCTCCAAGCCGTCGACGCCGAGTGTCTTCCGGGCGCTCGCGACCAGCGTCTCACAGGCCCGGTCATCGAACTCGTTGAACAGGAGCGGGCGGAAGCCCGCTTGGTGGACCGCCATGGCAAGGCCGCCCCCGCCCGCGAACAGTTCGACGCTGGTCCGCAGCTTCTTCGCTTCTTCAGGCTGGTCAACCATGTGGAAACCATACCGCGGAGCAGGTGATCATGGCGAGTTTTCATTCGAACGGGTCGCCTGCATGTCGGCGACGCCGTAGGGTTCGTGGTGATCAACGCGGCCGAAGGGGGCAAGGGAATGACGCAGGCGGCCAGTCGACGCACTCATAGCCCCCCTACCCATGACCACTTTCGGTCGAGCGTCACCGAGGCCCCGGCGATCAGCTGGCCGAGGCGCCGAAGCGTCTCGGTCGACGCCCCGCTCGCCGAGCGTTACTCCGCACGTCGCCGATGAGCGGCCCGACGTTCTATCGGCTCTACTCGCGCGGTGAGTTCGTTCTACGTTCTCCTGCCCGGACGTCGGCGAGGATCCCTTCGCCCTGGTGCCCTCGCGGTGGCTCGTAAGTACCTATTGGGAATCCCAAAGTCGAGTCGATCATCGATTAGGAAAGCCATGCCCGCTGTGTACACCCCCAAGTGGTTCGACCCTCTGTCGACCGATCAGATAGCGAATACCATTTGTGAGACCTTCGAGCGGCAACCCTTGGTCTCCATGACTCGCGAGATCCCGAGATTCGAGGGCTCCGGCCTGTACGCCTTGTATTACCGTGGCGCGAGCGTTGACTTGTACGTCCCGCTGGCCACCCTTCAGATTCCTGTCTACGCCGGGCAGGCCCTTTCAAGTAACACCGCCACTGGGGAGAGAGTTCGGGAGCGGTTCCCACTGCATAGCCGACTCAAGCAACACCGCTTGTCGATCATGGAGGGCGGCCTTCCGATCGCGGAGTTCCGGTTCAGGGCCCTGCTGTTGCCCGACGTGCACGCCGATCTGGGAGAGAACGCGCTGAGAGTCGGTTACACGCCGGTCTGGAATAGCAGACTCAAAGGCTTTGGTAGCAAGGAGCAAGGGGCGACGACCCGCCAGAGTAAGAAGAGCAAGTGGGACACTGTGCATGACGGGCGGCGGCGCACCCATGGTGGCGTTGTCCACGATATCGAGAAGTTGGTAGTGGAGGCCGAGGCCCACATCTCGCGGCAAGTGCGCGATTACGACCGCCTGCCGTGGCCACACCCAGCCACCGACAGTTACTTGGACCCAGGCTCCCCTGATCGGAGGAGGACCTGGGTATAGGTGGTGAGGCGGGCGCCGTCGGGGGCGGTAAGGGTCTTCAGGGGCAGGTCGACGGGTTTGGCGCGATCGTTCGTCTGTCAGCGCGGTAGTCGAGGATTGGTCGACGGGACGGGCGACGAGCCTTGCGATGGGGATCGTCGGAAGCTGGCCTGCGCTCATCCTCTGGGTTCCTATCCACCGGGTGAGGGGGGTCGGTTACGAAGCGGTAGCAGGCTTCGTGCCCGGTTTTGCGCCTCGGCCCTAAGCCAGCTGAGACGCGGGTGGAAACCGTTGTACTTGTTCTGGTTGAGACGGCATGGCAAGCACCCTAAGCTGTGCGACGTCACACCTAGCAGAGGTCTCGAAAGCCGGTCGGCACCGGTGTCGGCGGGAATCGGGGAGCAGACTTACGCCTTCGTCTTCCATAGCCAGCTTAACGTTCGACGGGGTCGGCGTCCGAATCGGCGGGGGGAATACGCCAGACAATCGTGACCTGGTCTCCTCTACTTTCAGAGGGGCCGCCGACCAGCACGTGATCTATGAGATAGAGAAAGACGAGTTGTTGTGCTTGGGCCGAGATGCTGTACGAGCGATCCGGGGTCAGGGCGCGCGTTTCCCGGAGCACATGGACGTCTGACTCCAGTTCCTCGATCTCCGCGATGACCTCTTCAGCGCCTCCGGCGCGGTCGAGCGCCGCGGTCGAGCGACCCAGGATATTAGGCTCCTCGCCGATCCGCCTCAGAACCTGTTCAGCGAGGAGGGCATCGAGCGCCTCCGCGTCGATCTCGGCATGCCCAGCCACGTCGCCGTCGCCGCCTGCGACCCATCGGCGTTTGAGCACATGGAGAAGCGTTCGAAGGAATGCCTCGGGTCCGATCTCCGCGATCACGTGGAGATCGCTGGCTATCCACTCGTCCTCCGAGACGATTGGCTCATGCGGCCACGCCAACCGAGGGTCGATGTCTATGGCGTAGATCGGGTTGAACGTGAGCCGAGCGATGTCGCTCGTGACCCACTGCTTGCCGTCACCGTGTACGCCGTCGACGGGGTCCGCGT
Organism: Actinocorallia sp. A-T 12471; assembly: GCF_033875155.1. Classification (NCBI taxonomy): domain Bacteria; kingdom Bacillati; phylum Actinomycetota; class Actinomycetes; order Streptosporangiales; family Thermomonosporaceae; genus Actinocorallia; species Actinocorallia sp. A-T 12471. The sequence goes on along the minus strand of NZ_JAWZTE010000008.1, from coordinate 196,452 downwards.
GCAGGAGTTGCTCCACCGCGCCGTACCCGCCCAGGGACGCGGCCTTCCAGAGCGACATAAACCTTGCCACTTCGGCGGTGGTGTCTCGACTCGAGGAACCCCTCAGAAGGACCAGCGCTCGCACCAGAGTCTCCAGGGTCTGCCAGCGCGGGAGCGTTTACCGCTGATGATCGCGCGGGGCGGCTCATGGCTTAGGGTTCCCGGAAACTCATCCGCCTCGACCTTGCTGATCGCTCGCGTACTAGGCCATCCAACGGCGGTATGGAGCTCCTGGAGAGCGGCCACGAGGTCTCGGTGGGGGCCGGGAGGGAGAGCGTCCTCGTCCAGCATAGGAATCCGTGGTACGTCGTCCCTTGTCGACTAGCGTCAAATCAATGCGGAACCTTAGCCCTCAGGCAACCGGTTCCTCCGATCATCTGTCATTTAGTGACTCAGCCGCTCGCCGACGCCGCAGACTCGAATCATCGAGTTCATGCTCGTGCGGGACGACGATCTGCGCCGAGCTTCGTAGCCCAGTCGCCGCCCTCACTCTGAGCGCAAAGCGATTAGCGCATGTGCGGAGGGAGTAGGCGCCTGGTTGGGTTGTTCGGCACTGCGCCAGGTACAAACCCCGGACTACGAGAGGTCTCTGGCGGCCCGAGCCACTTTTCGGATTCGAGTGGACGAACCGCCACCACATGCACGACCCGGCTCTGAACGTGGGGGCTGAGTGGGTCTGGGGCACGGATACCCCAGAAAGAGACTCAGGGCCGTGACCCTCGCGGATCGCGGCCCTGGTTGGTCGGGGTGGCGGGATTTGAACCCACGGCCTCTTCGTCCCGAACGAAGCGCGCTGCCAAGCTGCGCTACACCCCGGTGCACGAACCTTGCGGTTTGTTGCGCCTCGGAGAGTCTACAGGATGCGGGGGGATGGGCGGGAATCGAAATCGGGGTTGCCTTCGGGCCCTGGGGCCCTTGGCTGGAGTCTTGGTGTTGGGGCCCTGGGTGCCGGCCGGCCCTGGAGCCTTCTGCCTTCGGGCCCTGGGGGGCCCTTGGCCTGGGGGCTGGGGCCTTCGGGGCCTTGGCTGGGGGCTTGGTCCTGGGGCCCTTGGCTGGGGCCTTCTGGTCCTGGGGCTTCCGGGTCTGGAATGCGGCCTTCGGGCCCTGGGGCCCTTGGCCTGGGGGCCTTGGGGCTGGGGCCTGCGGGCCTTGGAGGCTTCGGCTGGGGCCTGCGGGCCCTGGGGGCCCTTGGCCTGGGGTTTGGGCTTGGGGTCTTCTGGCTCTGGGGGTTAGGGGGGTGGGGTTAGGGTTAGGAGGGTGGCTTCGGGGGGGCAGCAGAGGCGGTAGGGCGCGGTGGGGGAGGTGCCCAGGCCGGCGGAGATGTTGAGCCAGGAGGTGGGGGGCCAGCGGTGGAGGCCCTTGACGCGGGGGCGGTCGATGCCGCAGTTGGTGGCCAGGGCGCCGTAGAAGGGGACGCAGACCTGGCCGCCGTGGGTGTGGCCCGCCAGGAGGAGGCGGTAGCCGTCGGCGGCGAAGCGGTCGAGGTTGCGGGGCTCGGGGCTGTGCATGACGCCGACGGTGAGGTCGGCGCGCGGGTCGACGGGCCCGGCGATCTCGTCGTAGCGGTCGAGGTTGATGTGGGAGTCGTTGATGCCGGCGAACTCGATGTCGAGGTCGGCGATCTTGAGCCGGCCCATGTGGTTGTTCAGGTCGAGCCAGCCGGACGCCTTCAGGGCCGCGCCGAGCTCCTTGTACGGGAGGTTCGGGGTGCCGCCGCGCTTGGAGTAGTCCTTTTGTGAGGTGCGCCACAGGTAGCGGGCGGGGTTCTTGAACGTCGGCGCGAACATGTCGTTCGACCCGTAGACGAACACGCCAGGACGGTCGAGCAGCGGCCCGAGCAGCTCGAGGAACGGGCCGATGGCGTCGGGGTGGGAGATCGAGTCGCCGGTGTTGACGACGAGGTCGGGCTCGAGGGCGTCGAGCGCGCGGACCCAGCGGATCATGCGGGTGCGGCCGGGCGTCAGGTGCGCGTCGGACAGGTGGAGCACCTTGACGGGCTGGGCTCCCGGCTTGAGGACGGGTACCTCGTGCCGCCGCAACACGAACCAGTTGCGTTCGATCAGCGACGCGTAGGCGAACGTCGCAGCGCCCGCGCCGAGGAGGCCCAGTGGGGCCGCGAGAAGCTTCCGCATCCGTCAATGCTGCCAGACGACGGGCATGGACGGGATAAAGGGAGTGATCCGCCCAGGCCGTCAGGGCATGATAGACGGCATGTTGAAGGAGAAGCTGGAGACGGATCTCACCAGCGCGTTGAAGGCCCACGACGAGGTCCGCAAGCGGACGCTGCGGGCCGTGCTGACCGCCGTGACGAACGAGGAGAAGTCGGGCGCGGCGCGGGAGCTGAGCGACGACGAGATCGTCAAGGTGCTCGCCCGCGAGCTGAAGAAGCGCAAGGAGGCCGCCGAGGCGTTCGCGAACGGCGGGCGCGCCGAGCAGGCGCAGGCCGAGCGCGAGGAGGGCGCGGTGCTCGAGCAGTACCTGCCCAAGCAGCTCTCCGACGACGAGATCGCCGCGCTGGTCCGCGAGGCGATCGAGGAGACCGGGGCCGAGGGCCCGCGCGCGATGGGCGCGGTCATGAAGGTCGTGAACCCGAAGGTCGCGGGCCGTGCCGAGGGCGGCAGGGTCGCGGCCGAGGTGAAGCGCCAGCTCGCCTCCTGAGCCGGAACGACGACGGCCGCTCCCCGTGAGGGGGAGCGGCCGTTCGTGTCCGGTCAGTCGTGGTTCGGACCGCCTCCGCCGCGCTTGCCGGCGCTGACGTAGATCGTCACGGTCGTCCCGGGTTCGGCGCGTCCCGGCGTGACCCGCGCGACGGTTCCGCGCTTGGCGTCCGACCGGATCGGCCGTCCCGCGACCCGCACGTTGAACCCGGCCTCCCGCAGGATCGCCTGCGCCTCCTCGACGGGCTTGCCCTTGACGTCGGGGACGGGGATCTCCTTGACGTCGCCGAAGTCCCTGACGGGCGCCTTGAAGCTGACGACCTCGACGCCGGAGAGCGCCGCGGTCATGGTCCGCTGCCAGACCGGCCCGGGGATCGTCGCGCCGTAGATCCCGGTGACGGGGTGGGCGTGCCCGCCGCGGAAGTCCCAGTACGCGGTGGCGGCGGCGAGGTTCGGGGTGTATCCGGCGAAGACGGCGCAGGAGTAGTTCTCGCAGGTGCCGGTCTTGGCGGCGGCGGGGCGGCCGATGCCGAGGCCGCGCCCGGTGCCCTGGGTGAGGACGCCCTGGAGGATCATCGTGGTGGCGTCGGCGACCTGCTGGTCGATCACCTGGTCGCACTTGGCCTCGGGCAGGGCGACCTTCTTGCCGTCGGGGCCGACCGCGCTGGTGATGACGTTCGGCGCGCAGTACTTGCCGCGCGCGGCGATGCCGGCGTACGCGGCGGCGAGGTGGACCATGTCGATCGGGTTGACGCCCAGGACCTGGGACGGGACCGGCTCGATCGGCTGGCCGTTGGTGCGGACCATGCCGAACTTGGTGGCCATCTCGGTGGCCTCGCAGACGCCGACCTTCTTCTCCAGCATCGCGTAGAAGGTGTTGACCGAGTGCCAGGTGCCGGTCTTCATGTTGAAGCTGCCGGATTCGGAGTCGCTGGCGTTGCCGACGGTCCAGGAGCCGCCGCCGAGGCGTCCGTTCTCGGCCGCCGGGTAGGGGCAGTCGGGGAAGCCGTTGACTGTCGTGCGGGCGGGTGAGGAGAACGACGTCCGGATCGGCAGGCCCTGGTCGAGGGCCTCTATGAGCGTGAAGACCTTGAAGGTCGATCCGGCGTCGACGCCGAAGACGCTGCCGCCGTGGGCCTCGTCGGCGGCGAGGTTGATGGTGGTCTCGCCCTTGCCGGGGCCGTAGCGCTTGCTGTTGGAGATCGCGAGGACCTTGCCGGTGCCGGGCTGGACGACCGCTTCGACGTTGACCTTCCACCCGGTCGGTTCGGTGGCGTACTTGACCGCCTCGTCGGCGGCCTTCTGGACCTTCGGGTCGAGGGTCGTGTGGATCTGGTAGCCGCCGCGCAGGAGCTGCTTGCGCGCCGCCTCGCGCAGCGCCTGCTTCTCCTTGTCGTCCTTCGGCTTGGCGTCGCCCATGAAGATGTTGATCATCTCGTGGTAGACGTAGGTGCAGAAGTACGGGCTCGGGCTCGCCTCGCAGCCGCCCTTGGGCTGGAACTCCTTGAGCTTCAGCGGCTGCTTGGCGGCCTCGGCCGCCTCTTCCTCGGTGATGTAGTTGAGCTGCTTCATCCGCGCCAGGACGGTGTTGCGCCGCTCCAGGGCCTGCTTGGGGTGCAGGGTCGGGTCGAGCGCGAACGGGTTCTTGGTGATCCCGGCGAGGGTCGCGGCCTGGACGAGGGTCAGCTTCGACGCCGTCGTGTTGTAGTAGCGCTTGGCGGCGGCCTGGATGCCGTACGCGCCCGCGCCGAAGTAGGCGATGTTGAGGTAGTCGCGCAGGATGTCGTCCTTCGACATGGTCTGCTCGAGATGCAGGGCCAGGCGCAGTTCGCGGAGTTTGCGGTTGACCGTCGCCTCCGTCGCGGCCTGGTAGCCCTCCTCGGTGTCCGAGTTGTTGACCAGCATGTTCTTGGCGAGCTGCTGGGTCAGGGTCGAGCCGCCCTCGACGGTGCCGCCGTTCGTGGCGTTGCGGGTGAGGGCCCGGATGGTGCCCTTGAGGTCGAGCGCGCCGTGCTCGTAGAAGCGGGCGTCCTCGATCGCGACGATCGCGTTCTTGACGCGGTCGGAGACCTGGTCGAGCAGGACGTTCTCGCGGTACTCGTCGAAGAACGTGGCGAGGACCTTGCCCTTGGCGTCGTAGACGACGGTCTTCTCGGCGGGCGCGCGGGTGATCTCCGCGACGTCCATGCCCATGAAGCCGTCCGCCGCCTCGCGGGCGGTGATGCCGGTTCCGCCGATGCCCGGGAGCGCCACGAGGGCGACGAGCACGCCAGCGGCGGCGCTCGCCGCGAGGAGCTTGAGCAGCGTCACTACTGTCGATTTCCGGGAGTCGGTCGAAGGCAGCACGGGGCTACGGTACCCGGAACGATCGACCATGCTGTCCTATAAGGGGCTTTCAGCTCATCTCGCGCGTCCGTTGCTCAGGAAGACGGTGACGGTGCCGCCCCGGGCGATCTGGGCGGACGGAGACGTGAAGGCCACGGTCCCCTTGGGCAGCTGAGACGTGACGGGTCCGAGGGAGACCGTAGTACGGAATCCCGCCCTGTCGAGCGTGGCCAGCGCCGAGCCCAATGACATTCCACGCGTGTCGGGCAGCGAGACGAGCGGTCTGTCCGCCTTGTGCGCGGCGATCAGGCTCGCCGACCAGATCTCCGCGGGGATGCCCGCGCCGTAGACCCCTGTGACGGGGTAGCGGAACCCGCCCCTGTAGTCCCAGTACGCGACGGCGGAGGCGAGGTTGCGTGAGATCCCCGCGAACACCGCGCAAGAGAAGTTCTCGCAGGTCCCCGTCTTGCCCGCCGCGTACTTGGACGGCTTCTCGATCCCGTTGGCGGTGCCGCGAGGGCCGAGTACTCCGCGCATGATGGTGTACGTCGTGTCGGCGACCCACGGAGAGACCGCCCTGCGGCAGCTCCGGTCGGGCGTGTCGAGTTTGACGGGACGGCCGCCGGGCCCGGTCGCCTCGATGACCGACACGGGAGGGCAGTAGACGCCGTGGTTGGCGATGCCCGCGTACGCGGCGGCGAGGTGGACCATGTCGATCTCGTTGCTGCCGAGCACCTGCGGTGGCACCTCCTGCAGGGGCGTGCCGTCGCCGCGCACCATGCCGAACCGCTGCGCCATCTTCACCGACTTGCAGATCCCGACGGCCTTCTGCAGCTGCGCGAAGTAGGTGTTCACCGACCCCCATGTGCCGGTGCGCATGTTGAACTTGCCCGACTGGCTGTCGTGGGAGTTGCCGACGTGCCACGCGGGCAGCTCGCGGCCCTTGCAGTTGGTGAAGCCGCCGATCGTCATGCTGCCCGGCGAGCGGAACGAGGTACGGACGGGCATGCCGGCGTCGAGCGCGGCGAGCAGCGTGAAGATCTTGAAGGTGGACCCCGCCGAGACGCCGACGCCGCCGCCGTGCGCCGCGTCGGCGGCGAGGCTGAGCGTGGTCTTCGGCTTGTCGGTGCCGAACCGCTTGGAGGTGACGAGCGCCTTGAGCCGTCCGGTGCCGACCTCGACCATCGCCTCGGCGGCGACCCTGTCGGACGTCGTGGAGGCGCGCGAGTCGACCGCGCGCTGGACCGCCTCCTGGGTGCGCGTGTCGAAGCTTGTCCGGATCGTGTAGCCGCCGCGTTGGAGCCGTTCCTCGGCCTCCTTGAACCGCTCGGGCTTGCCCTTGGCGAGGATGCGGATCATCTCGGCGCGTACGTACATGCAGTAGAAGGGCACTTCGCTTGTCGCGCAGCCTCCCTTCGGCCGCGTCGGCGTCAGGCGGATGGCCCGCGACGTCTCACGCCGCTCGTCCGCCGCGCTGATGACGCCGAGTTCCCCCATCCTGGCCAGGACGACGTCGCGCCGCTCCTTGGCCGCCTTCGGATGAAGGAGCGGGTCGTAAGCGAACGGGTTCTTAGTGATGCCCGCGAGGAGGGCGGCTTCGGGAAGGGTCAATGCCGAGGCGGGTTTGCTGAAGTACCTCTGCGCGGCGGCCTGGACGCCGTATGCGCCGGCCCCGAAGTACGCGATGTTGAGGTACCCCTCAAGGATCGAGTCCTTTGACATGGTCTGTTCGAGTTGCAGGGCATAACGCAGTTCGCGCACCTTGCGGATGAATGTGGTGGCCGTCACCCTTTGCCGGTCCCGCTTGGTGCGCGCGTTGGAAAGCAGAAGGTTTTTCGCGTACTGCTGAGTAAGGGTGGATCCGCCCTCTCGGGTCTGTCCCGCCTCGGCGTTGCGCGTGATGGCCCGGAGGACTGCCTTGGCGTCGAGCGCGCCGTGCTCGTAGAAGCGCGAGTCCTCGATGGCGACCATCGCCTGCCGCATGACGGGTGCGACCTGGTCGAGCCGGACGGGGTCGCGGAACTCGTCGAAGAAGGTGACGATCGGGCGGCCGTCGGCGGCGTACACGACGGACTTCTCCGACGGGAAGCGGGTGATCCGCTCGACGTTCATGTTCTTGAAGTCGTCGGCCGCCTTGCGGACGCCCAGGCCCGCCGCGCCCACTCCGGGCACAAGCAGCAGGGCCACAAGGCCGCCCGCGGTGGCGCTCGCCGCGACGAGCCTGCCGAGCACGCCGATCCTGCTTTCCCGATCCCCCGATTCGAGCATGTCGATCAAGGTACCCAAGGAGTCACGCGCTACTCCGGCGCCGATCTGCCTGTGCTGCGGCGATCGCGCACGGCGAACCGTGCACTGTAGCAGTGACTAGTCACCAGGCGAGTCATGGCCCCACTGGGCTATATCGAGAATGGGCCCTCTGGGGTCTGTTGAATCGCCCCTCGCTTCCGTAAGTTTCTCCCCACGGCTTTTGTTTTGGCGGCCTGACGTCCGCGCCCGTCTGGCCAAGGAGCGCACAACTACACAAGACCCTAGGGGAGTGGGGCCAAGATGTGGATCACGGATTGGACCGCCCGTGCCGCCTGCCGTAACGCGGACCCGGACGCCCTGTTCGTTCAGGGCGCGGCTCAGAATCGAGCCAAGCTCATCTGCCGGGGCTGCCCGGTGCGAACAGAGTGCCTGGCCGACGCGCTGGACAACAAGATCGAGTTCGGTGTGTGGGGCGGTATGACCGAGCGGGAACGGCGCGCGCTGCTGCGGCGCAAGCCCGGCGTGACGTCCTGGCGCGAGTTGCTGGAGACGGCCAAGGAAGAGTACGAGCGCACCTCCGACGATTCGGACGAGCTCGTCGCGAGCTGACCTGACAAGAAGACCCGGGTACCTCCCTTGGTACCCGGGTCTTCTTCGTCCTAAATGTCAGATCGCGCCCTGGCCGGATGTGGCCAGCGCCTCGCCCACGACACGCAGCCCGCCGAGGTCGTGGACGTCCTCGGCCTGCGCGGGAACCGTCGTCACCGGGACCGTCGGATTGGCGGCGGCGAAGTGGTCGCGCAGCCGTTCCTGGCGGGCGGCGAGCTGCATCCGTTCGGCGTGCAGCCGCAGCAGCGACGCGGTCAGCGCGTGGTCGCCGCGCTCGGTCAGCATCTCCGCCGCGGCCGCGCTGCGCGCCGCCGACAGCGAGTGCGCCGCCGAGACCGCCATCCGGTTCACCACGAGCCCGGCGAGCGGCATCCGCTCGGAGTTCAGCCGGTCCACGAAGTAGGTGGCCTCGCGCAGCGCGTCGGGCTCCGGCGCGGCGACGACGAGGAACGCGGTGCCCGGCGACTTCAGCAGCTCGTAAGTCTTCTCCGCGCGCTCGCGGAACCCGCCGAAGACCGTGTCGAAGGCGGTGACGAACGTCGAGACGTCCTTCAGCAGCTGCCCGCCGAGCACCTTGGTGACGGCCCCGGTCACCATGCTGAACCCGGCGGTGAACACCTTCATGCCGAGCCGTCCCCCGGCCTTGGCGGGCGCGAGCAGCAGCTTGATGAACCTGCCGTCGAGGAAACGGCCCATCCGCTCGGGCGCGTCGAGGAAGTCGAGCGCGTTCCGCGACGGCGGGGTGTCCACGATGATGAGGTCCCACGCGTGGCTGCGGTGCAGCTGGCCGAGCTTCTCCATCGCCATGTACTCCTGCGTCCCGGAGAACGACGAGGACAGCGACTGGTAGAAGGGGTTGGCGAGGATCTGCTTGGCCCGGTCGGGGTCGGAGTGCGCCTCGATGATCTCGTCGAAGGTGCGCTTCATGTCGAGCATCATCGCGTGCAGCTCGCCGTCGCCGCCGATCCCGCCGATCTTGCGCGGGCTGTTGTCGAGCTCGGACAGCCCGAGTGACTGCGCGAGCCGCCGCGCCGGGTCCACGGTGAGGACGACGACGTCGCGGCCGCGTTCGGCGGCGCGGACGCCGAGGGACGCCGCGGTCGTGGTCTTGCCGACCCCGCCCGCGCCGCAGCACACGATGATGCGGGTGCGCCGGTCGTCTATCAGCGCGTCGATGTCGAGGTTCTTCACGCCGCTCCTTGGTCGCGCAGGGCTTGGGCGAGTTCGTACAGCCCGGCGAGGTCCATGCCGTCGGGCAGGAAGGGCAGGTCGTAGCGCGGCCGGTGCGTGATCCGCGCCTTCTCGCGCTGCTCGAGGCCGGTGCGCTGGGAGTGCTCCGCGGCCTCGGCGGCGAGCGCGGCGGCGAACTCCGCGGCGTGCTGTTCGAGCCCCGACGCCTTCAGCCCGCGCGTGATCTCGTCAAGGTCGAGCTCGCCCTTGCCGGCGGCCTCCAGCGCCTCGGGCGAAAGGATCGCGGGCCGCTCCATGTTGACCATGACGCCGCCGATCCCGATCCCGGACTGGCCGAGGTCGCGGATGCCGTCGAGGGTCTCCTGGACGGGCATCTCCTCAAGGAGCGTGACGAAGTGGACCCGGGTCTGCGGCGACCTGATGACGCTCATGACGAGGTCGCCGTGGTTGCGCACGGGGCCGACTTTGGCCAGATTCGACACCTCGTCGGACACGTTGAGGAACTGGGTGATGCGTCCGGTCGGGGGCGCGTCCATGACGACGGCGTCGTACTTGAACCGCTTGCCCTCCTTGCGCCGCACCGACTCGCTCACCTTGCCCGTGAGGATCACGTCGCGCAGGCCGGGCGCGATGGTGGTGACGAAGTCGATGACGCCGAGCTTGGTGAGCGCCTTGCCGGCGCGGCGGAGGTTGTAGAACATCTCGAGGTACTCGATGAGCGCCTCCTCGGTGTCGATGGCCAGGGCGAAGACCTCTCCGCCGCCGTGCGCCACCGCGACCTTGCGCTCCTCGTACGGCAGCGGGGGCACGTCGAACAGCTGGGCGACGCCCTGTCTGCCCTCGACCTCGACGAGCAGCACCTTCTTGCCGCCGGACGCCAGGGCGAGCGCGAGGGCCGCGGCCACCGTCGTCTTGCCCGTCCCGCCCTTGCCGGTGACGATGTGCAGCCGCACGCCGTCCCAATCGGTGTCTTCAACGCTCACGCCTTCGAGGTTATCGTTCGCCCCCTGAAGATCATCAGTGCGCCGATAAGTAATCCCTGACACGCGGTGGCCGCCTAGGCTGGGAACGGCGACGGACTCTGTCCCGTCTGATATGCACCACGTCTCCCTGGGAGGTGCGCGATGTCAGTACTCATCATCATTCTCGGCGTTCTGATCTTCTTTCTGCTCATCGGAGCGGCGCTGGGGGTGCGCGTCGTCCAGCAGTACGAACTGGGCATCGTGTTCCGCTTCGGCCGCCTGCTCACCGAAAGCGTCCGCAGTCCCGGCCTGACGTTGATCGTCCCGGTCGTTGACCGCCTGCAGAAGGTCAACATGCAGACCATCGCGATGGGCGTGCCGAGCCAGGACGGCATCACCCAGGACAACGTGACGGTGCAGGTCAACGCGGTCGTCTACTTCAGGGTGATCGACCCGAGCAAGGCGATCGTCAACGTCCAGAACTACGTGTACGCCGTCTCCCAGGTCGCCCAGACGTCGCTGCGCTCGGTCATCGGCAAGGCCGAGATGCAGGAGCTGCTGTCGGAGCGCGACAAGATCAACGCGGCGCTGCGCCAGATCATCGAGGAGATGACCGAGGGCCCGTGGGGCGTCCGGATCGAGCGCGTCGAGATCAAGGACGTGTCGCTGCCCGAGGGCATGAAGCGGTCGATGGCCAGGCAGGCCGAGGCCGAGCGTGAGCGTCGCGCGCGGATCATCACCGCCGACGGCGAGTACCAGGCGTCCAAGCGGCTCGCCGCCGCCGCGCACGAGCTGTCCAAGGACCCCGCCTCGCTCCAGCTGCGCCTCCTGCAGACCGTCACCGACGTGGCCGCGGAGAAGAACAGCACGCTGATCATGCCGCTGCCGGTCGAGCTGCTGCGCTTCTTCGACAAGATGGCCCCCGGCGGCGTCGCCGAGCCCACGGCCGCGACGTCCGAGCCGATCGAGGAGCCTCCGGCGCTCGAGGCGGCGATCGAGGGGCTGCCCAAGGTCGAGGAGGCGCCCGCGGTGGACCGCACGCTCGAGGAGCCCGTGCGGCCGCTCGACCGGGAGTGACCTCTACGCTTGGTCCCATGACCAAGTGGGAGTACGCGACAGCACCTCTGCTGATCCACGCGACGAAGCAGATTCTCGACAACTGGGGCGCCGACGGGTGGGAGCTCGTCCAGGTCGTCCCCGGACCCCAGGGCGGCGACACCCTGGTCGCCTACTTCAAGCGGCCGCTGCCGTGAGCGCGGTCGCGGAGCGCCTGCGCGAGCTGGGCCTTGAGCTGCCCGAGGTCGCCAAGCCGCTGGCGGCCTACGTCCCGGCCGTGCGATCCGGGAACTACGTGTACACCTCGGGGCAGCTCCCCCTGGTCAAGGGCGAGCTGCCCGAGACGGGGAAGGTCGGCGCGGCGGTGTCGCCCGAGCGTGCCGCCGAGCTCGCCGCCACCTGCGCGCTGAACGCGGTGGCCGCCCTCGCCTCCCAGGTGAACCTCGACGACGTCGTCCGCATCGTCAAGGTCGTCGGGTTCGTGGCAAGCGCGCCGGAGTTCACCGGGCAGCCCGCGGTCGTCAACGGGGCCAGTGAGCTGCTCGGCAAGCTCTTCGGCGACGCGGGCGTGCACGCGCGCAGCGCCGTCGGCGTCGCGGTGCTGCCGCTCGACGCGCCGGTCGAGGTGGAGCTGATCGCCGAAGTCAGGTAACGCTTGACTTATCGGTTGTACAGCGCACAGATTGTCCGGCATGAACGGACTTGAACTTCCCGCCGAGTTCCTGGAGCGGATCCGGGACCTGGAGTCCGGGCGCGCCGTGCCCCCGGTCCCGAAGCACGCGGCCACCGTGCTGCTGCTGCGGGACCGGGACGGACTCGAGGTCTTCCTGCTCAGGCGGGTCTCCTCGATGGCGTTCGCGCCGGGGGCGTACGTCTTCCCCGGCGGCGGCGTCGACGCCCGGGACGCCGAGTACGCGCAGCCGGGCACCGACTTCACCGCGTGGGGCGAGGTGTTCGGCGCGGACGAGGGCACCGCGCGCGCCCTGGTGTGCGCGGCGGTCCGGGAGACGTTCGAGGAGGCGCACGTCCTGCTCGCGGGGCAGTCCCCGGAGAAGATCGTGGAGGACACGACGCCGTTCGAGGCCGACCGCCTCGCCCTGCTCGACCGCACCCACTCCCTCGCGGGATTCCTCGACGCCCACGGCCTCGTTCTGCGCGCCGACCTTCTGCGGCCCTGGGGGCACTGGATTACGCCCGTCATAGAGAGCCGCAGGTACGACACCCGCTTCTTCGTCGCGGCCCTGCCGGAGGGACAGCGGGCCCTTGACGTCAGCACTGAGGCCGACAGGGTCGCCTGGGTCCGGCCCGCCGACGCGCTGGAGCAGGTGGGCAGGGGCGAGATGTTCATGCTCCCCCCGACCATCGCCATGCTGACGAGCCTGACGACCTACGGGAGCGTCGCCGAGGTGCTCGCCGCTGACCACAGGTTCGCGGTGCACCAACCCGACGCGAAGATCATCGACGGCGTTCCGTATCTTGTCCTTCCAGACGAGGCTTCGCACCAATATGGGGCGTGATGGGTATTTCGCTGGGTGAGATCAAGGCGATCCGCAAGTTCCTGTCCGAGCCCTCGGCGGCCGCGGCGATGCTCGGGTCGCGCGGAGGGCTCTTCGGCCGGCTGAACGCGCGCGGGCTGCCCGAGACCGTCATCGGCGGCACCGAGCGCGCGGCCGCCGTCCTGGCCGTCAACCCGTCACCGATGACGCTCACCGGCACCAACACCTGGATTCTCGCCGAACCAGGGGCGAACCGCGCGGTCGTGGTCGATCCCGGACCGAACGACGGAAAGCACCTGCGGGCGGTGCTCGCGGAGGTCAGGGCGCGCGGCCTCGAGGTCGGGCAGATCCTGCTGACGCACGGCCACCACGACCACGCCGCGGGGGCCAAGAAGTTCTCCCGTATGACCAAGGCACCCGTGCGCGCGCTGGACCCCACGCACAGGCACGGGGGAGAGGGCCTCGCCGAGGGCGACGTCATCGAGGTCGGCGGCCTTGAGCTGCACGTGTGGGGCACGCCGGGGCACACCCACGACTCCCTGTCGTTCTGGCTGCCCGCGGAGGGGTCGGTCCTCACCGGGGACACCGTGCTCGGCTACGGCACCACGATCGTCTCCGACCTCGGCGACTACCTCGACTCGCTCCAGCGGATGCACGACCACGCCGCCGAGCACGGGATCGACCGGATCCTGCCCGGCCACGGACCCGTCCTTGAGGACCCGGCCAAGACCGTCGCGGCCTATCTCGGGCACCGCAGGGCCCGCCTTGAGCAGGTCAGGAGCGCGCTTGAGGCAGGGGCGACGACGGCCCGCGAGGTCGTCGAGACCGTCTACGCGGACGTGGACCGTAAGCTGTGGCCCGCCGCCGAGTGGTCGGTCCAGGCCCAGATGGACTACCTCGCGTCCGGCCGCTGAACCTGGGCAGGGCGCGGCCGGACGGCTACTTCGACCGCTTGCGCAGCCGCTCGATGTCGAGGATGACCACCGCGCGGGCCTCGATCCGCAGCCAGCCGCGCGCCGCGAAGTCCGCGAGCGCCTTGTTGACGGTCTCGCGCGACGCCCCAACGAGCTGCGCCAGCTCCTCCTGGGTGAGGTCGTGGTGCACGTGCAGGCCGTTGTCCGTCGGCTGGCCGAACCGCTCGGCGAGGTCGAGCAGGGCCTTGGCGACGCGGCCCGGCACGTCGGTGAAGACCAGGTCGGCCATCACCTCGTTGGTGCGCCGCAGCCGCTCCGACAGGGCCTGCAGCAGGGCGATCCCGACCTCCGGGTGGGCGGTCAGGAACGGGCGCAGCTCGTCGTGGCCGAGCCCGGCCAGCCGGCACTCGGTCACCGCGATCGCGCCTGCCGTGCGCGGCCGGGGATCGAACAGCGACAGCTCGCCGAACATCTCGCCGGGGCCGAGCACGCTCAGCAGGTTCTCGCGGCCGTCGGGGGCCATGCGGGTGAGCTTGATCTTGCCGTCGAGCACGACGTAGAGCCGGTCGCCGGTGTCCCCTTCGTGGAAGAGGCTCTGGCCCCTGGCCAGGCGGACCTCGCTGACGTGGGCGCGCAGCGCCTTCGCGCCGGCGTCGTCGAGCGCCTGGAACAGCGGAGCCTTACTGAGTACTTCGATATCGCGGTCCGACACGCCTTCTCCTCCCGAACACGCACTTGTATGCCCAGTGTGACGCACCTCGCACCGAGCGGGTGAACGTGGGGTCTTGGCGCGTCCGAGTCCTGACTTTACCGATCCATTGGGCTCTCGCATCAGCCGGTGTCCCGGGCAACAGCTTACTCTCAGGTAACTTCAGTAAACGTCGCGTACGTACCTTTTGTCGCTGGCGAGTTTCTTTACATAGCGTTCGGCGGCCTCCGGGCTGAGCCCTCCGTGCAGGGCGGCTATCCCGCGAAGGGTCGCGTCGACGTCCTTGGCCATGCGCCGGGCGTCGCCGCAGACGTAGAAGTGCGCGCCCTCCTCGAGCCACTCCCAGAGCTTCGCGCCGTGCTCGCGCATCCTGTCCTGCACGTAGACCTTGGCCCGCTGGTCGCGGGAGAACGCGAGGTCGAGGCGGGTGAGGAAGCCGCTGCCGTGCCACGCCTTGAGGTGTTCGCGGTGGTAGAAGTCGGTCGCCGCGCGCTGTTCGCCGAAGAACAGCCAGTTCCGTCCCCGTGCGCCGCGCGCTGCGCGCTCGTCGAGGAAGCCGAGGAAGGGCGCGACGCCGGTGCCCGGGCCGACCATGATCATCGGGGTGTTCGGGTCGGCGGGCGGGCGGAAGTGCGGGGAGCGCTGGACGGCGACGGCGACCTCGGTGCCCGCGGGGGCGTCGGCGAGGTAGGTGGACGCGACGCCCTTCCTGATCCTGCCTCCCGGGTTCTCAAAACGGACGACCGAGACCGTCAGCCTGATCTCGTCGGGGCTCGCGGCCGGGCTTGAGGAGATCGAGTAGCTGCGCGGGGCCAGCGGCCGCAGGATCTCCGCCCACTCCTCCGCCGACGCCTCCACGGGGAACTCCGCGACCACGTCGACCGCCTGACGGCCCCACGACCACCTGGCGAGCTCGTGCTCGTTGCCCGGCCGCAGGAGCTTCTTAAGCAACCTGTCGCCCGTACGGTCGCACAGGAAGCGCAGGAGGGAGGGGGTGATCCTCGTGAGGTCGCGCGAGGCGAGATCCATCTCGTCGGGCAGCCGGGCCGCCTTACGCCACTCCTCAACGAGGTCAGGGCAGTTCTCCGGGCGGATCGTGAGGGCGTCTCCCGCCTCGTAGACAAGGTCGGTGCCGGAGATGTCGAAGGTGAACTCGCGGACCTCCTTGGCGGCTCCGGGGAGGCTCAGGAGACGGTTTCCGACGAGCCTGGCCTTCGCGGGGGCGGGTTTGCTCGCGGGCTTGGCGGCCTCGCTGGGCGGGGCGGGCGCGTCGCCGGGGGCGAGGGCCGTGACGACCTGGTCGAGCCAGCGGGTCGCGGAGGGCGCGAAGTCGGGCTCGCAGTCGACGCGCGGGGCGATCCGGACCGCGCCGAGCTCGTCAAGGCGGGCGTCGACGCGGCGTCCGTGGCCGCAGAAGTCGTCGTAGTTCGAGTCGCCGAAGGCAAGGACCGAGTAGCGGACGCCGTCGAGGCGCGGGGCCTGCGCGGAGGCGAGGGAGTCCCAGAAGCCCGAGCCGTTGTCGGGAGCGTCGCCGTCGCCGAACGTGCTGGTGATCAGCAGCACCTCGGACGCCTCGCGCAGCGCCTCGGGCGTGGTGTCGTCCATGTTGACCAGGGGGGCGCTCCATCCGGCCCCGGCCAGCCGACGGGCGACGTCGGCGGCGAACTCCTCGGCGTTGCCGGTCTGCGACGCCCACAGGACGAGGACGGTCCGCGCGGGCGCGGAGGGCCCGGGGACGGCCCCGTCACGGCTGTACAGGCCCGCGAGCATGCCGTTGATCCACATGGCCTCGTCGGCCGTCAGGGGAGCGCCGGAGGGCAGCACGGGGACCTCGCCGGGGGCGGGCGGCGAGGTCTTCAGCGCGGCGAGGAAACCGGCGAGGTAGCGGCGGCCCGGCGCGTCCAGGACGGGCGGCGGCGGGAGCTCGCCGCCGAGAATGTCAGAGGCGGTCGCTACGGTCGGTTGCGGCTTGAGTTCGCCGGGTGCCGGGAGCTCGGCGGGCGGCGCCTCCACGCGGGCGGGGGCGGCGACCGGGGTCAGCGCGACCGCGCAGACCTTGAACTCGGGCTGGAAGGACAGCGGGTCCACCGCGTCGCTGGTGACGGCGTTGACGCTGAGGTACTCGCCGAACAGGTCGTTCCAGTGGAAGGGGGCGAAGCAGCAGCCGGGCAGCACCCGGTCGGTCACCACGGCGGGCAGCACCGCGCGGCCGCGCCGGGAGGCCACCTCGATCTCGTCGCCGTCCGCGACCCCCAGGGCGGCGGCGTCGGACGGGTGGATCTCCACGAACGGGCCGGGGTTGAGCTTGTTGAGCTTGGCGACCTTGCCGGTCTTGGTGAGCGTGTGCCACTGGTGCTGCAGGCGGCCGGTGTTGAGGGTGAACGGGTAGTCGTCGTCGGGGAGTTCGGCCGGGTCGAGGTGCGGGCGGGGGTAGAAGACCGCCTTGCCGCTCGGCGTGGGGAAGGAGAGGGTTCCGGTGGAGAGGTAGCGGACGGGATTGCGGTCGTCGCCCTGCGGGTCGGCTGCGGGCCACTGCACGGGGGTGCGCCTCAGCCTGGCGTAGGTGACGCCGCGCAGATCCCACTCGGTCACGGGGTTGTGGAAGCGTTTCAGCTCCTCGAAGACCTCTTCGGCGCTGCCGTAGGTGAAGGCGTCGGCGAAGCCCATCTCGCACGCGACGCGCGCGATGATCTGCCAGTCCGGCAGGGCCTGGCCGGGCGGCTCGACGGCCTTGGCCGCGAGGGTGAGGTTGCGCTCGGAGTTGACCATCACCCCGTCGCCCTCGGTCCACAGGGCCGCGGGCAGTACGAGGTCGGCGTAGGCGTTGGTCTCGGTGTCGGCGAACGCGTCCTGCGCGACGACGAACTCGGCGGCCTCGAGCCCGGCGATGACCGTCCTGCGGTTGGCCACCGACGCGACGGGGTTCGTGCAGATGATCCAGCACGCCCTGATCGCGCCCTCGGCCATGCGCTGGAACATCTCGACGGTGCCCTTGCCGACGTCGGTGCGCAGCGTGCCCTCGGGCAGGCCCCACACGTCCTCGGTGAAGGCGCGGTCGGCGGGGGAGACCACCGAGCGCTGTCCGGGCAGTCCTGGGCCCATGTAGCCCATCTCGCGGCCGCCCATGGCGTTCGGCTGGCCGGTGAGGGAGAACGGGCCGCTGCCAGGGCGGCACAGCGCGCCCGTCGCCAGGTGCAGGTTCACCAGCGCGTTGGTGTTCCATGTGCCGTGCGTGGACTGGTTGAGCCCCATCGTCCAGCACGACATCCAGTTCGGCGCGCCCGCGATCAGCGCGGCGGCCTCCCGGATGTCGGCCTCGGCCAGGCCGGTGAGCGACGCGACGGTCGCCGGGTCGTAGTCGGCGAGGAACGCGGGCATCGCGTCCCAGCCCTCGGTGTGCGCGGCGATGAACTCCGGGTCAGTCGCGTCCGCCTCGACCAGCAGGTGCAGCAGGCCGTTCAGCAGCGCGAGGTCGGCCCCCGGCTTGATCTGGAGGAAGAGGTCGGCCTTGGCGGCGGTCGCGGTGCGCCTGGGGTCGACCACGATCAGCTTCGCGCCCTGCTTCACCCGCTCCATCATCCGCAGATAGAGGATCGGGTGGCAGTCGGCCATGTTCGAGCCGATCACCAGGAACAGGTCGGCGTGCTCGAAGTCGGTGTAGGAGCCGGGCGGGCCGTCCGCACCGAGCGACAGCTTGTATCCGGTGCCCGCGCTTGCCATGCACAGCCGCGAGTTCGACTCGATCTGGTTGGTCCGCACGAACCCCTTGGCCAGCTTGTTCACCAGATACTGCGCCTCAAGGGACATCTGGCCGGAGACGTAGAACGCGAGCGCGTCCGGGCCGTGCTCGTCAAGGATCGCGCGGAGGCGGCGCGCGGTCTCGGTGATCGCCGCGTCGGCGTCCGTCGGGCGCGGGCCGCCGTCGGTGTGCCGCAGGGCCGTGGTGAGGCGGCCCGGCGCGGCGAGCATGTCGGCGGTGGTGGCCCCCTTGGTGCACAGGCGGCCGAAGTTGGCGGGGTGCGCCTTGTCCCCGGACGCCTTGACGACCTTGCCGTCGGCGATCTCCAGGACGAGGCCGCAGCCCACGCCGCAGTAGGCACAGACCGTCTTCACGCTGCGAGAACTCACCAGCAAACGGTAAGAAGCCCTCGTTACCGTAATGTCACACAGCCCGGTAACGCCGGGTTACGTCCGCCACACAAGCGCCCACCGGTCACGGTGAGGTCACGCGGGATAGGCGTGCGTCTCCGTGGCCTTCACCGACGCCCAGACCGTCGCCCCCGGCCGCAGCGCGAGATCGGCGACGGCGGCCGGCGTCACGTCGGCGGCGGCCCTGAGCGGCCCGCCGAGCAGCACCCGGACGGTCCCGCCCTGCCGCTCGACCCCCTCCACGGTCGCCTCCCACAGGTTGCGCGGGCTGCCGTCGGGACGCGTCCGGTACAGCGCGACGGCTCCCGGCGCGAACGCCACGAACGCGGGGCCGTCGAGCGGCTCGTCCTCCGCCTCGGACACCGTGAGGCGCAGCCCGCCCACGTCCACCTGGCCGCCCTCGGCCTTCCCCCGGTACAGGTTGAGGCCGACGAGCCGGGCCACGTAGTCGGTGCGCGGGCGGCGCGCGACGTCGCCGGGCGCGCCCTCCTGGACCACGCGGCCGTCCTCGATGACGACGATGCGGTCGGCGAGGACCATCGCGTCGAGCGCGTCATGGGTGACCAGGACGACGACGCCGCCGAAGTCGGCGAGCTGGGCGCGCAGCCAGGCCCGGATCTCCAGGCGGGTGTGCGCGTCGAGGGCGGCGAGGGGCTCGTCGAGAAGCAGCAGTTCGGGTTCGACCGCCAGCGCGCGGGCGAGCGCCACCCTTTGCGCCTGCCCGCCGGACAGCTCTCGGGGACGTGCCTTCTCGTGTCCCTTGAGGCCGACCCTTGTGATCAGCGCCCTTGCGCGCTCGCGTGCGGCGGCCGCCCTGACGCCCCGGCTGCGCGGCCCGAACGCGACGTTCTCCAGCACCGAGAGGTGCGGGAACAGAAGGTAGTCCTGGAAGACCATGCCGACGGGCCGCCGCTCGACCGGGAGCGCGTCGAGCCGCGTCTTACCGAGGTGGATCTCGCCTTCGTCAAGGTCGACAAGGCCCGCCAGCGCGCGCAGAGCGGTTGTCTTGCCCGCGCCGTTCGGGCCGAGAAGGGCGACGACTTCCCCTCCGGCGATGTCCAGGGAGAGGTCGAGCCGGAATCCGCCGCGTCGCACGCCGATCCCGGCGCGCAGGCCGCTCATGGGATCCACCTGTCGCGCAGCGCGGTCAGGATCGCCACGGAGACCGCGAGCAGCACGAGGCTGAGCACGATCGCGGCCTCCGGATCGGTCTCCAGCGCGAGGTAGACGGCGAGCGGCATCGTCTGGGTCTCGCCGGGGAAGTTCCCGGCGAAGGTGATGGTCGCCCCGAACTCGCCGAGCGCGCGCGACCAGCACAGCACCCCGCCCGCGAGCACGCCGGGCGCGACGAGCGGCAGCGTGACCCGCCGGAACACCGTCCAGCGTGACGCGCCGAGCGTCGCGGCGGCCTCCTCGTAGCGGGGGTCGGCGGCCCTGAGCGCGCCCTCGACGGTGATGACGAGGAACGGCAGCGCCACGAACGCTTCGGCGACGACCACGGCTGCCGTCGTGAACGGGAGGGTGATGCCGAAGGCGTCGTCAAGGTACCTGCCGACGAGCCCGTTGCGGCCGAGGACGAGCAGCAGCGCCACACCCCCGACGACCGGCGGCAGCACCATCGGGACCGTCACCAGCGCGCGGACGAGTCGCCTGCCTCGGAAGTTCGTCCTCGCCAGCACCCACGCGAGCGGGACGCCGAGCACAAGGCAGACCGCGGTGGCGATCGTCGCGCTGACCAGGGAAAGGCGCAGCGCCTCAAGGACGGCGGGTTCGGCGAGACGCTGGGGGAGCGTGCGCCAGGGGGCGCGCACGAGGAGGCCGACGAGGGGGAGGATGAGGAAGCCGAGGGCGATGGCGGCGGGGATGGCGAGCATCCATGGGGCACGTGTCTTGCGCGTGGCCATGCCGTGTTCCGTCTCCTTCCTCGTGCTTCGGGGGCTTTGTGACCTGAGGGGCGGCGACGCCACGGGCTCTTCGCCTGTGGGGCCGCCGCCGTGTCCTCTAGCGCGCTAGGGGGTGGTGAAACCCGCCTTCGTGAAAAGGTCCTTGGCCTGGGGGGACAGGACAAGCGTGACGAACTGCGCGGCGAGGTCGCTCGCGGGGGCGTCCTTCAGCGCGACGACCGGGTAGTCGTTGATCGCCTTCTCCGCCTCGGGGAACGCGATGCCCTCGACCTTGTCGCCGGCCGCGAGCACGTCGGTGCGGTAGACCAGCGCCGCGTCCACCTCGCCGAGCGTGACCTTGGTGAGCGTCGCCTTGACGTCCTGCTCGAGGGTCACCGGGGTGATCTTCAGGCCCGCGGCCTCGATCGCCTTCTTCGCCGCCGCGCCGCACGGCACCTGCTCGGCGCACAGCGCGACCTTCACGTCGGGCTTCGCCAGGTCCGCGAAGTCCTTGATCTTGGCCGGGTTGCCCGCGGGCACCGCGATCTCCAGCTTGTTGCTGACGAACGTCGTCGGGCCCGCGGCGAGGGACGCGTCGACCACGGTCTGCATCGTCGCGGGGGACGCCGCGGCGAACACGTCGGCGGGCGCGCCCTGCGTGATCTGCTGGGCGAGGGTCGCGCTCGAGCCGAAGTTGAACTTGACGGTCACGCCGTCGTGCTCGGCCTCGAACGTCTTGCCGAGCTCGGTGAACGTCTCGGTGAGCGATGCGGCGGCGAAGACCGTCAGGGTCTCGGTCTTCTTGGCCTCGGTGTCGTCACCGCCGCCGCACGCGGCGGTGAAGGCGAGCAGGACGGGCAGCGCGAGCGTGAGCGCGCGTCGGAACACGGGGGTCTCCTTCGGGAGGTCGTCACGGCAACTCCACGACGACGTTCGTGGACTTGATGACGGCGACCGCGACCACGCCGGGCTCGAGCCCGAGGTCGTCGGCGGCCTGCCTGCTCATCAGCGAGACGACCCGGAACGGCCCCGACGCCAGCTCCACCTGCGCCATGACGGTGTCCCTGCGGACCTCCGTCACGATGCCGCGGAACCGGTTGCGCGCCGACGACCTGCCGTCGGCCCCGTCCGTCCCGACCTGGGCGCGCGCGAAGGTCGCGAGCGCCCTGCCGGTGACGATGCGGTGCCCGTTGTCGTCGCGTTCGGCTTCCAGCCTGCCGCCGTCCACCCAGCGCCGCACGGTGTCGGCGCTGACCCCGAGCAGTTCGGCGGCCTCGCTGATCCGGAACGTCGTCACGACCTCACCCTATCTATCGCACATTCAAGGAACAACCGGACATATGGCTTGCACCTGCTGGCTGAACTGCGACGATGGGCCGAACCTGCCAGGAGGGGACGGGCCGCCGCACCGACGCCGACCCGTCCCGATCATGCCTCAGAAATCCTCGTCGAACGCGACCGACCCTTCGACCGCGACCTGGTAGGCCGACACGCGGCGCTCGAAGAAGTTCGACAGCTCCTGCACGTCCTGCAGCTCCATGAACGCGAACGGGTTCGCCGTCCCGTACCGCGCCGGCATGCCGAGCCGCGCGAGCCGCCGGTCGGCCACGTACTCCAGGTAGGAGCGCATGTCGACCGCCGACATCCCCGGCAGGCCCTCCCCGCACAGGTCGTGCGCGAAGGCCAGCTCGGCCTCCACCGCCTCCTCAAGCATCTCGGTGACCTGCGCGGTCAGCTTGTCGTCGAACAGCCCGGGCTCCTCGGCCCGGACGGTGTCCACGACCGCGAACGCGAAGTCCATGTGCAGGGACTCGTCACGGAACACCCAGTTCGTCCCGGAGGCGAGGCCGTTGAGCAGACCGCGCGAACGCAGCCAGTACACGTACGCGAAAGCCCCGTAGAAGAACAGGCCCTCGATGCACGCGGCGAAACAGATGAGGTTCAGCAGGAAACCCCGCCTGTCCTCGGCCGTGCGCAGCTCGTCAAGGCCGGAGATCGAGTCGATCCAGCGGAAGCAGAACTCGCCCTTCGCCCGGATCGACGGGATGTGCTCGATCGCCGCGAACGCCTGGACCCGCTCCTCGTCCTCGCTGAGGTAGGTGTCGAGCAGCGTCAGATAGAACTGGACGTGCACGGCCTCCTCGAACAGCTGCCGCGAAAGGTACAGCCGCGCCTCGGGGCTGTTGACGTGCTTGTACAGGTTCAGCACGAGATTGTTCGCGACGATCGAATCACCCGTCGCGAAGAACGCCACGAGCCGCTTCACCAGGTGCAGCTCCTCGGGCGTCAGCTTCGCGAGGTCGGCGAGGTCGGAGGCCAGGTCGACCTCCTCCACCGTCCACGTGTTGCGGATCGCCGCGCGGTAACGGTCGTAGAAGTCCGGGTAACGCATGGGCCTGAGCGTCAGGTCCATGCCCGGGTCGAGCAGCGTCATTACTGGCACGCCTCACAGATCTCGGGGTTCTCCAGGGAGCACGCGACGGCGTCGGCGTCGATCGTCGCGACCGGCACGACGCCGGACGTGACGGCGTCGCCGGGGCCCGCCGCGGCCGCCTGGGCGGGGACGGTGGTCTGCGTGATCCGGGTGGCCGGACGCGACCGCAGGTAGTAGGTGGTCT
The DNA here is from genome assembly GCF_033875155.1 of Actinocorallia sp. A-T 12471. NCBI lineage: Bacteria > Bacillati > Actinomycetota > Actinomycetes > Streptosporangiales > Thermomonosporaceae > Actinocorallia > Actinocorallia sp. A-T 12471. The sequence goes on along the minus strand of NZ_JAWZTE010000008.1, from coordinate 173,597 downwards.
TCAGCCCCGACTTCCACGCGTAGGAGTACATCGAGGACAACTTGCCGATCGTCGGCGTCGCCATGAACAGGTTCAGCGACTGCGACTGGTCGATGAACGGCGTCCGCGCGGCGGCAAGGTCGATGAGCGCGCGCTGCGGCAGCTCCCACGCCGTCCGGTAGAGCGCCTTGAGGTCGTCGTCGAGGACCGGGATGTCCTGGATCGACCCTTCCGCGCGCTTGATCGCGTCGCGGATCTCCGGAATCCACAGGCCGCGCTCGCGCAGGTCGCGCACGAGGTAGCGGTTCACCTGGAGGAACTCGCCCGACAGCGTCTCGCGCTTGAACACATTGCTGACCTGCGGCTCCACACACTCGTAGCAGCCCGCGATCGACGCGATCGTCGCCGTCGGCGCGATCGCCACGAGCAGCGAGTTGCGCAGGCCCGTCCGCGCCACGCGCTCCCGCAGCTCGGCCCACTCGGTGCTGCGCGCCGCGCCCGGGAAGTGGTCGGGGTGCAGCACGCCGCGCGCCGCCCGCGTCGCCCCGTACGACGGGTGCGCGCCGAGCTCCTCGGCCAGCTCCGACGACGTCCCGTACGCGGCGAGCGCGATCTCCTCGGCGATCGCCGTGGACAGCTCGCGCGCCTCGGGCGAGTCGAACGGGAGCCGCAGCGTGAAGAACACGTCGGCGAGGCCCATGACGCCGAGGCCCACCGGACGCCACCGCAGGTTCGCGCCGCGCGCCTCGTCGGTCGGGTAGAAGCCGCGGTCGATCGTGCGGTCGAGGAACCGCACGGCCGTCTTGACGGTCTCGCGCAGCCGCGCGAAGTCGAACCCGTCAGGTCCGACATGTCGGGCGAGGTTGACGGAGCCGAGGTTGCACACCGCGGTCTCCCCGTCGCTGGTGACCTCGAGGATCTCCGTGCACAGGTTCGACAGGTGCACCACGTTGCCCGGCTCGGCCGTCTGGTTGCAGGCGCGGTTCGCGGCGTCCTTGAACGTCATCCAGCCGTTCCCGGTCTGCGCGAGCGTCCGCATCATCCGCCCGTACAGCGCGCGCGCCGACACCCGCCTGACGTACCGTCCCGACTCCTCGGCGGCCCGGTAGGCGGCATCGAACTCCGCGCCCCACAGGTCGACAAGCTCGGGGACCTCCTTCGGGTCGAACAGCGACCACTCGGCGTCGGCCTCGACGCGGCGCATGAACTCGTCGGGGATCCAGTGCGCGAGGTTCAGGTTGTGCGTGCGCCGCGCGTCCTCACCCGTGTTGTCGCGCAGCTCGAGGAACTCCTCGACGTCGGCGTGCCACGGCTCCAGGTACACGCACGCCGCGCCCTTGCGCCGCCCGCCCTGGTTGACCGCCGCGACGGACGCGTCAAGCGTGCGCAGCCACGGCACGATCCCGTTGGAGTGCCCGTTCGTGCCGCGGATGAGCGAACCGCGCGAACGGATCCGCGACCAGGCGATCCCGATCCCGCCCGCGTACTTCGACAGTCGCGCGACCTGCGCGTACCTCTCGTAGATGGACTCGAGCTCGTCACGCGGCGAATCCAGCAGGAAGCACGACGAAAGCTGCGGACGGGCCGCGCCCGAGTTGAACAGCGTCGGCGACGACGGCAGGTACTCGAGCCGCGACATCAGCCCGTACAGCCGGCCCGCCTCGGCGACGGTGTCGGCGAGCCCGCACGCGACCCGCAGGAAGAAGTACTGCGGCCGCTCGATCACCCGGCGCGTGACGGGGTGGCGCAGCAGGTACCTGTCGTAGACCGTCCGCATCCCGAAGTACTCGAGGCGCGCGTCGGCGGCGTGGTCGACCAGCGCGTCGAGCTCGGCCGCGTGCTCGGCGACGAACGCCGCGGTCCGCTCGTTCAGCAGCCCCTGCGCGTGCGCCAGCGCCACCGACGCCGCGAACGACACCGCGCCCTCCCCGGCGGCCTCGTCGGCGATCAGCCCGGCCAGCAGGCCCGCCGCGACGCGTGACTGGTCGGGGTCTGCCGCGACCCGCGCGGCGGCCTCCCGGATGGCCTGCTCGCGATCGTGGGCCGCCACGGTCACCGTCATCTGCTCTCCCTCGCAGCATGTGCCCGAAGGCGCGCGAGGACGGCGCACGGCACAGCTCCGCGCACGCGTCCGCCGCCCTCCCTCGAGGCGTATGGACGTAACAGCGCGGGCAGGTCTTCGGACTCAGGGGCGCACACCACTCGCCTACCGGCCGTCGCTTCCCAGGCCCTCCCGGACCCAGTGCTCTGTGACGGCTTCCGTTCCCCTTCACCGCTGCGGGGCAGCTCCGGATTCCCACCGGATTCCCTCTCACCCCACCCCTCCCGGGGCGGACCAGCGCAAGAGAACTCTACATCTAGTACCCCCACCCCCCAACAACCTCAACATCTAGCCCCCTCCGCCCTCCCCCACCCCACCCAAACACCGCCCCGCCCCCCCACACCACCTGCACCCAAGACACACAAAGCCAGCCCAGCCCGCAAGCCCACACCACCACCCTCACCCTCCCGCACCCCCAACACCGCCCACACCACGCGCGCCCAAGGCACCCAAAGCCAGCCCAGCCCGGCAGCCCGCAAGCCCACACCAGCACCCCCACACCCCCAACGCCGCCCACACCACGCGCACCCAAGGCGCGCAAAGCCGCCACAGACCGGCGACGCACGAATCCACACCAGCATCCGCACACCCCCGCACCACCTGCACCACCCGCACCCAAGACACACAAAGCCAGCCCAGCCCAGCAGCCCGCGAGACCACACCACCCCCCGCACCCCCGCACCCCCGCACCCCCCGCACCCCCCGCACCCCCCGCACCCCCCCGCACCCCCCCGCACCCCCCCGCACCCCCCCGCACCCCCCCGCACCCCCCCGCACCCCCCAACGCTGCCCACACCACGGCACCCAAGGCACAACGCCAGCACAGCCCGGCGGCCCGTGAGTCCACACCAGCACCCTCACACTCCCGCAGCCCCAGCACCGCCCACACCAGGCACCCAAGGCGCGCAGCGCAGGCGCAGCCCGGCGTCCGGCGCGTCGCGCCGCAATCCAGCGCCTACCGTCCACGCCAGGCGCTCAAGGCGCGGGACGCCAGCACCGCGCGGCGGTCTGCGTGGCCGTGCTGCAAGTGGGCGCCCGCCGTCCACGACAGGTGCTCAAGGCGCGCGAAGTTTGGCACAGCCAGGCGGTCCGCACCGGGTACGCAAGGCGCAGCGACGCCAGCGCAGCGCGGTGGTCTGCGTGGTCGTGCTGCAAGTGGGCGCCCGCCGTCCACGCCGGGTGTTCAAGAGGTGCGGAGCCTGGCACGGACTGGAGGTCTGCGTGAGTGCGCTGCAGGCGAGCGGCCGCCGCCCATGCGCGCGCCCTGCTGGGAGTGGTCGGGGTCCGCGTGGCGGTACGGCGGTCGAGCGGCCTTCTGGGCGTTGAAGGCGTGGGCGCGACACACCGGACGAGTGTGGGTTGCGGAGTCCGGGAGGGTTGGGGTGGAAGGTGGGGGTGTGGAGGAAAAGTCCGAAGGTGTGGCGGAGGGGTACACGGTGACGCCGGAGTCGACGGTCCGGCATCGGACGCCCATCGAGGATCTCGGGCTTCCGGTGCGGGTGTACCGGGCGCTCATGCGGGCCGGCCTCGACAGCGTGGGCAAGGTCGTCGCACTCGAGCGTGCGGCCCTGGTCGAGCGGGTGGCGGGGCTATCCGACGAGATGGCGGGGGAAGTCGTCGCGGCGCTGCTGCGGCACCGGGCCACGGGGCCGCTCGTCGACGAGGTGCCCACTGACGTGCTCGTGCTGGGCGGGGCCGGGGTCGACACCGTCGTCAGGGTCGCGGCGCTGCCCGTGCCGTTCGCGGACTCCGTGCCCGCGCCCGGGATCACCGAGTACGCCGGGCACACCGGAACCGGCGTGGCGGTCGGTTGCGCGGCGCTGGGGCTGCGCGCCTGCCTTGTCGACTTCTTCGGACGGGACCCGCAGGCCGACATCGTCCTCCAGCGGCTCCGCGACAGCGGGGTGACGGTCACCGTCCTGCCCGCGCGGCGGACGCGTCGGTCGGTGAACCTGGTGGACCCGTCGGGGCGGCGCATGTCCTTCTACGACGGCCAGGACGAGCCCGGGACTCGCGTCCCCGAGGAGACCCTGCGGCGCCTCCTGCGCGACGCACGCCACGTCCACGTCTCGATCATGGACTTCGCCCGGCAGGTCTACCCGCTGCTCGACGGCCGTTCCTCGTCCACGGACCTGCACGACTGGGACGGCGCGTCCACCTACCACGAGGACTTCGCCTACTCCTCCGATCTCGTCTTCCTCAGCTCCGCCGCCCTGGGCCCGCGTACGCCCGAGGTCATGCGCCGCATCCTCGACCGCGGCCGCGCGCACACCGTCATCGCGACCGACGGAGCCGCCGGCGGCCGGTACCTGACCCGAGCCGAAGGCACAGTCCGCCCTTACCCCGCCGTGACGGGCACCCCCGCCGTCGACTCCAACGGCGCCGGAGATGCCTTCGTCTCCGGCTTCCTCTACGCCCACCTCAACGACCTCCCCCTCAAGACCGCCCTCCACGCGGGTGCCATCGCGGGCCACCACGCCTGCACCACCCCCGGCATCCACACCACCCCCCTCTCCCTCACCACCCTCCTCCCCCACCTCAACCCCACCCCCTGACCACCCCCACCAAGCCCCCACCCGCACCCACCCACCCACACCGGGCGTCGCGGGTTGGTGTCGCGGGTTGGTGTCGCGGGTTGGTGTCGCGGGTTGGTGTCGCGGGTTGGTGTCGCGGGTTGGTGTCGCGGGTTGGTGTCGCGGGTTGGTGTCGCGGGTTGGTGTCGCGGGTTGGTGTTCGATCGTGTAGCAGGTTCAGGCGTTCAGCGGGGTTGTTGGGCTGGGTCTGGTCTGGGGGTAAGGGGGTGGGGTGGGGGCGGAGGGTTTGGGCTTTGGTGGTGAGGTGGCGGTGTTCGGCTCGGCTGTGGGTGTGGCGGGCGGCTTTGCGGTAGGCGTCGGCGGCGGCCCGGGTGTCGCCCAGGAGTTCCAGGAGGTGGGCGCGGGTGGCGTGGTAGCGGTGGTGGGACGCGATGCGTTTGTCCTCGGCCAGGGCGGTGAGCGCTTCGAGGGCCGTGGCGGGGCCCTCGACCATGGCGAGGGCCACCGTGCGGTTCAGGGTGACCATCGGGCTCGGTTCGAAGCGGGCGAGGAGGTCGTAGAGGCCGAGGATCTGCGGCCAGTCCGTCTCCTCCGGTGAGGGCGCCTCGCTGTGCACGGCGGCGATCGCGGCCTGCAGCTGGTACGGGCCCAAAGGGCCCTTGCTCAGCGCCTCCTCGATGAGGGCGAGTCCTTCGGCGATGAGGTCGCGATCCCACAGGGCGGTGTCCTGCTCGGCGAGCGGCACAAGGTCGCCGTCGGGTGTGGTGCGCGCCGCGCGACGTGCGTCGTTCAGCAGCATCAGGGCGAGAAGGCCGCAGACTTCAGGATCGTCCGGGCGCGCCGCGCGAAGCATCCGGGTGAGCCGGATCGCCTCATCCGCCAGGGGTGGCGCGGTGAGTTCGCTGCCGGAACTCGCCGTGTAGCCCTCGTTGAAGACGAGGTAGAGCACCCGGGACGCCGCCCGCACCCGCTCGGGAAGCTCGCTCTCCGCCGGCAGCGTGAACGAGGCCCCCGACTCCCGGATCGCCTGTTTCGCCCGGCTGATCCGCTGCGCCATCGTCGCCTCAGGCACTAGGAACGCCGCCGCGATCTGCGCGGTGGTGAGCCCGCCGACCGCGCGCAGGGTCAGCGCTATCCGGCTCGGCATCGACACCGCCGGATGGCAGCACAGGAGCAGCAGCGTCAGGGAGTCGTCGCGATCGGGCGGGGAGTCGGCGGCCGCCCCCAGCAGCTCGGACTGCGGGGTGGCGACGGCCAACGCCTCCTCCCGCGCGCGCCGGGCGTGCTCGGACCGGAACGCGTCGAGCAGCCGGCGCGAGGCCACGGTGACGAGCCAGCCGCGCGGGTTGTCGGGAACCCCCTCACCCGGCCACTGCGCGACGGCCGCGGCGAGCGCCTCCTGGACCGCGTCCTCGCACGCTTCGAACTGGCCGTGCCGGCGCACGAGGTTCCCGAGGACCTGCGGCGCGAGGTCGCGCAACAGGTCCTCGACGGCTTGGCCGGACGTCACGGGCGCGGCGCCTCGTGCGGGACGGGCCAGACCTCCACGGGTTCCTGGTCGGCGATCGGCATCTCCGCGGCGATTTGGTACGCCCGCTCCTCGGAGGAGACGTCGAGCAGATAGAAGCTCGCCATGTACTCCTTGGTCTCCAGATACGGGCCGTCGGTGACCGCGGGCGCCCCTTCTACCCGGCGGACCAGCCTGGCGTTCACCGCGTCCGCGAGGCCATAGGCGCCGATGAGCTCGCCGGACTCCATGAAGCGCTTGTTGAACGCGTCCTGCGCGGCGACGACCTTGGGCCACTCCTCCGCGGGCAGCGAGTCCCACTTCTCCTGGTTGCCGTAGATCATCAGCAGGTACTTCATGTCCGCTCCTCTCCGACGCGCCCCTGCGGCGCGCTGCCACCCCATGGTCGGAGCCGTGCGCGCCACCTCGACATCCGCCGCTCGATCTCCCGAACAATTTTCTCAGCCCCCTTCATCCATCCCCACCGAAGCTAGGCGATCGACCCCGCCCCGCACATCATCCGTTCGCGGTCATTCCACGTACCGCCGATAGGTGATCCACAATGCCGGTGAACAGCGGTTTTGCCATAACTCGTCGGCTTTGGTCGGAGGGTGCGGCGCGCGTTGCCAAGAGATGGGCGTTTCGTCGGAAAAGTGGGGCGATGCCTGGCCCGAGACCCGGGCAGGTCTGCCGAGAAAGGCGACGATCGGGGGAGATCGATGGTTCGTTACGGGGCGGGCAAGGTCTACCTGGTCGGCGGCGGCATCGGCGCGCTCGCCGCCGCGGCCTTCCTCGTGCGTGACGCGGGAGTGCCCGGCACGGACATCACGATCCTTGAGCAGCTGCCCGTCGTCGGCGGTTCCATGGACGGGGCCAAGGCGCCCACGGCCGAAGGCGGGTACGTCACCCGAGGCGGCCGGATGTTCGAGGAGGAGCACTACGTCTGCCTGTGGAACCTCCTGGAGTCGATCCCGACGCTGGACGATCCCTCGGTCTCGGTCCGGCAGGAGTTCCTAGCGTTCAACATCGAGCACCCGACCCGCTCCAGGGCGCGTGTCATCAGGGGCGACAGGTCCATCGCCGACGCGGCGGACCTCGGTTTCGACACCCGTTCGAGGGCCGATCTGATGCGGCTGCTCGCGATGCCGGAACGCCTCATCGGCTCCCGGCGGATCGACGAGTTCTTCCAGCCGCCGTTCTTCGAGACGAACTTCTGGTGCATGTGGCGGACCACGTTCGCGTTCCAGACCTGGCACTCGGCCATCGAGCTGCGCCGCTACTTCCTCGCCTTCGTGCAGGAGTTCGACCGGATACACACGCTCTCGGGCGTCCGCCGCAGCAAGTACAACCAGTACGACTCGGTCATCCTGCCGATCCATCGATGGCTTGAGCGCGCGGGCGTCCGCACCGAGTACGGCACGACGGTCACCGACGTGCGCTTCGCCGACGCGTCATGCCGCCGCATGTCCGCGCTCGAGGTGGAGCGCGCCGAGGGGACGACGGTCATCGACCTCGATCCCGCCGACAGGGTCTTCCTCACCCTCGGCTCGATGACGGCCGACACCGCCTACGGCGACCGCGACACCGTGCCTGAGCTCATCAGGGACAAGCGCGACGGCTCCTGGAGGCTGTGGGAGAGGATCGCCGCCAAGGCCCCGGACTTCGGACGGCCACAGGCGTTCAGCTCCTCGGTCGACGAAAGCAAGTGGGAGTCCTTCACGCTCACCATGCACAGCCCGGCCCTGCTCGAACGAATCACCGCCTACACGGGCAACGTGCCGGGCTCCGGAGCGCTGATGACGTGGAAGGACTCCTCCTGGCTGTTGTCCGTCGTCGTCCCCGCGCAGCCCCACTTCCGCGACCAGGAGCCCGGGACGTACACGCTGTGGGGTTACGGCCTGTTCGGCGACCGCCCCGGCGACTACCTACGCAAGCCCATGGACGACTGCACCGGCGCGGAAATCCTCGACGAACTCCTCGGCCACCTGGGCTTCGACGACATCGCCGACGAGGTACGCCGCACTACCCAGATCACCACCGTGCAGATGCCCTACATCGACGCCCAGTTCATGCCGCGCGCCATAAGCGACCGCCCGTACGTGATCCCGAAGGGCGCACAGAACTACGCCTTCCTAGGACAGTTCACGGAAGTCCCCGAAGGCGTCGTTTTCACCGTGGAGTACTCCGTCCGCACCGCGATGATCGCCGTCTACCACCACTACGGAGTCACCAAGCCCATCCCGCCCATGTACCACGGCCTCGCGGACCCCAAGGTCGCCTTCACCGCCCTGCGCACCGCCCTGGGCTGACAAGACCACAGCCCATCCGAATACCGGTTTCCGCCCGCTCCCTGCCATGACTTAGTGGACCGGGTGCGGGCCGTGGCCCGGCTGCTCGCCAGGACGCAGGAGATGGTCGACGCGCCGCGCATCTTCGGGCTCGGCGGCCCGCCCTGGGTGGGGAAACGCGAGGTCACCAGGCGGTTCGCTGCCTTGTACGGGCACCTGTTCCCGGGCGGGGTGATCTATGTCGACTGCCAGAGTTCCGGCGCGGATCTCGCCGATGTGCGGGCGGTTCTCGCTGACGCGTTGGACAGGCGATCCAGTGCCGCCCTGTTGGCCGAACTCGCCGACGCGCACGTACTGCGCCGGGAACCTGGCGACGCGTACTCCTTCGCCAACAGACTCGTCAGGCTGCACGCGCGGGAGCGGGCAGAGGACGAGGCCCGTAACGGAGAGCTGAAGCGGCCACGAGGGTGGTGAGCGTACTGGTTGTACTGTCCTTCGGCCCTTGTAGAGCGCGGCATCGAAGTGGCGTCTCCGTTGAAGATGGCACGGAAGCGCCCGATCGCAGCCAGGTTCGACGCCGCTTTGGCCCTGGCGCATTTCGTACTTCAGGCGCAGTCAGTCGATCCGCATCCTCCTGGCCCCTCATGACGGCCGTGCCTGTGGGGGTCTTCATCGGCGCGATCTCGTCTTTCCCAGCTGGTAGGAGGACTTGGCAGCGTTCGTGCCTGTGGCGTGGCGGACGTCGATCACATCGCTCATGGAGCGGGAATGAGATTCCCGGCGTCAAGGCGAATTGTGGTCAATGGAAAGGCATATGAGCGATCGTGCGTTCAGTTCGCGTACCGATGATTTGTGCCGAAATCTAGATTCCGGCAAGGGTTAATTGCGTGACAATCCGGTCTTAATGCCTTCGGCGCTGGGTTACTATACTTTTTCACCGGGTGGGGCAAGAATGTGTTCATGCAAACATCATCGAGGCTGGCAGAATTGATCATGGCGTCCGGAAAAGAGCGGACGTTCGTCAAAGGCACAACGATTCTTGAGCAGGGTGATGAGCCCACTCATGTCGTGCTTCTGCGCGAAGGTTGCTGCAAGGTGGAAATCCGTGACTCAGAGGGGGCCATCCTTCTGGCGGCGGTCAGAAGGCCCACCGAAACTCTCGGCGCGCTGGGTGTCATGACCGGGAACCCGCGCACGGCCACTGTTACCGCGATGTCCACGTGTGTAACCACGGTGCTCGGCGCAGCTCGGTTCCGCTCCCTCCTGACCGAGCACCGGCTGGAGGGCGAGGTGAGTCGGCAGATGATGGCCCGTTTCGCCGAAGCAGAGCAGTGGCGGATAGAGCAGGCAACCCTGCCGGCCCGAGCGCAGGTCATCCACGCGTTGCTGCGGCTGTCGGACGCCGGACCCAGCGGCCAGTCGACTCTCGGTCTCACCCAACTTGAACTGAGCCAGGCGATCGGCCGGGATCTCACCGTCGTCTCCGCGGTGTTGCGTGAGTTGCGCAAGAGCGGGTTCATCAGGACCGTCCCCAGACTTGTGACGATCGTGGATGCAGCTCCGCTCCGCAGGCTCGTGGAGTGAACTCGGCGCGGTACAGGATTTCCCCTACCGCACCTTCCCGGTCCATTACACAGTTGAACCGTTCGCCCCCGTCCTTACAGGAGGTAGCAGTGGAAACCTACTGCGCGTTCTTCAGCTACGACATGGAGCGGTTCAGCGGTCACTCCGCCGTCCAGCTCCCCTCCCTGGAGCGGACCCTGCACCAAGCGGTCGAGGCAGCGTGCGCGCTTTCGGGTCTCACCAGCCACTGGGTCTCGGCAGTTCGGGAGGGGGCTGGAGACGGTGCCCTCGTGGTCATGTCCCATCGAGCGCTTCCCCGGCTCATTGACACCTTCCCGGCTCAGCTCCAAAGGATCCTCCATGACCGAGATCCGGATCTGCGTGCTCAGCGCGCCCGGATCCGGCTCAGGGTGGCCATCGACTCGGGGCTAGTGGATGACGTCCGCACCACGTCCGCGCCCAAGGTCAAAGTCAGCCGGTTGGTAGACAGCACCGCCCTGCGCGAGGCGTTGAGCCGGAGCCATCCGGACGTGACCTTCGTCGCGCTCCTGCTGTCGGCCGAGGTCTTCACGCACTATGTCGCCGGCGGCTGGACAAAACTCCACCCGGCCCAGTTCGTCCCCTGCCAGGTCCGTGTGCGGAACTTCGAGCACACCGGCTACCTCCATGTGCCGGTTCCTTCTCTGGCGGATACCGAGCACCACGACCGAGCCGAGGACTGACGGCTCAGGTCCGCAAGCTTCCATCCACCTCATCCCACCTCACCGCCGGTACGTTCCGGCCACATCCGCGAGGTTCGACATGCCCGAATGTCCACGAGGTTCATCCACGATCATTGTCCGAAACCGAGGCGCCCTGGTCGGCCAGCCCGCCGAACGAAGGCCTGAGACCAGATTCGTCGTGCCGGGGCGGATGCGTGAGGCCCGCAGAAAGGCGAGGCGCGGCCTCGTCGTTCTCACGGGAGCCAATGGCGTCGAGACGACGGCAGTACGCCTCCTCGTGGAGGTCTGCACGCCGGGCACCGTGCCGGTCCAGCTACCGGACGGGCTCGACTTCCAGGACTGGCTGCCGGATCGTGACGGCGGCTATCTCCTTCGGGGTACGGCCACCCGTCTCCTGGAATGCCCGGCATCGCTGTCGCGCTTGATTGCGCGACTACGGGGTGCCCACGCCACTCTGGTCATCGTCGTGCCCTCCGGGCAACGGCTTACCGAGCAGGCGGCGATAACGGCCGCCGAGTACCTGGTGCAGTGTTTGCCACCGGATCCCCGGCAGGTCTTCACCACGCGAGTCGAGGCCGACGCTCAAGATCCGCGAAAACTTCTAAGTGCTGTTCCCGATGGATTCCTCTCGCGGTTCCTCCCTCCTTGGTCGTCTCCGCAGGACGCTGTGGATGTCGCCGAGGCGCTGACGCTCCACGAGAGCCCGGACGGGCTGACGAGGGAGCGTACGCACGACGTCCGCGCGAGCCCCGATCACCAGGCTGACCTGGAGATTGCCGGGCTTCTCCAGGGCGTCACGGATCAGGACGTCATGGATGTGCTGATCGCCGCGGCGGTGTTCCGTGGGCAACCTCTGCGGGTTGTGCTCAGTGAAGCCGAGCGTCTGGCCTCACTGAGCGAAACACCCGACAGTGTGCGGTTCGACGGGGCCAAGGCGCTGTCTGCGGCAGCCCGGCTCGCGGGAATCCGGCTGGAAGCGGCGGATCATGGTGAATCCCGGATCTTCTTCTCGCGTTCCGGCTGGGCGGACGCGCTTTTGAGGTGCGCTTGGCGCGATCGCCGGTCGGGGCTTCTCTCACGGTGGCTGGCTGGTGTCGCTGATCGCGCGCTGGTTGAGCAGGCCGGATGGGCGCTGGGGCTTTCGATACCCCCGCGCTTGCGCCCGCTCCGTCCCACCGAGATCCGGAACTGCGCGCTGCGGAAAGAACCCCTGGCCACGCAGGTGGCAGCGGCAGCGCTGCGCGCGCTCCTGAACGAATCCGCTCACTACGATGAGGCGGCCAAACTCCTCGGCGGCTGGACCTGTGGTGACAGCCAGAATCTCCACCACTTGGCGGCCCTGACCTGTGGTTTCGGTTCTGCGACCGCGCCGCTTGGACCTTCTCTGACGCTCATCCGTCGGCTGGCCCGTCGCCTTGAGGCCGATTACCACCGGCCAACCGACGACGCTGCGCGGGAGGCCGTCCTTACGCACTTCCGCGCCGGAAACCGGCACAGGATTCTGAACGAACTGGTCGCATGGACCTCGTACGGCGAGGCGGAGGGTGTCTACGCCACGATGCTGTTCCCCAGCCTTGTCCAGACAGACCTGCACTGGTTTCACGATCGGATAGGGCGGGGCGGTGAAGGGGCCTACACGGTCATGCTCATCCAGCGCACGCTCCGCCTCCACGGACCTGGAGGAAAGCTCCGCGACGTCCTGGCGACCTGGCAGCGCTTGGCCTCCCGGTGCCCTTTCGACACTGACACCTTCGGCGATCTTCTGGAGGCGGTGGGTACCGATGGGCATCCCCAAGTCCAGGAGTTCCTCCATGACCTTCACCACAATAGCTGAGGAGCGTCCATGTCCTTCTCCGGTTGTCACGTTCTGTCACGCGCGCTCGAAGAACACGTCGATCCTGACGGCCACCCCGGTCTCCAGATCATCACTGATTCAGGCCCCCTGCACCTCACCGCGCATGAGGCACGGGACGCGGTCCGCGCGCGGGACGGGGACGTCGCGTTGCGAGCCGCTGTCTGGCGGGCCGTGATCCTGACCGCGCGAAACGAGCACGCGGACGACCGCACACGCCTGTTCGCCCTCTGGCTCGCCGACCCATGGTTGCGCAGGACCCTGACTCTGGTGCGCACCCTGCTCGGGGTCACGCACGAGGACTTCGAGGCCGAGTTCACGGTGAGTTTCCTGGAAGCGTTGTCCGTGATTGACGAGGAGCCGCCCGACCTCGGTGACCGCCTGCTCAGGGCAGCCTCCGCTCCCGTCTGGCGTGCTGCCCAAAAGCTTTCCAAATGGATCGAGTTCCAACTCCCGTCGGATCTGCCCTTCGCCGATGGCCTGGATATCCCCTCAGCCGACCTATGGGAACTGGAGATTCAGCCGCCGTTTGGCGGAGACCGCCTTTCCGCCTCACTCCGGGTCGTGGGTTCGGCGACCGAGGTTGAGGGCATCAGGGTAGGTGCACTCGCCAGCCGCATGGGCTTGTCGGAGTTCGTCTACAGGGCGCGCAGGCCCGCTAAAGGCGTCCGAGTGGGGACTCTGCGGCTCCGTCCGGCCGGAGCCGCACGATGACCGGGTCTCCGCTGTCTTTTCCAGAACTCTTCCAGCTGCCGTCGGTCCTCGACCTGCGGACCGCCGCGCTGGCCTTCGGCATCAGCACCTCCACCGCTTACCGGCTCAACCGGAAGAACGAGTTCCCTTGCCCGGTGATCCGCGTCGGTCGCCACTACCGGGTTCCGACCGCCGGTGTCTTCAGGGCACTTTGCATCGACGAACTGCCCATCTATACCGATGACCTCGCCCGCGGCATCGAATACGAGGAGAAGAGGAACGACTACCTGTGACCGTCACAGCACCGCCGCCCACCGGCGGGCCCGAGGACGCGCCCGGCCGAGCGTGGACCTGCTTTGCCATCGGTCCGCTCGGCGACGCGCTGGCCGAACTGGGGACTCCAGCCCGTGAGATTCACGAGAGCGCCCTTTACGTCTACGAGAACATCACCCAGGCCGCGTGCCTCCCCTTCGGAATTACCCCGTTTAGGGCAGACGAACTGCCGGGAACCGGAGAGATCCTCGATCAGGTGTGTCAGCAGGTAAAGGATGCTGACCTGGTCATCGCCGACCTCAGCGGCCTCAATCACAATGTGGTCTTCGAATTGGCATTGCGGCAAGGCACCGGCAAGACCACGATCCAACTATCGGACGGTGGTGACCTTCCTTACCATCTCTCGAAAGTACGGACCATCCGCTTCCGCCGAACCCCGCACGGCATGGTCCAGGCCCGCGAAGAACTGCGGCGGACCCTTGAGGCGGGCCTGCGCGACGGATTCGACATCCTCACCCCGGCCCGGATCCTCAACGGTGTCGTCGTCGCGAAGCACGACGATCTGCTTGGTGTTCCGGACGACGAGGACCGTCTTGGGCTATTCGAGGCAATGGTCCGCATCGAGGAGGACTTTGAGGCGATCCCTGAGGACATTGCGGAGATCAAGGCCGCGTTCGAGGCATTCGGAGCCGTAAACGAGGCGTTCGGCGCGGACTTCACTCGAATAGGGGACGCGGGCTCGCCCAAGGCGGGCAGGGCGGTGGCCGTCCGCTACGCCGCTGCGGTCAGCGGCCCGGCGAATTCCCTTGACGACGCTGCGGCCCGCTTCCTTGAGCGGATGCGGAGCCTGGACACCGGGCTCCGCGGAGTCCTGGAATTCATGGCGTCCACCCCTCAGACGCAGTGGCCGGATGAGGCCGAGAGCTTTCTCCGTGAGATTGCCTCTTTGGCCGGTACCTATGAGGAGCAGCCCTCTGAGATCCGGGAATTCTCCTCCTTTCTAAATTGGGCCGGAAACAGCTCTTCGGCAATTCGAAAGCCGTTCCGGAGAATGTCGGATGCGATTGGCAGGGTGGAGAAAGCATTTTCCTTCTTCCAAAACTGGGCCGGGATCGCCCAGAGCCTTCTAGAAGGGCAGAATCTCAAATGATCAAGAGTATCACTATGGGCTTTGCCCGGCAGCGGATCACAGTCGCGCTGGCCGACGGACGGCGTGCTCATGGTCCTCTTGACGTTGGCTGCGCCACCGCTTGTGACGAGATTCTCTCGGCCACATGGACCGCTGGAGAGCGGACCCTGGTGTTGGAACTCAGGACCGGGAACATCGAGGTGGAGTTCGGGCTCGATCCTGCGGAGGATCTCCAGCAGATCGCTCGTCGGCCAGTCGTCTACCTTGATCAGAACCACTGGATCTCCCTTGCACGGGCGCGGCACAGCCCTGACAAGATCGGGGATCGGCGCACCCTGGACGCCGCTTATCAGGTTATGGATCTGGCCCGCTCCCAAAAGATCATCCTGCCTCTCTCGGCCGACCATTTCACAGAGACGGCGCGCGCGGTAGGCCACCGCAGACTCACCCTCGCGGCGGTGATGCTGGAAATGTCGCGCGGGTGGCGGATGCTCGACCCGCTCGCCGTCAGGGACCAGGAACTCGAACGTATCTTCGCGGACCTGGCGGGACAAGGAGAGCGGCGAGGGAACGCAGTTCTCACATCGAATCCGATGGCTATCTGGTCGATGGCGGAACCGGCCTCACCTCGCCTGGGCACAGTCGGCCGCAGGGTCGTAGATATCTTGAGTACCTCCTCCGTCCTGCTTGCCGACGAGCATGAGGACGCGGGTGTTGAACAGGTCCTCGGTTGGGTCGGCAAGCACAACGACCTCGCGCACTTCTTCGGTGGCAACCCGAGGACCCGGAGCCAGAAAGAACTTGCTGCCTTCGCCCTGTCGCTCGCGGACATGCGCACTGAACTCGCCATGGCCGCCACGAAGGCGGGACTGTCTCCCCAGCTGTTCCAGGCTTGGGTCGCAGCAGATCCTTACGCCGATCTAGCAACTCTCCCGTTCGTCGGTCGTGTCATCCGGGCGACCCACCGCCGGGTCCGCGACCCGGGCGACCGCTGGGAACGGAACGATCTGGGCGACCTCTACTTCCTGGCCTGTGCGGCAGGTTACGCGACGGCCGTGGTCGCGGAGAAAAAGGCTGCGGCCTATCTGCGGAGCCAGAGTGGTGATCCGCTTGGAGGCGGCACCGTCGTGAGCTCGCTGCCTGACCTCTTCCCCTTCTTGGACTCTCCATGCTGAACAGGACGGGTATCGGGGAGACCAGGCGGGTCAATTATCCGCCGAGCGAGCGCGATGGCGAATGCCGCGGCTTCCTTCTTTCCGTCCCCGTCGACGTGGCTGCGGATCGCGGCGATGGTGAGGGAGGGAACAGACGGGTTCAGGTGCGCGGCACCCGCGAAGCCTGCGCCCTGGCTGCCGATCGACACCGCATCCTCGCGGAACTCGTGGATCGACCAGATCAGGGGCCTGTCCGCAGTGAAGTCCGACGCGATGACGGGTTTGAACTGCACCCTCGGTTCGCGTCCGGACACAAGGAGGTTCAGCCAAGAGCCGGAGGAAGCGACGTGCCTGGCGAGCTGTTCGAGTTCATGGGAGGACGCCCAGCTGTGGGGACGGAGCAGGAGCCCCTGCGTACCGTTCACCCCGTCCGGGCAGGCGTACACCCGAGTGCCGACGACGACGTCGCCTGGGGCGGAGTCGTCGGACACGCTGCTCCCCACCGCCATGAAGAACATCGCCGCTGGAGCGAACTCCGCGACCGCCCGTTCGGCCACCAGTGCCGCGTCGATGCCACTTGTAGCCGTCATTCCGAGGGCGACAGTAAGCCTGGCAGCCGTCCGGGCTTCCCCGGATTCGAACAGCGTTCCCGCCCTGTGGCGGTGCGAGCGGAGCCGCAGGAGGTGATCCCGTACTCTCCCGTAGATCACGTCGTCGCTGGTGAGGATAACCACGGGATGCCGCTGGTCAGCTCGGTTCTTCATGAGGCGAGCATGGACTGGCGTGAACTCCACCCGATGAGTGCCGACGAGACCGCCGTTTCGGAAGGAATCGGCCTAGGCTGTGGCCAGGTGGGGAGCGGATGATCCCGATGAGAAAAGACGAGTCCTTGATGGTCCGCAGGCCTCGCCCGCTACCCCGGCCACGCACTGGTCCTGGGCCGCGTGGCGAACTCAAAAAGCTGGTCTACGAGCTCTATCTACGAGCGGAGACACCGGCTCTGGAAACCATCGCGCACCGGATGGCGGACGATGACGGCCTGCCAGGGTCCCCTGGCAAAGACGCGATTCGCCACATCATCTGCGCGGCCGAACTTCCCAGATCTCAGGCCGACACGGTGGCCACCGTCGCTGTGCTTGCCAGGATGGCGCGGTGGAATGTGCCCGACACCGTCGCCTTGGCCCGACGGCTCTGGAGTGAGGCGCTCGCCGAAGGCGAACTCGGCTCACCGGTCACCGATCTCACTGACCCTCTCGCCTTCGGGGTTCACAGGCCCATTCCGGTCCCAGGCCCAAATGGACCCGCGCTCCCTCCCTATGTGAACCGACGCCACGACGTGGACCTCCGAAGGCGACTTGCCCTCGCCGAGGATGGCCAGAGTTCGGTGGCAGTCCTGGTCGGCGAGCCCTCGAGCGGGATGACCCGTTCCCTCTGGGAGGCTGTGCAACACGTCAGCAGAGAGTGGCGGGTCTGGCATCCCGAAGCCGCGGACTGTTCGTCGTCCTTGCTCCGGAGACTCGAACGGGTCCGGCCTAAGACCGTAATCTGGCTCGACCGGGCGGAGGACCACCTCCTTACCCCGGACCCCGGGCTCGGTGTGCGGTTCGCCGCAACTTTCCGTGACCTGTTGCGCGACCCGGAACGTGCGCCTGTACTCGTCCTCGGGACCCTGTGGACCTCCTCGTGGGAGCGAATCTTCGCGACGCCCGTCAGCAACGAGATCCGCGCTCTGCTCACTGGGAACACATTCCGGGTGCCAGAGCGGTTCAACGAGGCCGAATTGGCCGAGGCACTCGCCACAACCGACCCGAGGCTGGAGGAGGCGGTGCGCCATGCGGTCCGTGGACGCACCACGCAGTATCTGGCGGGTGTGCCGCAACTGCTGGAGCGCTACTGGAATGCGGGGTCTGTGGCGCGGGCGGTGCTGCATTCGGCGATGGACGCCCGGCGACTCGGCCATGGAAAGGCACTGCCGTCGCCCTTCCTGCGGGAGGCTGCCTTCTCCCTTCTCGAAACAGAAGGCGAAGGCGACGCTCCCGGTCCGGCCGCCGACGACTGGTTCGAACAGGCGACCGCCTACCTCACCGCTCCGTGTGCCGGGTCGACCGGACCGCTGTCGCTGACACGGCTGTCATCGAGATCCGCCACGACGGATCCTCCGTTTGTGCTGGCTGGATATCTCGACTATGTCGGGCGGAAGGAGAGGGTAGGTCTCCCCAGCGCGGTACTCTGGGAGTCGCTCCTCGATCACGGAGACCCACAGTATCTGCCGGGCCTGGCAGGTGAGGCCGCGAAGGCCGACCTGGCGCGCCTTGCCTCGCTGCTCAACCTCAAGGCAGTCCGCTCTGGGTTCACCAGCGGCGCGAGTCACCTGCTGAAAGCGCTATGTGCTGTCGATTCCCGTGCGATTCCCGACGCGTCCCTGTGGATTGTTGAACGGGCACAGATTCGTGTTGCATCTTCGATCGCGTCGTTGTCGCGCATTCTGGCCGAGCTCTCGGCGGACGACGCGCTCGGAGTGCTGTTCGAACGAGTGGCCGTCGAGGCTGCGGCGCTGGATTTGTCTGATCCAGAGGGCACAGCTGACCTCCTGGTGGCGGCACGGCGCCATACGTCTACCGAACTCGTTGAGAGACTCGCGCACCGAGCCAAGGCATGCCTCGATCCAACCGATGCGCGCGCGGTGGCCTGTCTGCTCAAGGCGTTGCGACGCATCGGACGCGACCCGATCTATTCAGAGAGTCTCACAGTGGAGGTTGAAGCCCTCGATCTCAGTGATCCGCGCGGCCTCGCCACGTTGATCTCTGTACTGGCGCACTCCGGCAGCCCGGCACTCGCCGACCTGGCCGACCGGATTTGCACCGAGACTGCGTTGATTGATCTACGGGATCCGCATGAAGCCGCGAACCTGCTGAAGAAAGTGAGCTCGCTTGGTCAGGCGGAGACCGCTGCGGCACTGGTCAGGCGTGTCCTCACTGACACCGAACTGGTAGACCCGGGTGGCGTCGCCTTCCTCTTGCTGGTGACACGCGCCGCCACCTGTGCGCAGGACGCCCGAGCACTGGCGGAGGCAGCCCTGACGCGAACCGATGCCACCGACCTCGTCGGTGTGTCCGCTCTGCTCGAGTCGATGAGGCGCACGGGAATGCCGGACCTGGCAATGGCCTTCCTCACCGAACGGGGTCCGCTTGACTCCGTCGGAACTCTCGACGGAGTCTCCTACCGACGGTTGTATCGAGTCCTACGTAGCCTGCGCGCGGAACCCTACCTCCGAATGCTCCGACAGAATCCACCCGAAGGGCGTCCTACACCGGACATCGGTCTTAAAAGACGGCCCCACCGGTTCGGTTGGGAACCCGATGGATCACCGTCGCGGCCATGGACCTGGCTCGACCTCCTGGAACGGACCACATGAAGGAGACGAATAGACAGCTCAGCCGCGCCAGATGGCCCAAACGAAACCTGCTTTGATCTTGCACGTAGGGAGGGTAAATGAAGTCTTTCCTGAACACAGGCTCGTATCCCGGGGCGTTCTGGGTCGCGGGTCAGCCAGAGAGCACCTGTCACGGCCGATTGATCTTGGCCGATGACGCACCAAGGATTGAGCTGGACGAGATGCTCACTCCCGGCATGCGCCTGGTCTCAACTGATGGCGAATATTCATGCTACGAACCGGCTGATGGTGGACCGGAGTGCGAGGATCTCACCATCCATGGGAGGCTGCTAGCACCACAAGTGGATATTACTCTGATGGAGGCTTTTACCTCGAGCCGGACCCACGGATTGGCCGGATTTCTCAATCCCAGCGTGGGAACCCAGACCCTCGTTGGCCGCTACTTGTTGCTTGGTCAGCATCTCGACCGGCCGCTCTTCACCTGCGTTGAGATTGGCTTTCAGCACCTGGATGAGTGGGCCGGTCTAGCCGGTTTCGAGTCCTCGGAAATGTCTGCTAGGACCTATGCGCTACAGTTGACGCTCCCCGATATTCCGGAGGCGGTACTGGAGTCCGGAGGCATGGTGACGTTGGGCCAACACGTGGAACTCCTGGCTAATTCGGTCACGGCCAGGACTATCAGCCGCACCGTCTCCGTCCGTGTCTTGGGCGCGGCACCGATGACCTTCGACGAGGTCAACCGTCGAATACTCGCGCCACTTCGGTCGCTCATCCGGCTCTGCTTGGGGAGGAACACCCAACTGACGGCCCTGTCCCTGGCTGAGGAACCAAAGGGCCCCTGGGTGGACGTTACCGTCAGGAGTGCTCAGCCCCAGAGCGCTCCGATTGATCGGAACAGGATCTTCCTTCCTTTCGCAGACCTAGGGGTCGAGGGGATCGCGGCATGGTTGAACATCGCGCCGAAAATCCAACCGAGCATGGACCAGGTGTCGGAGTTCCACGCTCGGGCCGATCACACGATCGAGTCGATGCTGCAGGAGTTGACCAGCGTCCTGGAAGGAACCCATACGGCTCTTCATGGTAAACGGAAGTATCGAGAGAGCGTTCAGGGGTTGGTCAACGATCTTCGTGACGTGTGCCCTGAGGCCACGGGACAGGTTGACATATGGGTGTCGAAGGTCGTCACCGCCCGGAATCGGTTCGCTCATCAGGACGTGACGAAGCATGACAGTACCGCCAGTTACATCGTCCTGCACGAATCCCTGTACTGGGTGATCGCGATGCGGCTTTTCCTCGCCATCGGTGTCCCCGCGGAGACGCTGAGACAACGGCTGGCGCGTAGCGGTTCTTACTCCCAGTTCCTGCGCAGGGCCCGGTTGTGGCTTCCCGAGGTTTACCCGAGCGGAACGTGTTAGGCCCGTCATGAAGACGGCGACGGACTCCCCAGCGCCATAGAGATCATTAACGTAGACAGGCGCAGGGCTGCGATTTCAGGCCAAGGCGGGTGCGAGAGAAGCGGACTCTGCTGAATGCCTAGCAGCGACCGCTGTCGTCTCGGCGGAGGACCCCGAGTGATCGAAGGTCTTTTTCCCGGACAGCCCCTGGTGGCGATCTGGCCAACTCGCCAGCCTCGCCTCCAGCATGCGCAGGCCATCACTCCATAGGGTTAGCGCGTTCTGTGGGGAGCGGCTTCCATGTCTTGAGGTCCTACCCTGACGTTATGGCTACGCAGGTGAACCCACGGCAGACGGCGAAGAGGTTTCGGGAGGAGACGCGGCTTGGGTTGGTGCGGCGGGCTCGGCGGATGAACCGGACGCTGGGTGAGACGTACCCGGACGCGCACTGTGAGTTGAACTTCGAGAATCCGTTTCAGCTGCTTGTGGCGACGGTTCTTTCCGCCCAGACGACGGATTCGCGGGTGAACCTGACGACTCCGGCGCTCTTCGCGAAGTACCCAAGTCCGGATGATCTCGCGGCGGCGGACCCCGAGCACGTCGAGGCGATCATCAAGCCGACGGGGTTCTTTCGCGCCAAGACCAAGTCGATCATGGGCCTGTCGGTCGCGATCCGTGACAGGTTCGGCGGCGAGGTCCCTGGCCGTCTCGCCGACCTCGTCACGCTTCCGGGCGTCGGTCGCAAGACCGCCAACGTGGTCCTCGGCGACGCGTTCGGGGTGCCGGGGTTGACGGTCGATACGCATTTCGGGCGGGTCGTGCGGCGGTTCGGGTGGACGGAGGAGGACGATCCCGTCAAGGTCGAGGCGGCGGTCGCGGAGCTGTTCCCGAAGAAGGACTGGACGTTGCTTTCGCACCGGCTGATCTGGCATGGGCGGCGGCGCTGCCATGCCCGTCGGCCCGCGTGCGGGGCCTGCCCGCTCGCGCAGGATTGCCCGTCGTTCGGGCTCGGGCCGACCGACCCGGAGGTCGCGCGCAAGCTCATCCGCGACCGTTCCTTCGCCTGACGCGGGGCTAGGATCCTCCTGCACGCTCGGGGGAAATGTCGGGATTTTGAGAAGTTCGGTGGGCGGCGCGGCGGCTTCCGCGCGGGTGACTGTCGTCCTTGTGCTGCTCAGCTTCTGCGCCGTGTACGTGCTGGCCGCGCCGTCCCGTGCGCCGGGCCCTTGGGGTGCCGGTCTCGCGATCGCGTCCGTGTTCGCGCTCTTCGCGCTCCAACTGCGGCACGCCCTTTACCGGTGGCCGGGGCCGGTCCCCTTGGCGCTCCAGATGGCGCTCACCCTTACCGCCGTGCTCTGGCTCGACGTCTCCGTGGGGCTCTTCGGACTCCTCCTAGGGTCGCTTCTGCTCACCGAAGGGCGCGCGGCCAAGGCAGGGGCCCTGCTTGCGGCGTCCGTAGCGTTTCCGGTGGCCGCGCTGCGTACGGGCTTCGGCGCGGCGGCACTGGACTCGGCGATCACCGCGTCGGTCATCGGCCTCGTCGTCTATGGCCTGACCCGTCTCGCCGACCAGGTCGCGGCGGTCGCGGCGGCAAGGCTCACCGCGGCGGGGAACGCCGCCGCCGAGGAGCGCCTGCGCATCGCCGAGGAGCTGCGCGGCGGGCTCGACGCGGGCCTCGCGGCGCTCGCGCGGGAGGCGGCGCGGCCCGACCCGACCGCCGCGTCGCTCGGCGCGCTGCTCGCCGACGCCCGCGCCGCCCTCACTGCGGTCCGCACGACGGCTGCGGAGTTCCGCGGCCTCTCGCTGGCCCCCGAGGTCTCCGCGGCCAGGACCCTGCTCGCCGCCGCGGGCATCGAGGCGCGGGTCGCGGTGGACCACACCGAGCCGCTCGGCGCGACTGGCGCGCTTCTGGCCGCCGCCCTGCGCGAGGCGGTGACCCGGGTGGTCGCCGAGGGCACCGCGCGGGTCTGCGCCATCGAGACCGGGCAGCGTGACGGCCGCGTCGTCCTACGGGTGGGCGACGACGGCGTCCACACCGCCGAGCGGCCCGCGAGCGCCCTTGACGCGCTCGCGGAACGGCTCGGGAAGGCGGGCGGGGCCCTCACCTCGGAGCTGGGACCCGACGGCCGGTTCACGGTGGAGGCGTCCGCCCCCGTCACTGAGGGGGCGCTTCCGCCCGTCGACCGCGCGTCCGCACGGCTCTCCGTGGCGCTGCTCGCCACCGTCGTTGTGGGCTTCTGCGTCAAGGGACTTCTCCAGACGCCGCTGTCTTCGCTGCCCTACGCGGTCGTCCTGCTCGGCGCCATCTGCGTCGTACAGCTCGGCTGGACGCGCGGCTACCGCAGGACAGCTCCGGCGCTCCTCCTGCAAGGCGCGTTGACCTTCCTGCCTCTTCCCTGGCTCGGCGTCCCGTGGACGGGCACCGCAGGGTTCTTCGCGGGATCGCTGCTGATCGCCTTGCCCGCGGCGGTCGCGTGGCCGCTCACCGCGCTGGTCATGGCCGTGGTCGCGGGGGCCGCCGTGCTGCTCGGGCAGCCGCCTCCCGTGGTCGTGAACCTCGCGGTGAGCGTCCTGGTGACGGGGGTCGTCGTGCGCGGGCTCGTCCTGCTCGCCCGGCAGGTGCGGGAACTGAGGGCGGCGGGGGAGGGGATGGCCCGGGCGGCGGCCCTGCAGGAGCGGTTGCGCGCGGCCCGCGACCTGCACGACCTGCTCGGCCACAACCTCGCCGCGGTCCTGCTCAAGTGCGAGGTGGCCGCCCGCCTGCTGGCGGCCGATCCCGGGCGGGCCCGCGCCGAACTCGACGACGCCGCCCGCCTCGCCGAGCACGCCCGCGCCGACCTGCGCGGAACGGCCGACGCGGCCCCGGCGTCCGCCATGGCCGAGGAGCTAGCGTCGGCCAGATCGGTCCTGGAGAGCGCGGGGATCGCCGTGCGGATCAGGGACGGCGGCCCGGTGCCCGGAGCCGCGACGGCCGTGCTGGGGCCCGTGCTGCGCGAGGCCGTGACCAACGCGCTCAAGCACGGCGCGGCGGGCCGGTGCGAGATCACGCTGACGCCCGGGCCGCGGCGGGTCCGCCTCGAGGTGTCCAGCGACGGGCTCGACCCCGCGGCCCGTCCGGGACCGCCGGGCGCGGGCCTTGGCAACCTCGCGACCCGCCTCGCCGCGCGCGGCGGCGCGCTCACCGTCACCCGGGACGGCAGGTGGTTCAGGCTGACCGCCGAGCTGCCGTGATCACAGCCAGCCGGACTCGGTGGCCATCCGCACCGCGTCGGTGCGGTTGCGCGCGCCGAGCTTGGCGACGATCGCCGTGAGGTGGTTGCGCACGGTCCCGGCCGACAGGAAGAGCGTGCTTGCGATCTCGGCGGCGTCGGCCCCGGCGGCGGCGAGCCGCAGGACGTCGGTCTCGCGCGGCGTCAGGGGGTTGTCGGCGAGGTCCCACGCGGCGACGGCGAGTTCGGGGTCGAGCACCCTGCGGCCCTGCGCGACGTCGCGGATGGCGGCGGCAAGGCGGTCCGGAGGCGCGGTCTTGAGCAGGAACCCCGTGACGCCCGCGGATAGCGCGCGCTTGAGGTGGCCGGGCTTGCCGTGGCCGGTGAGCAGCAGGATCCGGCAGTCGGGCAGCTTCTCGCGGAGCAGTTCGCTCGCGCTGAGGCCGTCGAGGACGGGCATGTCGATGTCCATGACCGCGACGTCCGGCAGCTCGACCAGGGCCCTGGCCACCGCCTCCTCGCCGGTGGCCGCCTCGGCGACGACCTGGAGGTCGGGCTCGAGGCCGAGCAGGGTCGCCAGTGCGGCACGGACCACGTGCTGGTCTTCGGCGAGCAGCAGACGGATCACGTCACGACCCTACCCATGACGAGGTCATAGGTGATCGATGACGGCGTCCCTGTCCCGGTCACCCCCTGTTGACCAGCATGGAAGGCATGAACGACAGGGTGAAGGCGGCCACCGGACACGCGGTGGCGCTCGACGGCGTGAGCAAGGTGTACGGCAAGGGCAGGAGGGCGGTCGCGGCTCTGCGGGACGTAACCGTCGACCTGCCTCGGGGGCGCTTCACGGCGGTGATGGGGCCGTCCGGCTCCGGCAAAAGCACGTTCCTGCACTGCGCGGCGGGCCTCGACCGGGTCTGCTCCGGGACGGTACGGCTCGGCGAGACCGACCTGACGCGGATGGACGAGAAGCGGCTGACGATACTGCGCCGCGAAAGGATCGGGTTCGTCTTCCAGGCGTTCAATCTGGTCCCGTCCTTGACCGTCCGCGACAACGTCGCCCTTCCGCTGCGTCTGGCGGGCGCGAGGGTCGATCACGCACGCGTCCGGGAGATCCTCACCCGGGTGGGCCTGCAGGGACGCGAGGGCCACCGGCCCGCCGAACTGTCCGGAGGCCAGCAGCAGAGGGTGGCGATCGCCCGCGCGCTGGTGGCCGACCCGGAGGTGGTCTTCGGCGACGAGCCGACCGGCGCGCTGGACACCATGACGGCGCGCGAGGTGCTGACGCTGCTGCGCGAGACAGTCGACGAACTCGCCCAGACCGTCGTCATGGTCACCCACGACCCCGTGGCGGCCTCCTACGCCGACGCGGTGCTGTTCCTTGCCGACGGGCGGATCGTCGACACGCTCGCCGCGCCGACCGCCGGGCAGGTCGCCGACCGCATGACGAAGCTGGGGGCCTGGGCATGAGGTTCCTGGTCCTGAACTCACTGCGGTACCGCAGATCGGCTTTCGCTGGCGCGTTCGTCGCCCTCTTCTGCGCGGCCGCCCTTGTGTCGGCCTGCGCGACGCTCATGGACACCGGCCTGCGCGGCTCGGTAGCGCCCGAGCGTTACGCCGGGACTCCTGTCGTCGTCTCTGGCGACCTGAGCATCGACCTAGTGAAGCGGAAGAAGGACAAGGAGAAGATCAAGCACAAGCCTGTGACGGAGCGGCCGTGGCTTCCCCTTGAGATCGCGGACAGGCTGCGTGCTGTGCCGGGCGTACGCGAGGTCGTCCCCGAGGTGGAGATACCCGTCTACCTTGAGCGCGGGTCGGCTGAACGGTCTTGGGGGCACTCGTGGGACTCGGCCGTCCTCACCCCGTTCACGATCGGCGAGGGCCGGGAGCCGCGGGAGCCCGGAGAGATCGTCGTTGACGCGGGGGCGAAGCCGGGCGACGTCCTCACCGCACGTACGCCGACGGGTACGCGCGACTACACGGTCGTCGGGGTGACCGCGCAGCGGCTCGCCTCCCAGCGTTCGGTCTTCTTCGCGCCAGAGGAGGCGTCGGCCCTCGCCCGTCCCGGACAGGCCGCCGTGTTCGGCGTCTTCGGCACGGCGTCGGCGGACGACCTCCGGGCGGCGCTCTCCGGCACGGAAGCCGAGGTCCACAAGGGCGACGCCAGGGGGAACGCCGAGTTCCCCGAGGCGAGCGCCGCGCGTACCCGGCTGATGAGCATGGGCGGCGCGCTCGCGGGCACCTCCCTCGTCGTCGCCGTGCTCGCCGTCTCCGGGATCTTCGCCCTCGCCGGTCTCCAGCGCCGTAGGGAACTCGCGCTGCTGCGCGCGGTGGCCGCGACCCCGGGCCAGCTCAGAAGGATGCTGGGGCGGGAGGCGCTGATCGTCGCGCTCGCCGCCGCGGTGCCGGGCGCGCTGACGGGCCTTGTCCTCGCGGGGACGCTGCATGACGCGTTCGTCGAGCTCGGGGCGATTCCGCCGAACCTGCCCCTGGTGACCGGGTTCCTGCCGGTGCCCGTCGCGATCGCCGGGAGCCTGCTGGCGGCCTGGGCGGCGGCGCGGTTGTCGGGGCGCAGGACGGGCCGGGTCCGTCCGGTCGAGGCCCTGGGCGAGGCGGCCCCCGGCAGGCTCCGCATCGCGCCCCTGCGGGTCGTCGCGGGCCTCGCGGCGGTCGGCGGCGCCGTCGCCCTCACCTTGACGCTGGCGTCGGTGTCCACCGACCGGGGCGCGGGCCCGCTCACCCCGCTGACCGCGCTCGTGTGGACGCTCGCGGCGTCCCTGCTCGGCCCGCCGCTCGTCCGGCTCTTCGCCGCCGTGATCGCGCCCGCGCTGCGCCGGACGGGCGTGCCGGGCGGGCTCGCCGCCGAGCAGCTGCGCACGGGCGCGGACCGGGCGGCCGCGGTGGTCGCGCCGCTGACCCTCGTCGTCGCGCTCGGCTGCACCCTCCTGGCCGCCGGAAGCACCCTCGACGGAGCCGCCGAGGAGCAGCTGCGCGACGGGATCAAAGCCGGACTCGTCGTCGGCCCCGAGGTCCCGGCACGGGACGCCGAGACGCTCCGGAAGCTGCCGGGCGTGGAGGCGGTCACTGCGGTCGTGCGTACGACGGTGCGTACGGTCTCCTCGCCGTACAGCGTCCAAGGGATCACCCCCGAAGGGCTGGACAAGACGATGGACCTGCGTACGGTCGAAGGCTCCCTCGCGGACCTGCGCGAAGGCACGATGGCCGTACAGGAGCGGCTCGGCATGGCCCTAGGCGACAAGGTGGAGATGGCACTGGGGGACGGCACGCCGGTGGGCGCGGAAGTCGTCGCGGTGTACCGCAGCGGCCTCGGCTTCGCGCAGGTGACCCTTCCCTACGCGACTGTTGCGGACCATGTGGACGACCCGATGAGCGACTTCCTTCTGGTCGCGGGCCAGGGCGTCACCGGCGCGGAGATCTCCGCCGCGCTGGGCGGGGCGGTAGGCGTGACGTCGGCTTCCGCGGCGCTGCCCGGGTCCTCCTCGGCCAACTACGCCGCCCTCGGGCTGATCATCGCCTTCGCGGTGATCTCCCTGGTCAACACCCTCTCCGTCGCCACCCTCGGCCGAGGCAGGGAGATGGCTCTGCTGCGGCTGGTGGGTGCGACCAAGGGCCAGATCCTGCGGTCGCTGGCCTGGGAGACGCTGCCGCTCGTCCTGCTGGCCACCGGGCTCGGCACCGCGATCGCCCTGGTGACGCTCAACGCCTACGCCGCGGCGATGGCCGGCGGCGCGCTCACCTTCCCCGGCACGACGTACGCGGCGGTCGTGGCGGCGGGCGTGCTGCCCGCCTTCGCCGCGCTGCTGCTGGCGGGCCGGGCGGCGCTGCGGCCGCGTCCCGCTGACGCGCTGGGGGTCCGGGAATAGGGGGCCCGCGACGATACCGGCGGGTAGCCTCGCAGAGGGCCGCAGGGCCCTGTACGGGGCCGCCCGCCGGTCTCCATCGCGAATATTCTCGTCTCAAGGGGTGTTGCCCGAACGTGATTCCTTCATGGCTCGACCTGTTCCGCGAACGGGCGCCGCACCTTCCGGTGCCCCCTTTCATGCGTCCCGCGCCGACGGCGCGTCCGGCCGCGGTCCTGATCCTGTTCGGTGAGGGCGTCGACGGCCCCGACGTCCTGCTCCTCGAACGCGCCGCGACGTTGAAGAAGCACGCCGGACAGCCCGCGTTCCCCGGCGGCTCCCTCGACCCGGAGGACGACGGCCCGGTGGGCGCGGCGTTGCGCGAGGCGCAGGAGGAGACGGGAGTGGACCCGTCGGGGGTGACGGTCCTCAGCGCCCTTCCCGAGCTGTACCTCTCGCGGAGCGACTTCCGGGTCACCCCCGTGGCCGGTTGGTGGCACGACCCCTGCGCGGTGTCTCCGGGCCACCCGGGCGAGGTCGCCTCTGTGAGCCGGGTGCCGATCGCCGAACTCGTCGATCCGAGCAACCGGGTCGCCTTGCGCGCGCCCGGAGGCTTCGTAGGCCCGGCGTTCAACGTGCGGGACATGCTTGTGTGGGGCTTCACGGCGGGCCTGTTGACGACGGTCCTGGACGCCGGAGGCTGGTCGGTGCCTTGGGACCAGACGCGGGTGGAGGATCTCCCCCCAGAAGTGATCAATATGGCCGCAAGGGGATGAATCACTCTGTACGGTGACACGCCCGGCCGCCATCTCCTCCCGTCAGGGGACTCTCAAAACGTGGATCTCCCGGTACGTTGAAGCGGTGCTGGGCGACCACCTTCTCGATGTCATCCTGATCGTTCTGATCGTGCTCTTCGCGGTCTCTGGCTACCGGCAGGGTTTCATCGTCGGGCTGCTCAGCTTCGTCGGCTTCGTCGGCGGGGGCGTCCTCGGCGTGCTCATCGCGCCCCCGCTCGTCACCTGGGTGGTCGAGGGGGAGGCGCAGCAGGCGCTGCTCGCGATCGTCATCGCCTTCCTCGCCGCCACGTTCGGCCAGCTCATCGCCTCCTCGGCGGGCGCGGTGCTGCGCAACCGGGTCACCGGGGACAACGCACGGGCCATCGACGCGGCGGGCGGCGCGGTGGTGAGCGTGCTGTCGCTCATGCTCGTCGCCTGGTTCATCGGGGTCGTGCTGCTCGACCAGTCGCCGATCCGCGCGCTGTCCAAACAGGTCCACAACTCGGCGGTGCTGCGCGGCGTCGACCAGGCGATGCCGCTCGCGGCCGACAGGTGGGCCGAGTCGTTCGACAAGTTCGTCGGCGGCACCGACTTCCCGAAGGTCTTCAACGGGCTCGGCGGCGAGCCCCTGGTGGACGTGGGGCCGCCCGACAAGTCCGTCGAGTCCTCACCCGCTCTGCGCGACGCCCGGCGCAGCATCGCCAAGATCATCGGCACCGCGCCGGACTGCGCCACCGAGCCGCGGCAACGCCGCATCGAAGGCACCGGCTTCGTTTTCGCGCCCGAGCGGCTGATGACGAACGCGCACGTCGTCGCGGGCACCGAGGGGCCGCTGTCGGTCCAGGTGGGTTCGCGCGAGTTCGACGGACGTGTCGTGCTTTATGACCCGTCGCGTGACATCGCCGTCATCCACGTGCCCGGCCTGCGCGCCAAGCCGCTGAAGTGGGACACCGAGGCGCAGCGCGGCGACGCGGCCGTCGTCGCGGGCTTCCCCAAGAACCGGCCCTACACGGTACGGGCGGCGAAGATCAGCTCGCGGCAGAAGGCCAAGGGCCCCGACATCTACCGCAGCACCCAGGTCACCCGGGAGATCTACTCGCTACGCGGCACGGTCGAACCGGGCAACTCGGGCGGCCCGCTGCTCACCGAGCAGGGTGCGGTCTTCGGCGTCATCTTCGCGGCCGCGATGTCCGACCAGGACACCGGCTACGCGCTCACCGCCGACGAGGTCGCGCCGGACGCCGACGCGGGCCGAGACGCGACGAGGCCCGCCGACACCCGGGGATGCGCCGACTGACGCGACGCGCTACAGCCGGACCTCGCGTTCGTCCTCGGCGGCCCGGACGACGGCCGGGAGGTCGAGGCCGCAGGAGGGCCCGTCGTAGGCCCTCAGATCCCTCAGGGCGCGCGTGAAGAGGGCGTCGGCGCCCCTGGTGTTGCCGCGGCGCAGATGGGTCAGACCGACGGCGAGCTGGGCCAGGGCGCGCCACAGGGGCCGCTCGGCGTCCGGGCACGACTTCCAGCGGGCTTCGAGGACCTCGTGCGCGTGGAACGGGCGGTCGGCGGCCAGGAGGCGGCGTGCCTCGGTGACGGTGCCCTGCGCGTCGAGGGTGAGGTCGTCCGGCGTCGTCGGGACGCCCTCGGCCCCGTACGGGAGGGGGCGGCCGTAGGCGTCGCGGGGACGGGCGTTGCGGGGGCGTCCGCCGGTGTCGCGGTCGCGCATGTCAGCGGCTCAGCCAGCCGAGGAGCTCGGCGTTGAAGGCGTCGGGCCGCTCCTCGTGGGGGAAGTGGCCCGTACGGTCGATCGTCTTCCAGGTGTAGTCAGCCTCGACGTACCGGCCTGAGCCTTGGGCGACCGCAGGGGGCAGCGCGGGGTCCTTCGCCCCGTGCAGGTGCAAGGTGGGCGCTTGGACGGGCGCGGCCATGCGGTGCGCGTAACGCAGGCCGTCGGGACGCAGTACCGAGCGCAGAAACCAACGGTGGTACTCCTGCGAGCAGTGGGCGACGCCCGGGATCTGCACCGCGGCCCGCACATGGCGGTCGGTGGCCTGATCGGGCCAGCCCGGCGACGACCAGCGCTCGAGCAGCCGCGACGCCCTCGCCCCGTTGAACTCCGTCAGCCGCCGCTCGGGCAGGAACGGCGCCTGGTTGAGCAGCGCCTGGGCCATCCACGGGGTGCGCGGCTCGCGCCGCAGCCGCAGCGGGTGCGGCGCGGACACCGCGACGAGCCGCTGCACGACCTTCGGGTGGTAGACGGCCATCGTCCAGGCGAGCAGCCCGCCCCAGTCGTGCCCCACGACGACCGCGTTCGCCTCGCCCAGCGCGCGCACGAGCCCCGCGGCGTCGCTCGCGAGGGTGACGAGGTCGTAGCCGCGCGGAGGCTTGTCGCTGCCCCCGTAGCCGCGCAGGTCCACCGCCGCGGCGCGGTATCCGGCGGCGGCGAGCGCCTCGAGCTGGTGGTGCCAGCTCCACCAGAACTCCGGAAAGCCGTGCAGGAGCAGCACGAGCGGCCCCTCGCCCTGCTCGGCGAGATGGAACCTGGTGCCCCCCGCGCTTATGTCCCGGTGTGTCCAGGGACCGGGGATTTCAATGCTCACGGGCTCTCTTGAGCATCTTCACGCCGTCCTGGAGGGTCTCGCGGGTGCGCGGCGCGCCGTCGATCTTCTTGATCCGCATCCAACCGACGAGGATGAGCACCGCGGCGAGCAGCAGGTACAGCGCCGCGACCAGCGCGAACGCCGCCCAGTGCCACATGCCGAGGCCGACGAGGGCATAGGCGAACGCGATGGACAGCAGGATGACGATCATGCCGGCGATCAGACCGGCCACGGCGAACAGCACACCGCCGATGGCCGCCTTCTTGGCGTCCTCCTTGAGCTCGATCTTCGCGAGCTCGAGCTCGGCGCGGACGAGCTTTTGGACATTGCCCGTGGCCGAGGCCACGAGCTCGCCAAGACTCTGCTCCTCGACGTTGGATCGACCCATGGGGACCCCCTAATGGATGCCGGTGTGGAGCGCGTCGCGCCGCCGATCTTTCACCGATCGTATCCGGGCGGTCCGACATCGCGGAGCCCCGGACCGATCCGGGGCTCCGCGACGGCGTCAGATGCCGAGCGCCTTCCTGATGGAGTCCATGACCGTGGTGTCGGCGAGGGTGGTGGCGTCGCCGATCTCGCGGCCCTCGGCGATGTCCTGCAGGATGCGCCG
This sequence comes from Actinocorallia sp. A-T 12471, assembly GCF_033875155.1. NCBI lineage: Bacteria > Bacillati > Actinomycetota > Actinomycetes > Streptosporangiales > Thermomonosporaceae > Actinocorallia > Actinocorallia sp. A-T 12471. The sequence continues at coordinate 141,962 of NZ_JAWZTE010000008.1, read as the reverse complement.
GACGATCTTGCCGGAGCGGGTCTTGGGCAGCTCGGGCACGACGAGGACCTGCTTGGGCTTGGCGATCGGCCCGAGCGTCCTGCCGACGTGCGCGCGCAGCTCCTCGACGTCGACCTCGCCGTCGCCGCGCACGATGACGAACGCCGCGATCGCCTGCCCGGTGACGGGATCGGCCGCGCCGACCACCGCGGCCTCGGCCACCCTCGGGTGCCCGACAAGCGCGCTTTCCACCTCGGTGGTGGAGATGTTGTGGCCGGACACGAGCATGACGTCGTCGACGCGGCCCAGCATCCACAGGTCGCCGTCCTCGTCCTTCTTCGCCCCGTCCCCGGCGAAGTACAGGCCGGGCCAGCGGGACCAGTACGTCTGGACGAACCTGTCCGGGTCGCCCCAGATCGTCCGTGCCATCGACGGCCACGGCTCGGTCAGGACGAGGAAGCCGCCCGAGCCGTCAGGCACCGGGTTGGCTTCGTCGTCGACCACGTCGGCGGAGATACCCGGCAGAGGGCGCATCGCCGCGCCGGGCTTGCCGTGCGTGACCCCGGGCAGCGGGCTGATCATCATCGCGCCGGTCTCGGTCTGCCACCACGTGTCCACGACGGGGGTGCGTCCGCCGCCGATGCGCTCCCGGTACCAGACATATGCCTCGGGGTTGATCGGCTCGCCGACGGAGCCGAGGACGCGCAGGCTCGACAGGTCGAACTCGGCGGGGATCGCGTCGCCCCACTTCATGCACGTACGGATCGCCGTAGGCGCGGTGTAGAGGATCGTGACCTTGTACTTCTCCACGATCTCCCACCAGCGGCCCCTGTGCGGGGTGTCGGGGGTGCCCTCGTACATGACGGACGTAGCGCCGTTGGAGAGCGGCCCGTATACGAGGTAGGAGTGGCCGGTCACCCATCCGACGTCGGCGGTGCACCAGTAGACGTCGGTGTCGGCTTTGAGGTCGAACACCGCCCAGTGGGTGTACGACGCCTGCGTGAGGTAGCCGCCCGTGGTGTGCAGGATGCCCTTCGGCTTTCCCGTCGTCCCCGAGGTGTAGAGGATGAACAGCGGGTGCTCGGCGTCGTGCGGGTGGGCGGTGTGCTCGACGGACTGCCTGTCCACGAGGTCGTGCCACCACACGTCGCGGTCGCCCCACTCGACGTCCTGGCCGGTGCGGCGGACGACGAGGACGTTCTCCACGGTGTCGGTGACCGCCTTGTCGACGGTCGGCTTGAGCGCGCTGGGAGCGCCCCGCCGGTAGCCGCCGTCAGCGGTGATGACGAGCTTGGCCTGGGCGTCCTCGATACGGGCGCGCAGGGCGTCGGCGGAGAAGCCGCCGAAGACGACGGAGTGGGTCGCGCCGACGCGGGCGCAGGCGAGCATCGCGACGGCGGTCTCAGGGATCATCGGCATGTAGATCGCCACCCGGTCGCCCTTGGTGACGCCCAGTTCGGCGAGCGCGTTGGCCGCCTTGCAGACCTCGTCCTTGAGCTCCGCGTACGTGATCGTCCTTGTGTCGCCCGGCTCGCCCTCCCAGTGGAAGGCCACCTTGTCGCCCCTGCCCTCCACGACATGGCGGTCGACGCAGTTGTAGGCGACGTTCAGCTCGCCGCCCACGAACCACTTGGCGAAGGGCGCGTTACTCCAGTCGAGCACCTGGGTCCAGGGCGTCGCCCACTCGAGCCGTTCGGCCTGCCGCGACCAGAAGCCGAGCCTGTCGTCGGCGGCCTCCGCGTACGCCGGCTCCTTGACGTTCGCCTGGGCGGCGAGGTCCGGCGGCGGCGCGAACCTGCGGTTCTCCCGCAACAGATTCGACAGCGCTTCCTGGCTCACGGGGACTCCTTCGTGCCGCGGTACTTGCCCTGGATCTCCACTTAATCGGGGACCCGGCGCGGGCTGTCAAGTACCGACTTACTTCAAGGTTTCCTTACAAACAGTACGTGACGCAGGACACGTCGACTGCCTGTGTACCCTCGGGCCCGTGGACGACGCTCTTCTTCAAGTCTCTTTGCTGCCCGGGGTCGAGGATGCCTGCGACACGGCCCGCAAGGCCGTCGACCGGCTGCGCGGGCACCGCGTCCTGCGGCGCAAGAGCACCGAGGTCTCGACCGAGTCGCTGCTGCGCGGAGCGCGCGCGTCGGCGGCCCTTGAGGGCGTCCAGGCGCACCTGGAGGAGGTGCGCTCCGGACACGCCGACCACCCGCTGCTCCAGGGAGCGCTAAGGATCTCCGGCGAGATGGGCCCGCTCGGCGCGACGTGGAAGAGCGCGCCCCGTCAGGTCTTCGCACGGCTCCACGTACTGGCGGCCCGTGACGCCGTCTCCTCCGACCGGCTCGGACGTCCCCGTAACGAAGGCGACCCCTCGCCCGTCGAGGTGGCGGCCCGCCTCGACGCGCTGAGCGACCTGCTGACGGCGAAGTCCAAGGCTCCCGCCGTGGTGGTGTCCGCCATCGTCCACGGAGAACTGCTCGCCCTGCGGCCCTTCGGCTCCGCCGACGGGATCGTCGCGCGCGCGGCGGCCCGGCTGACGCTCATCGACCGCGGCCTCGACCCCAAGGCGCTGGTCTCGCCCGAAGTCGGCCACATGGAACTCGAGGCGGAGTACCGCAAGGCGTTCGACGGCTACCTGTCCGGCACCGCCGAGGGCGTCGCCGAGTGGGTCAGGCACTGCGCCGACGCGATCGTGTACGGGGCGCGCGACTCCCAGACCCTGTGTGAGGCGATCGAGCGCGGCTGAGCGCGCGGGTCCCTTGGAACGAACGTGGCGGGCGGCGCCGTCCGGTTTGTCCCGGATGACGCCGCCCGCCGTCACATCACTCTCGGCTACCAGGCGTGCAATTCGTCTCGCCGGATCGGGCTGTGCCCGTCGCGGCGACGCCTTCCGTGGCTGGTCGCGCGTGGGTACCGGGAGGCCGTGCCCGGACACTTCGTCCGTGTTTCCGGTTTACGCCTCCCGAGCCCGTCTGACAAGGGCCGACGGGAAAATGGCTCGCCCTTCGCCGGTCGCCTGTGCGAGGGTTATGGGGATGTGGCCAACGCAGTCATAGACACAGTTGGTCTGCTTTGTGCTCGGTCTTCGGCGGGGGCGAATTCGATCACCCTCGGTGATCCGCGCCGTTGGACCAGAAAAAAGCTCACGGTTATCAACGCCGATCCTCGACGCAAGCGTCCGTGATCGGGCAGCATATGAACTATCTGCCGACAAGGCGGTGGACGGGATCGCGCACGAGCCCGTCACGCCCGCTCGGCGCACGCGCCATTTCCGAAAGGATGGGCCCGGCTCTACCCCCCCGGAGCCGGGCCATCGCGACGGCCCCCGCTCTCCCCCCGGCGGGGGTCGTCGCACTTATCCACAGGCCGCGAAGCGGGACGCGCGCGAATCGTGGAGTCTGGTCGGCATGAATGCGCTGGTGATTTCCGCGAATCCGGGATTGGTCGACGAGGTCAGACGGCTGGCCGCGGCGGCGTCCGTCGAGGTGACGGTCGCGCGTGACGCCGCGGAGGCGCGCAACGCGCTGCAACGCGCCGCTCTTGTCCTGATAGGAGCGGATTTACCGGGGCGTATTCCGCGTCGTGAGGGCGTCATCGTGTTGGCGAGGGGCGCGACAGTTCCCGTCTACCGGCGGGCGATGGAGCTCGGGGCCGAACGCGTCGCCGTCCTGCCCGATGAGGAGGCGTGGCTCACCGAGCGGATGGCGCGGGCCTGCCTGCCGGGCGCGTTCGGGCGTCAGGTCTCGGTCACCGGCGCGCGCGGCGGGGCGGGGGCGTCGGTCTTCGCCACGACCCTCGCGCTGATGGCCGCGCGCGCGGGGGCGCGTGTGCTGCTCGTGGACCTCGACGCGGGAGGCGGCGGCCTCGACGCGCTGCTGGGGCTTGAGGGCGTCCCCGGCACCCGGTGGCCGGATCTCGCCGGACTGCGCGGACGGCTCGCGCCCCGCGCGCTGGAGGAGGCGGTGCCCTCGGCCCGAGGGGTCGGCGTGCTCTCCCACGCGCACGACAGGCCGTGCCAGGTGCGGCACGAGGTCCTGTCGTCGGTGCTCGCCGCCGCGCGCGGCGCGTACGACCTCGTCGTCGCCGATCGGCCGCGCGACGTCGAGTTGCCGGTGGAAACGGGCGACCGCGCGGTGCTGCTCGTGCCCGCCGAGGTGCGCGGGGTCCTCGCGGCGCGGTCGGTCCCCGCGGGGCCGGACGAGACCCTGCTCGTCACGCGCGGGCCGGCGCCGGGACGGCTCGCGCCGCGCGCCGTCGCGGAGTCGCTGTGCCTTCCGCTCGCGGGCCACTACGACTTCGAACGCGGCGTTCCCGCCGCCGTCGAACGTGCCGCGCCACCGGTGCGGGGGCGGCTCGCACGCCTGTGCGCCAGGCTCCTCGACGGCCCGCTCGCGGCCTGACATTCCCGGGTCCTCTCCGGGGTGGAGAGGCCGAATCGACAGGAGGAAACCATGATCATTTGGGTGAGGGTCCGGTGAACTGGGCCGAAGCGGTACGAGGACGGCTCGCCGAGAGCCGGAGCGCGGCCACGCCCGGAGCGGTGGCCGCCGCTCTGCGCGCCGAGGAACGCGCGCTGGGAGACACAGAGGTGCTCAGCCTTGCACGCGAGGTGCGTGACGACCTCGTCGGCGCGGGCCCGTTGGAGCCGCTGCTACGCGACCCGGAGGTGACCGACGTGCTCGTCAACGGACCCGACGAGGTCTGGGTGGAGTGCAGGGGAGAGCTCCTGCGCACCGACGTACGGTTCGCCGACGAGCGGACGGTACGCAGGCTCGCCCAACGGCTCGCTGCGGCGGCGGGCAGACGGCTTGATGACGCCGCGCCGTACGTCGACGCTCGGCTGCCGGGCGGCGTACGCCTGCACGCCGTCCTCGCGCCCGTGGCTCCCGGAGGCACCTGCCTGTCTCTGCGGTCACCACGCGGACGTGCCTTCACGCTGCCCGAACTCGTCCATGAGAGGAGCGTCTGCCGGGCCGGAGCGGAACTGCTGGCTGCGCTGGTCAGGAAGCGGCTCGCCTTCCTCGTGACCGGAGGGACGGGAACGGGGAAGACGACGCTGTTGAGCTGCCTGCTCGGGCTCGCTTCCCCGGCGGAAAGGCTGCTGCTCGTGGAGGACTCGGCGGAGCTGCGGCCGGACCATCCCCATGTGGTCCGGCTGGAGACCAGGCCGCCCAACATCGAGGGGGCGGGCGGGGTCACCCTTCACGACCTCGTCCGGCAGGCGTTGCGGATGCGTCCGGACCGTCTTGTGGTCGGGGAGGTGAGGGGCGCGGAAGCCGTAGAACTTCTCAATGCGTTGAATACCGGACATGAGGGAGGGTGCGGGACGCTTCACGCGAACGCGCCCGAGGACGTACCGGCGCGGCTGGAGGCGCTCGGGTGCGCGGCGGGGCTCACCCGCGAGGCGCTGCACAGCCAGCTCGCGGCGGCCCTTGACGTCGTCGTGCATGTGGAACGGCAGGGGGCTCAGCGGAAGGTCGGACAGATCGCCGTACTCGTCCGGAGCCCTTCCGGGTTCGTAGAGGCGCATACCGCCGTTCGGCTTACGCCCGGCGGCCTCAGCCTCACACCTGCAGCGGGGCCCTTGCTGGAACGTCTCGGGTGGGAGCCACCGGGGGCTTCCGTGTCGCGTGCGGAGCGGGCGGCATGAGGGCGTGGGTGACGCCCATGTTCGAGGGGCCGTCCGCGCGGCGGCTCGCGGCCCTGCGCGGGAACGACCGTCCACCGGGAGGAGCCTTGCGGGAGCGGTTCGCGGAGTTACTGCGCGGGCGGGGGAAGGAGGCCGAAGGCTGGTCGGCGGCCGTGGTGGAGCTCTGCGACGGGCTCGGCGCGGAGCTCGTGGCGGGCAGAGGTCCGGAGGAGGCCATGGCGGCCGCCGTGGAAGTCCTGCCGTCGCCGCAGCGTGAAGCCCTCGCCGGGCTCCCGTCGGCTCCGGACGTTCCGCAGGCTTTGCGTGAGCTGGCCGTCCGGCCGGGGGCGGAGGCCCTGCGCCTCCTCGCGGCGTGCTGGAGCATCGGCGTGGAACGCGGCGCGGCCTTCGCGCCCGTCGTGGACGGCCTCGCCGGCGCGCTGCGCGACGACAGGAACCACCGTGCCGCCGTCCGCGCCCAGCTGGCGGGCGCCCGCACCACGGCCCGCCTGCTTGCCGTCCTGCCCGCCCTTGGCCTCGCCATGTCCTGGTCCCTGGGCGCGGACCCGCTCTCCTTCCTCTTCACCACCCTCCCGGGCCTGGCCTGCCTCGCCGCAGCTCTGGCCTTGGACGCCGCGGGCCTCGCATGGACGACGAGGATCGCCACCTCGGCCGAACACGGCGAAGACACGGGCCGCACCTGAGATTCGGGGCGTGCTCGACGGGCTGAGGGCCTTGCGCGTCTGAAGGCGGCTCGGGGTGGGGTGGGAGACGGTGTGGGGTTCTGGGCGATAAGTGAGATTCGGGGGAGAGGTGCGATGTGGGTCGGGGGTAGGCGGGCCGCGCGGCGGCTTGAGCGGGCTACGCGAGGGGAGGCGGAGGGGGCGCAGGGCAGGGCCGAGGGGGCGATGCTCGGCGTTGTGCTGTGCGGCGGGGTCGGGGTTGGCGTCTGGGTGTTCTTCGGAGGGATCGGAGGGGTGTTGCCGGGGGTGGCGGCGGCGGTGTGGTGCCGGTGGTGGTGGGCGCGTCGGGAACCTTCGGAGGTCGGGCGGAGGAGGCAGAGGCTGCAATCGGACCTTCCGGTCGCCGTCGAGCTGCTGGCGGCGTGCCTCGGGGCCGGGGTCGCCTGGGCGGACGCCGTCGAAGCCGTCGGCGAGGCGCTCGGCGGGCCCGTCGGGGAGGAGTTCGAGGCGGTCGCGGCGCGGGTCAGGCTCGGCGCTGACCCGGCGGACGCGTGGGCGGCGAGGGCGTCCGACCCTGTGCTCGCGCCGCTCGCCCGCGCCGCCGCCCGCGCCGGACGCGGCGGCGCGCCCCTCGCGCCCGTCCTGACCCGCCTCTCCAGGGACCAGCGAAGCGCCGCCGCTGCCGCGGCCGAGGAACGGGCGCGCGCCGCCGGGGTCAAAGCGGTCGCCCCGCTTGGCCTGTGCTTCCTCCCCGCCTTCGTCCTGCTGGGGATCGTTCCGGCGATCGCCGGCATCGCGCGTGGCATCACGCTGCCGTGAGAAAAAGTTGTCCACAGGCTGTTAAACGATCTTGACAGAAAGTGTGGATGCTGGTGGGTGAGGCCGGACGAGGGGTCCGGCACCGAGACCGGGAGGTCAGATGTGCGAGCTGCGAGGCAGCCGGTCGGATGCGGGCATGACCACCGCGGAGTACGCGGTCGGCACGGTGGCCGCGGCCGCGTTCGCCGGGGTCCTGTTCAAGATCGTGTCAAGCGATCCGGTGCAGCAGGCGCTCTTAAACATCGTCGAACGGGCGCTCCAGCTCGTCGGCTGAGCCGTGGTTCGGCGACGGTCGAGGTGGCGATGTCGCTGCCCGCCCTGTTGGCCGTCGTCGCGTTCGCCCTCTGGGGGATCGCGGCGGCGGCCGCCCGCCTCGCCTGCGTCGACGCGGCCCACACGGGCGCCCGCGCCGCCGCACGCGGCGAGCCGCCCGACGCGGTCCGCGCGCGTGTGCTGCGCGCCGCCCCGCCGAACTCCGTCCTCACCCTGACCCGAACCGCCGACACGACGGTCCTCACCGTCACGACCACCTACTCCCCACCCACCAGACTGCCCTTCCCGCCGCTCACCTTCACCGTCACCGCCGAAGCCTTCACCGAATCGGCGTGGGGAAACCGCGACATCGGAGAAAGCGAGGACGGAGTGCAGCGAGGGAGCGAGGGCCTGCGGGAGGGCTGGTGAGGCGCGGGAGAGGGCGAGGCGGGGACGAGGTCGGAGGCCGAAAGGGGTCGGCGGAGCAGGGCTGGGGATCGCCGGAAAAGGCGAGCGGAGGGAGGAGAGCACGGGAGAAAGGAGCAGGGGTGGTCTGGGTGATGGCGGCGCTGGGGGCCGTGTGGAGTCTGGCGGCGGTGGTGATGGTCGCGGGAGGCGTTCGAGGCGTGCGGAAGGAGGCGGAGATGGCGGCGGACATCGCCGCGTTGGCGGGGGCGGCCCGGACCGTCCGCGGCTACACCGACGGCTGCGAGGCGGCGCGAAGGGTCGCCGCAGGATCCGGCGCGCAGCTGACGGCCTGCCAGGTGACGGGATCGGTCGGCCTGCCCGTCACCGTCCAAACCACGGTCACGGTAGTGACCCGCACACTCCTCGGCTTGACCCTGAACCTCCAAGCCACATCCCGCGCCGGCACCCCACCACCCCCGACCCAGAACCCACCCCAGCCCGCGCCCCCGGGCCAGGACCCACCCCAGCCCCAGTCACCGACCCCGCCCCGGCCCCCGCCCCGCCCCGCCCTGGCCCCCGGGCCCGCCTTAGCCGAGGTCCCCGGGTCCGAGCCCGCCCTGTTCCGCGCTCCGCCGTGGCGAGCCGTTCTTCGACAGGTTCGCTACAAGGTTCGAGTCCGGCCTGTTCCGGGCGCCACCCTGGCCAGCGCCCTCAGGCACGGGCAGGCCAGCGGGGGTGGAGGAGGGTGCGAAGGGGCGCAGGAGAGGGAGGGCGCGAAAGAGCCGAACGAAGGAGGACGAGGGAGAGGAGTGGGGGCGGGGAGGGGGCGCGCGGAGAGAGGGGGAGAGGGGAGGGCCGGGGGCGGGGGAGGGAGAGTGGCGGAGGGAGGCGGGGTGGGGTGGGGGGAGGGCCCCGGGGGTGGGATTTGTGGCGGAAGTGCGTGGAAAGGGAGGGGGTTTCATCTGTGGGGGTGTGGTTTTTGGGGGGTGGGGAGGGGGAGAGTGGGCCGGAAACGGACAGAGGGCGGCTTGGAGGCGTCGGGGTGGTGTCGGGTTCGTCACCATTCTGTGATATCTGCCACTAGTGGGTGATATACGCTGCCGCGCAGGAGCTGGTGACGGAGGGAGTCGGCGCGTGTGGGTCAGGGCGCTGCTGGTGATGGCTCCGCTGGTCGCGGTCCTCGGGGCCGCGCCGGTGCAGGCGTCGGGAGCCGCCGCACCCAAGATCACCCCCGCGAACGGCTCGGTGATCACGTCGTCGAGCGTGACCGTCCGGGTGAAGACGGCGACGGGCGGCGGCACGCTCTACGTCGACGGCCGTAAGGTCGGCAGCGGCAAGAACACCGTGCTGACGTACCGGATCGACGGCAGGACCGAGCCGAACGGCACCCACACGGTACGGCTCGACGCGCTGATCCCGTGGGACACCGCCGACAGCACGTTCCGCATGGCGGTTCCCGCGCTGCGGCCGAGCGGGCTGAGCGTCGCGTCGTCCGGCAAGAAAGTCACCGTCCAGTGGAACAAGGGCGCCGAGCCCGACCTCACCGGGTACACGGTCTCCGGCGACCTCGGCACCAAGAACGTCTCGATCGGGGCGTGCGGGGCGCGGTGCAGCGTGACGTTCGCGTCCTCGGGGACGGCGAGCGGGCGCGCGACCGTCAGCGTGGTGGCGAAGCGATCCGGCGCGCAGGCTTCCGGGGCCGCGTCGAGGACCGTGAAGGTGAACGCGGTGCAGTCGCCGACCGGGAACGGCAACGGGAGCGGTAGCGGCAACGGAAGCGCGCCGCAGCCTCCCGCGCCCGGGTACACCTACCAACCTCCGGCGGCCGGGCCGCAGTACCCCGAGGTCGCGCCCGACGACTCGGTGTTCGGCGAGGAGAGCCCGTCGGTCAGCGAGTATTACCCGACGCCGGACGCCGCGGCCTCCGACGACATGATCATTCTCGACGGCGGCGAGACCGCCGCCGGGACGATGGCGAGCGAGAGCCTTCAGTGGGGCAAGAGCCTCGCGATCGCCCTTGTGCTGCTGCTGTGCGCGGCGCATCTGGGGACGTGGACGCGTCGGCTGCGCACCGCGCGCGCGGGCGGACCCGGTCTCGCGCCACGCGTGCAGGGGTCGGCGCACGCCCGCGTCGAGGCGAGCCGCAAGAGCATCGAGGCGGCGCTCGCACGAGCCCGCGGCGGGACCCCGCAGGACGAGCCGGCCCGCAAGGGCGGGGCGAAGGACACCGTGCCCGACCCGGCCCAGGACACCGAGATCCTGGAGACGGAGGGCGGCGAACTCGTCGAGGAGCTCAACCTCGAGTACACGCCCGCCGTCTTCCCCCACGACCGCTACACCGCGACCCTCGCCGACCCGGCCAAGGACGCGCCGGACGCCGACGCCCGCTTCAAACCCACCCCCGCGGAAACACCCGCCGACGCGCCCAAGCCCGCCCCGACCCCCGACCCCGCGTCGGCCTCGGACGACCCCGCGACGCCGCCCGCCGAGCCCGTCACCGCGCCCGACGACTCCGCCGCGCCCTCCGAACCCCGCCAGTACGACGAGGCCCTGAACGCCTTCATCGGCATCGCCTCGGCCCGCGAACCGGACGCCTCCCCCGACGCCTCCGCCGCCAACCTCACCGAGGTCCTCGAACACCCCCGCCCCCGCCGCCGGGGCCTCCGCCTCCCCCGCCGCTGACCCACCCCTCAACACCCCCCCCTCGCAGGCGCCTAAGCCCTCGCGCACCTGACTCTCACCCGCACGCACCTAAGCCCTCACATACCTGACCCCTCACGTACGTGACCCCCATATGCGCGCTGACCCGCACACGCCTGATCCGCACATGCCTGACCCGCACATGCCTGACCCGCACATGCCTGACCCGCACGGGCCTGACCGTCACGTGCACGCGCCTGAGCCCTCGTGTGCACGATCTCTCACGTGCCTGGCCCCCATCCGCACGAGCCCTCACTACTCGCACGGGTTCTCAGGAGCCTGAGTTGCCGCGCATCCGAGGTCTCGCCCGCACGAGCCCTTACGCGCCTGAGCCCTTACGCGCCTGAGCCCTTACGCGCCTGAGTCCTCACGCGCCCGGGATCCTCACGCGCCTGAGGTCCTCGCGCTCCTGAGTGCTCGCGCGCCCGAGGTCCTCGCGCTCCTGAGTCCTTGTTCGGCTGAGTCCTCGCGCTCCTGAGTCTTCGTGCGGCTGAGCCCCTGCGCGCCCGGACCCTTCGCAGGTCCCGCGCGCACCAGAACCCATCTGGGCGAGCCCTCACGGGGATAAGCCCCGGGTGTCTGCAAGGCCCAGGTCTGGGGTCCGGTTTCTCCTGCGAACCGGGTTGTAACGATGCCGGTCGCCGAACCACTACCTAGTGAGAGCACTGACCAGTGCGGCTCGACCGAATATCCATCATGAGGAGGCACAGGAGAACAAGGATCCGGCGCGTGGCGTGGCGCATGACGCGTGGCGCATTGAGCGGGTGATGCGTGGCGCATTGAGCGGGTGATGCGTGGCGCACTGAGCGGGTGATGCGTGGCCTGTGGCGTATGGCGCGTGGCGCGGATAGCGCATGACTCATGGCGCGTATGACGTGCGTGGCGCGTATGACGTGCGTGGCGCGCGTGGCGCGCGTGGCGCGCGTGGCGCGTGGCGTGCGTGGCGCGTGGGCGCATGGCGCATGTGGTGCGTGGCGTGTGGGCGCATGGCGCATGTGGTGCGTGACGTGCGTGGCGCATAGCGCGCGTAGTGCGTCGCGCGTGGGGTGCATGGCGCACGTGGCGCGCGTAGTGCGTGGTGAGTGGTGCGTGGCGCGTGGCATGCGTGGTGCATGGTGCGTGGGCGTATGGCGTGCGTAGTGCGTGGTGAGGGCGGGATGGGTGCGTGACGTCGGAGGTGTGGCAGGGGGTGTGGGGTGCAGGGGGTGGAGCGTGGGGTGTGGCGCGAGTGGTGTGGTGGTGGCTGCGGCGCAAAGGGGGCGGATGGGGAAGGGGCGTGGTGGTGGCTGTGGTGCGGGGGGCTTGGGGTGTGGTGCGGGGGTGTGGTGTTAGGGGGTTAGGAGGTGGGTTAGGAGGGATTGGGAGGCGGGTTTGGAGAGGGGGTCGTTGTTGTTGCCGCATTTGGGGGACTGGATGCAGGAGGGGCAGCCGTGGTCGCAGGGGCAGGCGCGGATGGCGTCGAGGGTGGCCTGGAGCCAGGGGCGGGCGGAGGCGTGGGCGCGTTCGGCGAAGCCCGCGCCGCCGGGGTGGCCGTCGTAGACGAAGACAGTGAGACGGGAGGTGTCGGGATGGAGTTCGGTGGAGACGCCGCCGATGTCCCAGCGGTCGCAGGTCGCGAAGAGGGGGAGCAGGCCGATGGACGCGTGTTCGGCGGCGTGGGCGGCGCCGGCGGCGTCGAAGTCCTCGTAGGGGGCGAGGACCTCGGGGGCGAGGGTCCACCAGACCGCCTTGGTGCGCAGGACGCGTTCGGGCAGGTCGAGGGGCTTCTCGCCGATGATCTCGCCGGTGGCGTGGCGGCGCATCTGGTAGGCGACGACCTGGCGGCGCACCTCGACGGTCCCGAAGTGGAGGCTCGCGTGCGGCGACCACTCGGTCTTGCGCTCCTCCTCGAGCACCCGGATGTCGGTGAGGGTACGGGCGTTGGTGGAGTAGTCAGGCGTCGCGGGGGTGACGAGCGCGACGGCGTCTTCGAGGTCGAGGACGTCCACGAGGTAGGACTCGCCCTGGTGGACGTACACGGCCCCCTCGTGGACGGAACCGTGCGCCGACGACGAGTCCACGGTCCCCAGCAGCCGCCCGGTGTCGCCCTCGACTACCTGGATCACCGAGGGTCCGCTGCCGCGAAGGTCGACCGAGGGCCTCTCCCGGTGGGTCCAGAACCACCCTGCGGGCCGCTTCCGCAATACGCCCCGCGCGGTGAGCCCCTCGACAAGACCGGGGGCCGAGGGCCCGAACAGCTCAAGATCCTCAACGGTCAGCGGAAGCTCGGCCGCCGCCGCGCAGAGATGGGGTTCCAGGACGTAGGGGTTCGCCGGGTCGAGCACGGTCGCCTCGACCGGCACCCCGAAGATCGCCGACGGGTGGTGGACGAGGTACGTGTCGAGTGGGTCGTCCCGGGCGATCAGGACGGCGAGGGCGTCCTGCCCGCCGCGTCCCGCCCGTCCGGCCTGCTGCCACAGGGACGCGCGGGTCCCGGGCCACCCGCAGACGAGGACGGCGTCGAGCCCGGACACGTCGATCCCGAGTTCGAGCGCGTTGGTGGTCGCGAGCCCCAGCAGCGACCGCGCGCGCAGCGCGGATTCGAGCTCGCGCCGCTCCGAGGGCAGATACCCGCCCCGGTAGGCCGCGACCTTGTCCCGCAGCTCGGGCGCGGCCTCGGACAGCGCGGCGCGGGCGGCGAGCGAGACGGTCTCGACGCCGCGCCGCGACCTGACGAAGGCGAGGGTCTGGGCCCCGGCGGCGACGAGGTCGGCGAGGAGGTCGGCGGCCTCGGCGGGGGCGGGGCGGCGGAGGTCGCCGTCGACGAGGGGCGGTTCCCACAGGGCGAAGGTCATCGCGCCGCGCGGGGAGGCGTCGACGTCGACGGCGGTGACGGGCACGCCGGTGAGGACGGTCCCGGATCGGGCGGGAGAGGAGACTGTCGCGGACGCGAGGACGAAGGTGGGATATGACCCGTACCGGGCGCAGACACGCCGGAGGCGGCGGATGATCTGCGCGACGTGCGAGCCGAACACGCCGCGGTAGCCGTGTGCCTCGTCGATCACCACGTAGCGGAGGCGTCGCAGGAACGCCGACCAGCGTGAGTGCCGGGGAAGCAGCGAGTAGTGCAGCATGTCCGGGTTGGTGAGGACGATGTTCGCGTAACGCCGAATCCAGTCGCGCGCTTCGCCCGGCGTGTCGCCGTCGTAGGTGGCGGCCTGGACGGAGGCGAGGCCGAGCGCCTCGATCGCGCGGAGCTGGTCGTGCGCGAGGGCCTTGGTGGGGGCGAGGTAGAGGGTGGTGTCGCCGTCGAAGGCCGCGGTGAGGGCGGGCAGCAGGTAGGCGAGCGACTTGCCCGAGGCGGTGCCCGTGGCGATGGTCACAGACGCGCCCTCGTGGGCGAGGGTGGCGGCGCGCGCCTGGTGTTCCCACAGGTGGGACACGTCTAGCGCGGAGACGACGGACGCGGGGACCCACGACGGCCAGGGCGCGGTGCGCGCGGCCCTTGCGGGCACGGTCTCGACGTGCGTCAGCCGCCCGCGGCGCCGGGGGTCGCTTCGCAGGACGTCGAGAAGATGTTGCGCTGACACAGGTTTCCAGTCTGACATCGTGGGAAGGGACAGGAGAACGTTCCGACACCCCAAAGCCCCGTGATCGGCAGGTCAGACCGCGCGAACAGAGGATTTCGTGTGAACACGGCGCTGGAGCGTGGTTGAATTTCGACGGGCGAACGCTGCAACGTCCGATTACATTGCTTACTTTGCGGCAAATGCGCTGGAGGTTCCGTGGACCTGAAGGTGACCGACTACACGAGTGAAGACGGCATCACCGTCATCAACGTGGAGGGAGAGATCGACGTCTACACGGCGCCGAAGCTCCGGGAGAAGCTGATCGACCTCGTCAACAAGGGCAAGTTCCACCTGCTCGTGGACATGGAGAAGGTCGAGTTCCTGGACTCCACCGGTCTCGGCGTCCTGGTCGGCGGGCTGAAGAGGGTGCGCGCGCACGACGGGTCGCTCGAGCTGGTGTGCACGCAGGAGCGCATCCTGAAGATCTTCCGGATCACGGGCCTGACCAAGGTGTTCGGCATCCACACCTCGATCGACGAGGCACGGGAAGCACGGGCGAAGTAGCCGCCGTGGGCACCGTCGAAGTCGCGTTCAGCGCGCTCCCGATCCATGTGCGGACCGCCCGGATGGTCACCAAGGCCGTGGCGGTGCGCTCCGGCGTCGCCGAGCCGCTGCTGGACGAGGTGCGGCTCGCCGTCGGCGAGGCGTGCTCGCGTGCGGTGGAGGCGCATCAGAAGCACTGCCCGGAGGAGCCCGTGCGGCTCGCCCTGACCGACGGGGGAGAGCGGTTCTCCGTCTCGGTCAGTGACAGCGCCCGGGCGCAGCCGGAGGATGACGGCCTGAGCATGGCCGTGATCAAGGGCCTCGCCGATGAGCTGGAGATCGTCTCTACCGCGGAGGGCACGACGATCAGTATGAGCTGGCCCACGCGTTGACTTATCCACAGAAAAGGCCCCACTCCGTGATCGTGGGGCCTTTTCTGTTTTTCTGGGAAGATAGGCGAAATTCCCGCTTCGTCCGGGAAAAGGGCCGATGAATCCCTGAGCGGTCGTGGGCGGCCGCACGGGCGGTGAGACGGAAATCTCACGCTGAGACCGCGCCCGGGAGCCTCGGAGGGCGTCCCGGGCGCGGTCGGGCGGAGATCGTCGGGTTTTCCACAGGCGGTGTCCGACCCCGCGCGACGCCGTCTACGCTGGGGCGCATGAGTGGTGCAAAAGGGTTTGCGATGATCTTCGCCGCGATGCTGGTCATCATGGCGATCCTGTGGTTCGTCGCCTCGCAGGTCGCGCCTTGAACAAGAAGTTGCTCGTCCTGCGGCACGCCAAGGCCGAGGTCGGGCTCGGGCTCGCCGACCACGAGCGTCCCCTCGCCGAACGCGGCCTGCGGGACTCCGCGGCCATGGGCGCGCACCTCAAGCGGGAGGGCCTGCTCCCGGACCTCGTGCTGTGCTCCACCGCGCTGCGCACCAGGCAGACCCTCGACGGCCTCGCCCTCGACGCCCCCGTGGAGTTCACACGCGGGATCTACACCGGCGACGGCTACGACCTGCTCACCCTCGTGCAGATCACCCCCGAGG
Source organism: Actinocorallia sp. A-T 12471 (assembly GCF_033875155.1). NCBI lineage: Bacteria > Bacillati > Actinomycetota > Actinomycetes > Streptosporangiales > Thermomonosporaceae > Actinocorallia > Actinocorallia sp. A-T 12471. The sequence continues at coordinate 126,371 of NZ_JAWZTE010000008.1, read as the reverse complement.
AGGTCGGCACGCTGCTCATCGTCGGCCACAACCCCGCGGTGCACGAACTCGCCGTCATCACCGGCAACGCGCCGGTCGCGGAGTTCCCGACGTGCGCGCTCGCCGTCGTGGAGCTGGAGAGCTGGGAGTCGCACGGCGGCACGCTGCTCGCGCACCGGACGCCCAAGACCCTGCGATGACCCGCCGTTGAGCCGCGCTCACGCACAATGATCTTGTGTGGGGCTGGCTCAGAAGCAGGGCGTCGGTCGACTACGGCCTGACCGGGGCGGTCGGCGTCGGCGTCCCGCTGATCGTCGGGTCGCTGCTCGGCGCGTACTCCGAGGGGGCCTGGGTCGGTCTCGGGGCGTATCTGCTCGCGCTCGTCGCGCCCAAGGGCCCGTACTCGCTGGCCACGAGCCGGATCTGGGCGAGCTTCGCGGTGATCGTGGTGTGCGCGGCGCTCGGCGTCGCGGCGGGCGGCCTGTGGTGGACGGTTCCCGTGGTGCCGGTGATCGCGGCCGCGGGCGCGGTGGTCCCGTGGATCGGGATGACGGGCCCGCTGACGGTGCTCGTCGCCGCGACCCAGCCGCCGGACGCGAACCTCGCGCACCTGGTCCCCGCGGTGGCGGGCGGCGCGCTGTGGATGCTCGTGCTGATGCTGCTGCCGTTCCGATGGCGGGTGCAGAAGCAGCTGCGCAACACGGTCTCGGAGGCGGCGCGCGCGGTCGCGGAGCTGCTCGAGGCCCCGCGCACGGACGAGGCGCTGCGCGCGAAGGCGTCGGAGGCGTTCGGCGAGGCGCGGCAGGCGCTCGAGCTGACCAGGCCGACCGAACGCGGGCTGCGCCGCGAGCGGCTGATCGACGCGCTCGTGCGGGTGCTGCACGCGTCGGTGACGCTGCACGGCCTGCTGCACGGGCTCAAGGACCCGCCGCCGGAGGTCCACGAGGCCGTGGTGTTCCAGGCGGCGCGGCTGCGGGTGCTCGCCGACGCGATCGAGCACGCCCTTCCGCTGCCGCCCGCCGAGACGCACACGCTCGACCGGCTCGCCGAGCGGATCGACGGGCTGCGCAAGGAGTGGCGGGCGAAGCACGACGCGGGTGAGCGGGAGGAGGAGATCTACCTCAGGCTGCTGGTCCTCGAGCAGATCCTCCGGCTGCTGCGGCGCGTGCACACTGCGGTCGAGTCGGCGGTGCGGCTCGCGGGGCGCCTGACGTTCGAGCGGGCGAGGCCCGCCCTGCCCGAGCCGCCGCATCCGCTGCGCGGCTGGCGCAAGGTGCTGCGGCACGTCGAAGACAGGTCGCCGAACTTCCGGTACGCCACGCGGCTGTTCCTGACGACGGCGGTGGCGCTCGCGGTGGTCGCGGCGCTGCGGCCGCCGTACGGGAACTGGCTGGCGATCTCGGCGATGGTCACCACGCGCGCGACCTATGGGGACACCCTTGAGCGCGCGCGGGCGCGGATGATCGGGGTCCTGGTGGGCGGGGTGCTCGCCGCGCTTGTGCTGCAGCTCGTGCACGACAAGCTGCTGCTGGCGCTTGTCGTGTGCGCCTTCGCGCTGCTCGCGTTCGGGTTCCGCGACCTCGGGCACACCGCGTGGGTGCTGTTCGTGACGCCGACGATGATGACGCTCGTCGACTTCGCCTCACCGCTCGGGTGGGAGGTCGCGGCGCTGCGGGTGGTGCTGACCGCCGCCGGCGTGCTGATCGGGCTCGTCGCGGGACGGCTGCTGTGGCCGCGCGGGGGGCTGCGGATCTCCGACCTTGAGCGGAAGGTGCGGCGCACCCACGCCGCGCTGGTCAGGGCGATGTCCGCGGTCCTCGACAAGGAGGCCGACGAGTACGACGCGGCCTACCACGACGCGAGCGTCGCGGCCGGGGACCTCGCGAAGGCGCGCAACCGCCTGGCGGCCGAGCCTACGCCCGACACCGAGCGGATCGCGGCGCTGAAACGCGTGCTCGACACCGCCCAGCGCATCCGCGACGACATGGTGACGCTGCGGGGCCTGCGCCAGGACGAGGCGGTCGACGCGGGCCCGGTGCCCGAGCTGCTCGACCTCGTCGCCGACAGCCTGGAGGAGGGCGGCAGCTGCGACGCCCAAGCCCAGCTCGGGAGGCTCGACGCCCACCTGTCGGAGCTGGCCAAGGCGCGCAGGGCCGAGGTCAGGTCGGGCGAGCCCGGCGACACGCCGCTGCGCCGCGAGCTGCTGCACGCCGCCGCAGTCCGCTCGGCACTGCGCAGCCTCACCTCCGAGTCCTTCGGCGACCGCGACGAGGACGACTGACCAAGCCCGCCCGGACGCGGCCAGCTCGCCGCGCGCGGCCGCGACGGCAAGTCGAGAGGTGATGCCAAGGACGACTGGACGCGCGCGGCTGCGACGAGGACGACTGGCCGGGACCGACGGGCGGTCGCGGTGAGGACGGCCGCCGAAAGGTGATCGGCCGAGGGCGGCTGGGCGCGGCGGTCGCGATTGGGTGACTGGCCGGGAGTGATGCGGGCGGCCGCGCCGAGGGGCGGTCGGCCGGGGGCGGCTGGGTGTGGGCGGCCGCGACGAGGACGACTGACCGAGCCCGCCCGGACGCGGACAGGCCGACGGGCGCGGGGCGGTTGGATGTGTGTGGGGGTGGTGGGGGGTTGGGGGTGGGGTGGGGGTTAGGGGGTGTCTTCGGCGTCGGCGGCTTCTACTTCGTCGCGGGAGAGGCCGAGGAGGAAGAGGATGGAGTCGAGGTAGGGGACGTTGACGGCGGTGTGGGCGGCCTGGCGGACGACGGGCTTGGCGTTGTAGGCGATGCCGAGGCCCGCGGCCTGGAGCATGTCGAGGTCGTTGGCGCCGTCGCCGATCGCGACGGTCTGCGAGACCGGGACGCCCGCCTTGGCGGCGAACTCGCGCAGCGCGGCCGCCTTGCCCGCGCGGTCGATGATCGGGCCGATCACCTTGCCGGTGAGCTTGCCGTCGACGATCTCCAGCGTGTTGGCCGAGGCGTAGTCGATGCCGAGGTCGGCGGCGAGGCCGTCGGTGATCTGGGTGAAGCCGCCGCTGACGATCGCGAACTTGTAGTCGAGCCGCTTGAGGGTGCGCACGAGGGTGCGGGCCCCGGCGGCGAGTTCGATCTTGGCGCGGACGGCGTCGATCGCGGCGGCGTCGAGCCCGGCGAGCAGGGCGACGCGCTCGCGCAGCGACCCGGCGAAGTCGAGCTCGCCGCGCATCGCCGATTCGGTGATCTCGGCGACCTTGTCGAGCTGCCCGGCGTGCTCGGCGAGCAGTTCGATGACCTCGCCCTGGATCAGGGTGGAGTCGACGTCCATGACGATCAGCCGCTTGGCCTTGCGGTGCAGCCCCGCGCGCTGGACGGCGACGTCGACGCCCAGGGCGGCCGCGTCGGAGGCCAGGGCGGCGCGCAGCGACTTGGGGTCGGCCCCGGAGATCAGCAGCTCGATCGCGGTGACCGGGTAGCTGCCGAGCTTCTCGATCCGGTCGATGTTCGCGCCGTGCGCGGCGATCCGCCCGGCGACGCCGGAGACCGCGGCGGGCGTGAGCGGGCTGCCAAGCACGGTGACGTGCAGGTGGGAGCGCTTGCGCCGGGGCGTCTTCGACCCGCCGGTGGACAGCTCGAACTCCATCTCGAGCGCGTCGGCGACGGTCTTGACGGCCTCCAGGACCCCGTCGACGCTCTCGTCGCCGGAGTGGGAGACGAGGACGCCGAGGATGAGCCTGCCGTGGATCACGACCTGCTCGACGTCGGCGACCTGCAACGGGAAGGCGGCGAGGGTGGAGAACAGCCGGGAGGTCACCCCTGGGCGATCCCTGCCGGTCAGCGTGATGAGCAGCGTCCGTTCCATAGCTGGCACCACGCTACCGTTCCGTAGCCGGGAAGCGGGCACCGAGTCCAGGATGTGGACGGATGACGCCTCCGATGGCGAATCATCCGTACGCGGTACGGCGGGTGAACAAGGGTAGAACCAGAGACTGATCCGCACGCGCGCGCGGAGAGGTAGCGTCATGGAAAGTCGGGGCGTCGCGACGCCGGGGAAAACGGATTGGTGAACGGTGAGCGATACGCTGACCCACTACTCTGATGCCAGACCGCACGTGGGGTCGCCGGCCGCGGGGGTGGCACGAACCGCCGCAAGGAGATCGTCATCGAAACTGCTATGAACGTCGCAATCAGGTACGCAGCGGGTTCGGACATCGGCTGTAACCGGGAGAACAACGAGGACTCCGGGTACGCCGGTCTGTTCCTGCTTGCCGTCGCCGACGGGATGGGCGGCTACGCGGGCGGCGAGGTGGCCAGCTCGACGGTGATCAACGCCCTGGCCCGCTTCGACGCGCCGGTTCCGGAGACCGAGCTGCAGGGCACGCTGGCCCGCGCCGTCTCCGAGGTGAACGGCGCGCTCGGCCAGGCGATCGCCGCGCATCCTGAGCTGAACCGGATGGGCACCACGTTGACGGCGATGCTGTGGAACGGCACGAGCCGCTTCGCGCTCGCCCACATCGGCGACTCCCGGGCCTATCTGCTGCGCGACGGCGTCCTGTTCCAGATCACCAGCGACCACACGCTGGCGCAGCTGCTGGCCGACGGCGGGGACGCGGGGGAGAACTCGCACCTGTCGCACATGCTGTTCAAGGTGCTCGACGGCGGCCCGGACCGGGAGCCCGACCTCGCCACGCGCGACGCCCAGGTCGGCGACCGCTACCTGCTGTGCTCCGACGGCCTGTCCGGCCCGGTCGGCCCGCAGGAGATCTTCGACATCCTGTCGGAGGAGAAGGAGTTGCCGCGCGCGGTGTCCCGGCTGATCGCCGCGGCGCGCGATCACGGCGGACCGGACAACATCACCTGTGTCGTACTGGATGTCGTCGAACCGGAACCTCTGCCGGAAAACCAGCGTCCCACCATCGTGGGAGCGGTCGCAGGAGCCTGACCATAACGGTCTGGTCCCGGGGCGGTCCCCCGGCTTGACGGTCCGCACCGCCATGCCGGTATAAGGGCCAGTTAAGGACAGCCAGGTCGGGTGGAGGCACGATGACGGGGGCCATGGCGTTGCGCCGGCGTCCCGTCGGCGTCGCCGTCACACGGGTCACGGCGATGGCGGCGGCGGCGCTCGTCGTCGCCACCGCGCACGGGGTCCACGATCCCGGGATTCTCTGCCCGCTCAGGCTGCTGACTGGAATCCCCTGTCCCTTCTGCGGCGGCACCACCGTCTTCATCGAGCTCGGTTCGGGTCACCCCGTCCGGGCCCTCCTCGCCAACCCCCTCGTGTTCGTCGGCGCGATCGTCTTCGCGGTCGCTCCTTTGGGGGTGGAGGCCCGATGGCGCACGGTGAGTCCGCGGGCGCGTGCCTGGCTTTTCGGCACGGCCATCGCGGGTTCCGGTGTCTGGCAGTCGTTCAGATGCGGAGTCCTCTGATAGCGCGCGCCGTACCCCCGGCCCTCGCACAACCCCATAGAACCTAGGAGAAGTGAACGTGGGAACTCCCCCTCCCTATGACCCGTACGGCCAGCAGCAGCCCGGCTACGGCCAGCAGCCGCCGCCGCAGCAGCCGGGTTACGGCCAGCAGTACCCCCCGCAGCAGCCGCCCGCCTACCAGGCGACGCCGCCTCCCGCCTACCCGGCGCAGCCGGCGTTCCCGGCGGCGGCCCAGCCGCAGTACGGGGTGCCCCCGCAGCAGCAGTACGGCTACGCGGGCGGCGCGTTCGGCGCCTACGCGGGCTGGGGCTCGCGGTTCGCCGCCTACCTGGTCGACGCCATCATCATCGGTATTCCGCTGGGCATCATCAACGCGATCCTGCAGAACGTGCTGGTGACGACGTCGATCGACTACGAGACGGGTTACGTCAACACCAGCGGGATTCTGCTGGCGAACGTCATCGGCATCGTGTTCTCGCTGCTCGGCTGGGCCATCCTCGCCTACTTCGAGGGCAACACCGGCCAGACCCCGGGCAAGCGCCTGGTCAACATCCGCCTCATCAGTGAGCGGACCTCGCAGCCGATCGGCTTCGGCATGGCGTTCGTGCGCAAGATCGCGCACATTCTCGACGCGCTGCCGTGCTTCATCGGATTCCTGTGGCCCGCTTTCGACGCCAAGAAGCAGACGTTCGCCGACAAGGTCATGACCACCGTCGTCGTCCGCTCGCACTGACGCGTAATACGCCGTACCGGGGCGTCCCTTGGGGGACGCCCCGTTTTGTCCGGGTCGCATCCGGGAAGGTGGGGGGCCGTGCACGAGGGCCTTGTTCTGTCGGGACGTTTCGAGCTGCGTCGCAAGCTCGGCCAGGGCGGGATGGGCGCGGTCTGGGAGGGCCTCGACCAGACCCTCGGCCGCCGTGTGGCGATCAAGACCCTCGCGGTCAGCCCGACGGCCGAGGCGGCGCGCCGGCTGCGGGCCGAGGCCCAGATCGGGGCGAGCCTGTCCCATCCCGGCATCACGGTCGTCCATGACATCGGCGAGTACGAGCAGACGCTCTACGTCGTCATGGAGTACCTGGAAGGCCACGACCTGTCCCGCGCGCTCAAGTCCGGCGGACTGCCGCGCGACAGGGCGCTGACCGTCGCGCGTGAGCTGCTCGGCGCGCTCGGCGCGGCGCACAACCAGGGCGTCGTGCACCGCGACGTGAAGCCCGCGAACGTCATGCTGCTCGACAAGGGCGGCCTCAAGATCCTCGACTTCGGCATCTCCCGCTTCGCCGACTCCACGATGACGGGCTCGGTCATCGGCACCCCCGGCTACATGGCCCCCGAGCAGTTCTCCGGCAAGGACGTGGACGCGCGCTGCGACCTGTACTCCTTCGGCGTCCTGCTGTACGAGCTGTTCACCGGGCGGATGCCGTTCGAGTGCCAGACGCTTCCCGAGTTCGTCGCCGCGCACCTGTACCGGGAGCCCGAGCCGCCGCGCGCGGTGAATCCGGGCCTTCCTGAGTCACTGAACCGGCTGATCCTCGATCTGCTCGCCAAGGACCGCGCGGCGCGGCCCGCCTCCGCCGAGGAGGCGCTGGCCAGGCTCGAGGCGGTGCGCTTCGACGGGCCCGCGACCGGGTTCGGCGGAATGAGCTCCGCCCCGCCGCACACCCCGCCCCCGCAGGCGTTCACCAGACCGCCCGTGCAGGCCGGGACCCAGCCCGCGGGCGGCGCGGGCACCCAGCTGCCGTTCGCGTTCCAGCAGCCCGCTCAGCACACCCAGCAGCCGCCGCTCCAGGCGTTCGCCCAGCCGCCGACGCCGACCCCGCAGCCGTTCGCGCAGCTGCCGACGGCCCCGCCGCAGCAGTTCGCCGGCCCGCCTGTTCCGCCGCCGCAGCATCCCGGGGCCTACGCCCTGCCGCCCTGGGCGGTCGGCAACCCGCATGTCAGGGATCCTTCGTATCTGCGGAGGTTCGCCGCGTTCGCCGTGGACTGGGTGATCGCGTTCGTGATCGTCATCGCGTTCGTCGCGGTGATCACCGTCAACGACCCGCGCGAGGCCGAGCTGAGCGACCCGCAGGGGTACGCGATGATGACGGTCTGGGCGCTGGTCTACCTGGTCTTCGGCGCGATGGAGGGGGCGCTGGGCTTCGGTCCGGGCAAGGGCCTGTTCCGGCTCCAGGTCTTGGACGAGCGCACCGGCGCGCCGCTGGGCATGGCGCGGGGCGTCGCGCGGGTCTTCGCGCAGATCCTCAACTGGCTGACCTGCTTCATCGGCTTCCTGTGGCCGCTGTGGGACCCCAAGAAGCAGACCATCGCCGACAAGGTCTGCCTGGCGAGGGTGATGACCCGCTAGCGCGCGGGCTCGAACACCGCGGCGTGCGCGGCGACGTGGGCCCGTCGGACCGCCCGGTCGAGGACGGCCAGGGCCTCGGCGCGGGCCAGGGCCTGGCGCGAGGTCAGGGTGTGGCCCGCGGTGCGGTCGGCGAGCTTGAGGATCATCGCGAGCCGGCAAGCCTGGGCGTCGACGCGGTGGGCGCGGGCGGGGTAGCCGGGGGCGAGGCCGCTGTCGGCGTCGTCGCGCAGCGCCTTCAGGACGGCCGAGCGCTGCCCGTTGACGTCGTCGATCGTGGTCATGATCTCCGTCACCTCGCGCATGGCGGCGGTGAGGGCGCGGTCGGCCTCGGCGAGCGACGGGACGTCGGGCTGCTCGGTGCGCGCGGGCAGGACCCGCCAGGCGGTGCCGGTGTAGGAGGAGCCGCGCAGGTCGGCGGCGGGGACGAGCCCGACGGCCGTGCCGTCGAGGACGGCGACGGCCGCCTCGCCCGCCTCGATCGCGGCGGTGTTGAACTCGGGCGGGCCGCTCAGGCCGAGGGGGTCGCCGGGCGCGGGCAGGGCGAGGCGCAGGCCCGCGAGGCCGGACGGGCGCAGCCCGGCCAGCCAGGCGCGCAACGGCACCTCGCCGACGACGTGCGGCCCTGAGCGCTCGATCGCGTCTACGGCCTGGTCGAGCCCGGTGTGCCCGGTGAGCCAGGCGTTGGCCCAGGCGACCAGGCTGGGGGAGGGACGGCGGTCACGCATGACATCAACAGTAACCGGCGTCCCGGTGCGCTCGCCTGACCGGTGATGCCGCGCGCCCGCTGCAATAGGGTGGTGCGCGGAGGACTGAATGGGTGAGGTACTGAGGCTTGAGGGCGTCGTGATCCGGCGCGGACAGGCCAGGTTGCTCGACGGCGTCGACTGGACGGTCAACGAGGGCGAACGCTGGGTGGTCATCGGACCGAACGGCGCGGGGAAGACAACCCTGCTCCAGGTCGCGGCCACCACGCTCTTTCCGACCGAGGGCGCCGTCCATGTGCTGGGCGAGCGGCTCGGCGCGACCGACGTGTTCGAGCTGCGGCCCAGGATCGGGTTCGCGAGCGCGGCGGTCGCCGAGAAGGTCCCGGCGAACGAGACGGTGATCGACCTCGTGCTCACCGCGTCGTACGCGATCCTCGGCCGGTGGCAGGAGGAGTACGACTCCTCGGACGTGGCGCGCGCGGTGGAGCTGCTGGAGGCGCTGGGCGCGTCGGATCTTGTGCGGCGGCGGTTCAACACGCTGTCGGAGGGCGAGCGCAAGCGGGTGCAGATCGCGCGGGCGCTGATGCCCGACCCCGAGCTGCTGATGCTCGACGAGCCCGCCGCGGGCCTCGACCTCGGCGCGCGCGAGGACCTCGTGCGGCGGCTGTCCCGGCTGGCCGAGGAGATCACCGCCCCCGCGATGGTGCTGGTGACGCACCACCTGGAGGAGGTGCCTCCGGGGTTCACCCACGCGCTGCTGCTGCGCAAGGGCGGCGTGGTGGCCGCGGGCAAGGTGGACGAGGTGTTCACCGGCGAGAACCTGACGGAGTGCTTCGGCCTGCCGCTGAGCGTGGAGAAGGCGAACGGGCGCTGGTTCGCCCGCGCCCTGCCGGTCTGAGCGGCGTTCGGGAGTCGCCCGACCCCACATGCCGGGTGACCGGCGTCGCTGTCTACGATCGAGGTCCATGACACCGTGGGAAGCGGCCGCGATCCTCGTGGCCGGCACCGCCGCAGGCGGCATCAACGCCGTCGTGGGGTCGGGCTCGCTCATCACCTTTCCGACCCTCGTGGCGCTCGGCTACCCGCCGGTGGTCGCGAACGTCTCCAACAACATCGGCCTCGTGCCCGGCGCGATCACCGGGACCTGGGGGTACCGCAAGGAGCTGGCGGGCCGCTCCAAGCTGCTGGTGCGCCTGGGCAGCGCCTCGCTGATCGGCTCGGTGATCGGCGCGATCCTGCTGCTGCGGCTGCCGGACGAGGCGTTCAAGATGATCGTCCCGGTGCTGATCGCGATCGCGCTCGTGCTGGTCGTGGTGCAGCCCAGGCTGAACAAGTGGGTGGCCGAGCGGCGCAAGACCGCGGTCGCGCACGGCGGCGTCCTGCTGTGGTTCCTGGTGTGCCTCGCGGGCGTCTACGGCGGCTACTTCGGCGCGGCGCAGGGCATCCTGCTGATCTCGCTGCTGGGGATCTTCCTCGCCGACGAGATGCAGACGGTCAACGGGATCAAGAACGGGCTTTCCGGGATCGTCAACGCCGCCGCGGCGGTGATCTTCATCGTGATCGCCGAGGTCGACTGGTGGGCGGTCCTGCTCATCGGCATCGGGGCGATGCTCGGCGGGTACCTCGGTGCTTCGGTGGGCCGGAAACTGCCGCCGTGGGCGCTGAGAACTGTCATTGTTTGTGTTGGTTTGACGGCGATTGCGAACCTCGTCCTCGGGTAGAACTCGAACAGGAGTTCCCCGGAGGTGACCCTTGAAAGGCGACCGCGTCGAGATCGTCGTCGAGGCCGGAGACGGCTCGCCCCGCACCTACGAGGTCGTCGCCACCAAGGCCGGGCGGCGTGTCGAGATCGTCAACCGGCGCGGGCTCGTCGAGGTGGCCGAGGTGACGCGCACGGGCACGCCGGTGCGGACCGCGCGGTTCATGGCGGGACGCGTCGTCGCGCTTGTCGAGTACCCGGCGGAGGACGCCGAGCAGTCCGGCTAGTCCGGCTGGTCCGGTTAGATCGGCCTGACCTGGACCCTGCCGTCCTCCTCGACCCGCGTGTCGAACGCCGTCTGGCGGGCGGTGGCGGGCCCGTCGACCACCGCGCCGTCGGTGACCCGGAAGGTGCTGCCGTGCCAGGGGCACATGACGCACGTCTGCCCCTCGACGGCGACGACGCGGCCCTGGTGCAGGGGTCCGGCAAGGTGGGCGCAGGCGTCGGCGAGGACGTGCACGGTCTCGCCCTGGCGCAGGACGAACAGGTCGATGTAGCCGAGGGTCCGGTGGACGGGCCAGCCGTCGGGCAGCTCATCGAGCGCGCACAGGTCGTGCCAGCCGAGCGGCACAAGGTGGGCCGCCGAAGGCGCGTGGTTGGCTCCCGCGGCCATCCGGAAGGCGAGGTGGCCGCCCAGGTAGGCCCCGGCGGCGAGGGTGCCGAGCCCGGCGAGGCCGAGGAACTTGCCGGTGGCCGTGCGTCCCCTGACCCGCGCCAGCAGCGACGCGCCGAACATGAGGCTCGCCGCGCCCTGGGCGGCGGCGTGCGCGAGGCCGACCCGCTGCTGCTCGCGGTGCAGCGCCGACCAGTCCGCCCACCCCGTGACGGCGGTGGGCGCGGACGCGACGAGCCCCGCGAAGATCAGCGTCTTGGACGCGCGCTGGGTGCCGGGCAGGAAGTCGAGGAGGACCGCCGAGCCGAACGCGCCGATAGGCAGGTCGGTGAGGGGCGCGTGCGCGGGATGGCCCAAAGGCACCCCGTACAAGGTGTTGCGCACGGTCCCGCGCGGGAGCACCCGCTTGATCACCGCGCTGATGTCGCGGATGCGGGCGTCGGCGCGCGAGTCGAGCTCAAGCCGCTCGGCGAGGCCCACCGGATGGGCGCGCGCGGCAGCCCGGCGCATCGGCGTCGCCACCCTGTTGATCAGCCTGCCTGCTCTTCCCCGGTTCACAGACTGGACCCCCTCTGGGTGTTCGCTACGGGCCAAGCCGACAGTTTCGACACTAACCCACACGCTGGGTGACGCGGGTGGGCAGCACCCCCGGGAGCGTGCGTCAGCCGACGGGCGTGACGGTGACGGGGACGCCGTTGAAGACCGCGTTGCCGGACAGCACGTCGATCGTCGACTCGTCGGTGAGGGTGTTGGCGCTGACGCCCGCGCGCTCGGCGGGGATGCCGAGCCTTGTGCCCGGCCGCGCGTGGCCCCACCCGTGCGGGAGGCTGACGACGCCGCGCATGATCTCGTCGTGCGGCTCGGCCTCGACCTCGACCGCGCCGGTGCGCGAGGCGACCTTGACGCGCGCGCCGGGGGCGATGCCGAGCTCGGCGGCGTCGTCCGGGTGCAGCCGCAGGGTGCAGGTGTTGGTGCCGCCGGTCAGCCCGCCGATCTGGTGCATCCAGCTGTTGTTGGAGCGCAGGTGGCGGCGGCCGATGAGGACGAAGCCGTCGGTCCTGCGTGACGCGCGCATCCGCTGGACGTCCTCGGCGAACGGTTCGGGGCAGATGTCGATCTTGTCGAGGACGAGGACCTCGGCAAGGCGGGGTTCCAGCGGGCCGATGACCTTGCCGCCGACGAGCTCGTCAAGGGTGAGGCCGTAGGGGCCGAGCCGGACCATCATGTCGAGCCGCGTTTCGGCGTTCGGCGGGCCGAGTTCGGCGCGCAGGTCCTCGCGGCCCGCCTTCTTGAGCGTCGCCTGGATGACCGTCTCGTCAAGCTGTTCCGGCGTCACCCCGAGGATCTCCCCGGCGATCCGCGCGGCGATCTCCGACTCCGACGGACGGTCCCCGAGCGGCACCACGGGCGGCGAGTAGCGCGCGTAGTTCTGCACGGTGAAGGACAGCAGCGCGACGTCGTAATGCGGCGAGCGGGTGTGCGGGGGCGGCGGCAGGACGACGTGCGCGTGCGCGGTCGTCTCGTTGAGGTAGGGGTCGACGCTGACCATGAACTCGAGGTTCTCCAGCGCGCGGCCGATCCTGTCGCCTCCGGGGGCCGACAGGACGGGGTTGCCGCCGATGGTGATGAGCGCCCGGATCTGCCCCTCGCCCTCGGTCTCGATCTCCTCGGCGAGCGCGGCGACGGGCAGCTCCCCGTTGGCCTCGGGAAGGCCGCGCACGCGGCTGTGCCAGCGTCCGGTCCGGTAGGGCCGGGTGCGCCTGCCGAAGGAGTGCGCGGCCTTGGGGAACATCGCGCCGCCCGGCCTGTCGAGGTTGCCGGTGAGGATGTTCAGCACCTCGATGAGCCAGCTGGCGAGGGTGCCGAACTCCTGGGTGCAGGTGCCGATCCTGCCGTAGACGGCGGCGGACTCGGCTTCGGCGAGCTCACGGGCGATCCGGCGGGTGGTCTCGGCCGGGACGCCGGTCAGCGCGGCGGTGTCCTCGGGGCTGAACTCGGCGGCGAGCGCGCGCAGCCTCTCCAGGTTGGCGACGTCGTGCCTGGGCTTGGCGAGGCCCTCGCTGAGCAGGGCGTCCACGAGGGAGAACAGGAACCACGCGTCGCCGCCCGGCCGGATCGGGACGTGCTCGTCGGCGAGTTCCGCGGTGCGGGTGCGCCGGGGGTCGACGACGGTGACGCGCCCGCCGCGCGCCCGGATCGCCTTGAGCCGTCCGGGGAAGTTGGGCGCGGAGCAGATGCTCCCGTTCGACTCCAAGGGGTTCGCGCCGAGGATCAGCAGATATCCGGTGCGGTCGAGGTCGGGGACGGGGATGGCGACCGGGTCGCCGAACAGGTAGCCCACGGCGACGTGCTTGGGCATCTGGTCCGACGTCGACGCGCTGAACACGTTGCGGGTGCCGATGCCCCGGATGATGGCCGAGCCGTACAGGGCGCCGGCGACGCTGTGCGCGCTGGGGTTGCCGAGGTAGACGCCGACGGCGTTGGGCCCGTACTGCTCGATGACGCGGCGCAGGGAGCGTCCGGTCTCGGCGAACGCCTCATCCCAGCTGGTCTCGACGCCGTCCACGAGGGGCGCGGCGAGCCGGTTGGGGTCGTTGTCGAGCTTGCCGAAGCTCGCGCCCTTGGGGCAGATGAAGCCCTTGCTGAACGGGTCGTTCCGGTCGCCCCTGACCTTGACCACCTTGTCGTCCTCAAGGGTGAGTTCAAGCCCGCACAGGGCCTCGCACAGGGGGCACGTCCGCGTAGCGATTCGGCTCATATCAGGTATGTAACCACTTACCACACCCCGCCTGACAGGGTCCGTGAGCGACGTTGGGCCGACGCACACCGCGCGCCTACGAGGACGGCAAAGGCGGGATCAAGAGCGCGCATGTCGCGGGTGTCGGGAGCCGCCGGGCGGGAGGATCTTGCGCGTGCCGCTCCTGAGAAGCCTCGTCCTCCCGCTGACCACAGTCTCCGTCTGCGCGATGGCCCTCTGCGCGGCGGTCCCCGCGCACGCGGGCGGCGCGGCCTACCAGCCGCGACAGGGCGCGATCTTCAGCCATCCGACGGCGGCGGGGCCCGGCCGCGAGAACGTCATCCGCGAGCACCTGCTCGCCCTGATCAACCACGCCGCGCGCGGCTCGACGATCCGGGCAGCGATGTACCTGTGGCGGGACGCCGCGGTGACCGAGGCCCTCGCCCGCGCCAAGAACAAACGCGGCGTGACCGTCCAGATCATCACCAACAACGCGCGCGACAGCAAGGCGCGCCCGTACTTCAGCGAGCTGACCAAGAAGATCGGCAACTATCGTCCCGGCTTCACCGACGGGTCGTGGGCGGGCGAGTGCCGGCGCAGCTGGGGGTGCCTGGGCACGGGCATCCACCACAACAAGTTCTTCCTGTTCTCCAAGGTCGGGTCGGCCTCCGACGTCGTCGTGCAGAGTTCGGCGAACCTGACGCTCGAGGAGCGGACGGAGTTCTGGAACAACGCCTACACCGTCGCCGACTCCGGGCTCTACGGCGCGTACGGCGACTACTTCGAGCGGCTGCGCGAGGGCGTCGGCAGGGTGCGGCCGCCCGCCGACGACGCCTACACGCACGTCGTCACCGGCAAGCACCAGCTCTACACGACGCCGAGCGTGGGCCCCGGGGACCCGATCACCGAGGTCCTCGACCAGGTCAAGTGCAGTACGAACAAGGCGCGGCCGACGAGGATCAGGGTCGCGATGTTCAAGTTCGGGCTGCGTCCGATCGCCGAGCGCCTCGCCGCGCTGCGCGCCGAGCCTGGCGGCTACTGCGACGTGAAGCTCGTCTACGGGATGCTCGGCACCACCCCGGCCGCGATCGCCAGGACCGAGCGGCTGGTGCGCGCGGGGACCGACGCGGCGCGCGAGTGCTCGGGCAAGATGACCGTCCACTCCAAGTACCTGACGATCGACGCGGGCGCGGGCAGCCTCGAGGGCGTGACCGGACGCAAGGCCGTCCTCACCGGCAGCCTCAACTACATGCCCTTCGACCTGCGGCGCAGCGACGAGACTGTGCTCAGGATCACCGACGCCAGGGTGCACGACCAGTACCGGATCGACTTCGACGCGCATCTGTTCCGGACCTGTGCGAAACCGTGGTGGGAAGGCGACCGAACCGCAACGCGCTGATCTGTCACCGGCGTCCGATGTCCGATATGTTGCGCTCTACTTCACGGTAACCGTGAGGGAACCCTGGCATGGGGTCGGTGAACGGTGAGTGCAGCACGGTGAAGCTTGAGAATTTCGGTCGGCGTCTTTTCTGGGGCCTGACCTCCCTGTCCGTGGGCGCGGCGCTGCTCGCGACCCCCGCCGACGCGGCGGCCCCCGTCCCCGCCGACGGCGGCGCGCGGATCATCGCCACCGAGCGCGTCGGCCCGCGCACCGTCGACATCACCGTGGACACCCCGTCGATCGCCGCGATGGACCCGAAGGTCCGCATCCTGCTCCCCGAGGGGTGGAGCCAGAACGCGACGCGCACGTGGCCCGTGCTGTACGTGCTCCCGGGCGGTCCCGACACCTACACGATCTGGACCGAGAAGACCGACATCGAGAAGACGTCCGAGGGCTCGGACGTCATCGTCGTCATGCCCGAGGCGGGCCAGAGCCAGGGGTTCGTGGACTGGTACAACGGCGGCAAGGGAGGCTCGCCCAAGTGGGAGACCTTCCACACCCGCGACGTGCGCCAGCTGATCGAGCGCAACTACCGGGGCGGCACGGACCGGGCCGTCATGGGGATCTCCTCCGGCGGGTCGGGCGCGATGATGTACGCGACCCGCAACCCCGGCCTGTACAAGTACGCTGCGGCCTTCAGCGCGGTCCTGCACCCGACGAAGCCCGGACTTCCGGCGATCATGCTGCTCGCGGACATGACGATCGGCACGGTGACGAACCCGTTCGCCAAGCTCGGCGACCCGCTGTTCGACCGCTGGAACTGGCTTGAGCACGACCCTTACGTCAACGCCGCCGCGCTGCGCGGGACCGGCGTCTACATCTCCGCGGGGACGACCGGCCTGCCCGGGCCGCTCGACCCAGAACCCGGCCAGGTGCTCGAGGACAAGGACGGCGACGTCCTCGAGGTGATCAAGCAGTACGCGGCGGGCTCGGCGGGCGAGAAGCTCGTCGGCCTCACCAGCAAGGACATGGCCGCGCGGCTCGACGCGATGGACATCCCCGCGACCGTCCACCTGTACGGCGACGGCCTGCACGCCTGGCCCTACTGGAACCGCGAGTACAAGGCGGCGTGGCCGCTGATCATGAAGGCGCTCGGCGTCTGACCCGGGGAAGAGTGTCCAGTCTCACACCGGATGTCGGGCTTTTCGCGGCCCTTAAACGCCCTGACATGACGGACACAGACCCCAGTAGATGACGTCGGCCTCGTCCACGGCGAAGCCCGCCGCGTTCGCCGGCTCGAGGCACGGCGCGTGCCCGACCGCGCAGTCCACGTCCGCGACGGCCCCGCAGCGGCGGCAGACGAGATGGTGGTGGTTGTCCCCGACCCGCGACTCGTAGCGCGCGGGCGAGCCCGCGGGCTCGATCCTGCGCAGCAGCCCGATGTCGGTGAGCGCGTTCAGCGCCTCGTAAACCGCCTGCGTGGACACGGTTCCGACGCGTTCGCGCACCTTCACCGCGACCTCCTCGGCGGTCAGGTGCCGCGCCGACCTGAGCGTCTCGAGGATCGCGACGCGCGCGGACGTCACTCTCAGTCCTGCGCCGCGCAGGCGCGTCGCGGAGTCCGCGGGGGCGGTCACGTCCATCTCTCCACCTCGGGGGGAACTGGCACAGCGGGGGCCGGACGGCCGCACGGGCCGTCCACGTCACCCTCCAAGGTACAAAGCACAGGACGAAGCCATGCCAACCGGACAGCCTGGTGATGCGGCCGGGACGGTGCGGGGGGATGATGGACCGGTGACGGAGACGGGGACCCCACTGCGGCGTAAGCCCGCGCAGCGCCGTTCGGCCGAGCGGGTACAGCGGATGCTCGACGCGTGCGCCGAGATCCTTGACGAGTCGGGCTACGACGGCCTGTCCACGACGCGGATCGCGCAGCGGGCGGGCGTGGCGATCGGCTCGGTCTACCAGTTCTTCCCCGACAAGCGCGCGGTCGCCCAGGCGCTCGCGCTGCGCAACCTCGAGGACTTCGGCGGCAGGATCGGGCTCCTGCTCGACGAGCTGCCCGCGGGGAGCTGGTCGCTGCTGGTCGGCAGGGCGATCGACATCTTCGTGGAGATGCACCGGACCGTCCCCGGCTTCCGGGTGCTGCGCTTCGGTGACGTCGCCGACCCGCACCTGCTGGATGAGTCCGCCGACAACAACGCGGTCGTGGCCGAGCGGCTGCGTGAGCTGATCGTGCAGGCGACGGGCGTCCCGGACACCCCCGAGCTCCAGCGGGCGTTCGCGATCGCGGTCGAGTCGGCCGACGCGCTGATCAAGATGGCGTTCCGCCGCGAGCACGACGGCGACGACGCGGTGATCGGCGAGGCCAAGGGACTCATCCAGACCTATCTGGCGGGTTACCTTGAACACTGATCAATCAGCTGTTTCCGCAGTAAGAGCCCGCTCTTGCGGTCGAAACCCACGATTCTCGGACATTACGTCTTTGGCGCGTGTGAGTGCCGTCCACACTGCCACCATGGGTCCATGACCGGTGACGAGATCGCCAGGCCGCGCAGCGGTTCCGTCGGAGGGGTCCCCTTTGTGGCGCTGCCTCCGACCGCGGTGGACTCTCCGCCAGCGGAAGGTCTGATCGTCTGCTGGCACGCCTTCGACCCGCCGCGCGCCGAGGCGGCGATGGCCGCGGCGCTGCCCATGACGTCGGTGCCGGTCTGGCGCGTCTACCTGGGCCTGCGGCTGCCCGGCGACGTCGCCGACCGCGATTACGTGCGGCTGCTCGGCACGACCGTGGAGCGGGCGGCCGCCGAGCTGCCCGAGGCCGTCGCGGCGCTGCGCGCCCTGCTGGGCTGCGGGGACGGCGCGATCGGCCTGGTCGGGCACGGGGAGGGCGCGTTGATCGCGCTGCTGGCCCTGGCCGAGGCGCGGGTCGAGGCGTCGGCGGCGGCGCTCGTCGCGCCGGTGTCGAGCCCGTCGCGCGCGGTCGCGGCGCGCGAGCAGCGGCTCGGCCCGTACGCGTGGGACGCCGAGACGCGCGAGACCGCGACCCGGCTCGAGCTCACCGCGCGGACCGCCGAGATCGTCCGGCATGACCCCAGGGTGCTGCTGGTCAGCGGCGGCACCGACCTGCTGGTGCCGACCTCGGAGGTGATGGCGCTGCGCGACACGCTCGCCGACGCCGGGCTCAGCACCGTTGAGGCCGCGACGTTCCGGATGGGCCACGCCCTCGCCGACGCGCCGGGCCTTGAGCCGCGCCCGCCCGTCGCGGCGGCCGTCAGCGTCGACGGCGCGCTCACCGACTGGTTCCGCAGGCACTACGCCACCACGCCCTACCGGGACGACATGGCGCTGGCCGCGCCCATCGGCTAGCCGAGCAGCGCGCGCAGGGCGGCGACGGCCGTGTCGATCTCGTCCTCGGTGTTGTAGTAGTGCACCGAGGCGCGCACCCGCGCGGGCGGGCGCGCTCCGGCGTCGTAGCGGAAGGTCTGCTCCGACACCCGCGCGACGACCCCGCGCCCGGCGAGCCCGGTGACGATCTCGGCGGCGGTCCGCGTGGCGTGCCCGAACGTCACGATCCCGCTCTTGTGCGTCCCCCGGTCGTGGACGGTGACGCCGGGCACGTCGCCGAGCGCCTCGCGCAGCCGGGCCGCCAGGCCCTGAACCCGCGCGGCGATCGCGTCGAGGCCCAGGTCGAGGGCGTAGCGGGCGGCGGTCCCGAGGCCGAGTTGGCCCGCGACGGACCGTTCCCAGCTTTCGAACCTGCGCGCGTCGGGGCGGAAGGTGAACTCGTCGGGGCCGGTGAGGTCGGCCGCCGCGAGGTCGACCACGGCCGGGTCGAGCAGCGGCAGCACCTCGGCGCGCGCGTACAGGAAGCCGGTGCCGCGCGGGCCGCGCAGGAACTTGCGGCCGGTCGCCGACAGCAGATCGACGCCCAGGGCGCGCACGTCGATCGGGAGCTGGCCGACCGACTGGCAGGCGTCGAGCAGGAACAGCGCCCCGTGCGCGCGGGCCAGCGCGCCGACCTCGGCGGCGGGGTTGACCAGGCCGTCGTGGGTCGGCATGTGGTTGAGCGCGACGAGCCGGACGCCGCCCCTGGCGAGGGCCGCGGCGAGCGCGGCGAGGTCGATCGCGCCGTCGGGGCCGTCCGGGATTACTTCGGTGACGGTTCCGTGCCGCCGCGCCGCCTGGACGTAGGCGAGGGCGTTGCTGGCGTACTCGCTCGACGTGGTGAGAATCCGGTCGCCGGGCTTGAACGGGATCGCGTAGAACGCCTGGTCCCACGCGCGGGTGGCGCTCTCGGCGAAGGCGATCTCGCCGGGGTCGGCCCCGACGAGTTCGGCGAGCGCGGCGTAGGAGTCGGCGATCTTGTCGGCGACGGCGTCGGCCGCCTCGTACCCGCCGATCTCGGACTCGAGGGTCAGGTGCGCGACGACCGCGGCGAGGACGGGTTCCGGCGGCAGGGACGCGCCGGCCGCGTTCAGGTGGACGGCATGCCGCGTGCCCGGGGTGTGCGCTCTGATCAGCTCGATGTCCACGCTCGTCCTTTCGGGGGTGGTACGAACCAGCATAGGGAGCCCGGCATCCTAGGGGGATGATGCGCAGCCTGATCGCCGCCGGAGTCCTGCTCGCCCTCGCCGGATGCTCCTCCGGCACGGACGCCGCGCCGGAGCCCGACCGCGGCACCGCGGGGGCGATCTTCACCCTCGCGTTCGCGGGCGACGTCTCCTTCATCGGCGAGTTCACCGACCGCCTCGACGACCCCAAGAACGCCCTGTCGTCGGTCGCCGCCCAGCTCGGCGCGGCCGACGTGACCGTCGCGCACGCCTCGGACGTCGCCGCGCTCCCCGCGCTCAAGGCCGCCGGGGTCGACGCGGCGATGGTCGGCGCGCAGGAGGTGCCGAACGACACCGAGATGCCCGTCATGGGCGGGACGTTCGAGCCGCTCGTCGCCAACGTGAACGGCGGCCAGGTCGCGTTCTTCGGCGCGGAGCGCGCGGTCGCGGGCGACGACCGCCTCGTCAACGCGATCAAGGACGCCGAAGGGAAGTACAGCGCCGTCGTCGTCTACGCCGAGTGGGGCGAGGAGGGCCAGAGCTGCCCGAGCGCGGCCCAGAAGGCCGAGGCCGAGAAGTACGTCGACGCGGGCGCGGACGCCGTCGTCGGCACCGGCGCGCGGGTCCTGCAGGGCGGCGGCCTGCTGAAGGAGAAGTACGTCCACTACGGCCTCGGCTCCTACGCCACCCCCGAGTTCGCCGCCGACGGCCCCACCGGGCAGACCGGCCTGCTCACCCTGACGTTCAGCGGCTCGATCGTCACCAACGCGGACTGGGCCCCGGCCGAGCTCAAGGCCCCCGGACTGCCCACCCCGCTCAAGGACGAACCCGCCCAGAACGCCTACGCCGCGTGGCAGGCGCTCACCGGCTGCGCCGGGCTCAAGCAGTGATCAGGACGCGTGAACAACGGCGGTCAGCACGGCGTCATCTAAGGGAGATCAAGCTCTGCCATCCTGTTCGGCGGCAGAGATCACCCGTCGCTGGAGGACCGGAGATGCGGACCAAGATGATGTCGGCCGCGGTCGTGGCGCTCGCGCTCGCCGCGGCGGGCTGCAGCAGCGGCGAGGACAAGTCGGAGGCGTCCGGGGACACCAGGCCCTCCTCCCGCGCCGAGCCGACCGCGACCAAGCCCGTCAAGGAGCCGATCACGCTCGCGTTCGGCGGCGACGTCCACTTCGAGGACTACCTGCGCGCCCGCCTGGCCAGCCCGAAGACCGCGCTCGGCCCGATCGCCGCGACGCTGCGCAAGGCCGACTTCGCGATGATCAACCTGGAGACGGCGATCACCGAGGCGGGCACCCCCGCGCCCGGCAAGCAGTTCACGTTCCGGGTCGCGCCGACGGTCTTCAAGGCGCTGCGCGGCGCGGGCGTCGACGCCGTCAGCATGGCCAACAACCACGGCATGGACTACATGGAGTCCGGCCTCGCCGACTCGCTGAAGGCCATCAAGAAGTCGAAGTTCCCCACGCTCGGCATCGGCAAGGACGCCGACGAGGCATACGCGGCGTACCGGACCGAGATCAAGGGCAACAAGCTCGCCGTCCTCGGCGCGACCCAGGTCCTCGACGACCACCTCATCCCCGCGTGGACCGCGACGGACGCCAAGGGCGGCCTCGCCTCCGCCAAGGAGGTCGACCGGATGGTCCAGGCCGTCAAGACCGCACGCAAGGGCGCCGACCTCGTCATCGTGTACCTGCACTGGGGCCAGGAGCTCGCGACCTGCCCCCTGCCGCGCCAGGAGGAACTGGCCGACCAGTTGGTCGACGCGGGGGCCGACGTCGTCGTCGGCGGGCACGCCCACGTCCCCCAGGCCGGCGGCTACCTCAAGGGCAAGTACATCCACTACGGCCTGGGCAACTTCGTCTTCAGCTCGGCCAACGGCCAGACCGCCAACTCCGGCGTCCTCGTCCTGCGCACCAAGGGCCGCAAGATCCTCAAGTCGACCTGGAAGCCGGCCCGCATCTCCTCCGGCCTCCCCATCCTCCTCAAGGGCGACGCCGCCAAGGCCGAACACGCCCGCTGGACGGGCCTGCGCTCCTGCACCAGCCTGACCGCCACCCCCAACGGCTGACCCGGAGGGCCCGGCCTCGCGACCGGGCCCCGTCGGTCACTCGTTCTCGTCGAACTCGAAGGATTCGGGGACGGTGATCTTGGCGTTGTCTTCCGCGGTGCCGTAGACGATGGCGATCTCGCGGTGGGCTTCGAGGGTGATGCCGCTCGGCGGGTCGGTGACCTCTTTGCCGTCCACGTAGAACTTGAGGGTGTGGGTGGCGTCGGTCTTGAACTGGCCGAGCTCGCCGGTGGACAGGGGGATCTCCCACAGGTCGAAGAGCTGCTGGAGGGTGAAGACCTTGTCGGCGCTGAAGGACTCGACGTGCAGGACGCCCCGGGTGTCGTGGGTGTGGAGCTCGGCGATGTTGCCCGCGGCGTCGATGCCGAGGTTCGCGGGGATCTGGTGCTGCTCGCCGTTCACGAACAGCGACAGGTGGGCGTGGATGTGCTTCGCGTCGCCCTCCATGCCGAGCTTGACGTCGAGGCCGAGCTCCTTGGCACGGTGGATCGGGTCGTCGGGGACGGCCCACGGCGGTCCCGCCTCGATCCGCGCCTGGTTGGCCTTCGCGTGGCGCTCGTCCTGCTCCCGCCTGTCCTTGTTGATGGCCCAGACCGCGCCGCCGGCGAGCGCGCCGACGACCGCCAGCACCACGGCGAAGGTGATGATCCAGCGGATGCGCTCGCGCCGCTTCTCGGCGGCCCGCATCTGCGCCACGCGTGCCCTGGCGTCGCCGCCGCCCGCCTTGCTCTTGGTTGCCACTTGCCTGGTCCTCCGGGGATCGTCACGGGTCATGATCACGCATGTGCCCGCTCAAGGATAGGTAAGAGCTTGGCCTTCCCCGCCCCTTCTTCGCCAGCCCCTGGCGTGCCCGGATTCGGCACGGCGTCGTCACGACAAGTCACGATAATCGCGGAGAATTGCCGGGGGACATCGTGGAAAAATGGCGATCCGCCGTTTCCTTGAAAGGCTTCACGTCATGTTCAAGGAACGCGTGGTTTCCCTTTCCCCGCACCCTGACCTGTACTAACGTCCCGCCCGAACGGTGCCGTCGGAAAGGCGGTGTGCCCACAGTCCGCGGGGGGATGGGGAAATGAAGAACTCGACGAAGGCCCTGGTCTGTGCCAGTGCGTTCGCGCCGGTGCTCGCCCTGGTCGGCACGGTGCCCGCGACGGCGGCGGGACCTGCCGCGGCCGCGGGCAAGGAGGGCGGCCCTGCGGCGATCCTCGCGCAGGGCACCGGGCTCGTCGCCAGCCAGGCGCGTCCCGTCGTGCAGCTCGTCGAAGGCGTCGAGGTGCGCAAGGACGGCATGGACGTCGCGGGCGGCCTCGGCGTCGTCCAGCAGCTGGCCGACAGCACCCAGCAGGTGACGTCGCTGCTGTCGGGCGTCAGCGCCAATCCCGACGCGCTCAACCTCACCAACCTCGGCAGCCGCTGCGCGGTCAGCCCCGAGGGCGAGCTGAAGGGCGCGACCGCCGTGCGCGGCACGCTCGCGGGCCGCCGGCTGCCGAAGACGCCCGCCGTCGGGACGCGGCTGCCGCTCGCCGACGGCGCCTACGCGATCCTCAACCACCAGACCCGCGACGCGCTCGGCGGCGAGGTCGTCGGCCTGCGCCTCGTGGACAAGGCGGGCGAGGCCACCGACCTCGCGGTGTCCCGCTGCTCGACCGAGCGGCGCGCGCCCATGCCCGCCGACCCCGTCGGCAGCCTGCTGAACGGCCTGCTCGGCGGCAAGAACCCGGTCGGCGACCTGCTCGGCGGCGCGGTCGGCGGCAACAGCAAGCCCGGGGGCAAGCCGGGCAAGGGCGGCGGCAACAAGCCCGCGATCAAGGGCGGCGTCCCGGTGAAGGGCGGCGGCGACCTCGTCGGCCAGCTCACCGGCGCGAAGGGCGACAAGGACATCCTCGGCCAGCTCACCGGCAGCCTGTCGCCGCTCGGCAGGACCGCGTCCGGCGCGCCCGACGCGCTGCCCGCCGCCGTGCCGGACCGCAGCGCCGAGTTCGCCTCGGCCGCGCGGCGCGTCAACGACCCCGTCGCGCTGGGCACCCCAGCGTCGATGCTCCTCGGCCCGAACAACCCGCTGATGAAGGCGGTGCTCGGCAGCCTCACCGGCATCGGGGCCGCGGCCAAGTCGGTGAACCCGGCGGGCGCGGGAGGCAAGCTGGGCGGTCTGCCCGGCCTGCCCGGTCTCACCCAGATGGAGGCGGGCCAGGTCGGCCTGCCCACCAATCCGCTGGGAGGCTGATCTCCGCACGAAGGCCGCGCCGTCCCCACCAGGGACCGCGCGGCCTCTGTGTTCTCCGGGCGGTGTTCCCCGGGCGCTAGTCGCGGGCGGCGAGTTCGACGGCGAACGCGGCTGCCGCGTCGCGCATCACCGGGATCACCCGCTCGACGGTCTCCGGGGTCATCCTGCCGCTCGGCCCGGACACCGAAAGGGCCGCGCGGGCGGGGGAGTGCGGCAGCGGGACCGCCACACAGCGGACGCCCAGCTCCTGCTCCTCGTCGTCAAGGGCGTAGCCGCGCTCGCGGATCAGGGCGAGCTCGGCCATGAGGGCGTCGGGGTCGGTGAAGGTGCGCGGGGTGCGGGCGGGCATGCCGGTCCTGCCGACGATCTCGCGGGCGGTCTCGTCGGGCAGCTGGGCGAGCAGCGCCTTGCCGACGCCGGTGCAGTGCGGCAGGACCCGTCGGCCGACCTCGGTGAACATCCGCATCGAGTGTCGTGACGGCACCTGGGCAACGTAAACGACGGCATCGCCTTCCAGCACCGCCATGTTCGCGGTCTCGCCCAGGTCGTCGACGAGCGCGGCGAGGACCGGACGGGCCCACGTGCCGAGCAGCCGTGAGGCGCTGTCGCCGAGCCGGATCAGCCGGGGGCCGAGCGCGTACCTGCGGGACGGCTCCTGCCGCACGTAACCGGCCCCGACGAGGGTCTGCATCATCCGGTACACCGTCGGCATCGGCAGGCCCGAGCGCTCGGTCAGCTCGGTCAGCGCCATCTCGCCGCCCGCGTCCGCCAGATGCTCCAGCAGCTCGAAGGCCCGCTCCAGCGAACGCACACTCATGCGGTCAGTGTACGGAAACTTGTTTTCACCCAACGAAAGCGGGGCCTCGGGGTTCCGCCTTGGGGATATCCGGGGGTTATCGGCCGCCCGGCCCGGGCATGGAGTCGAACGCCCCCCAGTGATCATCGACGTGGGAGGCGAGCGTGGGTCGGGCGCGGAGCACGGCGGTCGCGGCGGGACTATCGGCGGGGCTGCTCGCCTGGCCGATGGCGGCCTGGAGCAGCAGCGAAGCCAAGGACCGGCCGTCGGGGGAGCGGAAGGTCGAGGTCGAGGCCGTCGCGCGGGCGCTCGGCGGCGCGGGCGGCGCGCACTTCTACGAGGTCGAGCTGACCGTGCCCGAGGGCGTCGCCAAGGACGTGCGGCTCGCGGTGTCCACCGAGGCCGCCGACGCCGTCTGGACCGAGCGGCCGCCGAACTGCGTGCCCGTCGCGACCGGGCTGAGCTGCAGCCCCGGATCGGTCGAGGGGACCGTGCGGCTGCCGCGCTTCGGCGTCCGCGCGACGGGCGAGCCGGGCCGGTTCACGGCCGCGGTCTCGGCGGCGAACGCCGGGGGGACGATCGTGGCCGCCGACCCTTCCCCGGAGACCGCGCCGCCCGTCGACCCGAGCGCGTCGCCGAGCTTGTCGCCGGGAGCCGTCGACGCCGCGCCGAGCGTGACGCCGGAGGCCGTCGACCCGACCGCGTCGCCCGGGGCCGACGCCGTGGACCCGACCGCCTTGCCCGGGGACGCCGCCGCCGAGTCGGGGGCGTCGCCGGAGGCCGTCGCCGACGAGGCTGTGCAGAGCCGGGGGCCGAACGCCGACGAGACGCCCGACGCGCGCGCCGCAGCGCCGGAGGTTCCGTCGGCCGCCGTCGATCCGGACGAGTGGACCGGCGACATGGACGTCGAGTTCGAGGACCCCGAGCCGGGGGAGCCCGGCAGGCAGGACGCGGAGCCGCCCACTCCGATCCCTTCCGCGCCGCCGCAGGCCGCGCCGATCCCGTCCGAGCTGCCCCGCGCGACGGCGCACGCGGGACCCGTCCACACGCCCCCGGTCCGCCCGCGCCCGACCAGGACCCAGACCGCCGAAGAACCTGCGGTGCCGAGAATCCAGGGCAGACCCGCCCAAACCCCCCCGGTCCGCCCCCGCCCGGGCAAGACCGAGACCACCAAGCCCGCGCCGGGCAGGCACCCGGCCCCCGCCCACGGCCCCCGGCAGCCCGGCCCCGCGAAGCCGGGAGGCCAGGGCACCGGGGTCGAGAGGCCCGCAGGTGTCGCGTCCCAGGGGACCGGCGCGCAGAGGCCCGGGGGCGTGGCCGCGCAGGGGACGGGGGTGCAGGAGCCGTGGGTGGCCAAGCCGCGGGAGGTCGTGCCGACGCCGCCGCCCGTGGTGAGCGTCCCGCGCGGGTTGCCGGGTCTGGCGCCGCCGGTCGAGCCCGCGCGGCCCGTCCTTCCCGATCTGCCCGAGGTCGGGGCGGCGTGGCCGCAGGTGCCGCCGGAGGTCGCCGCGCCGCAGGGGCCGCAGGCCCAGGTCCCGGGCGTGGTGCCGGGCGTGGTGCCGGACGTCAGGCCGGAGGGGATGCCCGGCGGGCTGCCGGAGCTTGAACCGTCGGGGGAGGCGACGTCGGCCGGGGGAGGGCTGCCCGTGACGCCGAGGGTCGCGCCGCCCGCGCAGGCGCTGCCGTCGCTGACGCCCGCGCCGAGCCCGTCGCCGCTGGCGGTGACGCCCGCGCCCCGGATGGTCGAGCACGCCGCGCTGTCGCTCAAGGCGGAGGACGCGTGGGCCGAGCCGAAGGAGAAGTCGGCGTGGCTGACGGTCCTGGCGATCGCGGTCGTCGGCGAGGTGCTGCTGCTGTGGTGCACGATCGCCGTGGGGGTGTGGCGGCGGCGACTCACCGTGAACAGCGGTTACCCGCTGCGCCGGCAAAGGCGGAGGTGAGACTACGGGCTGGACGTGGGTCGTGTCGGAGTGCGTCCGAGAAGCCGCAGGTGAGCGGGGATTGGTGACCGACTTGTCATCCGAATTACAAAAGGTCCTGAATCGAATCGTCCTGGCGGTTAGTGACCCTTGCGGAGGGCGTTCCGGTAGCCTCACGAAGTCATACCCACGCCCCCCTGGAGTCCTTCATGGCCTTGGGTTCGCTGCTCCCCGACCTCGACCGCCGGCCCCTGGTCGGCCTGCTGGCCGAGCACGCCGTGACCAAGCCCGACGCCAAGGCGTTCACCTTCGTGGACTACTCCACCGACCGCGAAGGGGCCAAGCGGACCCTCACCTGGTCCGAGGTGTGGCACAAGGCCAAGGCGATGGCGGTCTCGCTGCGCGAGTACGCCGAGCCCGGCGACCGCGCCGCGCTGCTGCTGCCGCAGAGCCTCGACTACCTGACCGCGATGTCCGGGGCCTTCGCCGCCCAGATCGTCGCGGTCCCGCTGTTCTCCCCCGACCTGCCGGGCAACGCCGACCGCCTCATCCGCGCCTACTCCGACGCGGCCCCGGCCGTCATCGTGACGACGGCGGCGGCCCTCCCGTACGTCGAGAAGTTCCTTGACGAGCACCCCGTGCCGCGCCCGCGCGGAATCGTCCTGTCCGACGAGATAGACGATTCGGTCGGCGAAGGCTACGAGCTGCCCGAGATCGGCCCGGACGACCTCGCCTACCTCCAGTACACGTCGGGTTCCACCAGCGCCCCGGCCGGGGTGGAGATCACCCACGGCGGCTTCGCGGCCAACGCCCGCCAGCTGTGGACGTCATGGGACCCGCCGGAGATCGAGACGTGCGAAGCCGTCACCTGGCTTCCCCTCTTCCACGACATGGGCCTGGTCACCGCGCTCGCGCTGCCGCTCGTACACGGCAACCACGTGATCCTCGCCGACCCGATGTCGTTCCTGATGCGGCCGATCCGCTGGATGCGGCTGCTGTCGGAGTGCCCGAACGTCTATACCGCCGGCCCGAACTTCGCCTACGACTACGTCGCGGGCCAGGCCAACGCCAAGAGCCTCGAGGGCCTCGACCTCAGCGGCGTCAACGTCTGCCTCAACGGCGCGGAGCCGATCAGGCCGTCGACCGTCGAGAACTTCACCCGCGCGTTCGCGCCCGTCGGGCTGCGCGCGGGCGTCGTGCGGCCCGCGTACGGGCTGGCCGAGGCGACGGTGTTCGTGTCCGGCAGCTTCGTCACCAACCCCGACCCGAACGTCCCGGCGCGGATGCTGAAGGCCGACCGCGAGGCGCTGACGCAGGGCAGGATCGTCCCGTCGGACGCGCCCGCCGCGCAGTCGCTCGTCTCGTGCGGCGCGCCGCAGGGCCAGCACGTCGCGATCGTGGACCCCGACACCCGGCGCGAGCGCCCCGACGGGGTCGTCGGCGAGATCTGGGTGCACGGCCCGAACGTCGGACTCGGCTACTGGAACAACGCCGAGCGCAGCGCCGAGACGTTCGGCGCGGTCATCGAGGACGCGCAGGGCGTCCCGGCGGGCGGCTGGATGCGCACCGGCGACTTCGGCGCGGTCCACGACGGCGAGCTGTACGTGACGGGCCGGATCAAGGACCTGATCATCGTCGACGGCCGCAACCACTACCCGCAGGACGTCGAGGTGACGACCGAGGCCGCCTCCCCGGCGATCCGGCCCGACTACGTCGCGGCGTTCTCCGTCCCCGGTGAGGAGACCGAGCGGCTCGTGGTCGTCGCCGAGCGCAACCGGCGGCTCCCGGTGGCCAAGCTCGACCTCGCCGAGGTGGAGCGCGCGGTGCGGGCCAAGGTCAACCAGGTGCACGAGATGCACATCCACGAGTTCGTCCTGATCGAGCCGGGTTCGCTGTCCCGCACGTCGAGCGGGAAGGTCGCGCGGGCGGCGACGCGCGCGCGCTATCTGGACGGCGACCTTGTCCGGACCGCGGACAGGCTCGCGCGCTAGCCGCCCCCGGCTTGCGGAACCGAAGGCAGGAGAAAGACACACATGTACGGCTGGGGACGCTTCGTCCATCGGTTCCGCTGGCTCGTGCTGCTCCTGTCCGTGCTGCTCACGTTCCTCGCCGGGTTCTGGGGCCTCGGCGTCTTCAGCCCGGGCGTGCTCAAGTCCGGCGGCTTCGAGGACCCCAAGGCCGACTCGACGGCGGTGAACCGCACCGCGTCGATGGTCTGGGGCGGCGCGAACCCCGACGTGATGCTCGTCTACCGCAGCGACGAGTACAAGGTCACCGACCCCGAGTACATGCAGGCCGTGCTGTTCACCATCGGCCGCCTGCCGAAGGAGAACGTCAAGCAGATCTTCAGCTACTGGCACATCGCGGGCAGCACCAAGGAGGCCAAGGAGGGCCGGGAGAACATCATCTCCCACGACGGCCACAGCACCCTGGTGATGCTCGTCCTGCAGGGGGACAAGGACCCGCTCAAGGCCGACTCGGCGAAGGTCGCGGACCTCGAGGCGGTCAAGAAGCACATTGACGCGCCGGGCATGACCGTCCAGGTCGGCGGGGCCGTCCAGATCGGCAACGACTTCCTCCAGCAGATGATGGCCGACCTCACCAAGGCGGAGCTGATCTCGCTGCCCCTTGTGCTGGTGATCGGCCTCATCGTGTTCGGCAGCGTCGCGGCGGCGCTGCAACCCGTGCTCGTCGGCGTCTTCTCGATCCTCGGCGCGCTCGCCGTCCTGCGCGCTACTACATATGTCGTTGACGTCTCCAGCCTGACGACGCCACTGGTGTCGATGCTCGCGGTCGGTCTGGCGATCGACTATTCGCTGTTCATCATCAATAGATTCCGGGAGGAACTGGGCAAGGGCCGTGACGGGGCCACCGCCATGGGCGTCACCATGGCCACGGCAGGACGGACCGTGATGTTCTCGGCCGTCACCGTCATGGCGTCGATGGCGGGGCTGCTGCTGTTCCCGCAGATGTTCCTGAAGTCGATCGGCATCGCGGGCAACGCCGTCATCGTCGTCGCGCTGATCATGTCGCTGGTGATCCTGCCGTGCATGCTGTCGATCCTCGGGCCGCGCATCGAGTTCGGGCAGATGCCGTGGCGCAAGCGGCGCAACCGGAAGCCGAAGACCGAGGAAGAGGGCGCCTGGTACCGGCTCGGGCACAGCGTGATGCGGCGCCCGTTCCTGTACTTCATCGGCACGAGCGCCGTCCTGCTCGCGCTGGTGACGCCGTTCCTGCACGTCCAGTTCGGGCTGTCGGACATCCGGTCGCTGCCCGAGGGGATGCCCGCGCGCGTCGTGGTCGAGACGGTCCAGGAGAACTTCTCCGGCGGCGTCCTCGACCCGATCGACGTGCTGCTCGAGGGCGCGCTCGTGCCGAAGAACTTCAAACCCGGGCGCGACGAGTTCCCCAAGAACCTCGCCGAGTTCCGCGACAAGATCGCGGCGATGCCCAACGTGACCGCCGCGCAGTTCACCAACCAGAGCCAGAAGGACGGGCTCGTCCGGATGCAGGTGACCTACGAGGGCGACGCCAACGACGAGACGACCAAACAGCTCGTCCGCGACCTGCGCGCGCTGGACAATCCGGCGGACCGGCCGGAAGCGGTCAACCACATCGTCGTGGGCGGCGCGACCGCCGTCCAGATGGACCTCATGGACAGCCTCGCCAGATCGCTGCCGAAGACCGCCGCGTTCGTCGGCGTCGCGATCTTCGTGCTGCTGTTCGCCGCGTTCGGCTCGCTGCTGCTGCCGATCAAGGCGGTCATCATGAACCTCCTGTCCATCGGCGCGTCCTTCGGCGCGATGGTCTGGGCGTTCCAGGACGCGCACCTGGCGAACATCCTCGGCTTCACCCCGACGGGCTCGCTCGACGCCAACTCCGTCATCCTCGTCCTCGCGATCGTGTTCGGCCTCTCGATGGACTACGAGGTCTTCCTCCTCAGCCGCATCCGGGAGGAATGGGACAACACCCACGACAACCGCAAGGCCGTCGCGCGCGGGCTCCAGCAGACCGGCGGGATCATCACCAGCGCGGCGGTGCTGCTCGTGGTGGTCGTCGCGGCGTTCTCGACCGCGAAGATCACGACGGTCAAGGAACTGGGCGTCGGCCTGCTCGTCGCGGTCGTGGTCGACGCGACGCTCGTCCGCTCGCTGCTCGTCCCGGCGACCATGCGGTTCCTCGGCGACGCCAACTGGTGGCTGCCCGGGCCGTTGAAGCGGCTGCACGCGGCGATCGACCTGCGTGAAGTGCACGACGTTCACGTCGAAGGTGACACGGCCGTCTCGAACGACGGGGGAGCGAAGGGCGGCGGCGCGGGGGCCGCGCTAGGTAACCCGACAGTGACATCGGTGGACGTTCCGGCGCTGAAACGACAGAACGGACGGCCGCGCCGCGGCATCGTCCCCCAGCAGGGCGGCGGATACGTGTGGACCGAACAGGGCCGACGGCCGGGGTCCAACCCCGGCAGACGGCGTGAGATCGTGCCAGGCCCCGACGGTACGGGCTGGCACTGGCGCGAGGTGGAGGATGATCATGCGCGGTGAACCCCGGCGCCGTGTCGGCGCATCGAGATTCGGGGCGCTGAGGGCGGGCGGCGTCGTCGCCGTCGCCGTCCTGACCGTGGGCCTCGTCCCCGGATCGGCGTCCGCCCGGCTGAAGTTCGAGCCCGCCCCGACGGGCGCGGCCATCACCAAGTTCACCTGGCTGACCAAGAACAAGCGCCAGGCCGACATCACCATCAAGACGCCGTCGCTGCCGGGGGTGAACCCCAAGGTCAGGCTGCTGCTGCCGAAGAAGTGGTCGCAGAAGTCGAAGAAGAAGTGGCCGATCGTTTACCTGTACCACGGCGGCAACGACAGCTACGTCTCCTGGACGCGCAGCACCAACATCGAGTCGATCGCCGCCAAGTACGACGTCATCGTGGCGATGCCCGAGGGCTCGAACGGCTCTTATACCAACTGGTACAACTACGGAAAGGGCGGCCCGCCCAAGTGGGAGGACTTCCACATCAAGGAAGTGATCCCGCTGATGGAACGCAATTTCCGGGCGAGCAAGGTCGCCGCGGTGATGGGCAACTCGTCCGGCGGGCAGGGCGCGATGACTTACGCCGCGCGGTACCCGGGCAAGTTCAAGTACGCGGCCTCGCTGAGCGGCCTCCTGCACATCCGCGCGCCGTTCATCCCGCAGTTCCTCGCCCAGATCAACTCGGGCAACGGCAACGACCCGAACGCCATCTGGGGCCGCTACCCCGCCGACGCGGCCAACTGGAAGAAGCACAACCCCTGGGACCTCGCGAAGAAACTGCGCGGCACCAAGATCTTCTTCTCGTCCGGCCTCGACGGAGAGCCGGGCCCCGGCGACCCGACCGACCTCGACCCCTGGGACATCGGCCTGATCGCCGAGGAATGGACCGGGTACAGCGCCAAGTACTTCAGGGACAAGCTGAAGGCCGAGAAGATCCCGTACACCGCGCACCTTTACAAGAAGGGCCGGCACAACTGGCCGGCGTGGCGGCGTGAGACGAACTTCGTCTGGCCGAAGATCATGCAGTCCATCAAGGCCAAGAAGTACTGAGAAGAAGCACCAAGATGCGCTCCCGAACACTCCCCGCCGCCCTCACCGCCCTCGTCCTCGCGCTCGGTCTCGCCTCCGCTGTCCCCGCGACGGCCGCGCCGGGCAAGGCCGAGGCCGTCAACGCCGCGTCCGGCAAGTCCGGCAAGAAGGTCACCTTCAAGAAGGCCGACAACGGCAGCGCGATCACGTCGTACAAGTGGCTCACGAAGAACAAGCGCAGGCTCGACGTCTCCGTGAAGTCCAAGGGGCTCGGCAACAAGACCCGCAAGGTCCGCCTGCTGCTGCCCAAGGGCTGGAAGTTCAAGACCAAGAAGACCTGGCCCGTCGTCTACCTGCTGCACGGCGGCGGGGAGGCCGACTACAAGTCGTGGACGCGCAGTTCCCAGATCGCGACGCTCGCCGCCAAATGGAACGCCATCGTCGTCATGCCCGAGGGCGCGAACGGCTCCTATACCAACTGGTATAACAACGGCAAGGGCGGGCCGCCCGAGTGGGAGACCTTCCACATGACCGAGGTCTTCCAGCTGATGAACCGGAACATGCACACCGGGACCCGCCGCGCCATTCTCGGCAACTCCTCCGGCGGGCAGGGCGCGATGACGTACGCGGCGCGCTATCCCGGACGGTTCAAGTACGTCGCCGCCTACAGCAGCCTCCTTTCGATCCTGTCGCCCGGCATTCCCGAGGCGCTCGGAATGATCAACTCGCCGCGCGGCGATCCGAAGCGGATCTACGGCGACCCCGTCGACGACCGCGCCAACTGGGAGGCGCACGACCCGTGGTCGCTCGCGCCCAAACTCAGGGGCACCGGGATCTACTTCTCGACCGGGAGCGGAATGCTGCTGCCGAGCGACGCCGGACTCATCTCCGAGTACTTCGTCGGGATGAGCACGATGGACTTCAAAAAGCGGCTCGACTCGCTCGGCATCAAGTACCAGGCGCACATCTACTCGGGCGGACGGCACTCGTGGCCGTTCTGGAAGATCGAGCTCAAGCGGTCCTGGCCGAAGGCGATGAAGGCCATTAAGGCGAAAAAATACTAGAACGCTCGCGTTAACGGCGGCATTGGGCGGCGTTCAGGCGTCGACCTCGAACCAGACCGACGTGCCGTCTGAGTCGGTGCGGCTGCCCCATTCGCGGGCGAGGCCGTCGAGGAGCATGAGGCCCCTGCCGTCCTCGTCGGCGTCGCCGGCCTCGCGCGCGACGGGGACGCCGGCGCCGCCGTCGGAGCACTCCACCCGCACCCGCTTGCCGTCCCGGTACACCGCGACGCGCACCTCGCCGCCGTGCGGGCCGTGCTCGACGGCGTTCGTCACCACCTCCGACGTCAGCAGCTCCACTACCTCGACGGCATCATTACCGTCCCGGCCCTGGGACAGCAGGCCGCGCACCCACCGCCGCACCCTGCCCGGCGCGCGGATCTCGCCGGGCACCCGCAGCACGCCGAGCCGCTCGCCGAAGCCGTCGTCCCGCCCCTTCACGCAGCACCCCCTCCGGAAGGCTCCCCCGAGCCCGCCGCCCCGTCGAACCACCCCGTACCTGCGGTCATTCCCGTCACGTCGGAGGGCAAGCGGGCGGAGTTAAATGCGTGGCGTCGCCGTGACGGAAATGCCTACGATGCAGGTGAAGCGGCCGGTAAAAGGGGCACATCGGGATCGCCGACACGTGTTCCCCGTATCGTCGCCGGTCGCATTCACTCCGGTAAAGGCTACGGCCCGAGGTTCGACTCCTCACGCGTCCGCTCTCCGGCCACTCGCGTGCTCGCGGCCCTGCGGGTCCTCCCACGGGAGAGCGCCCCCGCCGCGCGTTCGCGGCCGGAGAGCGGACGTCAGGAGCAGGGAGGCAGCGACATGCGCGTAACGGTCATGGAATGGGAGCGGACCCTTCTCTTCCGCGACGGACGTTTCCAGCGCGTCCTGGAGCCCGGCCGCCACCGGATCGGCCGCTCAGCCCGGCACACCCTCGTGTCCGTGGACATCCGCCCGCGCGTCATGCACGTCACCGGCCAGGACCTCCTCACCAGCGACGGCCTGTCCCTCCGCCTGAGCATGGCCGTCACCTGGTCCGTCACCGAGCCGCACGCCTTCTCCCTTGGCGCGCAGAGCACCGAGCACATCCTCTACGGACGCGTCCAGGACGCCGCCCGCGCCGTCGTCACCGCCGCCCCCCTCGAAGACCTCCTGGCCGACCGCCCCGCCCTCTCCGCGAACATCGCCGCCCTCATCACCGGCGACGCCCCCGACCTCGGCCTGACCGTCGCCGAAGCCGTCATCCGCGACCTCATGCTCCCCGGCGAACTCCGCCGCGCCACCCTCGAAACCCTCCTCGCCCGCGAACGCGGCCGCGCCGACCTAGAACGCGCCCGCGCCGAGTCCGCAGCCCTCCGCTCCCTAGCCAACACAGCCCGCCTCCTAGAAGACCACCCCTCCCTCCTCCACCTCCGCACCCTCCAAGCCGCCACCACCACCCCCAACACCCACCTAATCCTCAACCCCCCACCCCCACCCCCACCAACCTCCTAACAGTCCCCCCAAACCCTCTGCCCGCCCCTGGTCACCTCGACCCGAACCCCGACCCGGTCTTCAATCGCATTGACCACCGCCGGCTCAAGCCCCTGCCCCCGAAGCGGCATAAACCCCGCCCCACCCTCCATTCCACCGATCGCGGTCCCGTCGTGCACACGCAACACGAGCAACGCCGCCCTGTGTGCCTCCCCCGTATAAGGCGCGACGATCAACCCCTCGTCCCTGGTCTGCTCCACCCACGCATACGGGATCGTGTGCGCCGCGGCCGTCGCAACAACCCGATCAAACGGCGCACACCCCGGCACCCCCAACTCTCCATCCCCGCAGACGACGACGACCCCGCCGACCCCGGCCGCCTCCAACGAAGCCCGGGCCCGCTCAGCAAGGTCCCGCTCGATCTCCACCGACACCACCTCACAGCCGAGCGCCGCCAAACACGCGGCGTTGTACCCGGTCCCTGTACCGATCTCCAGCACCCGCATACCGGGCCGCACATCCAAGGCCCGGATCATGCGCGCCATAACCCCGGGCGCACTGGACGAGGAAGTCGGAAAGAACCCCTTACCCGCCGGATAAACAACCCCCGAAAGCCGCGGCTCACCCTCATCCGTCCGCGTAGTCACCGCATCATCCATCCCGACCAACCTCTCCCACTCCTCCGGCCTCTCCGACCGACGAAGCGGCACCAACCACCCGCCCTCCCGCACATAAATCGTCTCCGGCACGAACAACCGCCGATCAACCGGCAACCCCACCTCCCCATACACAAACCTCACCGCTCCCCCGTCCCCCCACAAGACGGACACGTCACATCGCGAGATTGCAGGCGAGTTCGGGCGGTCTCGATTTCCTGGCGTGCGGGGTCGCCGTAGACGGCTTGCTTGCGGAGTAGTGCGAAGATCTTGAGGAAGGTGGCGATCTCCTCGGGGCGTTCGGTCTGGTAGAGCCCGGTCCACTGCTCACAACGGACCAGGCGGGCGTCGTAGATGTAGAAGCCGCCGCTTGGCCACATGTCCTTTCGGGCTTGGCCCAGAGGGATGATCCCGAGAGAGACGTTGGGTAGTCGTGTGGCCGTCATGAGGAAGTCGTATTGGGCTTCCATGGTCTCTCGGTCTCCGAACACCGTGTAGAGCGCGGTGGCTTCGATGGCGAAGGAGAACCGCGTGATGCCCGAGGTCAGGACCTTCAGGCGGTTCAGCCTGCCTTCGACCGCCGTGTCCAGGTCGTCCCTCATCCCGTGGAACCGTGCGATCGGGTCCAGCGAGGCCCGGACGTAGTGGCGGGCCTGGAGGAAGCCGGGTACGGCCATCGGCTCGTACACCTGGATCAGCTCGCTCTGCTCGTAGAGCGGGCGGTTGCGCTCGGACATGCGTTTGAAGCCTGCCCGTAGCTCTCGACGGTGCTCCAACCACATCTGCTCGACTTCGCGACGGGCCGCGATCAGTTCGGGTATCTGGTCCTCGGCCGCGCACGCCCGGCACCACGCGCGGATGTCGTCCTCCGTGGGATTCTGCCGGGCGTGTTCGATACGCGAGACCTTGGACGGCCGCATGCCCGCCTCCGCGGCCAGCTGACGGCCGTTGAGGCGCGCATCCAGGCGAAGGTCCCGCATACGAAGAGCGATCGCCTTGCGCGCTGCTTGCGCCGCTTGCTCTGACACAGCTGACTGCGCTCAGATCGGCCGGTATTCAGCGTGCGGGATCGCCAAGGGCCAGAGCGCGGCGAAGATGTCGGCGCAGAACTTCACCGTGTCGGGGTCCGACGAGACCTGGATCTCCACGCAGACGTCATCTCCGGAGAAGACATTGAAGATCACGGTCTCGCCGTCCAGCAGCCAGAAGTCGTTCCCGGGCAGGGCCAGGGCTGAGACCAGCCGCCGGGGAATCCAACGCTGGTCCTCGCCCGCTTCCACCCGAAGGTAGGTCACCTCGCGCGTGAACGCCTGGTACTCGGAGAGGGGTTCAGAGACCACGCACGCACGCCGATAGACCTTCCCCTCCGCGACCCCCGCCCTCACCTCGTCGCACCACGGCTTGAGGACCCTGGCGACCTCTTCGCGGTCACCCGCGCGCCACCGGGCGAACAACTCGGCGTCGACGCCGTAGTTGTCCCGGGTCTCCAGGTGGAGAGCCTCACGCTGGACACCGGCGACCAGCGCCCGGCGCTCAGCCGGGGATATCGAGTCCATACCTCTCCTTCACGTAGGTGCGGGCGATCACGTCCATGAAGTCGTCGGTCACCTCGCCTAGTCCTTCGTGTGGGGCGAGGGCTCGGGCCTGTGCCCTCACGTCCGGTTCGTCCCGTCGGTCGGCCTGGATGATCCACGTGCGCCTGCTCGTCCGGTAGAGGCTTGGGCACTGGTCGTCCTGGAGGGACCCGGGGTCCTTGAGGACGAAGGTAAGGGTGAGGGGCGAGTTGTCGTCAGGGGATTGCACGAGATCGCGACCTCCGGTTCGCCGATTGCCCGAGACTCCCTGGACCGGACTGCCATCGCTGTCCGGGTTCTTCACCGAGAAGTTAGCGATCAGGGCGTCATCGTGGGGAGGCGATTGCGCGAGATTGCGCTCGAAGAATCGGACGGCCACTTCGCCGGCTCGAGGCTTGGCGGCCCGAAAGCTCCGATAAGGGTTGGAGGAGGTCTAGGGATTCGCAGGCTCGGGCTACGCCGTCTTCGGCGTTGAGGGAGGAGGCGAGGGTTTGGGCGCGGGTGCGGTGGGGGGGTGTGGGGAGGGTGCGGAGGCGGGAGGTTAGGGATTCGACGGTCAGGTGGCGGATGGGGAGGGGGGTGGGGCCTGCGCCGAGGGCGTGGACGCGGTCGGCCCAGTAGGGCTGGTCGCCGAAGAAGGGGCAGACGAGGGTGGGGAGGCCGGCGCGGAGGGATTCGGCGGTGGTGCCCGCGCCGCCGTGGTGGACGGCGGCGGCCATGCGGGGGAAGAGCCAGGAGTGGGGGACGTTGTTCACCACGAACATGTCGTCTTCCGAGGTCGACGGGTCGCCCTGGAGGACGCCTCGGAAGCCCGCGAGGCGGAGGGCGGTGCGGACCTTGAGGTCGGTTTCGCGGGGGTCGGCGGGGAGCATGCTGCCGAAGCCGACGTAGACGGGCGGGGGGCCCGCGTCGAGGAAGGCCGTCAGTTCGGGAGAAGGCTCCCAGTGCGGCTGGTCGAGGAACCAGAAGCCGGTGAGCTTCACGTTGTCGGGCCAGTCGGCGGGACGGGGGACGAGCACCGAGCTGAACGCGCACAGGACGGGGGCCGTGCGGGCGGCGCGCTGCGGGCCGAGCAGGGAGACCGGGGGGAGCTTGAGGCGTTCGGTCCGCCACGTGTTGATGAACGGGCGGGTGAGCTGCCACGTCACGAAGTCGAGCGCCTCGTAGGTCAGCCGGTTGGCGTACGGGCCGAGGAGGCGGGCGTGCGGCAGGAACGGGTGCGGGAAGCGTCCGGTCGGCTGGGAGGGCTGGAAGTGGATGAGGGCGTGCGGGATGCCCCGGTGTTCGGCGATGTGCGCGCCCAGGTAGCCGAGGGTGGGGGCGAGGACGAGGTCGGCCCCGTCGGTCCCGTCGTCGACCTCGGCGAGGAGTTTCTCGGCCAGGGGAGCGGCGATCCGCTTCATGTTCCGCAGGAACTTGGCCGGATTCCGTCCCCCGGACAGCAGTTCCTGCCCCTCGGGCGAGTCGACGATCTTGGCGGGGTCGAGTGACAGCCCACGGAACGCGAGCCCGGCGTCCTCGATGAGCCCGCGGTAGGACTCGCTGGAGATCAGCCGCACCTCGTCGCCCCGGTCGGCGAGGCCCCTGCCGAGCGCGACGCACGGTTGCAGGTCGCCCCGCGAACCGGCAGCGAAGATCACTACCTTCCGGCCCATGTGCGGTCCTCCTCCGTCGTCTCATAGGGACTGTAGGGCGGAGGCGGCGGCCATGCCGAGGGGATGCCCGCCTTGCGGTTGGTGCCCCACCAGTCCGGGATGACGGGGAACGACCCGGAGGTGATCGAGGACGCGTCAGGCATGGGCTGCGCCTTGCCTTCCGGCTCCTCGGCGATCTCGCTCTTGCGCTGGAGGGTGCTGACGGTGATGATCGCGCCGATCAGCACGAGCGCCGCGCCGAGCAGCAGCGCCGCCGACGAGCCCTGCTCCAGCGCCGCGATCTCGCTCTCGCCCTCGGCGGCGGCCGAACGCCGCATGGACGACAGCAGCGCGCCGAGGAAGACGATGCCGAGCGCGGCGGAGATCTCACGGCCGACGTTGAGCAGCCCGCCCGCGACGCCCGTCCGGCTTTCCGGGACGGCCTTGAGCACGTAGAGGCCGAGCGGCATGGTGAGGGCCGACCCGACGCCGAGCAGGACGATGCCGGGAAGGATGTCGGTGAAGTCGTCGCCCTGGCGCAACCCGGAGAACGCGACGAGTCCGCACGCCATCAGCACCATGCCGGTCGAGATGGGGATGCGCGGCCCGAACTTCGCCGACAGCCAGAACCCGATGGGCGTGCACAGCCCGATGATGACGGCCGGGGGGATGAACACGCTCCCGGCCTGGGACGGGCTCCAGCCGAGCACGACCTGCATGAAGTTGCCGGAGTAGGTGATGACGCCGGAGAAGCCCATCCCCCACAGGATCTGTCCGGCCAGACCGCCCGAGAACGCCTTGTTCCGGAAGAACTCGGTGCTGATCATCGGGTTGGGCGCCCACTTCTCGACGAGGATCAGCGAGAAGAGCGAGATGAGCGCGAGGCCGAAGACGGCGAGGACGCTGGGGTGGGTCCAGCCGATCGAGCTGCTCCCGGCGTGGACGCCGTAGGTGATGGAGAACAGCAGCGTCGCGGTGGTGAGGACGGCCGGGAGGTCGACGTTCTCGGGCCCGTTGTCGCTCTGCCCGTCGAGGACGAACTGGGCGAGCACGATGACGAACAGGCCGGGCCCGACGTTGATCAGGAAGATCCAGTGCCAGGAGAACGTCTCGGTGATGACGCCGCCGATGACGGGTCCGAGCGCGGACGCGACGGTCCCGGTGAGGATGAAGACCAGGTTCCCGAGCGACTTCTGTTTCTCGGTCCGCTTGTTCATCACCATGACGAGCGTCGCGGGCAGCGCGAGTGACGCCCCGGCCCCCTGGAGCACCCGGAACGCGATCAGGTGCGACAGCTCCTGGGACAGTCCCGCGCCGAGGGAGGCGAGCGTGAACGCGCCCATGCCGATCGAGAAGGTCCGCCGGACGCCGTAGACGTCTACAAGCCGCCCTCCGGCGATCATCAGGCAGGAGAAGATCAGGATGTACGCGGTGGTGACCCAGGTGGCAGCCGCGAGGCTCGTGTCGAAGTACTCGACGATCGTCGCGAGTGCGATGTTCGTGACCGTGTTGTCCAAGGTCACCATGAACGCGCTGACGGCCACGACCGCCAACGTCCACCCGTACCTGTCCCGTCCCATTTAGCCCCAATTCACCCATATGGTGGGCGGAAACCTCTTGTCATGGGGGTGATAAGGAACACCCGAGATTCTTGGTCCGCGTGCGAAGAGGGATGCGCTCAAACTGGGACAAGGTGGTCGCTCGCACCGGCCCATGCCCATGTTGGGGGAGCTCATGTCCGTAGGCAGGGATTCGCAGCTCCAGGGTGAGATCCGAGACTTCCTCGTCCATGAGATAGCACACCGTGCGGACATGGTTCCCGACGAGGTGGATGTGGACCGCCCGCTGGAGGAATTCGGCCTGGCCTCAAGGGACGCCGTCGCGATCGCGGGCGAACTCGAGGAGCTTCTGGGCCGTTCACTGCCCGCGACCCTGGTCTGGGAGCATCCGACGATCTCGCGGATCGCCGCCGCGCTGAGCGGGGCCGAGCCCGAGCCGGTCGGTGTGCCGGTCTCGGCGGGTCCGTCCGGAATGTCCGGCAGTGACGAGCCGGTGGCCGTGATCGGCCTCGGCTGCCGCTTCCCCGGCGGCATCGACGGCCCCGAGGAGTTCTGGAGCTTCCTGCGCGACGGCGGCGACGCCGTCGGCGAGGTGCCCGACGGCCGCTGGGACGCCTTCGACGACGGTTCCCCGGAGATAGCCGACCTCCTCGACAAGGTGACCAAGCGCGGCGGCTTCCTTGACGACATCGCCGCGTTCGACGCGCGCTTCT
The DNA here is from genome assembly GCF_033875155.1 of Actinocorallia sp. A-T 12471. Lineage (NCBI taxonomy): Bacteria > Bacillati > Actinomycetota > Actinomycetes > Streptosporangiales > Thermomonosporaceae > Actinocorallia > Actinocorallia sp. A-T 12471. The sequence continues at coordinate 85,681 of NZ_JAWZTE010000008.1, read as the reverse complement.
TCGGTATCACGCCCCGCGAAGCCGCCGTCATGGACCCCCAGCAAAGGCTCGTCCTCGAGGTCGCGTGGGAGGCGTTCGAGCACGCGGGCCTCGCCCCCGCGAGGCTGCGCGGCTCACGCACCGGCGTGTTCATCGGCGTCTCCGCCCCCGAGTACGCCGGGCTCACAGCCTCCGACCTGACGCGCCTCGAAGCGTTCACCGCTACGGGAGCCGCCCTCAGCATCGTCGCCAACCGCCTGTCCTACCTGCTCGACCTGCGCGGCCCCTCGATGATCGTGGACACCGCCTGCTCGTCGTCCCTCGTGTCCACCCACCTTGCCGTCCAGTCCTTGCGCGCCGGTGACAGCGACGTGGCTGTCGCGGGCGGTGTGAACGTCCTGCTGTCGCCGACTATCACGATGACGTTCGACCAGGCCGGAGGAACCGCCGCAGACGGGCGCTGCAAGGCGTTCGACGCGTCCGCCGACGGGATGGTCCGCGCCGAGGGCTGCGGCGTGCTCGTCCTGAAGCGGCTGGCTGACGCGCGCCGTGACGGCGACCGCGTCCTGGCCGTCGTCACCGGGTCAGGCGTGAACTCCGACGGCCGCTCCAACGGGCTCGTCGCGCCCAACGCCGACGCCCAGAAGGCCCTGCTGCGCGACATGTACGCGGCCGACCGCGACGTCGACTACATCGAGGCGCACGGCACGGGCACGTTCCTCGGAGACCCGATCGAAGCGCGCGCGCTGGGCGAGGTGCTGGGGGAGGGCCGTACCGAGCCGCTGCTTCTGGGGTCGGTGAAGTCGAACCTCGGGCACATGGAGGCCGCGGCCGGCGCGGCGGGGCTGATCAAGACGGTGCTCGCGCTGCACCACGGCGTGATCCCGCCGTCGCTGCACTACCGCGAGCCCAACCCGCACATCCCCTTTGACGAGCTCAACCTCAAGGTCGCCGCCGTCGAGACGCCTTGGCCGTCGCACGAGCGCCCGGCCCGCGCGGGCGTCTCCGGGTTCGGCTTCGGCGGCACCAACGCGCACGTCCGCCTTGAGGCGTTCCCCGCGGCCGAGCCCGTCCAGCCCGAGCCGGTGCCCGTCCGCGTCTTCCCGCTGTCCGACGTGGCCGCCGACCGCCTCCCCGACTACGCGCGGGCCCTCCTCGACACCCTCACCCCGCCCGCGCCTCAGGAGGCCGCTGACGCGCCCGCGCCGGCCGCCGGGTGGGCCGCGCCCGCGCTCGCCGACGTCGCCGAGACGCTGCGCCGCCGCGAGCCGCGCGGCCGCGCCAGGGCCGCCGTCGTCGCGCGCGACCTCGCGGGCCTGCGCGACGGCCTCGCCGCGCTCGCCGAGGGCAGGCCGAGCCCCTCGGTCGTCACCGGAACCGCCGTGGGAAGCGCCGCGCGTCCCGTCTTCGTGTTCTCCGGGTACGGCGCCCAGCGCGCTGGGATGGCCCAGTCTCTGCTCGCCGAGGAGTCCGCGTTCGCCGAGGCGATAGACGACCTCGACGGCATGTTCGCCGAGGAGGCCGGGCTCGACCTGTGGAACCTCCTCGAAGAGGGCAGGATGCCCGAGGGGCCCGCCGAGATCATGCCCGTGCTGTTCGCCGTCCAGGTCGGGCTCGCGCGCGTGTGGCGGTCCTACGGGGTCGAGCCCGCCGCCGTCATCGGGCACTCGATGGGCGAGGTCGCGGCGGCGGTCGTCGCGGGGGCGCTGAGCCTGGCCGACGGCGTCAAGGTGATCGTGCGCCGCTCCCGGCTGATGACCGCGCTGGTCGGCGGGGGCGGCATGGCCGTCATCGGGTGCGGCCAGAACGACCTCCAGGAGTACGACGGGCCCCTCGTCCACCCGGCCGTGTTGTCGTCGCCGAAGCAGACCGTGGTCACCGGCGAGGCCGACGCGATCGAGGCGGTGCTGGCCTGGGCGTCCGGCAGGGGGTACCTCGCGCGGCAGGTCAAGGCCGAGGGCGCGGGCCACTCGCCGCAGGTCGATCCGCTGCTGCCCGAGCTGCGCGAGCTGCTCGCCGAGCTCGCCCCGCGCGTCGGCGAGATCCCCATGTACACGACCGCGCTGGAGGACCCGCGCAAGCTCTTCGACGGCTCCGCGCCGCTCGACGCCGAGTACTGGGCCGCGAACCTGCGCAACCCCGTCCGGCTGGCCGACGCCGTCGCCGCCGCCGCGCAGGACGGCCACCGCACGTTCATCGAGCTGAACGCCCACCCGATCCTCGCGATGGCCGTCGGCGAGACCCTCGACGGCTCGGGCGCGCAGGTGCTGCACTCGCTCAAGCGCGCTCCGAAGGGCCAGGAGACCGACGACACCCTCACCTTCCACGCCCAGCTCGCGACGCTCGCCGTGCACGGCCACGCCGTCACCGCCCCGCGTGATGGCGGGCTCGTCGCGCTGCCGCGCGCGCCGTGGCGGCACGAGCGGCACTGGATGGACGGCGCGCGCCGCGTCGCGGGCTCCGACGCGCACCCGCTGCTCGGCGCGCACGTCGAGCTGCCCGGCGAGGAGCGCCACGCCTGGCAGAACATGGCGACTTGGGAGGGCGCGTACCTTTCCGCCGCCCCGCTCGCCGAGATGGCGCTCGCGGCGGCCGCGCAGGCCGACGGCGTCGCCGTGCGCGCGCTTGAGCTGAGCCGCCTGCACGCCGTGGACGGCGACACGGAGCTGAGCACGACCCTCGACGCCGACGGCCGGGTCGCGATCCACGTCCGCACCCCGGCGGGCGTATGGGCCCCGCTGGCGACCGCGCAAGCCGTCTCCGCTGACGAACTCGCAGACGCCCCCGGCAAGGCCGACGTCACAGGATGGACCGCGATAACCGGCGCGTCCAAGGGAAGCCGTCACTACCGCGTGCACCCCGAGGTCTTCGACCGCTGCCTCAAACAGCTCTCCGCTGAAGTCGGCGAAGACGGGTGGATCGCCGAGTCCATAGGGGAACTCCGCGTCTTCGGCCCCACCCACCGGGGCGGCCTTAGCCGCGCGACGGTGACGCGTAACGAAGCCGCCGTCACTGGCGAGATCCTTCTGGCCGACGAGGACGGCACCCCCCTCCTCGCCGCCTCCGGCGTCGTCCTGCGCCGCCGTGACGTCCCCGTCCCCCTGTCGGCCAAGCTTGTCGAGGCGGTGTGGACCGAAGACCCCCTCGAAGACGCCGAGGGCGATGCCGACGGGCTCGTCATCCTTGACGACATCGACTGGGCCGACGCCGAAGCCGCCGTACGCGCGGCGGTCGCCGAGGACACCAGGCATGTCGCGCTCGCCCCGCCCGCCGACGTCGCCGACGAGGCGCTGGTCCTCGCCGTCGCCGGAGCCGCCCGCGCGCTCACCGCGCAGCGCCTCTGGCTCGTCACCCGCGGGGCCCGCCCCGTCGTGGACGGCGAAGCCGGTCACCCGGGCCAGGGCTTCCTCCCCGCCCTCGTCCGCGTCCTCGGCTTCGAGCAGCCGGGCCTGCGCGCGACCCACCTCGACCTAGAACCGGACGACGACGCCTCGGCGATCCTCACCGCCGAGATCGCCGCGGGTTCCACCGACACCGAGATCGCCTACCGAGCCGGACGCCGTCACAGCGCCCGCCTCGCTGCCGCGTCCCTCCCGGAAGGCAAGCCGCGCAAGGCCGTCCGCAAGGGCGGCGCGTACGTCATCACCGGAGGGTACGGCGGCATCGGCCTGGTGACCGCGCGGCTGCTCGCCGAGCGTGGCGCTGGCCGGATCGTGCTTTCGGGGCGTTCCGGACCGAACCCCGAGGCCGAGGCGGAGATCGCGGCCCTGCGCGCGCTGGGCGCGGACGTCAAGGTGGTGCTCGGCGACGTCGCCGCGGACGGCGTCGCGGCACGTCTCGTCGCGGCCGCGACCGAGGGCGGGAAGAAACTGCGCGGCGTGGTCCACGGGGCCGCCGCGATGGCCGACCGGCTGTTCACCGAGGTCGGCCCCGAGGACCTGCACAGGGTGTGGACGGCCAAGGTCGCGGGCGCGTGGCGGCTGCACGAGGCGGTCCCCGAGGACCTCGACTTCTTCCTCATGCACTCCTCCGCCGCCGCCCTTCTCGGCTCGCCGGGACAGGGCTCCTACGCGGCCGCGAACGCCGCGCTCGACGCCCTCGTCGCGCACCGCCGCGCGCACGGCCTCGCCGCCTCGACCGTCAACTGGGGCACCTGGGCGGAGGTCGGCGGCGCGACCGACGCGGCGGTGACCGTCATCGAGCCGCTGACCCCCGCAGAGGGCGTAGAAGCCCTGGAAGCGCTCCTCGCGTACGACAGGGCGGCCACCGGCGTTCTGCGGTTCGACGCCGCCAAGGCCGTCGAGCTGTTCCCCGAAATCCGCAGGATGCCCTTCTACACCGCCCTAGTAGAGGCCGCAGGACAGGCCGGAGCCTCCGACGACTGGCCGGGCCCCGACGGCCTGCGCGCCCTCGACCCCGACGCCGCCCGCGCCGCCCTGCGCGCCCGCGTCCTGGAACGCGTCTCGGCGATCCTCGGCTTCGACGCGGGCCGCCTCGACCCCGCGACCCCGCTCACCGAACTCGGCCTCGACTCGCTCGTCGCCGTCCGGATCAAGAGCGCGATCGAACACGACCTCGGACTCACCGTCCCGCCCGCCGTCCTGCTCCAGGGCGCGAGCGTGAACGTCTTCGAGGAATGGGCCGCCGACGAACTCGGCCTCGGCGGCACCGCCGCGCCCGAAGCCGACGACTCGGCTTACGTCATGCCGCGCGACGCCGCAGAACGCCTCGTGGTCCGGCTGTTCGAGGAACAGCTCGGCCTCGCCCGCGTCAGCGTCGTCGACGACTTCTTCGCGCTCGGCGGCCAGGAGCACCAGGCCGACCTGATCCACCTGAAGCTCCAGGCCGAGCTGCACACCACGCTCGACCGGACCGCCCTGTTCGCCGAACCGACCGCCCAGGGCGTCGCCGACGTCGTCAGGGCCGTCGAGGACGAGGCGGCGCGGCAGACCGTCCGGCCGCTGCAACCCCTCGGCGCGGGAAGGCCGTTCTTCGCCGCGCACCCCGCGGGCGGCACCACCGGCTGCTACCAGCAGCTCGCCGCCCTCATCGGCGTCGCACAGCCGTTCTACGGGCTCGAACGCTGGGAGGACGCGCCGAGCGTCGAGGAACGCGCCGCGCGCTACGTCGAGCACATCCTCCAGACCCAGCCTTCCGGGCCCTACCGGCTCGGCGGCTGGTCGTTCGGCGCGACCCTCGCCTACGAGACCGCGCGGCAGCTCACCGCCGCGGGCCACGAGGTCGAGTTCGTCGCGCTGTTCGACGGCGGCGTCCCGCTGCCCACCGACGACGACGCCGACAACCTCGCCAAGAGGTTCGCCGGCTTCGCCGCCTACCTGACCGAGACGTACGGGACGGAGGTGAAGCTGGAGTACGCGGAGCTGGCCGGGAAGAGCGAGGACGAGATGTTCGCCCTCGTCGCCGAGCGGGCCGCACCCGTGATGGCGTCCCTGCCCCCCGCGGTGCTGCACCACCAGCTCACCTCACACCAGGACACAAGGACGCTGGAGAGGTACGCCTACAAGCCGTACGACGGCCGGGTCATCCTCTACAAGGCGCCCCTGCCCACCCCGTGGGCCGTCCAGGACGCCCGCTACGTCGACCTCGACGACACCAACGGGCTCGGGCCGCTCTGCCCGAACCTGGAGATCGTCGAGGTCACCGGGACACACCACCTGAACCTGCTGGACCCGCCCGGTGTGCACCTCATCGCGGCGCATCTGGCCGGTGAACTTGCCCACTAGTCAACGGCGCGCTCACCAGAGGAATCGACATGTCTGATCTGCTCCAGGCCGTGATCAACGGCGCCTCCCCCGAGGAGCTCCAGAACACCGCACTTCCGGAGTCGTTCCGGGCCGCGTACACGCTGCGCGAAGAGGTCGGCATCTTCGAGGGCGAGACCGACAAGGACGTGCGCAAGTCGATGCACGTCGGCGAGGTCGCCATGCCGGAGATCGCGCCCGACGAGTGCGTCGTCGCGGTCATGTCGGCCGCCATCAACTTCAACACGGTCTGGTCGGCGATCTTCGAGCCCGTCCCGACCTTCGCGTTCCTCGAGAAGTTCGGCCAGCAGGGCTGGTACGGGGCCCGTCACAACCTGCCGTACCACATCCTCGGCTCGGACGGCTCCGGCGTCGTCGTGCGCACTGGCGCGGGCGTCAAGAACTGGAAGGTCGGCGACAAGGTCGTCATCTCCCCGGCCTACGTGGACGAGGAGGACCACGCCTCCTACGACGACGGCATGATGACCGAGTCGCAGCTCGCGTGGGGCTTCGAGACCAACTTCGGGTCGCTCGCGGAGTTCTGCGTCGTCAAGGCCAACCAGCTCATCCACAAGCCCGCGCACCTCACGTGGGAGGAGGCCGCGTCGAACACGCTGTGCGCCGCGACCGCCTATCGCATGCTGGTCGGCTCGCACGGCGCGCGGATGAAGCAGGGCGACGTCGTCCTGGTCTGGGGCGGCACCGGCGGCCTCGGCTCCTACGCCTCACAGCTCGTCCTCAACGGCGGCGGCATCCCCGTCGCGGTCGTCGGCTCGCAGGACAAGGCCGACCTCGTGCGCAAGCAGGGCGTCGAGCACGTCATCAACCGCAACGAGCTCGGCCTCGGCCCGGAGGGCTTCCGCAACCGCAAGGCGGGCCGCATCCTCGGCGAGGCGATCCGCTCGACCGTCGGCGAGGACCCCCAGATCGTCTTCGAGTACCTGGGCGCGGAGACCTTCGGCACCTCGGTCTACGTCGCCAAGCGCGGCGGCAAGATCGTCACCTGCGGCTCCTCGACCGGCTACCGCCACGAGTACGACAACCGCTTCCTGTGGATGCGCCTGAAGAGCATCGTCGGCTCCCACGGCTTCAACTACCACGAAGCGGTCCAGACCAACCGCCTCATCAGCCTGGGCATGATCCACCCGACCCTCTCCAGCGTCTTCGACCTCGACACCGCCGCCGACGCCACCCGAGCCGTCCAAACCAACCAGCACATCGGCAAGGTAGCCCTCCTCTGCGCCGCCCCCACCGAGGGCCTGGGCATCGACGACCCCACCCTCCGCGCCAAAATCGGCGAAGAAAAACTAAACCTCTACCGCTCCTAACCCCTCCCGGCGGGGACCACCCCCGGTCCCCGCCTCCCCATCCCCACCGAAACCCTGGTGGACGCCGCAAGCCGCCCGGGTTTGAGAGATCCCGCCGACGGCCCCCGCTCCCAGGGGAAGCGGGGGCCTTTGGGGGTTAGAGGAGGGGGTAGCGTGGGGGGTTTGTGGTGTTGAGGGTGTGGTTGCCTATGTGGTGGTATTTCCAGCGGGCGGGGTCGTGGAGGGTGTGGACGCGGGCGTTGCGCCAGTGGCGGTCTAGGGCGTGGGTGGAGTCGGCGGCGCTGGTGCCGGACAGTTCGAGGATGTCGGAGGCGATCTGGAGGGAGATTTCCTGGGCGAAAGCCTTGGCTTCGGCTACGGCCAGGGAGGCGGCCGCGGTGTTGGCGTCGGTGAGGGCGGGGGCGGCGTAGGCGGCGTCGAGGACTGCTCCGGCGCGGGCGAAAAGGGCTTCGAGGGCGTGGAGGCGGGTGGTCAGTTTGCCGAAGTGCAGGAGCGTGTGGGGTTCGTCGGCGGCGCGGTCGTGGCCCGACTCGAACCACGGACGGCTCCGCTCGGCGACGAACGCCGCCCCGTCCTCCAGCGCGGCCCTGCCGATGCCGACGTCGATCGCGGCGTGCAGGATCTGGTCGTACGCGCCGAGCGTCTGCGGCGGCGGGTCGGCCGGGACGGGCCCGAGCACGAGGACGCGCTCCGCCGGCACCCGCACGTCGGTGAACTCGATCGACCCGCTCGCGGTGGGCCGCTGCCCGAACGCGGTCCAGTCGTCGGCGAACGCGACGCCCTCGTCGTCCGGCCGCACGAACGCGATGACGGGCTGTGCCTGGTCCCCGTCCACCGACGCCGCCACCCCGATCCACCCGGACGCGAGCGCCCCCGTGGTGTAGAACTTCCGCCCGTTCAGCGCATATCCGTCGCCGTCGGCGGTGAGCGACGTACGCCGGTCGAACACGTGCTTCGTGCCGCGCTCGGCCGTCGCGTTCCCGAACCTGACGCCCCGGACGGCCTCGCCGAAGAAGAACTCCTTCTGCTCCGCCGACCCAGCCTCCTTCAGCAGCTCGATGAGGACGAAGTGCGACAGCAGCAGCTGGGACACCGCGGGGTCCCCGACCGCGAGCAGCCGGAACACCTCAGCGACGGTGCTCGGCCGCACCCCTCCGCCGCCGTATTCGGTCGGGACGGCGATGCCGAGCAGCCCCGTCGTGGCGAGGTCGTCGAGTTCGGCGCGCGGGTGGCGTGACTCGCGGTCCCGCTCGGCCGATCCGACGCGCACCCGCCCGGCCACCTCGACGGCGACGCGCAGCGCCTCCGCGTCCGACAGGGCATGTGGTGCCGCGACGTCCGTCTGAACTGTCATGCTCCGTCACCTTCCGTGGTTCCCGCTACGCCCTTGCAAGTTCCCCACCATTCCTACATTATCGGTAGGGAAGATGGGAACAGCAGCAAGGAGAAAGTCACTCATGACGTTCGAAGTGGCCGAGCCCCGCCTCTCGCGGTTCGGAACCCCCGACCGGTCGAAGTTCCCCGAGGACGTCGAGGCGCTGTTCGCCGACGCGGAGAAGAAACAGGGCCGCGTCCCCAACTACCTGAACAGCTACGCCCACAACACCGAGACGCTCAAGCGGCTGCTGACCTTCTACCACTCGCTGTGGGACCCCAACGGCGGCACCCTCACGATCCAGGAGCGCGAGCTCATCTCGGTCGTCGTCTCCCACGAGAACGGCTGCGGGTACTGCAAGGCGAATCACCGCGCCGGGCTCGCTGCCGCGCTCAAGGACCGCGAGTTGGCGCACCGGATCGCCGACGACCACCACATCATCGGGTTCGGCCCGCGTGAGCAGGCCATCGTCGACCTGTCGGTGAAGCTCACCGTGAACCCGTCGCACGTGACCGACGATGACGTGCTCGGCCTGCGCGAGCACGGGTTCACCGACGAGCAGATCGTCGAGGTCATCGAGGTCGCGTCGTTCTTCAACTACACCAATCGGTTGACTATTGGGATTGGTACTCGGCCGGATGAGGAGTTCTTTGGGCGGTGAGCAGGGCCCCGCGGGACGGGGAGTGTGAGGGGTGAGAGAGGCGAAGGCCACCGCCAGAAGCGGTGGCCTTCGTTGTGCGCTGGGTCAGACGCGGCGGAGGCTGATGACCTCGCCCGCGACCGCCTGGTCGGGCGCGGCGGGGACCGGCGCGACCGACTGCTGGAGCCTTCTGGCCCGCAGCACGATCTCCAGGTCGAACCGGAGATCGGGGTCGAGGAGCTGGTCGCCGAACAGCTCCTCGAGCTGCCGGAGGCGGTATCTGACGGTCTGGGGGTGGACGTGCAACCGCATCGCCACCTCGTTGGCGTTCCTGCCGGACTGCAGCCAGGCCAGCAGCGTCTCGGCGAGCCTGTCCTGCTGGCTGCTGCGCAGGTGCGACAGCGGCGCGAGGCGCAGTTCGGCGAGCGACGTCAGCAGCTGCTCGTCCTGGAAGAGGATGAGCGTCGACATGTGGTCGACGCAGCGCACGACGCCCTCGGCGTCGATGACGCCGCGCTGGCCGAGCTGGAGCATCGCGCGGGCGAGCCGCATCGAGTGCGCGGCCTCGGTGACCGGGACGGTCGGGCCGATGACGCCGCTGCAGTCGGCGAGCGCGCGGTCGATGAGCTGGTTGCGGCCGGGCCCGTCGGGGTCGGGGATGAGCAGCGACGGCTGGGTGCGGCCGAGGTCGATGAGCACGTCCGGCGGGAAGGCCGGGGGGCGGGTGTCCTGGTGGCGGATGTCGAGCGCGACGGCCGCGACGGTGCGGGGCATCGGCCAGTGCGCGGCGGCGGCGAGGTCGGCGATGGCGTCGTGGCCTGAGCCGCCGGTGAGGAGCAGGTCGAGCAGTCTGCGGCGGCGGCGCTGCATCTCGCCGGCCGCGTCGGCCTGTGCCTGGCGGTATCCGGTGGCGGCCTGGCGTGCGATGTCGTCCTGGTGGACGAAGACCGCCTCGCCGAGCGCGGTGATGACGCGGGGTTCCAGCTCCCAGGCGTTCTCCGACAGCCGCCGCCAGGCGACGAGCCCGCCGACGCGCATCGCGGCCTGGAGCGGGTCGAGGCTGCGGCCCTCGCCGGCCTCGCCGCGTCCGATGGCCTGGAAGAAGTCGGGGTCGGGGTGCGGCCCGCCGTGGGCGATGCGGTCGACGAAGTGGGTGAGGGCGCGTTCGACGACGGTGCGGAGGTTGGACGCGTAGGGGCCTCCACCCCTTGAGTATTCGCGGACCTGGAGGCGGACCTCCTTGATGATCTCCTCCGCGACAAGGTCGAGATGCGGCAGAACGTGTTCGGAGAGCTCGCGCGGAATGTCCGACCATGGGCTCCGCCCGGCACGCCCGGTGCGGGAGGGGATGCCCACTTCTGCTGTCACGCGGTGACCTCCATTCGGCATTGGCCCCGCGCGCCCTGGGGCAGTTTGGTCGCCTCGACCTCAAGGATCATGACGAATTTCACATGAGATTGTGGTGCAAATCATGCTCTGGTGGTTCACCAGACCGCCAGTGTAGGTCCGCGCGGGGCCAGGATCGGCCGCGCGGCCGTGGCAACTTCGGCGCTCTTTGCGGTGGGGGGCGGTCCAGAACCCCTTGCGCAGGGACGCCGCCGCTGGAGGGGGGCGGTGTCCGGGTCCATGTTCCAATCTGGTAACGGTCGTTACCCGAACGCTGTCGACGGCGTCCGGACGTACTGCCGATTTCCTCTTGTTCGTGGCCGAACAATGCCACTCCGGCAACATAACCCCATGCTGACCCGTTGAGTCAGCCCTTGCGGGCCAATGCGACGAGCTCTCATCGAAAGTTCACCCGGGGGTGACCCGTCTCAGTCCGTGGACCGCGTTCGGCGTCCGGGTCCCCCCGCGGGTGATCGACTCGGTACAGTCGGTGATGTCACCATGCGTGACGGGTGCGTGCGCGATGGGTTGCGACGGCCGTTCGTCCGGGTAGGCACACCGAGGGACGGTCGCCGCTCCCGGACGGCCGCACCCGGCCGGGCACGGGGGCGGACGCGTGACGGGTCGCGGCGGGGGCCGCGCCTTCGGGGGCAGGGCATCGGGGGGACGCATGAGGTGGTGGCCGCGCTCCATCCGGGTGCGCGACACCGTGGTCGCGGCGCTTCTCGCGGCGGTGGTCATCGGCCTGATCGCGGTCGGCGTCACAAGCCTGTTCCGGCGCACCGTGCAGGCCCAGATCTTCGACGAGGCCGAACGCGTGGCGCGCCGCGTGTCGGCCGACGTCCGCGCCGACCGGGTGGACTCGCCGATCCCGTCGTCGGCGGCGGTCCACCTCATCCAGGTGATCGACCAGTCCGGCAGGGTCGTCCAGGCCAGCGCCGACGCCCGTGACCTGCCGCCGCTCAGCCAGCTGCGCCCGCCGCCCGACGACAGGCTGGCGCGCCGGATCGAGTGCGCGGGCGAGGTGAGCTGCTACGCGGTCGTGTCCCTGCGCACGACCATCTACGGCGACGCCGACTTCGTCGTGGTGGCGGTGCCGATGCCGCGCGCGCTCACCGGCCACACGCTGAACATCATCGCGGCGCTGCTCGTCTTCGTCCTGTCCGCGTTGGCCGCCTGGGTGACCTGGCTGATCGTCGGCCGTACCCTCCGGCCGATCGAGGCGATCCGGCGGCAGATGGCCGAGATCAGCGCGTCCGACCTGCACCGGCGCGTGCCCGTCCCGAACAGCGACGACGAGATCGCGCGGCTGGCCAGGACGTCGAACGAGACGCTCGAGCGGCTCGAGCACGCGGTGGAGCGCCAGCGCCAGTTCGCCTCGGACGCCTCGCACGAGCTGCGCACCCCCATCGCGGGCCTGCGCGCCAACCTCGAGGGCGCGCTCCTGCACCCGGAGGACGCCGACTGGGAGGAGGTGTCGCGGGCCGCGCTGCGCGACACCGACCGGCTTGAGGCGATCATCACCGACCTGCTGCTGCTGTCGCAGATCGGCGCGGGCACGTCGGTCGCGGAGGATTTCGACCTCGGCGAGCTGGCCAGGCTCGAGTCGCGCAGGGGCGTCGCGCTCGACGTCGTCGAGGGGGTGCGGGTGCACGGGGTCCGCTTCCAGTTCGCCAGGCTGTACGCCAACCTCCTGGACAACGCCGAGCGTTACGGCGGCGGCGACATCCGGGTGCGGGTGCGGCGCGAGGGCGACAAGGCCGTCATGCGGGTGTGCGACAGCGGTCCCGGCATCCCGCCGGAGGACAGGGAGCGCATCTTCGGCAGGTTCTCGCGGCTCGACACCGCGCGCAGCCGCCACCTGGGCGGGACGGGCCTCGGTCTCGCCATCGCCAGGGACATCGCGCGCTCGCACGGCGGCGACCTCGTCGCCGAGGACTCCGAGCGCGGCGCGTGCTTCGTGCTGCGGCTGCCGATCGTGCCCGGCTAACCGGCGACGGCCACCCGCTGCCGTTCGGCGGCGGCGGTCGCGGTCAGGATCACCTCGGCGACCATGCGCGGCGCGTCGGCCATCGGCACCCTGCCGCAGCCGGGCAGCCGCAGGTGCGTGACGTGCGGGAGCCTTGCGCGGGCGGAGCGGGCGGGGGAGGGGACGCCCCCGTCGGGCAGGGTGCCCCACGCGAGCGTGACGGGCACGTCGGCGAGGTCGCCGGTGAAGGCCGAGCCGTCGTCCGGGGCCAGCAGCGGCCCGCCGAACCCGGCACGGTACGGCAGCGACCCTTTGACGGGCGGGGCGACGAGCCGTTCCAGCAGCATCCCCGGCACCGACGCGCAGCGGCGCAGCGCCGTCAGCAGGGTGGAGGGGCGGTCGGCGGAGTCGAAGCCGGTCGGCGCGAAGGCCGTCGCGGAGGAGACGAGGCCGCGTTCCGCCGCCTCGAGCGCGACGAGCCCGCCGAAGCCCCACCCCGCGACGTGGGGGCGGTCGAGCCCCGCGACGGCGAAGGCGAGGGCCGTGACGGCGGCGTCGAGGTCGCCCGCCGGGACCGTGGCGGCGTGCACCTCGCGCTCGGCGGCCAGGAGGCCGATGACCGGCTCCCACGCCCGCGCCCGGGGGCCCGTGCCGCACAGGACGACGAGCGGCGGGCCCGACCCGCGCCGTGCGAAGACCATGTCCATGGCCGGAAGATAACCGCGGCAGACCGGGCGGTCATAGGCGGACGATCACAAGAAACCCCGGAGAAACCCACATGTCTCCGCTAGGACACACCCCGGAACTCCGCTAGCCGACGGTTTCGGCCGGCCCGCACCCGTCGCGGCGGCGTGTCCGGTTCTCCAACCCGTGCTCAAACCCCCGCGGGGACCTGGAACCCGCCGGTCGGCGACTCGTCGGACGCCGTGCGCGGCTTGCGGTGCTCGAGCGCCATCCGCAGCTGCGCCCTGCCCCGGTGGATGCGGCTGCGGACCGTCCCGAGCTTGACGCCGAGGGTCGCGGCGATCTCCTCGTACGACAGGCCCTCGATGTCGCACAGCACGACCGCGACGCGGTACTCGGGGGCCAGGGAGTCGAGCGCGGTCTGGACGTCGGGGTCGAGCGCGGCGTCGTCGATGATCTGGGCGGGACCGCGCTCGCCGCTGCGCAGCCGGGCGGCGGCCTCGTCGGTGAGGGCGTCGAAGCGGATGCGCTGACGGCGGCGCGCGCCGTCGAGGAAGAGGTTCGTGGTGATCCGGTGCAGCCAGCCCTCGAAGGTGCCCGGGGTGTAGGAGGACAGGGATCGGAACACCCGGACGAAGACGTCCTGGGTGAGGTCCTCGGCGTCGTGCCTGTTCCCGGTCAGCCGATAGGCGAGCCGGAAAACACGGCCCGAGTGCTCGGTGACGATCTGTTCCCAACTCGGCGGCGTCCAGGCAACCGGTGTGCTCACGTCTTGGCCCCCTGCTCGCTGGTTGCTGAATTGTTATCTACCCTGCACAACCGGCCATAAGAGCGCCGTTAAGGGGTAGGAGGAGGTGTTCCGTTCCCGGGTTACTGGACCGCAGCTCAGCGGCCTGCTAGGGGGTCCGGATTGTGACTGGAATCTCTTTGACGGCGCTACCGGCGGGTATTGCCGGTTAACGAAACGGAAACGAGGATGGCCGCACGTCTCGCGCGATTCCACCCCCTGGGAGGAGACCCATGTCCACGTACAACCTGGCTGAGCTTCTTGAGCTGCTCGCCGCAGCCGCGCCGGACCGAGAGGCCCTTGTCGCAGGCGACGTCCGGCACACCTACGGCGAGCTCGACGCGCGCGCCTCCCAGGTGGGCCACCACCTCGCGGCCCAGGGCGTCGGGCCCGGCGACCACGTCGCGATCCTCTCGTGGAACCGGGCCGAGTGGCTCGAGTCGTTCTTCGGCGCCTTCAAGATCCGCGCGGTCCCCATCCCGGTGAACTACCGGTACGTCGCGGGCGAGCTGCACCACGTGCTCACCGACTCCCGCTCCGTCGCGGTCATCGGCGAACGCTCGCTGCTCGCCAGGCTCGACCGCGCCCAGCTCCCGCTGCTGCGCCACGTCGTCGTCCTCGAGGACGGCGGCGACCAGGACATCCCCGACGCCGTCGGCTACGAAGAAGCCCTCGCCGCCCAGCCCACCCACAACGATTTCCCGCCGCGCTCCAACGACGACCGCTACATCATGTACACCGGCGGCACGACCGGCTACCCCAAGGGCGTCGAGTGGCGCACCGAGGACATCTTCTTCGGCGCGATGGGCGGCGGCAACGCGCTCGGCGACCCGATCACCTCGCCCGAGCAGATCGCCCAGAACGCCACGGCCGCGCCCGCGACGACGTTCGACTGCGCGCCCGTCATGCACGGCGCGGGCCAGTGGGTGGCGATGATGTCGCTGCTCAGCGGCACCCGGCTCGTGCTGCTCAACGACCACAACTTCGACCCCGCCCGGGTGCTGCGCCTGGTCAAGGACGAGGGCGTCAACGTGCTCATGATCGTCGGCGACGTCATGGGCAGGCCGCTGGCCGCCGAGCTCGACAAGGGCGGCTACGACATCTCCAGCCTGTTCGCGATCGCGTCCGGCGGCGCGCCGCTCACCGACGCCGCCAAGGAGGCCCTGGGCAAGCACCTGTCCACCGGCCTGTTCCTCGACAACTACGGCGCGTCCGAGACCGGCGCGTGCGGCCCGGCCGTGGGCGGCAAGGAGGGCACCGCGCGCTTCATGATGAAGCCCGGCGTGACGGTGCTCGACGACGACCTCAAGCCCGTCAAGCCCGGCGAGATCGGCAAGCTCGCCAGGTCCGGCCACATCCCGGTCGGCTACTACAACGACCCCGCCAAGACCGCGACGACGTTCTTCACCGACGCCGACGGGGTCCGCTGGTCGGTCCCCGGCGACTTCGCCAGCCTCGAGGAGGACGGCTCGATCGTCCTGCTCGGCAGGGGTTCGCTGGTGATCAACACCGGCGGCGAGAAGGTGTACCCCGAGGAGGTCGAGGTCGCGCTGAAGGAGCACCCCGGCGTCTACGACGTCGTCGTGGTCGGCGTGCCGGACGAGCGGTTCGGGCAGCGCGTCGCGGCCGTCGTCGCGCCGCTGCCCGGTTACGAGCTGACCCTCGAGGACCTCGTCGCGCACTGCCGCGACAGGATCGCCGGGTACAAGCTGCCGCGTCAGCTCCAGGTCGTCGGCGAGGTGCAGCGCACGGCGGTCGGCAAGTCCGACTACAAGTGGGCGCGGTCCGTGCTCGGCGTCTGATCGTCCACGGGTGCGGGGGCCGCGCGGCGGCCCTCGTACAGCTCGCCGAACGCGGCGAGCACCGAGGGCCAGGTGCACCGCTCGGGCACCGTGTCGCCGTTGTGCGCGGCGACGCGGTGCCGCAGCTCGTGGTCGGTGACCAGCCTGACCAGCGCCTCGGTCAGCTCCTTGGCCGACCCGGCGAGCAGCCCCTCGCGCTCGGGCGCGACGAAGTCGGCGACGCCCGAGTCGGCGTGCGCGACGACAGGGACCCCGGCCAGGCGCGCCTCGAGCGCCGCGAGCCCGAACGACTCACGCCGGGCGGGCGCGACGAACACGTCGGCGGAGGCCAGCACCTCGCGGACCTCCGAGCGGTCGAGCCGTCCCGTCACCCGCACCCAGTGGGCCATCCGGTGCTCGCGCAGGAACCGCCGCACCCCGCGCGCGGCAGGCCCGTCGCCGACGATCGTCGCCCGGATCGGCACGCGTTTGCCCGCCTCGCGCAGCACCTTCAGCAGCGTGAACGGCTCCTTGCGCGGCGCGAGCCTGCCGACGGCGACGACGTGCACCGCGCCCGTCGGCAGCCACGGCCTGATCGTCCGCCACGGCTCGGTGTCGATGCCGTTCGGCACCACCCTCACGTCCGCGCCCAGCGCGCGGCGGATCGGCCTCGCCGCGGCCTCGCTGACCGCCGTGACGGCGACGTCGGGGCCGATGAGCCGCCGGTAGACCGCGCCCGTCGGACGCCCCCACAGGCTGTGCACGGTGACGACGGTCGGCACGTCGCGGCAGCTCGCCAGCGCACGCCACGCGAACGGCGACACCACCCCCGCGTGGACGTGCATCACGTCGGGTTTCACCTCCTCCACGACGGGCCGCAGCGAACCGCCGACGGGCAGCCCCCACGGGACGCGCGGGCCGGTCCGCAGCAGCCCGGGGAAGTCGGGCCCGGGGGTGGCGGTCACCACCGCGACGTCGTGGCCCTGCGCGCGCTGGGCCGCGGCAAGCTCGTCCACCTGGACCTCGATCCCGCCGAGCCTGGGCAGGAAGCAGTCGCTCACATGGAGAATCCTCACCTTCGTGAGTTTCGGGAGCCCGCACGCCGGAACCGGCCAGCGGCGTCCCCTCTGACCCAGACTTGACCCGGGGACGGCCTGATCTTCACGAGGCACAGGGCAGATTCCGCTTCATGCGCACCTGCGTCTTCTTCCACGCCCACCCCGACGACGAGGCGCTGCTGACCGCCGGGCTGATGGCGAGGCTCGCCGCCGACGGCAACCGTGTGGTCCTGGTAGTCGCCACCGCAGGGGAACTCGGCCGTACGGGTCTGCGTACGCGCGCGCTTGGGCCGGTGCGCCTTCGGGAGCTTGAGGAGTCCGCGCGCATCCTCGGCTGCGCGCGCGTCGTCGCACTCGGCTACGCCGACTCAGGGCTCGACGGCTGTGCGCCCGGAGGGTTCGCGTCGCGTCCGGTGGAGGAGGCCGCCGAGCGCCTTGCGCGCGTCCTCGTCGAGGAGAAGGCCGACCTGCTGACGGTCTACGACGAACGGGGCGGCTACGGCCATCCCGACCATGTGCAGGTGCACCGCGTGGGGGTGGCCGCCGCGCGGATCGCGGGCACCGAGATCGTGCTTGAGGCCACGGTGGACCGGGACCGGCTGTGGCGGTGGCTGCGTCCGCTCGCCGCGCTGTTCCCGCTCGACGGCTGGAGGCAGGCATACACCCCAGGCTCAAGGATCAGCCATCGCGTCGACGTCCGCCGCTTCGCCGCCGCGAAGCGCGCCGCGATGGCCGCGCACGCCAGCCAAGGTACCGGCGGTCCGCGCCTGCTCGCGGTGCTGTGCAGGCTGCCGGGGCCGCTGTTCCGGCTGGCGCTCGGCACCGAGTACTACGTACGGCGGTGAGAAGGCTCGTCCTGTCGGCTGCCTCGCTGGCCCTCGCGGTCGGGCTCATCGCGCTGATGCCCCGCCTCGTCGGCGCCGACTGGACGGCGATCTGGCGCGGCCTCAGCTCCCTCGGGCCGGGGGAGGCGGCGATCCTCGTCGCGCTGTGGCTCGCGGGGCTCGGCCTGTACACCTTCGTCCTGACGGGTTCGCTGCCAGGACTCGGCCACGGACAGGCGTTCCAGCTGAACGCGGCGGGCAGCGCGGTCAGCAACCTGCTGCCGTTCGGCGGCGCGGCCGGTGTCGCCGCGACGTTCGCGCTCGCCGGAAGTTGGGGGTTCGCGCCCGCCTCGGTGGCGGTGTCGACGCTGGTCAGCGGGGTGTGGAACGTGTTCGGCAGGCTGCTGCTGCCCGCGCTGGGCCTCGCCGCGCTGCTGGCGATCGGGGAGGCCCCCAACCGGCAGCTCGCCGCTGCGGCGGCGTCGGCGGGGGCGCTGCTGCTGGCGTGCGCGGTGCTGCTGGGGGTCGCGCTGCGCTGGGAGAGCGCCGCGCACTGGGTGAACGGACGGCTGCGCGCGCTCGCGGCACGTTCCCCGCGCAGGCTCGCGGTGCTGCTGCGCGGGCTCGGGTCGGCGCTGCTGCGCATCCGCGCGGAGACCATCGGCGTGCTGCGGACCGGGTGGAAGACCCTGACCTTCGGCATGACGGGGTATCTGTTCCTCCAAGGCGTGCTGTTCTGGGCCTGTCTGTGGGCGGTCGGGCAGCCGCCCCGGCTCGCCGAGACCGTCGCGGCGTTCGCGCTGAACCGGGTGCTGACCAGCGTCGTGCTGACCCCGGGCGGGACCGGCGTCACCGAGACGGGGACCGCCGCCGTGCTCGTCCACTTCGGGCTTGACGCGTCCGGCGCGGCCACCGCCGTCCTGCTGTACAGCTTCTTCACGTATGTCGTGGAAATCCCGCTCGGGGGGCTCGCGTGGGCCTGGTGGCTGCACCGGCGCGGCGGAAAACTGCCCGACTCTTGACGATCTTCCGACCTTCCCATCCGCACAAAACGGGCAGGAGCTGAGAACAGAAGCGTGCTGGACGTGCGAGACGGGGGTCGGACCAATTCTTGTCGCGGGGCGTTACCGGCTGCTTGAAGAGCGTGGCCGTGGAGGCATGGGCGTGGTGTGGCGCGCCCACGACGAAGTCCTCGACCGGGTGGTCGCGGTCAAGGAGATCCTGCTCCCGCTGGGGGCGGACACCGAGCGCAGGCGCGAGTTGTGCCGGTCGCTCACCCGGGAGGCGCGGTCGATGGCGCGGCTCAGCCATCCCGGCACCGCCGCGGTGCACGACGTGCTCGTCGCCGGGGGGCGGCCGTGGCTCGTCATGGAGTTCATCGACGCGCCCAACCTGCAACAGGTCATCGACGCAGAAGGCCCGCTCACCCCGGCCAAGGCCGCCGAGATCGGCCGCCAGCTCTGCGCCGTCCTGCGCGCGGCCCACACCGCGGGCCTGCTGCACCGCGACGTCAAACCGAGCAACGTCATGGTCTGCGCCGACGGCCGCGTGGTCCTCACCGACTTCGGCCTTGCCATCCACACCGAAGACACCGACCTGAAGGTCCTCGAGGGCTCCCCTGCCTATGTCTCACCAGAACAGGCCCGCAACGACCGCCTGACCGAGGCTTCCGACCTCTGGTCCCTGGGCGTCACCCTCTACACCGCAGTAGACGGCCGCCCCCCCTACCGCCGAGCCGGCGCCCTGGCCTCAATGCTCGCAGTCCTGGTCGACGAACACACCCCCCCACGCAACGCGGGCCCACTCCGCCCGGTCATCGACGGCCTCCTCCGCAAGGACCCGTCCGACCGCCTCACCGCCGCCGAAGCCACCCAAATGCTGGAAAAACTCAACAACCCACCCCCCCGCCTCCGCACCCTCCTCAAACCCCCCCGCCCAGCAAGAGCCTGACCCGCAGTCCCTTCGGAACTGCGGGAAAGGGCGCCCCGGCCTCGCGGGACTCAGGCCCAAGGCGCGCCGAGCGCGCCCATGCGCCCCGGCGCCTGTCCCCTCGCAGTCCCGAAGGGACTGCGAGGAAACCTGAGCCCTGCGCCGCGGGGCCCCGAGCCCCGGACCTGCGCCGCGGGGTCCCGAGTTCTTCCTCGCAGTCCCGAAGGGACTGCGAGGTTAGCGGTCTTTGCGGGGTGGGGGGCTCATGGCTTCTTCGGGGACTATGCCCTCGTTGATGAGGAAGCGGTTGCGGTCGGCGGGGTAGACGGTGACGGTGAGGCGGATGCGGTGGCCGTCGACGGCGAAGGCGGTGCGGCGTTGCTCGAAGACGAGGCTGCCGGGGCCGGAGAGGCGGAAGAAGGCCGCTTCGTCCGGGTGGGCGGGGCGGCCGAGGACGAGGTCCTGGTAGCCGACCTGGCGGATGCCCAGGACGTCCTCGAGGTAGGCGACGGGCCCCTGGTCGATGTCGACGGCCTGGAGCAGCAGCGCGGCCCCCGCCTCGACGAGCGTCATCGGGTAGTGCGAGGACTGGCGCGACCAGGGCCGTCCGTCGATGAACCGCTCCTGGTGGCGGCTGATCACCGGCGTCCCGGGGTCGACGCCGAGCCCGCGCGCTATGTACGGCGTCGCCATCTGCAGCTCGACCTTGATCGGCCCGTTGCGCGCGAGCCGCTGCTGGAGGCTCGCCTCCGACATGTACGCGGCCCCTTCGCCCCCGCCGAAGCCGGTCCTGGGGTTCTCGGTGAGCGTGGTGACGAACGGGTCGACCTTCTCGGTGACGAACGTGCCGCGCCCCGGCTGCGCGGTGACCATGCCGCGCTGGATCAGCGGCTGGAGCGCCTGCCGTACCGTGTTGCGGCTCGCGCCGAACTCCTCCATGAGGTCGATCTCGGTGGGGAGCTGTGCGCCGGGGGGAAGGTCACCTGACTCGATGCGCCTGCGCAGCGTCTCGGAGATGTCGCGCCACAGCGGCCCGGCCATGGATCTTTCCTCCTCCGGAGGACGTCAATGCAACTCGGTGGTAGATAGCAGTGAGCCTATCCCAAACATCCCAACCATTGGGATGGAGCCGATCGTCTGGTTAGTGCGTCTTATCCCCGTCTGGGGGCAACCCAAGAAAGCAGAATCCAGGGGATGGCTGGGGAATGAAGCGGTCTCACCACACTAGACGAGGGAACTTTCCGACCACCTGCTCCGACGGGGCCAAGGTGCGCCCCGAGGGCGGCCTGCACGCACTGCTCGCCTTCGACATCTGCGCCTTCGGGGACCTCGCGCGCAGCCACGAGGACATGATCTACCTGCGCGCCACCATGTACCGGCTGGTCGAGCAGGCGTTCGAGCAGGGCAAACTCCCGTGGGTGCAGAGCCACCGCGAGGACCGCGGCGACGGCATCCTCCTGGCCCTGCCCGCGGGGCTGCCCACGGTCCGGCTGATCGACCCTCTGGTCGACCACCTCCGGACGCTCCTGGCCGCCCACAACCGCCGCGCGGCGGCCGCGTCCCGGCTGCGCATGCGCATGTCCGTGGACGCCGGGCACGTCACCCACGACGGACGGGGCCTCGTCGGCCGCGCCGCCAACCAGCTGCACCGCGCCCTCGACGCGCCCGACTTCAAGAAGGAGCTCGCCGCGACCAGCGCCGACCTCGGGGTGATCGTCTCGGCCTTCGTCTTCGGCGAGGTCGTGTCCGGTCTGTCCGGGGCCGGGCGGTACCAGCCCGTCTCGATCGAGGTCAAGGAGACGAACACACGGGCCTGGGCCTGCTTCCCCGAGGGGTCCTTCGTGCCGGGTATGGGGGCTTTGCCGCCCGACCCCGCCTGGATGAGCGCGTGACCCCTGGGCGACACTGGGGGACATGAGCAGAGCACTGGTCCTCGCCGGAGGCGGCATCGCGGGAATCGGCTGGGAGGCGGGCCTCGTGACGGGCCTGCGCGCGGCGGGCGTCGACCTCGGTGAGGCCGACCTCGTCGTGGGCACGTCGGCGGGCTCGGTGGTCGGCGCCATGGTCGCCCAGGGCGCCGATCTGGCCACCGAGATCGCCGCGGTCGCCGAGGCCGAGGCCGCGGCGGCGCACGCGCAGCAGATCGACATGGAGAAGGTCATGCAAGCCTTCGCGCTCATGTACGGCGACGAGGGCATCGAGCCGCAGGAGGCCAGACGACGCATCGGCGAGCTGGCCCTGACCGTCGAGGGGGACGGCGCGCGGCTCGCCCAGATCGGCGAGCGGCTGTCCAGCCACGCCTGGCCGGACCGGGAACTGCTGGTCACCGCCGTCGACACCGCCGACGGGGCCTTCCAGATCTGGAAGGCAGCCTCCGGCGTGCCGTTGCCGCTGGCGGTCGCGTCGAGCTGCGCGGTCCCGGCGGTGTTCCCGCCCGTGGAGATCGCGGGCCGCCGCTACATGGACGGCGGCGTCCGCTCGGTCAGCAACGCCGACCTCGCCGCGGGCCACGACAAGGTCGTCATCGTGGAGCCGATGGCGCACATGACGCCGCGGCCGGTCCTGGCCCGGGAGATCGCCGCGCTCGGCGACGCCAAGATCGCCGCCGTCGGCCCGAACCAGCCCGCGATCGAGCTGTTCGGCGTGGACATCCTCGACGCGCGCCTGTGGCTGCCCGCCTTCGAGGCGGGACGCGTCCAGGCCGCCGAGGTCGCCGAGGAGGTCGGCGCGGTCTGGGGATGACCCATCATGGAGGGGTGAACCTCCACGACCTGCTTCCCGAAGACGGCGACCCCGACAAGGTCTTCGAGGCGTTCGCCGGGTGGACAGAGCAGCGCGGCCTGAGCCTTTATCCGGCTCAGGAGGAGGCGCTGATGGAGCTGGTCACGGGCGCGAACGTGATCCTCGCGACGCCGACGGGCTCGGGCAAGTCCCTCGTCGCGGCGGGCGCGCACTTCGCCGCGCTCGCCCGCGACGCGTGCAGCTTCTACACCGCGCCGATCAAGGCCCTGGTGTCGGAGAAGTTCTTCGACCTGGTCGAGCAGTTCGGCAGCGAGAACGTCGGCATGATGACGGGCGACGCGTCGGTCAACCCGAACGCGCCGATCATCTGCTGCACCGCCGAGGTCCTGTCCGCGATCGCCCTCCAGGAGGGCGACCGCGCCGACATCGGCCTCGTCGTCATGGACGAGTTCCACTTCTACGCCGAGCCCGACCGTGGCGTCGCCTGGCAGATCCCGCTGCTCGAGCTCCCGCAGGCGCAGTTCCTGCTGATGTCGGCGACGCTCGGCGACGTCGCGATGTTCGAAAAGGACCTCACCCGCCGCACCGGACGCCCGACGGCGATCGTCAGGTCCGCGACGCGTCCGGTGCCGCTGGAGTACGCCTACAAGCTCACCCCCCTGCACGAGACGATCGAGCACCTCCTGCTGGAGAAGAAGGCCCCGGTCTACGTCGTCCACTTCACGCAGGCCGCGGCGATCGAGCGGGCGCAGTCGCTGATGAGCGTCAACGTGTGCACCAAGGAGGAGAAGGCGCGGATCAGCGAGCTGATCGGCCGCTTCCGGTTCACCACGAAGTTCGGCAAGACCCTCGAACGCCTGGTCAGGCATGGGATCGGCGTCCACCACGCGGGGATGCTGCCCAAGTACCGACGCCTTGTCGAGCGCCTCGCGCAGGCCGGCCTGCTCAAGATCATCTGCGGCACGGACACGCTCGGCGTCGGCGTCAACGTGCCGATCCGCACCGTGCTGTTCACCGCGCTGTCCAAGTACGACGGACGCCGCGTGCGCCGCCTGCGCGCCCGCGAGTTCCACCAGATCGCCGGACGCGCCGGACGCGCCGGGTTCGACGTCGTCGGCTACGTCGTCTGCCAGGCCCCCGACCACGTCGTGGAGAACCACAAGGCCGTCCTCAAGGCGGGCGACGACACCAAGAAGCTCCGCAAGCTGGTCCGCAAGAAGCCCCCGGAGGGTTTCGTCTCCTGGGACGAGGAGACCTTCACCCGCCTCCAGACCGCCGAGCCCGAGCCGTTGAAGTCGCGCTTCGAGGTCTCCCACACGATGCTGCTGTCGGTCATCAACCGGCCCGGCAACGCGTTCCAGGCGATGAAGAAGCTCCTCACCGACAACCACGAAGACAGGGCGGCGCAACGCCGCCACATCTCCCGCGCGATCGCCATCTACCGGTCGCTGCGCGCGGGCGGCATCGTGGAGGAACTGACCGTCCCGGACGCCGACGGCCGCTGGGTCCGCATCACCGTCGACCTCCAGGAGGACTTCGCGCTGAACCAGCCGCTGTCCACCTTCGCCCTCGCCGCGCTCGAACTGCTCGACAAGAACGCCCCGACCTACGCGCTCGACGTCGTCTCCGTCATCGAGGCCACCCTCGACGACCCGCGCCAGATCCTCGCCGCCCAGCTCAACAAGGCCAAGGGCGAGGCCGTCGCGGAGATGAAGATGAACGGCATCGAGTACGAGGAGCGCATGGAGCTCCTTGAGGAGGTCGACTACCCCAAGCCGCTCGAAGACCTCCTCGACGGCGCGTTCGAGATCTACGCGCGCGGCAACCCGTGGGTCGCCGACCACCCGCTGCGCCCGAAATCGGTGGTGCGCGACCTTTCCGAGCGCCTGATGAACTTCTCCCAGTACGTCCACCACTACGAGCTGGCCCGCAGCGAGGGCATCGTGCTGCGCTACCTCGCCGGGGCGTATAAGGCGCTGGCCCAGACGGTGCCGGACTCGGCCAAGACCGAGGAGCTGCAGGACCTCATCGAATGGCTCGGTGAACTCGTCAGGCAGGTCGACAGCAGCCTCCTTGACGAGTGGGAGCAGCTGGCCAACCCCACGCGCGAGGCCGACGAGCCGATCGAGGAGAAGACCAACGCCTTCACCGCGAACCCGCGCGCCTTCCGCGTCCTGGTCCGCAATGCCGCGTTCCGTCACCTCCAGCTCGCCGCCCGCCGCTCGTGGCGCGAGCTCGAGGAGCTGGGCACCGGCTGGGACGCCGACGAGTGGGCCGACGCGGTCGAGGAGTACTTCGCCGAGCACGCCGAGCTCCCCACCGGCCCCGACGCGCGCGGCCCGGCGTTCCTCCAGATCGCCGAGGAGGAGGGCGTCTGGCGGGTCCGTCAGGTCGTCGCCGACCCCGAAGGCCACCACGACTGGTCGCTCACCGCCGACGTCGACCTCGCCGCGTCCGACGAGTCCGGCACGGCGGTCCTGCACGTCCGGGATTTCGCCCGCCTCGACTGAGGGGTGTTTCGCGAACGGCTGCGAAACACCCGGGGACAAAGCGAAACATCCGGCGTACCGTCGGTACATGCCGACGACCAAGGAACGCGCGGACGAGGCATCGAAGATCCTCGCCTCGCAGCTCAGGCAGCTGCTGTCCCAGTCGCACCACACGGTGACGTCGCTCGCCGCCGAGGTCGGCTGGGTCAAGTCGAAGGTCTCCAAGATCCAGAACTGCCGGCAGGTGCCGACCGAGGAGGACATCCGGGTCTGGTGCCAGGCGACCGGCAACCCCGACCAGATCCCCGAGCTGATCGCCGCCGCCCGCAACCTCGACGGCCTGTACATCCAGTGGCGGCGCATGGAACAGGGCGGGCTGCGCCCGGTGCAGACCTCGTTCCACACCCTGTACGAGGACACGCGCGAGTTCCGCATCTTCCAGCACGCGCCGATCCCGTCGCTGCTCCAGACCCCCGCGTACACCACCGCGCACCTGACCGCGATCATGCGCTTCCGGCAGATCCCCGACGACGTCGCCGACGCCGCCCGCGAACGCCTCTCCCACCAGCGCTACCTCGACGACGGCACCAAGACGTTCTCCTTCGTCGTCTCCGAGGCCGCCCTGCACGCCCCGATGCTGCCGCCCGAGGGAATGCGCGCGCAGCTCGCCAGGCTCCTGGAGTTCACCGACGGCCGCTCCGCCAACGTCGCCCTAGGAATCCTTCCGCTACGCGCGCCAAGGACGGTCTGGCCATGGGAGGGCTTCTGGATCTACGATTCCCGCGAGGTGCGCCCCGACCTCGTCGCCGGCCAGATCCGCAACCGCCAGCCCAGCGACGTCCTGGCCTACATGGGCACCTTCGAACGGCTCGCCCAGGCGTCCGTTTACGGGCGGGATGCCCGGACCCTCATCGAGGCGGCGACGCCGTGAGGGAAAGCCGCCGGGAAACCGTCGGAGAAACAATGAGAAACCTGCTGGACCGCCTATGCCGTGGCTCCTTACCTTGTGAGCCATGACCTTCGACGAAGGACTCGGGCTCGCGGCGCTGGGGGCGACCGAACGGACCTTCTTCACCGAGGCCGTCCAGGTGGCCGAGGCCCGGTCTTGGGTCAGGCGCGCCCTGCCGGAGGGGTGCAGGGCGCGCGAGGACTACCTCGTCGTGGTCTCCGAGCTGCTGGGCAACTGCGTGGTCCACGGCCTGCCGGGCGACGCGACCCTGACCATAGGGCACGGCGAGGGGGTCCTCACCGGCAAGCTCGTGCACCACATGCCGCCGTCGGGCCACGTCGGCTTCACCCAGGGCACGGTCTCGGAGATCCAGTGGCTCGCCGATCCGCTGGCCGATCCGGACTTCGAGGACTTCGACGAACTCGCCGAGAGCGGCAGGGGGCTGCCGCTGATCGTCCTGCTGTGCGAGGGGTCGGTCCTTGTCGAGGAACAACCTGAGCAGACCGTCACACACTGGACGGTGCCAGGCTGCGCCTGCGCCTGACCGCTCACGCGGGTAGGTCGAGCACCGCCTTGCCCTGGAGCGCGCCCGCGCGCAGCAGGTCGGCCGCGTCGCCGAGCCGGGTCCAGTCGGCGCGCGGCCCTAGATGCGGGACGACGTCGCCGGACGCGGCCTTCGCGGCCAGCCACGTCAGGTCGGCGGCGTAGCCGGGGGTGCCGTCGAACAGGAAGAACGTCCGCACCGCGCGGTCGTGGCGGCCGCCGTCCCCGGCGAGGAAGTGGAACGGGAACGTCTCGGGCTCGCCGGTCACATGCCCGACCGCGAGGAGCGTGCCGCCGGGGGAGAGCAGGTCGAACGCGTCAACGAGGCAGCGCCCGCCGACGTTGTCGATGACGCCGTGGACGGGCGCGGTCGGCCGCTCGCCGAGTGCGGTCGAGTCAACGACCTCCGACGCGCCCAGCGCGCTGAGCACGTCGGCGTGGGCGGCGTCGCGGGTCGCGGCGACGACCTCCGCGCCGCCGAGCGCGGCGAGCCGCACCGCGAACCTCCCGACCGCGCCGCCCGCGCCCGTCACCATGACGCGGCGGCCGAGGATCGGGCCGAGGCCGCGCAGCGCCCGCAGCGCCGTCGCGCCCGCGATCGGCAGGGTCGCCGCGACGCCGAAGTCGAGCCGGTCGGGCAGGACGCCGATCATGCCGGTGTCCACCGCGCGCAGTTCCGCCCACGCGCCCGCCCAGTCGGCGGTCGCGACGGGCGTGCCCACGGCGGGCCCGCTCCCGTCGGCGGCGGCCCGGACGACGACGCCCGCCGCGTCCCACCCCGGCACGGTCCCGTCGGGTGCGCCGGGGAGGCCGTAAAGCACCTCGCCGGGGTTGAGGGAGATCGCGCGGACGCGGACGAGCGCCTGGCCAGGCCCGGGTTCGGGGTCGGGGACCTCGGCGAGCCGCAGGTGTCCGGGAGCGCTGTGGTCGATCACATGAGCTTGCATGGCTGAAATCTGCCACTCAGTGGCATTTGGCGTCAAGCGGCGTTCGCCCTTCGGAGGCGAGGGCGTAGACTCGGCCGTGTGACCCTCTCCGAGCTGCCGCTGCGTGAGCGCAAGAAGCTGCGGACCAGGGCCGCGCTCGTCGAAGCGGCGCTCCGGCTGTTCGGCGACAAGGGCTTCGACGCGACAACGCTTGACGAGGTCGTCGGAGCCGTCGAGGTGTCGAAGCGGACGTTCTTCCGGATGTTCACCTCCAAGGAGGACGTCGCCCTCGCGCCCGAGAAGGAACTCTGGGCGGTCTACGTGCGGCACATCGAGGAGTGCCCCCTGGACGGCCCAGCCCTCGCCGTCTACCAGCGCGCGCTGTTCGTCGCGCTGGCCGAGATGGAACCCGGCTGGGAGCCGCGCTTCGTGGCGAGCCGTCGGCTTGCCGAGGGGACGCAGGCGCTCGTCGCGCACAGCCTCGAACACTGCGCCGGCGTCACCGCGACGGTGCTCGACACGCTCGCCCGCCGCCTCGGCCCGGACGGCCCGCGCCCGCTCGAACTCGTGCTCCCCCTCGAGGTGATGCTCGCCGCCTGGCGCTGGGCGATGAAGGAGTGGGCCGAGGCCGCGGAACCCCCGACGCGCGAGGCGCTGCGAACGCGGGTCGAGGCGGCCTTCGCGGCGGTTCCGGCGAGCCTCGATCTTGAGTTCCGGACGCGGTCTTAGCGGTAAACCTGGGTGTTTGGCCGGATTTGGACCGTGCCGATTCAGAGAGTTCCGTGGCGATCACGGGAAGTCTTCAGATATGGCACACCACATCATGATCTCGTTCGAGAGCGGAGAACGACAGTCCCTGTACCTCGCGGACTGGGCCGACGCGCCCCTGCGCGACTTCGTCGACGACCTGGAACGCAGCGACCACGTCCACGGGGTGAAGGTTCTTCAAGG
The DNA here is from genome assembly GCF_033875155.1 of Actinocorallia sp. A-T 12471. NCBI lineage: Bacteria > Bacillati > Actinomycetota > Actinomycetes > Streptosporangiales > Thermomonosporaceae > Actinocorallia > Actinocorallia sp. A-T 12471. The sequence continues at coordinate 57,579 of NZ_JAWZTE010000008.1, read as the reverse complement.
GCCGCGTCCGCAGGTCATGCCCGTCGCGCCCTACCAGGGCGATCTGGCTCCGCTCGAGACGGCGGTCCCGTCCGTGCGCGAGGCCGCGGGCCGTATCTTCGCGGCGGTGACCGGCTCCCTGCTCACCCTCATCGGCCTGCTGTTCATGTTCGGGTTCGGCGCGCTCGACGCCCAGTCGCGCCTCAACGGCCTCGCCCTCGTCGTCCCCGGCCTGCTGCTCCTGTCCACCACGATCCCCTTCCGCCGCCCCTGACCCGGCCGCGCCCTGCCGCTCGCGCTTGCGAGCCGACCGGCAGGACGGGGCCGGGCCGTCACTGGGTGGGCCGGGTGGGCCACTTCAGCGCGAGGTGGGTGCGGCTCGGGCTCCCGGTCTCGGCGAGGACCCGGGTGAGGTGCTTCTTCACCGTGTCCGCGCCGACGAACAGCCGCCGCGCGATCTCCCGGTTCGTCAGCCCCTGGGCGGCGAGTTCCGCGACCTCCCATTCGCGCGGGGTGAGCCGCCACCGCGACGCGGCGGCGCGGCGTTCGGCGTCACGGGTCAGCAGCTCGACGGCCTGTGGCGCGAGGTGGCGGCGCAGCGCGCGCAGCACGGCGACGTCGCGCTCGGAGACCAGGCCCGCGCGCTGGACGGCGAAGCTCACCAGCACGATCCCGCGCGCGCCCGCGTCGATCAGCATCGCGGCCTTGTCGGTGATGCCGTGCGGCCGGAGGAACGCGTCGAGGTAGCCGGGCCCGTCGGCGAGTTCGGCGAGCGTGACCACGCCGGTCTCGGCGAGCAGCGCGGCGGCGTGCGGCGTTCGCATCGGGTCGACGGCGGCCCAACGCTCGGCGTACTCGTCGAGGAAGGCGCGCGTGTACCCCGCCTGGACGCCGCAGCCCTGCTCGGTCGCGGCCGCGAGGTCGGGCCCGTGCAGCACGGTCACGCCCGCGAACCCGAACCACGTCTGGACGGCCCGTAGCAGCCTTTCCCGGAACTCGGTGAGGTCGGCGGCCCTGTCGACGGCTTCAAGGACCCCGACGAGCCGCCGGTAGTCCTCGGGCGTGAGGGTCTCGTGCGCGGGCAGCGGACGGGCGGCGCGAACCCGCCCCCCGAAGGCGTCGGCGCTCATGCTCCGATCTTCCCCGACCTTCCACCTTCGGGCCATACCCGCGCCCGCGCTCCGCCGCGATCGTGGATACCGCCCGGCGACGGACCGGGCCGACCGAGGGAGGACCACCATGACCAAGCGCTGGCTGATCACCGGGGCCAACAGCGGCCTCGGCCTCGCCCTGACCCGCGCGGCCCTCGCCGCCGGCGACGAGGTCGTCGCGGCAGTCCGCAGACCCGACACCCTCACGGAGTTCGCGGCCGACCACCCGGGAGTGACCGTAGTCGCCCTGGACGTCCGCGACCCCGCCGCAGCCGAAGCGGCAGTAGCGACGGCAGGCCCCATCGACATCCTGGTGAACAACGCGGGCTTCGCCCTCATCGGCGCAATCGAGGAGACCCCCGAGGACGACCTCCGCGAAGCCCTAGAGGTCATGTACCTCGGCCCGATGCGCCTGACCAGACTGGTTCTGCCCGGAATGCGCGCCCGACAAGGCGGCACAATCATCCAGATCTCCAGCATGGGAGGCTTCGCGGCTTTCGCCGGAGTGGGTGCTTACTGCGCCGCCAAAGCCGCCCTGGAACTGGCCAGCGAGGCCCTGGCCGCCGAGGTGGCTTCGCACGGCATCCGCGTCCTCGTGGTCGAACCCGGTGAGTTCCGCACGAGGTTCGCCGAGCCGTCGGCCATCCGAACAGCCCCCGAACTGCCCGCTTATGCCGACACCGTGGGCCTTCTCCGCAAAACCCTCCCCGCCTCGCACGAAACGCAGATGGGAGATCCGGCGAAGCTGGCGGAAGCGGTCCTCACGACTCTGGCGTCCCCGACCCCGCCCCTGCGCCTACCCCTCGGCCCGGACGCGGTCACCGCGATCCGCGCCAAACTGGCCACGGTCAGCGCCGACCTGAACGCGACGGCCGACCTGTCCGAGACCACCTCGTACGTCTGAGATCTCCCAGACCGGCACCCCGCCCGGCCACCGCGTGTCGCCGGGCGGCACCGGCCAGGCCGGAGCGTAGGTCAGTACTGGCCTGCGGCGAGCATCTGGTTGATGGTGAGGTCGGGGTACTCGCGCTCGATGGCGCGAAGGCGCCACTTGTCGGCGAAGAGGACCACCAGGTCGCCGGTGAGCGAGCGGGTGAAGACCTCGACGCCGCGCATCTTCGCGAGGTGCTCGGCGGACTCCGGGTCCGTCAGGCGGCACTCGGAGAAGTCCATGGTGGTGAGGTTCACGGGGGAGTTGAACTCGTGTTCCATGCGGTGGGCGACGACCTCGAACTGCAGCGGGCCGACGGCCGCGAGGACGGGGGCCTGCTCGCCGCGCACGTCCGAGCGCAGGACCTGGACCGCGCCCTCGCTGTCGAGCTGCTCGATGCCGCGCCGGAACTGCTTGTACTTGCCGACGTCCTTGGCCCGGCACACCATGAAGTGCTCCGGCGCGAACGCGGGGATCGGCGGGTACTCGACCTTCGGCCCGTCGTACAGGGACTCCCCGACGGTCAGGCCGTGCGTGTTCGGCAGGCCGATGACGTCGCCCGGGTAGGCGGTGTCGACGGTCGTGCGGTCGCGGCCGAACACCGTCTGGGCGTGCTTGGTGACGAGGCCGCGCCCGGTCGAGCCCATCGTCAGCGTCATGCCGCGCTCGAACCTGCCGGAACAGACCCGGATGAACGCCAGCGAATCGCGGTGCGCCTTGTCCATTCCGGCCTGGACCTTGAAGACCTGCCCGGAGAACGGCCCGTCCAGCGGACGGCGGTCGCCGTCGACGGCCTTGCGGGGTGACGGCGGCGGCGCGTACGTGGTGAGGGCGTCGAGCAGCGCGCTCACGCCGAACTGGGGGAGCGCCGCGCCGAACAGCACGGGCGTGGAGATTCCCCCGGTATATGCCTCTTCGTCGAGTTCCGCGCCGATCTCGGTGAGAAGCGTCAGCTCCTCCATCGCGGTCTCCCACACGTCGCCGAGCTCGGCCGCGGCCTCCTCGGCGCTCATCCGGACGGCCTCGGCCTTCGCGCCGCCGACCCCGGGGACGAACTTCGTGAAGGACCCGTCGGCCCTGCTGATCAGGCCGCGGAAGTCGCCCGCGATGCCGACCGGCCAGTTCAGCGGCGCGGCGTGCAGGCCGATGCGCTGCTCGATCTCGTCAAGGAGTTCCAGCGGCTCACGGCCCGGCCTGTCCCACTTGTTGACGAACGTCACGATCGGCACGTTTCCGTGCTTGCACACGTCGAACAGCTTCAGCGTCTGCGCCTCGAGGCCCTTGGCCGAGTCGAGCAGCATGACCGCGCCGTCGACGGCCGACAGGACACGGTAGGTGTCCTCGGAGAAGTCGGCGTGACCGGGGGTGTCGAGCAGGTTCAGCAGCGCGTCGCGGTAGTCGAACCGCAGCACCGACGAGGTGATCGAGATCCCTCGGCTGCGCTCCATCTCCATCCAGTCGGAGGTGACGCCCGCGCGGTCGCCCTTGCCGTGCACCGCGCCCGCCGTCGAGATCGCCGCCGCCTGGACGGCGAGGGCCTCGGTGAGCGTCGACTTGCCGGCGTCCGGGTGGCTGATCACGGCGAAGGTGCGCCGCCGCGCGGCCTCGGCCGAGACCTCGTCGATCTTCGCCTTGACGGTGGACACTGCTCTCCTCCCGAACGGTAGCCAGCCTTCCCACCCTAAGGTCAGCGCGGGGTTGCTCCGGCCGTGTTCCGAGCGGGTCAGCGGGTTCGGGAAGCCCGGTAGGCGAGCACGTCAGCACGCCGGTAGAGGCGGCGCACACGTCCCCCGCCCAAGGCGACCTCCTCGACGGGCTCGGGCCACCCCTTCGGAGGACGGCTCGCGTACACCGTCACCGAACCGGACGACAAGCCGAGCAGCCGTCCCGCCTCGGCGAGGGTGACGAGTTCAGAAGGTTCCCCCTCGTCCCCGGAAGGCAGCGCGCGGTACCAGGCGTCCCACGCGGCGGCGTCCCAGTAGAGGGCCTTGCCGTGCGTCAGGGCGGGTTCAGGGTGCCCGTTGTCCTCCCGGGCCGCCCACAGCTCCTTCAGCGCGTGCCGCGACACCCCATACGCCGCGGCAAGCCCATCCCGCGAAAGCAACCCCTCCGGGACGCCCGGAGCCGCCTCCCGCGCCGCGTACCAGGCGTCCCACGCGTCGGAGTCCCAGGTGAGCGTCCGCCCCACCGCCCCATCCGGCTCGGGATGCCCATTGTCCGCGCGCTCCCTAAACCACTTCTCCAACGTGCTACGCCCAACCCCATAACGGGCCATCAGATCAGCACGGGTCACCGAGGTCACCGATGCAGTGTCGCACGCCCCGGATACGCTGCTAAGACCATGAACACCCCGCCAACCCCAACACCCAGTGCCACCCCGCAGTCCCTTCGGGACCGCGGGGAAGAGGGGAGCGCCGCCGCGCCCGGCATTGGCGTGCCCAGGCGCGCGGCGGTCCAGGCGGCGCCGCGCCGTCCCGGGCCGCGCTTCTGCGGGGAAGAGGAAGGCGCCGCCGAGCCCGCTTCCACCTCGCAGTCCCGAAGGGACTGCGAGGAAGACAAGAGCGCTGCCGCATCCGGCGCTGGTGTTTCTGGGATCACCGCGGCCGGGGGTGTGGCCGTGCCCGGTGACTCTCCGCAGTCCCGAAGGGACTGCGGAGTAGAGGAGGGCGGCGCTGGGTCCGGTGTGGGTGGGGACTTGGCGGGGCTGCGGCGGCCGGGGGTGCGGTTCGCGCTGCTTGTCGCTGGGGTGATCGTTGCTGCGGGGTTGTCGGCGGTCGCGTTGCCGGGGCGGGACGGGATCGCTGAGGCCGTGGACGGGGCGGGTGCGCTCGGGCCCGTTCTCGCGGTGCTCGGGACTTCGTTGCTGATCATGGTGATGTTCCCGCGCACGGCGCTGGCGTTCGTCGGCGGGCTGCTGTTCGGGGTCGGGCCCGGCATGGCCTACGTGCTCGGCGGGGCGTTGCTCGGCGCGAGCTGTGCGTTCGTCGTCGGCAGGCTGCTCGGCCGCGAGTTCGTCGACGGGGTCCTGGCCGCACGCCCCGACGGCTGGCGCGGCAGGATCGCGGCGAGGCTCGCGAAACTCGACGGATGGCTCGGCCGTAACGGCGTCATCGGCGTCCTGACCGTCCGGTTCCTGCCGATCGCGAATTTCGGCCTTGTCTCCTACGCGTTCGGCACCTCCGCCGCGCGCTACCGCCACTTCCTCGTCGGCACGTCGATCGGCGCGGTCCCGTCGACCTTCGGATACGCGGCTCTGGGGGCCGCGGTCTTCGGCGAGGACGCCCTTCCCATGACGCTCGCGGTGTTCACCGGCCTGGGGCTGCTGAGCCTTGTGGTCACCATGGGACTACACCGAGTGCGCAAACCCGGCGGCCGACGGTCGCCAGACAGCGTCAAGACCGGATAGCTTGGGCTTGGTCCGCAGGTGACCACGCAGAAGTGAGACTCCTGGAGGTCCCCCCGAAATGAAGATCTTTCTTGCCGGAGCGACCGGCGCCATCGGGCGTGCCCTGGTGCCGAAGCTCGTCGCCGCCGGGCACGACGTGTCCGGCACATCGCGCCGACGCGAGGGCGGCAGGCTCATAGAGGAGATGGGCGCGCACCCCGTGATCGTCGACGTGCTCGACGCGCGCAAGCTCAAGAAGGCGGTCAAGGCCGAGCGGCCCGACGTGATCGTGCACCAGCTCACCGACCTTTCCGGCAACGACTTCGAGGCCAACGGGCTGCTGCGCATCAACGGCACCCGCAACCTCGTGGACGCGGCCAAGGCGGCGGGCGTCGAGGCGATGGTCGCGCAGAGCATCGCCTGGCTGTACGTGCGCGGCGAGCGGCCCGCGGTCGAGTCCGACGACTTCGACCCGTCGCTGCCGCCCTTCAAGAGCGTCACCGCGCTCGAGGAGGCGGTCGCGGAGATGCCGCGCGGCGTCGTGCTGCGTTATGGCGCGTTCTACGGCCCCGGCACCTGGTACGCCGCCGACGGCGACATCGCCGCGAAGGTCAAGATCGGCGACCTGTCGCGCGGCCCGGTGTGGACGTCGTTCGTCCACGTCGAGGACGCCGCCGACGCCGCGCTCGCCGCCCTCGACTGGGAGGCCGGCGCGGTCAACGTCGTCGACGACGAGCCAGCCACCGCCGACGACTGGCTCCCCGCCTACGCCGCCGAACTAGGCGCTCCGGAGCCCCGGGCGCACCGCCACGCGGCCGCCCAGGGCCGTCCGGTCTCCAACGCCAAGGCCAAGTCGCTCGGCTGGACCCCCGTCCACCCCACCTGGCGCGACGGACTGCTGTAGCGGCCGGGACCCCACGGAAACCCCTCCCCGTGGACCGGTCCCGGCCACCACCCCCCGATAACGCCCGACCACTCCCCACCGGGAACCACGGCCTCCGCCCGCACCCCAGCGGGCGGCCGGGCAATTCAGCACAGCCCGCGCCCCCGCGCCGGGCCGCACGGGCCTCGTGGGCTGTTAGAAGCCCACGGTGAACCAGAAGCGGAGCCGGGTGTCCGGCAGCCGCTCCCAGCCCCATTCCTTGGCGAGCGCGTCGAGGATGAACAGCCCGCGTCCGCTCTCGGCGTCGCCCGCCGGGTCCTGCCCGGGGACGGGGTCGCCGCCCCCTCCGGCGTCGACCACCTCAACGAGCACCTGCTGGTCGCCCAGCTCCGCGCCCAGTTCGATCTGGCCGCCCGGGACGGCGTACAGCACGCTGTTCCCGAACGCCTCAGACAGCAGCTGGACGGCGGCGTAGTGCGCCGGGTGCTCTTCCCCCAGCCATCCGGCCAGCCATCTGCGCGCCACGCGTGCCTGTTCGGGCACGCCCGGCATCGAGATGCGCGTGGCCGTCAGCATTGTCGTGCTCTCGACTTCGGCCGGTCCATCGCCGGAACCCCCTGAGATCCGCTCCCACAACGCTTGTGTGTCGCTACGCTCTGAGTGTGGGACGCGACGGGGCGTCATGTAAAGCGCTTCGCTGGAATATTCCAAACTGGGCCTCCCCCGGGCCCGGGACGACGTACGCGGGAGTGTCCACATGGTGATGGGACGGACAAGTCCGACGGTACGCAGGCGGCGTCTCGCGGCGGTGATGCGCAAACTCCGCGCGGAGCACCAGGTGAACCTCGACGAGGTCGCCAAGGGCTCGAACGTGCCGCGCACGACCGTCTACCGGATCGAGAACGCCACGCACGCGCCGAAGGTCAACGACGTGCGGGCCCTGTGCCTGTTCTACGGGCTCGCCGACAAGGACGCCGAGCAGTTGATGACCCTCGCGCGCGAAAGCAGGCTGCGCGGCTGGTGGCAGAAACCGCATTCCTCTATTCCGACCTGGTTCGAGACTTATGTCGGATTGGAAGAAGAGGCTTCGGAAATTCTCATCTATGAACATGAACTGATCACCGGACTCGCACAGACCGAGGATTATTTCCGGGCGCTGCTGCGCGTCGATCCACTTCTTCCGGGAGAAAGCGAGCAGGAGAAGGACCGCCGCGTCGAAGTACGGACAAAGCGCCAAGAAAGACTGACCGGTCCGGATGCCCCGCGATTGTGGATCATCCTCAACGAGACGGCCGTGCGCAGGGCCGTCGGCGGCCACGCGGTGATGAAAGACCAGCTCGAGCGGCTGATCGAACTGTGCGAGCCGCGCAATGTGACATTGCAGATCCTGCCTTTCTCGGCAGGCGCGCACGCGGCCGTCGACGGAAGTTTTCATATATTGAGCTTTCCCGCCCGGCGCGATCCCTCCATCGTGTACCTTCAGTTTCGGCGCGGCTCGATCTATCTCGAAGAAGCCGCGGATCTCCGGGAATACACGGAGATCTACGATCATCTCCGCGCGACGGCGCTGTCCCCGGAATCATCGGTGGAAGTCATCCGACAGGTCATCGACCAGGGCGGCGGCATGCGCGGACCGAACCCGTGAAGGAACAATCCAAAGATGTCGGACAACTCTCGCGTCGCCTGGCGGAAGAGCAGCTACAGCGCCCAGAACGGCGCCTGCGTGGAGGTCGGCAAGGCCGCCCGCAGCACGGCTGTCGGGGTGCGGGACAGCAAGAACCCCCAGGCCCCCGCGCTGGCGTTCGCCCGGCCCGCCTTCGGCGCTCTCGTCTCCGCCGTGAAGGCCGCCCGCTAAAGGGCGCGATGCCCCGCTCCGGCGCGCGAAGAACGCGCCGGAGCGGGGCAGGTCGGACGGCATCAGCCCGGCAGGCATCGCCCCGGCAGGGTCAGTCGCGGTGCCGCAGTCCGTGGACGACGGCGACGATCGCCGCCCCCACCGATCCGACGAGCACGATGTACAGGCACAGCACGTAGTCCCCGATGGTCGGCACGAGGCCGCCGCCGGTGAGGATGGCCGCCCCGACCGCGGCGGAGACGCTGCCTCCGGCGGTGCGGACGAGCACGTTGATCCCGCTGGCGATGCCGCTCTGGTCCATCGGGACGTGCTGGACGGCGAGGGTCCCGATGCACGCGTACGCGATGCCGAAGCCGAGTCCCTGGATGAAGTTGAAGACGAGGAAGTCGGGCACCGTCGAGTGCCACAGCGCCAGGTACAGGTAAGACACCCCGGCAAGGGCCGAGCCGAGCGCGAGCGTGTAGGCCGCGCCTATCCGGTTGGCCAGGCGGCCGCACAGGAACGAGGCCCCGACCATGGCGACGGTGTTCGGCAGCGACACGATCCCGACGGTGAGGACCGTTCCACCGAGGCCGTAGCCGACCTTGTCGGGGTCGGCCTGGATGAGCGCCGCGATCAGCGTGAACGACCCGTACATGGAGAAGCCGAGGAACACCGAGGCGACGTTCGCCGAAAGCGACTTGCGGCCGATGAGGATGCTCATCCGCACCAGCGGCTCGGCGACCTTCAACTCCAGCACCACCCACAGCGCGCCGAGCACGAGCGCGGCGGCGAACAGGCCGAGCACGCCGGGCGACGTCCAACCCCACGCGTTGCCCTGGCTGATCGCCAGCAGCAGGCTGACCAGGACCACGGCGAGCAGGAGCGCGCCGGCGACGTCAGGCCGTCCGCCGTGCCGCACGCCGCCGTTCGGCACCACCGCCGCGACGAGGACGAACGCCAGGACGGCAGCGGCCGCCGCGATCCAGAACACCGGGTGGTGGTCGTCGGTGTGGCCGGAGATGAGGCCGGTGAGCAGCATGCCGACGGCCCCGCCGACGCCGAGCGTGGCGCTGACGATGCCGATCGCGCCGATGACGCGGCGCGGCGGGAAGGTGTCGCGGATCGTGCCGATCGCCAGGGGGATCATCGCCGCGCTGACGCCCTGCACGGCGCGGCCGACGATGAGCCAGCCGAGATCGGTGGAAAGGGCGCAGATCACCGACCCGGCGCACAGCAGGACGAGGGTCAGCAGCATCATCGGCTTCTTGCCGTACATGTCGCCGAACCGCGACAGCAGCGGCGTGGCGACGGCCCCGGCGAGCAGCGACGCGGTGAACAGCCAGGTGACGTCGGTGATGGCGACCCCGTACGTCGCCGAGATCGTCGGCAGCAGGGGGATGACCAGGGTCTGCTGGATCGAGACGACGGATCCGGCGAGGGCGAGGGCGATGAGGACGACCCAGACTGACCTTTCCCTCCGCGCCTCGGGTTGTCGGTCGGTAGCGGGCGCGTCAGGGACGGTGCTTGTCAAGGGGGCTCCAGCCGGGGGGTCGAGCAAACGTCTTACTAGTTAAGTAACACGCCCGACTCCCCGGCTTTATGCCCGGGTAGGGCTCTATCGCGTTGGGTGACTGACTTATCGCCCTGAGTGTGGGATGCCCGTGACGTCAGGAACGCGTGGTGAAGGAGCGCAGGAAGAACACGAGGTTGGCGGGCCGCTCGGCGAGCCGCCGCATGAAGTACCCGTACCAGTCGCCTCCATAGGGCACGTAAGCGCGCACACGGTGGCCCTCGGCCACGAGCTGGCGCTGTGCCTCGGTGCGGATGCCGTAGAGCATCTGGAACTCATACGACGAGGCGGGCCTTGCGTTGCGCTCGGCGAGCGCCTTGGCGATCTCGATCATGCGCGGGTCGTGGCTGCCGATCATCGGGTAGCCGTCGCCGGCCATGAGGATCTTCAGCAGCCGCACGTAGTTCCGGTCGACCTCGGGCTTCTTCTGGAACGCGACCTCCGCGGGCTCCTTGTACGCGCCCTTCACCAGCCTGACGCGGGAGCCCGCATGGGCGAGCGCCTTGGCGTCGTCCTCGGTGCGGAAGAGGTACGACTGGAGGACCGCGCCCGTCTCCGGGTAGTCCTTGCGCAGCTCGCCGAGGATGCCGAGGGTCGAGTCGACGGTGGTGTGGTCCTCCATGTCGAGCGTCAGCGTGCCGCCGACGGCACGGGCCGCCTCCGCGACGCGACGCGCGCCCTCGAGGGCGAGGTCCTCGCGCAGCGACTGGCCGAACGCCGAGAGCTTCACCGACACATCGGCCCTGGCGGCGAGGCCCTGCCCGCCGAGCGCCTCGAGCAGGCGCAGGTAGGCGTCCCGGTTCGCGTGCGCCTCGGCCTCGGTCGTGATGTCCTCGCCGAGGAAGTCCAAGGTCACGTCGATGCCCTCGGCGGCGTTCGAGCGGACCGCGGCGAGCGCGTCGGGGAGCTCCTCACCCGCGACGAACCTGTCGACGACGGGACGGGTCAGCGGGCTCGCCGAGACCACCCGGCGCAACGTCTCACTGCGGGCTGCGGAGAGCAGAATCGGACCGAGCATGGGAACACCTTCTGTTCGCGGGCTTGTCGCGGATGTTCCCGACCCTAGGCAGGGCCACGCGCGGCGGCCATCGACAACGGTCACGAGTACTTTGGACATGTGTACGAGAGGGATTTCCAGGAGCTGACCGACGCCGTCTCCGACCTGCTCGGCGCGCCCGCGACCCTTGAGGACAGGGACTTCCGCCTCGTGGCGTTCGCGGCGCAGCACGGTGATCTCGACCCCGTCAGGCTGGGGTCGATCCTGCGGCGCGGGTCGGACGCGCGGGTGCGGGCCTGGTTCGAGTCGTTCGGGATCGCGCGGGCCACGGCTCCACTGCGGACGCCCGCCGACCCCGTCGAGGGAACCAAGGCGCGGCTCTGCCTTCCAGCCAGGCATCGGGGGGTCACTTATGGGTATGTATGGCTGCTTGACGAGGGTGCGATAGGGCTTGCTGATCCCCGGCTTCCCGAGGCGATGGAGCTGGCGACCGAGGCGGGGGCGAAGCTTGCGGCGAGCCCGTCGCGGGCGCTTGAGGGGCTGTTGTCGGCGGCGCTTGAGGAGCGGACGGCCGCTGCGGCGCTGCTCGCCGGGCATCCGCTGGCCGGGACCTCGTACGCGGTGCTGTTCGCGCCGGGGGCGCAGATACCCGCCGGGGTGCTGGGGACGGGTGACGTGCTCGTCGTGCGGGCGTCCGAGGCGCGGGAGGCGGCCGGGCGGCTCGGCGTCGTCGTCGGGGTGAGCGGGGCGCGGCGGGGGCTCGCGCTCGCGCGGGAGGCGCTTGAGGAGGCGAGGTTCGCGCACCGGGTCGCCAGGACCGTCGCCGGGCCCGTCGCGGCCTGGGCGGATCTGGGGCCCTATCGGATGCTGACCGCGCTGCCCGAGCCCGACCCGGCCGTCGCGCCGCTGCTCGACCCCGCCCACGCGGCGCTGCGCGAGACGGTCGAGACCTACCTTGACGAGGCCGGCAACGCCCAGCGCACCGCCGCCGCCCTCACGATCCACCGGCAGACGCTCTACTACCGGCTCGGCAGGGTCACCACGCTCACCGGGCTCGACCTCGACTCAGGCGCGGACAGGCTGCTGCTGCACACGTCACTGAAGGCGGCTCGGCTGCGCGGGGCTCAAGACAGGTAGCCCCAAGCGCGCGTGATCTCCCGCAACTCCTCCGGGACCTCTTCCGCGCTCGGCAGCGGCCGCGCCGCCTGCACCTTGCCGGACTTGATGTTCTTGCTCCAGTCGCCGAAGACCGGCTTGATCGGGCCGTGGTCCTTCGCGCCGTAGTCGAGCATCGACTCCTCCCACGGCACGTCGAGGTAGGCGCAGATGCGCTGGGTCTCCTTGGCCGGATCGGCCGTCAGGTCCTCGTACTTGACGGTGACGCCGTCAAGGAGCATGCGCGCGGCCTCCACACCGGAGACGTACGCGAGGACCTCCTTGACGACCTCGTCACGATCGGCGTTCTTACGGCGGTTCAGGACCGACTCCACGACCGCCGCCGGATGGCGTTGCAGGAAGATGTAGCGGGCGTTCGGCCACGCCGCGCAGATCCGCTGCCAGATGAGCGCGTTGCCCGGCGTCTTGTCGACGATGACGTCCTTGCCGGTGGACAGCAGCTCGTGGTGCAGGATCCGGTCCCACAGCAGATGCTCGAGCTCGACGCGGGTCAGGCCGAGCGCGCCCATCACGTCCTCGGAGAACTCGCGGCTCGGCTCCACCTTGAGCGTGCGCAGATGCAGCTCGTGCGGGGCACGGACGCGCGAGTGGCTGTTCAGCAGCACACGCAGGAGGGTCGACCCCGACCGTACCGACGAAAGAAGGAAGACGGGCGAATCGACGAGTCGCGAGGCGGACCGGTTCGGCAGCGGCGCCTTCCGCTTGAGCGCCACGCCGGGCGGCCTCACGGCCTCCAGCAGGTGTGCTCCCCTGCGCCGGAGCGCCTTCTTGATCGCGTTGTCGCGTCGTCCGTCCTGCATCCCTCACCTCGGAGTCGACCGTCCTGCGCGATGCACGCTACCGGAGATCACAAAAATATGGCGAAAAGTTCCGAAGAAACATCCACTGTTCATGCAACCTTGACGCCGGTTGATGTGTCGTCATCGCATACGTCGCGGGCCAGTAGGGTCGCTCCCGCCACCGCGCCCGGCATGAAGACGACGGCGCCGAGCGGGATGAGGAACAGGACGGCGGTCGCGGTGCCGAAGCCCAGCGTGCGGGCGCGCACCGAACGCAGGACGGCGAAGCGCTCCTTGCGCTTCAGGCCCCTGCGGTCCATGGCGATGCCGGTCAGCTCGCCCGCGAGGAAGTAGCCGGAGACGACGATCGCGACGACCGGCACGACCGTCTGGCCAAGGACCGGGATGAAGCCGAGGGCGAAGAACGTGACGCCGAAGCAGAGCGCGGCGACGCCGAGCACGATCGCGTCACGGACGCTGCGGACCAGGCCCTTGAGGAACGGCTCGTCGGACTCGGGCACCTCCCCGCCGAACGACCGCTCGACGCGCAGGGACAGCTCCTCGTAGAAGGGCTCGCCGATGATGAGGGTGACGGCGGTGAACATCAGCAGCGCCACGAACGCGCCTCCGGCGAACAGGGCGACCGCCGCGATGATCCTTACCGCGTTCCGCAGGCCCTCGGCCCAGCCGTCCGCGAACGGCGTCAGCCACGCGGCGACGTCGTCGGCCTGGAAGCCGAACCACACGAGCAGCCAGCCGAACAGGACAAGCGTGATCAACGCCGGGATCAGCCCGAACACCCACTGAGCGGGCCTCCGCGCCACCCACCCGATCCCTCGCCCCAGATACCGCACTCCGTCGAACATCGCCCCACCTTCTCCCGCCCACTCCGGCTACTCCGTTCCCGACACCACTGTTTGGGACGGCCGCACCCACCTTGAAGTTTCCACAACCCCCACCCAATTCCCCCCACCCCACCCAACCGTCCTCCCGCCCGGCCCCGCCCCGGCCCAGGCCCCCGACCCATACGCTGGAACACCCCGGAGCGATCGGGCCGTCTGAACCGCCCCACCCGGCCACGACCGTCCTGCCCGGCCCCGCCCCAAGCCCCGACGGACCCTGACCCACATGCCGGAACACCCCGGAGCAATCGGGCCGTCTGAACCGCCCCACCCGATCACGACCGTCCTGCCCGACCAGGGCCAACTCACCCGGCCGACACAGCCCGCTGGACGGCAGCACCCCGATGCCCGAACACCCCGGGAGCGATCGGGCGCGTCGCCGTCTGAACCGCCCCACCCGGCCCCGCCCCGCCCCAGGCCCCGACGGCACCCTGACCCATATGCCGGAACACCTCGCCGCGATCGGGCCGTCTGAACCGTCCCACCCGGCCACGACCGCCCTGCCCGCCCCCGCCCCGCCCCAGGCCCCGACGGCACCCCGGCCCACATGCCGGAACACCCCGGAGCAATCGGGCCGTCTGAACCAACCCACCCGGCCGACACGGCCCGCCCGACGGCAGCACCCCGATGTCGGAACACCCCGAGGGCGATCGGGCGCGTCGCCGTCTGAACCGCCCCACTTGGTCGCGATCGTCCTGCCCGGCCAGGGCCAACTCACCCGCCCGACACGGCCCGCCCGATGGCAACACCCCGATGTCGGAACGCCCCGGGAGCGATCGGGCGCGTCGCCGTCTGGACCGGAGCCCTGCGAGCCGCAAGGCGAGCGGGGCGGAGGGAAGACGGCGACTCGAGGCGCCCGATCGCCGCAACGCCGAAGGCGGGGCAATCGAGCACAGCCCGATCGCAGCCACGCCGGAGGCGGGGCAATCAGAGCGCGTCTACGTCTACTCGGGAGATCAGTTCCTCCGCGTGGCGGAGGCGTTTGGTGAGTTCGAGTTTGTGGGTGGTGAGGCGGGCTTTGTGGAGGCGGACCAGGCGGCGCTCGTAGGCCGTGAGGATCGCGGTGCGCATGCCCGCGTAGTTGACCTGGGTCTTGCAGCCGACGTCGGCGGCCGCGGCGGACACCTCGGCAGGGCTGGGCGGCCCGGGGACGAGCCAGCGGGCGTCGGAGGCGGCGTCCCCGGGCGAGGCGTAGGCGTAACCCGCGTCCTTCATGCACGCCGACCACGAGCGCGTGACGTCGGCTGTGCGGGGATCCTTCTCAGCGAGCTTCACGGCCTCGGCCTGAAGCTCGTTCTTCGGCCAGTACAAGTCGGCCGTACCGCCAAGCTTCCTACGCCCTTCGGCAAGGCACCCTCCTTGCGGGACCTTGTCGCCCTCGTACTCGGTGAGCTTCCCCGTCCAGACGGCGTCCTCGACTGCGCTCGGCGGGCGCGACTGCACGGGCGTCGTGGGCTCGTCCCACCCGTCGGGCGCGAGCACGGGCCCGTACCCGTGCTTGACGAGACCCGGATCAATAAGCCCGAAAAGTCCGGGATGTACGACCCCCGGATAGGACGCCTGCTTCTGCGGACGAATCGGATAGGTAAGCCCAAAACCCCGCATGCACTCGCGAGCCCGATACTCCTCGGCCCTGACGATGTCGTCGGCATCCCGCGGATGCGGCGAGAAGTAATCGAGCGGAAGCCTGATCTCGGAGTCCTTCGTGATGACCGACACCGACCCGAGCGGCGGCGGCCCGTCGTCCGGCGGCCGCGTCTCGTCGGAGCACCCGCCCAGCAGGAGCAGCGCGAGCATGAGGCAGGCGGCCGGACGCACAGCGAAAATCGTTCACTCCAAGATCGGACCAGGTACTCCGCATCGCACCATATAGCCCCGAATCCCAGCCCACGGCCCCCACCGCACACCCCGGTCTACCCCACCGCCCAACCCATCAATATCCCAGCGCGCTAGGAGAAGCGGCTCCTGCACTCCTCGTCTACCCCACCGCCCACCCCGTCAACGTCCCAGCGCGCTAGGAGAGGCGGCTCCTGCACTCTTCGTCTGGCACGCCGCGCGTTACGTCGGCGTCTTAGCGCGCTAGGAGGCGCGGCGAGGACGAGCGCGCGCCGAGGCTGCGCAGAAGGCGTCGGCTCCTTAGCGCGCTAGGGGAGGGACGCGACGACGACCGTCGCGTCGTACTCGTCGTCGGTGGCGACCCGCACGCTCAGCCCGCTTCCCGCGAAGGCGGCGACCGCGGCCTCCACCTGCCGCTCACTCGTCTCCACAAGAACGCTCCCACCCGGCGCGAGCCAAGCGGGAGCCTCGGCCGCGACCCTGCGCAGCACGTCAAGCCCGTCGGGACCCCCGTCGAGCGCCGCGCGCGCCTCATGCTCACGCGCTTCCGACGGCAACAGCGCGATCTCCCCCGACGGCACATAAGGCACATTCGCCAACAACACATCAACGCGCCCCCGCAACCGCCCCGGCAGGGCCTCAAAAAGATCCCCCTCATACACCGCCCCCCGCACATTCCCCCGCGCACACGCCACAGCCGCCGGATCAACATCAGCCGCATGCAACTCAACATCCTCACGCGCCGCCTTCACCGCGGCCCCAAGCGCCCCCGACCCACAACACAGATCAACCACAACGGCACCCTCCACCAACAACCCCACAGCCTCCCCCACAAGAAACTCAGTACGCCGCCGCGGAACAAAAACCCCGGGCGCGACCCCCACCCGCACCCCCGCAAACTCCGCCCACCCCACCACATGCTCCAACGGCACCCCCCGCACCCGCCGCGCCACCATCTCCCGCAACTCACCCACCGACCCCGCCGCCCCGACCAAAATCGCAGCCTCATCCTCAGCGAACACACACCCCGCCCCCCGCAACAAAGCAACAACCTCCCCCAACACCCCCTCCGCCAACCCCTCCACCCCAACCACCTCCACCTCTCCCATCGGCCCTCACCCCCCCAGACCCCATCACACCCTCCCTCCAACCCCCCACCCCACCCCACTTCCCCACCCACCCCCACCCCCACCCCCACCCCACCACTTCCACCCCCCACAAACCCTCACCACCCCAAAGCCCCCACTCCCACCCACCCACCCCGCCCTAGGCCCCCTCACCCCACCTACAGCCCAACGCCCTCCACCCACCCCCCACCAAGCACCCAACCCCCCTACCCCACCCACACACCCCACCCCCAAGAACCAACCCCCAAGCCCCACAAAACACCCCTCTTTCCCTTGCTCAACAAAGAGCCCCTTCAGGCTCAAACCCAGACCTCCACCCCAAATCAAACTCCCAAGCCCAAACCCCTAGTCCCCGCAACCTCCAAACCAAGCACCCCGAACCCCGCGCACCCCCAGTCCCCGCGCACCCTCGCACGTCACCCACCTCTGGAACCCCGCACACCGCCAAGCCCCGAGCACCCCGGGCGTCGCGCACCCCCAGTCCCCCCGCGTACCTCCGCGCGTCACGCACCTCCGCGCGTCACGCACCTCTGGAACCCCGCACACCGCCAGGCCCGAGCGCCCCAGGCGTGGCACACTGCCGGGGCCCGCGCCTCCGGACCTCGCACCGCCCGGGCCCGCAAACCGCCAGGCCCCAAGCACCCTGGGCGTCGCACACCGCCAAGGCCCGCACACCTCCGGACCCCGAGCGCCCCTGGGTGTCGCACACCGCCGGACCCCGCACACCTCGGGACCCCGAGCGCCCTGGGCGTCGCGCACCTGCGGACCCCGCGCACCGCCGGTCCCCCGCGCACCGCCGGTCCCCCGCGCACCGCCGGTCCCCCGCGCACCGCCGGTCCCCCGCGCACCGCCGGTCCCCCGCGCACCCGAGGTCTCGCGCACCGTCAGAGCGCCGCACCGCAGGACCCCGCTGCTGCAACGCCACCTGAGATCAGGGCCGCGCGAAACCAGGCCCACCGGATCAGCGCCGCGCGGCCACGCAGACCAGGACCGCACCGCCTCAGCCCCGCACGAATTCAGTCCACGGGATCAGGGCACCCCGACGCCGCGCGAGACCAAGCCCCGCGACGAGAGCCCCCTCAACGCGGATTCAGGCCGCCGGACCAGGGCATCCTGACGCCGTGCGGGACCAAGCCCCGCGATCGGAGCCGTCTCAACGCCGCGCGGATTCAGGCCGCAGGACCAGGGTGCCCCGACGCCGTGCGGGATCGGGTGCGGGATCAGGTCCGCACGGAACCAGGCGGCGTTGGCCGAGGCCGCTCGGGACCTGACCCACAAGACTGAGGCAGCGCGGGATCAGGGCTGCGCCAGGACGAGGCCGGGCGAAACCCGGGCCCGGGTCCGAGGCCGCGCGGGATCAGGCCATAGGAGCCGCGGGATCGGGCTATAGGAGCCGCGCGGGAGCAGGCCCGTAGGAGCTGGGCAGCGCGGGACCAGGGCTGCGCCGGGTCAAGGTCGCGTGTGACCGGGACCCAGGGGGAGCAGGGTCGCGCGACCGGGGTCTCGGGTTTCTCGCTACCGAGGCCGTGCGCCACCGGAGTTCTGTGAGGACAGGGTCGGAGGAGGGTCGGGGCAGTGCGGGGTCGGGGCGGTGTGAGGCCAGAGCGCCGCAGGACGTGATCTCGGAGGACCGGGGATCGCACGGGGGTAGGCCCGCGTGAGCCCGCACGCGGGGACCGGGATCACGCCGGGTAATAGGCCGGGCGGCCGGGGGCGTGGGAGGCCGGGGCTCCGGTGGGGCGGGTGTTGGGTGGGTGGGTAGGGCGTGGGTGGGCTTTTTCTCGGGTCGGGGGGCGGGGTAGGTGGGCGGGGATGGGGTGGGTGGTGGGCATTTGGGTGGCTCCGTTCGGGTGAGGGTGCTGTGGCGGGGTCAGTTGGAGAAGGTCAGGGGGTCGGGGCCGTAGCGGGTGTTGGAGTTGAGGGAGTCGATGGCGGTCATTTCCTGCGGGGTGAGGGTGAAGTCGGAGATGTTGTGGTTTTCGGTGATTCGGGATGGGGTTACGGATTTGGGGATGGCGATGTTGCCGCTTTGGAGGTGCCAGCGGAGGACGATCTGGGCGGGGGAGCGGTCGTGGGCGGCGGCGATGCGGGCGAGGGCCGGGTCGTTGAGGAGGCCGCGGCCCTGGCCCAGGGGGCTCCATGCCTCGGTGGCGATGCCGTGTTCGGCGTGGTAGGCGCGCAGTTCGGTCTGGGTGAGGTAGGGGTGGAGTTCGATCTGGTTGACGGCGGGGACCACGCCGGTCTCGGCGGCGAGGCGCTTCAGGTGCGGGACGGCGAAGTTGGAGACGCCGACGGCCCTGGCCCGGCCCTCCCCGGCGATCCGTTCCAGGGCGCGCCAGGTCTCGACGTAGTCGTCGCGCGCGGGCATGGGCCAGTGGATGAGGTACAGGTCGACGTACTCGGCGCCGAGTTTGTCAAGGCTCGTGTCGAACGCCTTGAGCGCCTGGTCGTAGCCGTGGTCGGCGTTCCACAGCTTGGTCGTCACGAAGATCTCCTCGCGCGGCAGGCCGGACTCGCGCACGGCACGCCCGACCCCGCGCTCGTTGCCATAGGCCGACGCGGTGTCGATGCTGCGGTACCCGGCCTCCAACGCAAGGCCGACCGCCGTGACCGCCTCGTCGTCGCCGACCTGCCACACCCCGAATCCGAGCCGGGGCATGACGACGCCGTTGTTCAGTTCGATGGTCTTCAGCTCGTTCGCGCTCATGTCACAACTCAAGCACGAATCGTCAAAACACGTCGTCACACCCTGTGGACAACCTCGTCAGCCCCGACGCCACAGGCGTTTTCGACGCCCGTCGCGAGATCCGCCACGGCGAACGCCCACTGACCCCAAACACCGACAAAGAACCCACTTCCGACAATCGTCCGCCGCTTCGCCGAATGCGAAAAGGGCTTCCGGCACCCCCGTCCCGGGTCTAGGAAGGACGGGAAGCCGGTTCGCGCCGCGAGCCGCCGACGGCACGGAGGAGCACGATGCTGGAACCGGTGAGGAACCCCACCGAAAGTGACATTCGGGACGTGAAGCCCGTCCGGCCCCCGCTGCTGCGCGAGCTGCTCGGTGATGAGCTGCGCCGCCTGCGCCGCGAGCAGGGCCGCACCCTCGCCGACGTCGCCCGTCACGCCCGCATCTCCATGCCGTACCTGTCGGAGGTGGAACGCGGGCGCAAGGAGGCGTCCTCGGAGGTCCTGGCGTCCGTCTGCGACGCCCTCGCCGTCGACCTCGGCGACGTCCTCACCGACGTCGGACGCGATCTGAGCGCCCGCCGCGCCACCCCCGTCCTGCTCCGTCCCGCGGCGGCCCGCCCGGCCGGACGCGGCGACGTGTTCTGCCTCGCCGCCTGAGCCCCGCAAGGGCGGCCGACATGTACGTCGGCCGCCCAAGCGCGCTCAAACCGGCAGCTCCGCACGGCTGGAGATGACGACGTCGGCAAGGCCGTAGGCGACGGCTTCGGACGCGTCGAAGGTGACGCTCCGGTCGGTGTCCTCGCGGATCTTCGACGCCGGATGCCCGGTGTGCCGCGCGAGGATCTCGTCCATCTCGGCCCGCACCCGCGCGACCTCACGCGCCTGGATGGCCAGGTCGGGAAGGGTGCCGCGCGACTGCGACGACGGCTGGTGCAGCATCACCTTGGCGTGCTTCAGCACAGCGCGCTTGCCCGGCGTGCCTGCGGCGAGCAGTACGGCCGCCGCTGACGAGGCATGTCCCATGCAGAAGGTGGCGACGTCGGGACGGATGAACTGCATCGTGTCGTAGATGGCCGTAAGCGCGCTGAACGAGCCGCCGGGGGAGTTGATGTAGAGCCCGATCTCGGTGTCGGGGCTCTCCGACTCGAGGTGCAGGAGCTGGGCCATCACCACGTTGGCGACCCCGTCGTCTATCTCGGTGCCCAAGAAGACGATCCGGTCGGACAGCAGCCGGGAGTAGATGTCGAAGGCGCGTTCGCCGCGCGGGGTGCGTTCGACGACGGTCGGGATCGTGTACTGGCTCATCGTCACAGCCCCGTCCGGTGCGCGAGGGGTGCGGGACGGATGTCGTCCATCCGCTCGACCACGTGGTCGACGAGGCCGTACGCGCGGGCCTCCTCGGCGTCGAACCAGCGGTCGCGTCTGCTGTCGAGCTCGACGGTCTCGAAGGGCCTGCCGGTCTGCTCGGCGGTGAGCCTGGTGAGCAGGGTGCCGATGCGCTCGAGCTGGCCCGCGTAGATCTCGACGTCGGCGGCGGTCCCGCCGAAGCCCGCCGAGCCCTGGTGCATGAGGATCTGGGCGTGCGGCAGGCAGTAGCGCTTGCCCGGGGTCCCCGAGCTGAGCAGGAACTGGCCCATGCTTCCGGCGAGGCCGAGCGCCAGCGTGCTGACGTCGTTCGGAATGAGGCGCATGGTGTCGTAAATGGCGAGTCCCGCGCTGACCGAACCGCCCGGGGAATTGATGTACAGGCTGATGTCGCGGCGCGGATCCTCGGCCGAGAGCAGCAAGAGCTGGGCGCAGATCCTATTGGCTATCCTGTCTTCCACCTCGGCCCCGAGCACCACGATGCGCTGGTAGAGCAGGCGTGCGGTGAGCTGGTCGTCGATCCCGCCGACGATCCCTTCCACGGCGTCGCGCATTTTCTTTCCCCTTTCCGGGAGTCCGGGTTTCGCGGCCCCCGTTCTCGAAGATAGGCAGTGGGGAAAGGCGCGGAAAGCCATCTCTGCCGACGGCAGATTTTCTGTGCGCCCCCGGATCCGGGGGCGCACGGCGCGGTCCGGTCCGTCGCGAACTTCCGCTCGCGAGCCGGCGTCCAACGGGTCGTACCCCTGTACCGGTCGGCTCGAAGGGCGGCGTCCGTGCGTCCCATTCCCTTGTCACTTGCCTTGGTAGCCGCCTCGTCCCTACTCGTCGCGCTTCCCGGCCCGGCTTACGCGGCGTCCCCTGCCGCGCCCTACGACTTCGACGGCGACCGCCGTCCCGACGTCGTCATCCCGGGCCCGCAGCTGAAGAAGAAGGGCGGCCGGCAAGGGGTCGTCGCGATCCGGTACGCCAAGGCGGGCCGCAAGCAGGTCCTGTACGGACGCTCAAGCATCGACCTCGCCTCCGCGGACTTCGACGCCGACGGCTACGCCGACCTCGCCATCGCCGACCCGGACGACGGCGGCATCCACGTCCACCACGGCTCCGCGAAGGGTCTGCGCAAGGACGCGGACTTCCTCTCGACGGGAACCACCAACGTCTTCGAGGTGGACGCCGGAGACGTCGACGCGGATGGCCGCCCCGACCTCCTGTTCTTCGCGGGCAACCGCTTCGGCGTCTTCTCCGGCGCGCCCCCCGGCACGCCGCCCGTGCTCACGAAGGTTTCCCACCAGTCCGTCCAGCCCGAGGTCGCCGACTTCACGGGCGACGGAGTCGACGACGTCGTCATCACCAACCTCCGCTGGGTTCCCCTGCTGTACGCGGGAGGCCCCGACGGGATGGCCGAGCCCGTCGCCCTGACCGACCTCGCCCAGAACCGCTTGACGCTCGCCGCCGACATCAACGGGGACGGCCGCACCGACCTGCTCACAAGGGTCAGGGGAGCCTTGCGCGTCAGCCTGGGCGTCCCGGGCGGCTTCGCCAAGCCGCAGGTCCTGAAGGGCTCTTCTCCGGGCGTACCCGGCGGGGCGTGGGGTTCGGACAGTTCTTTCACCGTGGGCGACGTCAACCGGGACGGCCGTGACGACGTCGTCGTGGGCTCCCGCCTCAACGGCCAGATACGGGTCCTGTACGGGGCGAAGAAGGGGCTCACCACGAAGGGCGCGAAGTTGTACACCCGCAAAGGCGTCGGCGGTGGAGCGCAGGAATGGCCGGGCTTCGGCTCTGCGGTCTCCCTTGCCGACGTGTCCGGTGACCGTAAGCCGGAGCTGTTGATCGGATCACCTGCTGAGGGCAAGGGCCGCGTCTATATGCTGCGCAACGTCAAGGGTGTGATCACCGCGAGCCGTCCGACGCGGCTCACTCCGAAGACGTTCGGCTTGACCGGGTCGTCCTTCGGGCAGGTGCTCCGGCCCTGACCACCTCCCAGAAAGGCACTCGTCGTGCGTAGAGCACTCGCCGCGCTCGTGGCGTCCTACCTGCTCCTCGTCGTTCCCGCGCCGCCCGCCTCGGCCGCCGCGCCGAAGCTGACCTCCTTCGGCTACGGCAAGCTCAAGATCGGGCAGAGCAAGTCGAAGGCCCTCAAGACCGGCATGATCAAGATCACGGGCAGCTCGGGCGCGGGCTGCACCACCTTCGCGTTCAAGAAGCCGAAAGCCGCGAGCGGTTACCTGTCCAGCAAGTACGGCGTCATCGCCATCTTCGCGGCGAAGTCCATGAAGACCCCCAAGAACATCGGCATCGGCTCCACGTGGAAGGCCGCCAAGAAGGCTTACCCGAAGCTTAAGCAGGGCCCGAACGTCGCCTACACGCCGGCTCCGGGCAACAAGAAGGCCCAGTACTGGTTCCTGTTCGGCCCCGACAAGAAGGTCTACGAGATGGGCCTCGTGCACAAGAAGCAGCACTGCTTCAACTGACGCCCTCCGGCTGACCCCGCCTCGAAGCGCGGCGCGGTGGCGCGATGCGGCCCGGCGCGGGGTCTGGCGCGCCGCCGCTTTTCGGGGTCCGATGGGCGAGTACGGCAGGACGCGGGTACGTCCTTGCTGGTCACAGGCCCATCGGAAGCTGAGGAGCGCGCGGTGGCACAGGAACGGACGCCGGACGAGGCCGCTGGGGCGGTCCCGACGCCGGTAGAGGACATGACCCTTCCCCAGGAGGCCGAGGAGCTCTCCTGGGGAACCTTCCGCCGGCGTACGGGGTCGCCCGGACGCCCTTCGCGAGGCTGGTAGGCCGGGGGCGTCAGCCCGGGACGAGCACGACCTTGCCGCGTGACGTCCTGGTCTCGATCGCCAGGTGCGCGGCGGCGGCGTCGGCCAACGGGAACTCCGTCACGGCCGGGAAGACGTCGCCGCGCTCCACGGCCTCCAACGCGAGGGTCTCCAGTGCGCGCATCTCCGCGATGGGCGCGCCGAGGGGGCTGCCGAGCGTAACGCCGCGCTCGATGATCTCCTGGGCGGTCGCCTCTATCGGGGTGCCGCTGGACCACCCGTACACGAGGTGGCTTCCGCCCCGTCCCAATGCCTCGAAGCACGCGCGCGCTACGGGCCCGCCAACACCGTCGTAGACGACCGTCGCGCCCTTCTCCCCGACGGCTTCGCGGAGCCTTTCCACCCAGTCCTCGGCCGACGTGTCGACGAGCACAGGACGGCTCCCGTCCTTCGCGGAGATCTCGGCGACGGCCTCCCTCTTCGCGTCTCCGCCGTACAGGGCGACGGCACGGGAACCCGCCGCGAGCGCCAGGTAAGCAAGCTGGTTACCGAGCCCGCCTGACGCGCCCGTCACGATGACGGTGTCTTCCGGCCCGGAGGAGACCTTCGCACGGGCGAGCTGCGCGGTACGTCCGGTGCCTATCGCGGCCACCGCCGAGGCGTACGACACCCCATCGGGCAGCTCGTGCAGGGACGCCGCAGGCGCGAGCGCGTATTCGGCGTACCCTCCGCTGAGGAACCCGACGTGGGCCACGATCCGCTTGCCCGTCCACTTCCCCGCGACGTCCGGGCCGACCGCCTCGACCGTCCCGGAGACCTCGCGTCCCGGCGTCATGGGCAGCCGAGGGGGCGGGAGCGTAGGCGGCCCCTGGCCTTCGCGGATGGAGGCGTCGACGGCGTGGACGCCCGCCGCGCGCACCTTCACCAGCACCTGCCCTGGACCGGGCTCCGGCCGTTCGGTCTCTTCCAGGACAAGGACGTCGGCGGGTCCGAACTCCCGCTGCACGATCGCTTTCACGCTGCCACCTCCATGTTTCGGTTGTCGGATGCCGGGTGTTCGGCGGGGGCGTTCGTCCTCGGCGCGATCAGGACGGCGGCGAGGCCGACCGCGGCGCTGAGCGCGAACACCCCGGTGAAGCCGCCGTAGGCGGCCGAGAAGAGAAGCCCGCCGAGCGCGAGCGCGAGGGCGCCGCCCAGGGAGTCGGCGATGGCAAGTGCCGAGGAGTTGAAGCCGCGCTCGGCGGGCGAGGAGAGGCTGAGCGTCAGGGTGCTCAGCCGGGGGTACATCAGGCCCATTCCCGCGCCGCCGACGCCCCAGGCAGCGATCGCGGCGGCGGCGGGCAGCGTCAGCGCCTCGGCGGCAAGGACCGCCGCCAGCGACCCGAAGACGAGCGCCGATCCGATCCGCACCCCTGCCTGGTGGGTCATCCGCTCGCCCAGCCTGCCCTGGACGGCCGACGCGCCCGCCCAGGTGAGGCCGCCGACGGTCAGGCTCAGGCCGGCGAGCGCGGGAGCGAAGCCGTACCTCTCGGTGAGCAGGTACGGCAGGTAGACGTCACCGCCGAAGAACGCGGCCGAGACGAGCCCGCGGGTGAGGATGACGGCAGGGAGGCCGCCGCGCGCGACGAGGGTGCCGCGCGGCAGCAGCGGCCGGACCGCGACGAGCGCCACCGCGATCGCGACCGCGGAGATCACCGCGCCGACCCGGGGAAGCCCGCCGAAGAGGTTCAGCGCGAGCACGCCGGCCGCGGCGAGCGTCGCCCACCCCAGGAGCCCGAAACCATGCGCCGACGCCTTCTGGGCCGTCTGAGGGCCTGATCCGCGCAGCGCGGGCACGACCATGAGCATCGCCACCGCGACGAGCCCGACGACGCCGAGGAACACCCACTCCCAGCCGAACAGGTCGATGACGCCCCCCGCGATCGCGGGCCCGACCAGCGCGGGGAAGATCCAGACCGCAGCGAATCCGGCGAACAGCTTCGGCTGCAGGTTCTCCGGGTAAAGCCGACCGACCACCACATACAGCGCGACGGTGATCGCCCCGCCGCCCAGCCCCTGGAGCAGCCTCCCGGCGACGAGCACCTCCATCGAGGGCGCGAGCCCGCAGCCGACCAGGCCCGCGCAGAACAGTGCGACCGAGGTGTACAGCGGGACGGTCGGGCCGCTCCGGTCGGCCCACAGGCCCGCCGTGACCATCCCGATCACGCCGGTCGCGAGCGGCCCGGCGAACGCGAGCGAGTACCAGCGCGCCCCGTCGAGTTCGGCGCTCACCGCGGGCATGACGGCGGTCACCGCGACGCTCTCGAACGCGGCGAGGAACACGAGCGCGCACGACCCGATCGTCACCCAGAGGAACTTGCCCCGGAGGACGCCCGCCTGTTTTGTCGGCTTAGCCGTTTCTCGGAGGGAACCGGACCGTTTGAAGGAACTCATGCGGTGAAGGTAGAACTTGAACCTCGGTTGAGGTCAAGCTGGGCGAAGGGGAGGCGACGTGGGCGAACGCGAGCGGGGCACGCTGACCGTGGGAGAAGCCTCACGGCGAAGCGGAGTCCCGGTCTCCGCGCTGCACTTCTACGAGCGGGAGGGCCTGATCACCGCCGAGCGGACCGCGGGCAACCAGCGGCGTTACCACCGCACCACCCTTCGGCGGCTCGCCTTCATCCGCACCTCCCAACGGCTCGGGGTCTCCCTGTCGGAGATCCGCGAGGCCCTCGACTCCCTGCCTTCCGGCCGCACCCCCACCCCGGAAGACTGGTCCGCGCTCTCGGCGGGGTGGCGCGAGCGCCTTGACGCCCGGATAGCCGCCCTCGTGGCCCTGCGCGACACCCTCGACGACTGCATCGGCTGCGGCTGCCTCAGCCTCGCGTCCTGCGCGTTGAACAACCCGGAGGACGTCCTCGCCGCCCACGGCCCCGGGCCCGTCAGATGGCCTTCGGCTCCTCCGGTGAAGGCGTCCGAGTGCCTGCCCACCGGCTGCGAGACCGCCTGAGCCCCGCGCGATCTTCCCTCCGGGCGAGCCCTATCGGGCCGTAGTGCCCGCGCGTAGTGTGGACGGGCATGCCCCCCATGCGCGCGAGGATGCCCTCGACCGGACGGACGACGCCGCAAGGGGCGGCGCTCGCTTGGCTCGGACATCCAGTGACGCTGCTCGCGGTGGTCGTGCTCGCCGTCAACGACCACCTGCTGAAGCCCGCCTTTACCGGCCTGCTCACGGGCAAGCTCAGTGACTTCGCCGGGCTGGTGTTCGCGCCCGCGCTCCTCGCGGTGGCCCTGGCGGCGCTCGGATGGGCGGGGGAGCGGGCCGCGGCCTTGTCCGTCCTCGCTACAGGAGTTGGCTTCGCCCTGGTGAAGACGACGTCTGTGGGCGCGGCGGGAGCCTCGGCGGTGTGGAGCGCGGTCTCGGGCCCGTCGGTGATCCTCGCCGACCCCGGCGACCTCCTGGCGCTGCCCGCGCTCGCGGTGAGCTGGGCCGTCCATGTCCGCACCCGGGGGAGCGGCCCCGGCGCGCGCTGGGTGCGGTTCGTGAGGGTGCTCGTGGTGGTCCCCTTGGCGGTGCTCGCGACAGCCGCGACGTCCGCTCCGGCCGAGCGCTCGGTGCGTGACGTCTGGGTGGAGGACGGCCGCCTGTTCTTCAGCGAAGGCTACGACTTCGCTTCCCGTGACGGCGGCCTGACGTGGGAGCGGATCGACCCCGAGCCCGTCCCGACGACGCCGTCCCCGACGCCCACCTACGCCACGCCCACCCCACCCTCGCCTCCCGCGACCCCGCTTCCGCCCGTTCCGGAGGTGCCATACGGCCAGCCCAGCGCGTGCCTCCCCTCCCAGCCGACCCACTGCTACCGCGTGGTCCCCGGAAGGCTCGCGGTACAGGAGACCGACGACGGACGCACCTGGCGGACCGCCTGGGAAGTCTCCGAAGGCAGGACCGACTTCCTGCGTCGCCAGTCCTTCAACAGAGGACTCGACCCCCGGATCGAGAGCATCGGCCTCGCCGTACAGGAGGTCGCGGGCGGACACGTCGTCCTTGTCGCCAACGGCGGCGACGGCCTCACCCTGCGGAACGCCCAAGGCGAGTGGCACAGGGCGGGGTTTCCCAAGATCGTCGATGGGCGGGTCGCTCCCATGGCCGAATGGCGGGTTCCCGACGCGACCGACGTAGGGGCGTACGGCACCCGTGCCGTCTACACCGGCCTGCTGGTCTTCGCCTTGGCCCTCGGAGCGGGACTCCTCTCGGGCCGCGCCCTCTACTGGGGGGTACCGCTCACCGTCCTGGGCGCGGCCCTCGGCCTCACCCTGAACTCGATGGATCTGCTCGTCCTCCTGGCGGGTCCGCTTTCCATCGTCATGCTCATCATCGGCGTCGTCCTGCTGCTCGTGGCGGCCTCCACCTTCCCGGACGGCCGACGTGTCTTGTCCTGCGGCGGCGTCGCGGTCCTGTCGGCCCTGCTCGCGCCCCTGCCCTTGGTGGTGTGGGCGTCCGGCGCCCTCGACGGGCTGAGGATCGCCGCCCTGCTGACCATCCTCCTGGCCGCCGCAGGCGTTGCCACGTCCTACCTCGTAGGACGGGCCGTCGCCCTTAGGTGAGCCGCTTGTGAAGGGGTGCCGCGAGGTCCGTCACGGTGAGCAGAAGCGCGACGGTGTAATCGATGAGGTGATCGCGGTCGATGGGCACGTCGCCGCGCAGCCAGGCCGCTATGAGGTCCCACAGACCTGACGTCAGGGTGAACGACGTCAGCGCGAGATCGGTGTCCGAAAGAGGCGTTTCGCCCAGCAGGTACCGGGTCCGTTTCGCGAACAGTGTCGCGAGGTTCTCGATGATCTCGCCGCGCCGCTGCTGGAGCAGCGGGTTCGCGGGGAACTCGTGGCCGAGGACGTGCGCCAGGCGCGGGTCGGAGGTGAGGAAGTCGACCGTGGCCGTCACCGACGCCCTGGCCAGCTCGGGCAGGTGCGCGGTCACGTCCTCGGCGGCCTCGAGGATGCGCGCGGTGCCGAGCGCGGCCTGCTCGTCGACGATTGCGAGCAGCAGCGTGTCGCGGTCGGCGAAGTTCTCGTAGAAGTACCGGTCGTTGAGGCCGGCCAGGGAGCAGACGCCGCGCACTGTCGTGGCCGCCCAGCCGCGGGTGCCGAGCAGTTCGAGCCCGGCCTCCATCAGCGCCGCGCGGCGCTGCGCGCGGCGTTCCTCGGCGGGGACCCCCCGGTAGGGGCGGGTGCGGTGCTGGGACGTCACGGTCTGATTCTGCCGCACCCCTTGACGGCCCCCGAAATTCTGGTCATCGTTAGCACCAGAATTTCTGGTGTGCCCCATCACCAGAAATCGCACAGCGGGTGCGCACGTCGAGGAGGGCGGTCTCGGTGACCACGGACAACGCTGCGGGCAAACTAGCTCTCGAGGACATCAACCTCGCCGATCTGAGGTTCTGGAGGCGGCCGCTCGACGAGCGCGCCGAGGCATTCCGGGTGCTGCGGGCCACGCCTGAGCCGCGCCTGTTCACCCTGCCGCGCATGCCGATCGTCGGGCAGAGCCCCGGCTCATACGCGCTCGTCAGGCACGCCGACGTCGCCGAGGCGAGCCGCAACCCCGAGGTCTTCAGCAGCGAGCCGACCGCCACGAGCCCGACCGATCTGCCCCGGATCGTGGAACGTTACTTCAAGTCCATGATCGACATGGACGACCCGCGGCACGCCAAGATCCGCCGCGTCGTCTCCCGCGCCTTCAGCCCCCGGATGCTGTCCAAGGCCGAGGACGACATCGCCGGGCGCGCGAAGCGGATCGTCGACGAGCTCATCGCGTCGGGCCCCGGCGACTTCGTCGCGAAGGTCGCGGTGCGCCTGCCCGTCGAGGTCATCTGCGACATGCTCGGCATTCCGCAGAAATACCACGCGCAGGTCGTCAAGTGGACGAACATCACCGTCGGGTACACCGACCCCGAGTACATCGGCGCGGAGGTCGACTACAGCTCGGGCGCGGGGAAGATGAGCACCCTCGGGATGCTGCGCACGCTCGGCACCATGTCGCTGGCCGGATGGCGGCTGCACAGGCTCGCCGCGCGCCTCGGCCGCGAGCGGGTGAAGAACCCGACCGGCGACCTCACGTCAGCCCTGGTCAACGCCAACGTCGACGGCGAGAAGCTCAGCCCGCAGGAGTTCGGCGCGTTCTTCCTGCTCCTCGTCGTCGCGGGCAACGAGACGACGCGCAACGCCATCGCGCACGGCCTCAAGCTGCTCACCGACCACCCCGACCAGCGCGCTCTCCTGCTCGAGGACTTCGACGGGCACATCGCGGGCGCGGTCGACGAGATCATCCGCTACGCCAGCCCGGTGATCTTCATGCGCCGCAACCTCACCCGTGACTACGAGCTGAACGGCCACACGTTCCGCGCCGGAGACCGGGTGACGCTCTACTACCCGTCGGCGAACCGGGACGAAACGGTCTTCACCGACCCCGAGTCCTTCGACATCACCCGCTCGCCCAACCCGCACATCGCGTTCGGCGGCCCCGGCCCGCACTACTGCCTCGGCGCGAACCTCGCCCGCCGCGAGATCACGCTGATGTACCGCGAGCTGTTCACCCGGCTGCCCGACCTGCGCGCGTCCGGCGAGCCCGACCGGCTCCAGTCCGGCTTCATCAACGGCATCAAGCGGCTGCCCTGCACGTTCACCGCTCCCGCGTCCTGAGCGCCCCGCTCCGGCGGGCACGCCCGCCGGGGCACCTCCTGTCCTACGCTGGCGGGATGCCGACGCGAGGGCTGCCCAGGGGCCGCAACGCGCTGCCCGCGCAGGAGGTGGCGCGGCTCCAGCGCGAGCGGCTGTGCCGCGCGATGGCCGAGGCGATGGCCGAGAAGGGCTACGCGGCGACGTCCGTCGAGGACGTGCTCAGGCGCTCGGGCGTGTCGCGCCTGACGTTCTACCGTCTGTTCTCCTCCAAGGCCGACTGCTTCCTGGCCGCGCTCGACCGCGCCAACGAGATCCTGCGGACCCGGATCGCCGACGCCGTCGCGGAGTTCGGCGACGGCGGCGACGCGCTCGCCCGCACCGAACACGCCCTCGACGCGTACTTCCGGATGCTGGAGGAGGAGCTGCCGTACGCGCGGGTCTGCCTTGTGGAGATCTACGCGGCGGGACCTGTGGCGGTCGCACACCGGCGTGAGATGCACGAGTCCATGGCCGCCTTGCAGGCACGCGTCCTCGGCGTCACCGCGGGTGGGGCGCGCTAGAAAGACATTGCTGTTCATCTGAGATCGGTCCCCCCGCCGTCAGAGAAGAGGCCCGCTGTGGTCGCACCCCTGCTCCCCGCCGACCCAAGGCGGCTCGGACCCTACTGGCTCGCCGGGAGGCTCGGCGAAGGGGGACAGGGCGTCGTGTACGTCGGCTACGACGCCGACGGCGTCCGAGTGGCCGTCAAGGCGTTGCACGCGTCGGCCATGAGCGGCGCGGACCGGGTCCACCTGCGCAAAGAGGTGGCGGCGCTGGAGAAGGTCGCGTCCTTCTGCACCGCCCGTGTGGTCGAAGCCGACCTCGACAACACGCCGCCGTACCTCGTCAGCGAGTTCGTCCCGGGACCCGACCTCCAGAGCCGGGTGGAGAACGACGGCCCGTTCACGCCCGACGCCCTGCGCCGCCTCGGCGTCGGCATGGCCACCGCCCTCACTGCGATCCACGCGGCGGGTGTCGTCCACCGCGACCTCAAGCCCGCCAACGTGCTCCTCGGACCTGACGGCCCCCGTGTCATCGACTTCGGCATCGCCCGTACCGAGGAGATGTCCCGCAGCGCCACCGGGCTCAAAGGCACCCCGCGTTGGATGGCCCCGGAGCTGTTCCGCGGAGAGCGGGCCACAGAGGCCGTGGACGTGTGGGCGTGGGGAGCCATCATCCTCTACGCGGCCACAGGACAGCCTCTCGTAGCGGGCGACAGCATTCCGTCGATCATCCACGGCGTCCTCAACGCGGAACCTGACCTCACCCCTCTGCCGCCAGCCTTGCGCCCGCTCGTGGACAGCGCCCTTGACCGGGACCCGGAGAGACGGCCCAGCGCGCGCAGACTCCTCGACGGACTCATCGGCGAAGGCACAAGGGAAGGGGGCGCGCTCGAAGCCGGGCAGAAGGCCGCGGCCTCACTGCCCGCCCCGGCTCCCGCGCCGAGCCTCGGCGACCAGGCCGAGCACATGTACAGCGCGCTCGACCCCGAGGCGCGTGCGGCCGTCCCGCGCGTCCTGCTGCGGATGGTCGGCGGCGTCCCCGAGACGTTCCGCGCCCTCCCGCGCGCCGCGTTCCAGGACGTCGAGACGTCCCCGGCCGCCCTCGACCGGGCCTTGGCCGCAATGACGTCAGCGGGTCTTGTCGTCCAAGACGGCGACCTCTACGGGCTCGCCACCCCCGCCCTCGTACGCGCCTGGCCACGGCTGCGCGTCTGGACCGCGGAAGAAGGCCCCGCCCTGGCCGCCCACCAGGGGCTCGCCGACGCGGCCCTGCGGTGGGACCAGCACGGCCGCAGGCCGGGAGACCTGCTTCAGGGCGCGGCCTTGGACGAGGCCGTCACCGGCACCGTCGCGGGCCGCCGCCACCTCACCCTTTCGCTGCTGGAACGGGCCTACCTTGACGGCTCCGTCACGGGTGCGCGCCGCCGCGCCCGCAACCGGGGCCTTCTGAGCGCGGCCCTCGGCGTCCTGCTCCTGATCTCCACCGGGACGGCCGCAGTGGCCGTCATCCAGGGCCGCGACCTTGCGGAACGCAACATCACGGTCTCCCTCCAGCGGGACGAGGCGGTCGGCACCCAGCTCGCCAACGCCGCCATCTCGATGCGCAGGGTGGACCCGGTGACGGCGCGGAAGCTCGCCATCGCGGCCGGGGCGCTGGCCCCCGACTCGTTCGAGGCCCACAGCGCCCTCATCACCCTGTACCACCAGTGGGAGCGGGATTCCTTCGCGCCACCCGGCTTCGACACACTTCGGGGCACGTCCTACAGCTCCGATGGCAGGCTGCTGGCTTACGCGTCGCAGAACGGCGTCGAGATCCTCGACATAGACGCGCGGAAGGTCACCGTCTCGTTCCCTGTCCAAGGGCAGCCGATCGGCCACGACAGGGAGAGCGTGTCGCTGAGCGGGGACGGCAAGGTCGTGTCCGTCCTTCACGACGACGGCCTTGTGGAGTTCTATGACGTGGCCACAGGGCGATCCCGTCCGACGACGTTCAAGGTGCCCGAGCCGTACGTCGAGCTCAACGAGGACGGCACCCGGATGCTGTCCGTCCAGCGCGATCGCACCCTCGTCCGGGACACCGTTACGGGCAAGACGGTGCTCGACCGGCCGTACCACTTCAACGTCGCGTCCTTCACCCGCGCGGGCAACCTCGTCGGGGCCAGGGGCACGTCAGTGGAGGCATGGAACGCCGTCACAGGCGAACGCGTCAAGCTGCCGCGTATGGACCTCGGCAAGGAGTCCGTCAGCGATGTCGTCGCAAGCCCGGACGGCAAGATCCTCGCCGTCGCGCAGGAGGACAAGACGCTGAGGATCATCCGCTGGGAAGAGAACAAGATAGACACCCGGACGATCCCCAAGATGAAGGCGTCCGGGTTCATCGCCTTCAGCCCCGATAGCAGGTACCTGTCTATCGGGGACTCCGTATGGGACCTCGACCTGAAGTCCGACACCCCGGCGCTGCGTTACCCGTCCGACGGCTGCCGCTCACGCGTCTTCGGGCCCGACGGCACGACCCTGCGCTGCGTCGACGCACGCATGCGCGTGAACGTCATGTCGCTGCACGCCGTCCAGGAGCCCGTCCGGCTCTCCGACCTCGAGTACGGGACCGAGGCCCTGCTCAGCGGGGACGGGCGGACCGTCGTCGTCCAGGCATACGAGACGCTCGACGTGTACGACCCCCAGACGCGCCAGAAGCGGCTCTCGCTCCCGATCGGCGCGCTGGACGGCCCCGTCTACGCCCTGTCCCACGACGGCGGCCTGCTCGCCGACGCGCGCCGCGACGGCCGCCTCGACCTGTGGGACGCGCGCACCGGTCAGAAGCTGCGCACGATCGCGACAGGCCGCCGGTTCGTCAGGGAACAGCCGCTCGCCTTCTCCCCGGACGGCCGCACCCTCGCCACCCTCACCTACGACGACGGCCCCACCGTCCTCGACCTCTGGGACGTGCCCACCGGGACGCTCCGCGCGACCTCCAGGGGCGTCCCGACGGAGAAGTTCCTCGGCTCGGGGTTCAACCTCACCGGCGACCCCAAGGTGCTGTTCTCCCCGGACGGCAAGACCGTCGTGTCGGCGGGGGACCAGGGCGTCGTGGAGACCGCGACCGGCGAACGCCTCGTCGAGCCCTCCGACCTGTACTCCGCACGCGCCATGAGCCGTGACGGCGTCGTCGCCTCCGCCGAGGAGGACACCGTCCGCTTCTGGAACGCCGAGACCCTCACTCCCGGCGACAGCGCCGCCATCGGCACGGGCCCCGCCACCATGGCCTTCTCCCCGAACGGACTCCTCGCCGTCTCCGACGGCACCGCCCGCATCCGCCTCTACGACCCCGCCCGCAAACGCCCCCTCGGCATCCCCCTACCCGGCTACTACGTCCCACCCGCCTACGCCACCATCAGCCAAGCCACCTCCCTGGCCTTCACCCCCGACGCCACCCACCTCCTCACCACCGACCCCGAAGGCCGCCTCCGCACCCACCTCATCTCCCCCGCCCTCCTCCACACCGCCCTCTGCACCCAAACCCCCGCCCTAACCCCCACCGAATGGCGCACCCACCTCCCCACCCTCCCCTACCGCCCCACCTGCTAACGGCCGCTACCGGACGATCTCTGTCACCTCGCGCAGGAACTCGTACCAGGTCCGCACCTTGTGGTTCTTCAGGACGCCGTCAAGGGTCCTGCTCAAAGGGTGCGGAGAGTCCATGATCGCCGTGTTGCGCGCGGTGAGCCGTCCCAACTCCTCGGCGGTGGGCATCCGGTCGCTCTTGCCCGAGTTGCACGGGGCGTGCGTGGGCGCGAGATTCCACACCGCGTCAAGGTCGGGCCCCGGCCAGGGCGAGAACCGGGACATGAGGGAGAACGGGAGCACGTGGTCCACGGCGACGGGCGTGCCGTCGTCCAGGGGCTGCCAGCAGATCAGACACCGCCCGTACTGGAACCCCGTGACGGCGGGCACTACGCCCGTGACGGCCCGCCGCCTCCTGCGGTCGGTGAGGAGCATCGCCTGGGAGTCGAGCGCGAACCCCTCGTGCGTCAGGCTCCGTCCGATCTCGGCGGAGAAGGAGAATTCCACGATGTTCCAGCGCGCGTCCAACTCGCGGCGCAGCCCGGGAAGCTCCTCGCCGGAAGCGATCTCGCGCAGCGCGGGCAGCAGCCGGACCATGCGCGAGCCCCTGTCCAGCTCGTAGAACCGGTGCGGGACGCCGTTCTCGCCGCGCAGGTTGTGGAACTTGCGCATCACCATGCCGGGAATCGTCGCCACCGTGGCGCGCAACAGCTCCTCGGTGGGGGAGCCCGCCGCCTTGGACGCCGCGGCCTCGCGCGTCGCCACGTTGAGGAAGTCGGTCGGCGCGCCGACCGAACCGCGCGGCGCCTGCGGGGCCGCGTCGAGGTGGTCGACGATCCCCATCGCGTAGGCGGAGGCGAGGACGTCGAGCGGTACGTCGTCGCGGCCCTCGGCGGCGAAGCCGAGCAGGGCCGAGCCCAAAGCGAACTTGTAGGTCCGCGCGTTGGCGCCCATGAGGACGGCGAGCCGCCATGACGACCTGGCGGTGGGCTCGTGCCGGAAGAAGTCCGCGGTCAACGTCGTCTCCTGTGGCGGCAGGGGTCGGATTCTTCGGACATTAGTGGTGGGTGCCGACAGATTCTGACGTTGTGGTTATGTCGGGATTGTTTGGGGTTTGCCGAAAGCGACGGCGGTCCAGCCGACTCCCGGACGTTCCAGCAGGTCGGGGGAGTCGACGCGCCGGACGACGCGGAGGCCCTCACGCGCGCCGAGCGCCGCGGTGCCGTCCGGGTCGACCTCGAACATGCGGCGTCCTGGCGGCGGCGGGCCGAGGCGCAGCGTCAGGACCGCGGTCCCCGAAGGAGCGAGGAGCTCCGCGACGCGGCGCATGGCCGCGGAGCGCTCGTCCGGGGCGAGGTGCATCCAGACCGCGGAGAGCAGCACAAGGTCGAACCGGGCATCTCCCAGCGAAGGGAGCGCGGGAAGGGCGTCGTCCAGCCAGACGACGGGCACGTCGGCGTGGCGACGTCGCGCTAGCGTGCGCAGCCCGTCGGACGGCTCCACCGCCGTGACGCGGTGGCCGAGCCGGGACAGCGCGGCGGCGTCCCGGCCGCTGCCCGCGCCGACGTCGAGCACCCGCGCGGGGGCCGCGGGGAGCAGATCGAGCCACCCGGCGTGGACGTCGGCGAATCGCAGCCGCTCGTATTCGGCGACGAGTTCTGCGGCGTTCTCGTCATAGGCCGCGACTCCAGGCAGGATCACCCGCGCCATCGTAGGCAAGTACTTGTCTTATGTGGCTGTGGCCTGCGGGGGGAGGGAATTTTCGGGCTGTGGATAACTTTTTTTGGGGGCGTCGCGGGCGGTTAGGATGCGGGAAAACGTCGTCGGCGGGTGCCGGGGGCGGCGGTGAAAGGGAAATGGGGTGGAAGGCCATGCGCTGGTCTCAGATGCATATTCCGACATTGCGGACGGATCCGGCGGACGCGGACGCGCCGAGTCATCGGCTGCTGCTGCGCGCGGGATATGTGCGGCAGCTCATGGCCGGGCACTACTCGCTGCTGCCGCTCGCGGTCCGGGTGCGCGCGAAGATCGTCGGGATCATCCGCGCGGAGATGAACCGGATCGGCGCGCAGGAGTTCGCGCTGCCCGCGCTGCACCCGCGTGAGGTGTGGGAGCGCAGCGGGCGGTGGGACGTCATGGGTGAGGAGATGTTCCGCCTCAAAGACCGCAAAGGCTCGGATCTCGCCCTCGGCATGACCCACGAGGAGATTTTCGGCACGCTCGCCGCCGAACTGCACTCCTACCGGCAACTCCCGCAGATCTGGTACCAGTTCCAGACCAAGTTCCGCGACGAGCCGCGCGCCAAGGGCGGGCTGATGCGCACGCGCGAGTTCACCATGAAGGACTCCTACAGCTTCGACCTCGCCGCCGAAGGACTCGACGCCGCGTTCGACCGCCACCACGACGCGTACGTCCGGATCTTCCAGCGGCTCGGCATCCCGGCCATACCCGTCGAGGCGTCCTCGGGCGCTATGGGCGGGTCGGCTTCGACGGAGTTCATGTGCCCGGCCGAGGTCGGCGAGGACCTCGTCGTGCACTGCCCGTCCTGCGGGTACGCGGCAAACATCGAGAAGGCGGTATCCCGGCTCGCCGACGCCGACGCCGTCGACGCGCCGGGCCCCGAGCGTCCCGAACGGTTCGGCACCCCCGGCGTGCGCACGATCGAGGACCTCGCCCGCGGCTTCGGCGCGCCCGCCGACCGCCAGATCAAGACCCTCGTCTACGTCCTCGACGACGCGCTCACCCTCGTCCTGCTGCGCGGCGACCATCCCCTGAGCGAACAGAAGCTCATCGACGCCACCGGGGCCACCGCGCTGCGCCCCGCCCGCGCCGACGAGATCCGCGAGGCGCTCGGCGCGCTGCCCGGCAGCCTGGGCGCGGTCGGCGTCACCGGCCCGCGCGTCCTGGCCGACGAGGCCCTGCGCGGCCGCCGCGCCATGTTCACCGGCGCGAACACCGACGACGTCCACCTGCGCGGCGTCGACGTCGCGCGGGACATCGCCGTCACCGCGTGGGCCGACCTGCGCGAGGTCGCGGAGGGCGAACCCTGCGCCCGCTGCGGCACCCCACTCGAGGTGCGCAAGGCGATCGAGGTCGGCCACATCTTCAAGCTCGGCTACAAGTACGCCGACGCCCTCGGCATCGAAGTCCTGGACGACAAGGGCAGACGCACCCCCGTCATCATGGGCAGCTACGGGATCGGCGTGGAGCGCGCGATGGCGTCGATCATCGAGTGCCACCACGACGAGCGCGGCATCGTGTGGCCGGTGTCCGTCGCGCCGTTCGAGGTCGTCGTCACCGTCGCCCAGTCCGACGACCCCGACACCGCCAAGGCTGCGGAAGACCTCTACGCGGACCTCACCTCCGCCGGCGTCGAGACCCTCATCGATGACCGCGCGGAACGCCCCGGCGTCAAGTTCAAGGACGCCGAACTCGTCGGCATCCCCTACCGCCTCACCGTGGGCAAACGCGGCCTCGCCGAGGGAACCGTGGAGCTCACGCCCCGAGCCAGCTCCGCCACCGAGACCCTGCCTCTCGCTGAAGCCGTCCCCCGGCTCAGGGCCCTTCTGCACCCCCAGCCCGGCTGAAGAGCACACCCGCGCTCGCGCCGAAGCCCCGCCTCGGCCGTCGCTGATGGGCCTAGGTGTGCTGGCCGACTGCCGGTGTCGGCGGGCTTCCGGTGGCGACTTGCGCCGGACGTCCTAGACCTCGGTGACGGTCTGGAGCAGCCCCCAGACGAAGTGCGCGACGTAACGCCGCCCGTCCGGGGCGGTGAAGCCGGCGTGCCAGCGGCTCGGCCCCTCGCCCTCGCGATAGGTGAGCGGTCCGAACCGGAGTTCAAGGTCGCCGACGACGCATGCCCAGGGCGTCAGGTCGGCGACCGACTCCAACGCGGGCACCTCCACCCCGTCCGCCCGCACAAGCCACTCCTGGAGCACGACCCCGCCCGCCGCCGTCACCACCTCGAACCGCAACTCGGGCCACAACGCAAGCGCCCACTGCGCGACCTCGTACTCGACATCACCCAGCCGCCGCCCACGAACAACGTCAGGAGGCCCCAGAACAGCAACGAACCGCCCACGCCCCCGAGGAACCGCCCTCGACCGCGCCATCCGCTGCCACCGCGCGTTGACCTCCCGCATCTCCGTCCGCGAAGCCCCCAACGCCCGCACCGCCTCCTCCACCACCTCCGCCTGGTAATCCGCCATCCGCCGCAACAGCACCAACTGGAACTCCCGCCTACCGAACCCAAGCACCCCCCACCTCTACCACCCCCGACCCGCCCACCCCAAGGCGACGTCCACCCCGCCCACCACACGAAGCCTCCTTGAGGCCCACAGGCGTCCGTGAGTTCGCACCGCCGACAGCGGCGCTTCTGGCGCTTTGCTCCTACCGAGTCAAGCTGACCCGGTATCGGTGCGGCGGTCCGCACTTTCCCGTCGGCGCGTCAGGGACGGCCCGCGAGGGGCACGCGACTACTGGGAGGGGGATCACGGGTAGGAGATGCAGGTGGTGCCGGTTGCCTTGACGTTGGGTTCGGTGGGGTAGCGCCAGCGGCAGACGGCGGTGAGGGTGGTCTCCTTGGAGCCGTTGCCCTGGCAGGTGAGGGAGTCGTTGAAGAAGAAGTAGAGGGGGTAGCCGAGGGAGGAGCAATACCGGGCCATGTCCTGTGTGGTGACGCTGCCCACGGTCTTCGGGCTCGATGGAGGTGGGGGCTTCGGGGTAGGTCGTGGTGTTTCGGGGCTGGCGGATGGTGATGCGGTGGTTCCGCCGGGTTCGGGGGCGGGGTTCGCGGGTGGGGAGGCGTCCGGGGCCTTGGACTTGCGCGGGGTTCTTGTGGGCGAGGGCGTCCCGAGGGCCTCCTCGACCCCGGACGCCGGGCTCGACGCGTTGAGGGCCGCGCCGAGAGGACCGCGCTGCGGCTCGACCGGCCCCTGCGCCCGAAGCGAAGGGAAGGCGAAGTAACCGGCTCCGACAAGTGCCAGCACCGCAACGGCCGCAGCGGCGATCCCGACACCGCGCCGCCGTCCGCCCAAAGACGCGGCAATCCGGGCACCGCGTCCATGCTGGGACGCGTCGGAGATCCGGGCACGTCGTCCGTCCAGAGACGCGGCGTCGTCCTGAGCACGGTGTGCGGGCGGGAACGTGTCGGCATTCTGGGCGCGGCGTGCGGGCGGGAACGTGTCGGCATTCTGGGCGCGGCGTGCGGGCGGGAGCGCGTCGGCGCTCTGGCCGCGGTGCTCGCCCGCAGAAGCAGCGCTCTGCTCGCCATGTCCGGGCGGGGAGGAGTCGTCGTCGCGTCCGCCGCTCGGCGCGGCCTCGTCGACCCCGGATCCCGCGACGGGATCGCCGGTGAGCCAGGCGGGCGCGGGAAGCGCACGCAGCAGGTCCCCGACCTCGACGGCGGTAGGACGTTTCGCGGGATCCTTGTCCAGACAGGACAGAACGATCGCTTCGAGCCGCCCGTCAAGCCCGTCAAGATCTGGTTCGCCGTGCAGGACCGAGTACATGACGGCGGAGATCGTCGCGCCGCCGAACGCCGGCCTCCCCGTGGCGGCGTAGGCGATGGTCGCGCCCCACGCGAACAGGTCGGCGGGCGGCCCAGCCCCGTCGCCCCGGAAGCTCTCGGGCGCCGTGTACCCCGGCGTGCCGACGGTCTGGCTCCCGGTCAGCGACTGACTGACGTCCAGGGCCCGGGCGATCCCGAAGTCGATCACCACCGGACCATCAGGCCCGAGTATCACGTTCCCCGGCTTGAAGTCGCGGTGGACCACCCCCGCGTTGTGGATCGCCGCGAGCGCCGTCACCGTGTTGAGCGCCAGCCGCTCAAGCGCGGCCCCGCCCCGCACCC
This sequence comes from Actinocorallia sp. A-T 12471, assembly GCF_033875155.1. Classification (NCBI taxonomy): domain Bacteria; kingdom Bacillati; phylum Actinomycetota; class Actinomycetes; order Streptosporangiales; family Thermomonosporaceae; genus Actinocorallia; species Actinocorallia sp. A-T 12471. The sequence goes on along the minus strand of NZ_JAWZTE010000008.1, from coordinate 17,603 downwards.
CCGACTCACGCACCGACGCCTGAAGCGACGGCCCGTCAACGAACTCGCTGACGATATAAGGCCGCCCCTCCAGCACCCCGGTCTCGATCACCTGCGCCGAACAGAACGGCGCGACCCGCTTCGCAAGCTCCACCTCGTCCAGAAACCGCGCCCGAGCCACCTCCTGCACGACCAGATGCCCATGCAGCACCTTGACCGCGACCCTCCGCCCACCCCCATCCCGCCCCAGATAAACAGTCCCCTGCCCCCCAACCCCAACCCGCCCCTCAAGCCGATACCCCCCCACCCACCCCGGATCCGTCCCCAAAAGCACCCCCACCCCACCCAAAACCCCTCCAACCTCCAGCCTCCCCGTGATCATATTCCCCAACGATCACCACCACCATCGCCCAAACCCGGCACCACACCGTTCCCGGTCCGGTTCGTCCCGCCCAAGGATCTGCGACGGCGGATGGGGTTCCTCATGGCGTGGGTCGGCGCCCACGAGGCGGTCGTCGCCGAGGCGGGGCTGAAGCCGCAGCACCTCGGCGCGCTCGTCCAGGCGCAGACCCGCCGATGATCCAGCCGCGGCTCAGCGACGGTTGCCCGTGCCCAAGCCCGTCACGGTCAGGCTCGCCAACGACCTAGTAGCGCGCGGCTGCGCCGAATCCGGCCCGCCCGAGGATTCGTACAGGTGGCCCGTGTCATCGGGGGCATCCGACGCGGGGTCGCCTGGCGCCCGAGGTGGGCTGTCCGGCCGGCAGCCGGAAGGGCAGCGCGGCGGCGCGTTGGATTGACGGGCTCATCGTGCTCTCCGTGGTGGTGTGGCTCCTCACCGTCTTCGATCCCTAACCCACGCCATGGAGTGGTCGACGTGGCTTGCCCCGCTGCCGTGGGCGAGCAGGCGTTCACGGATTACCGGCACAAGCAGGAGCCGCCAACTAGGCAGTTAACACCAAGTTGGCAGTGACTGTCAGATGGATATAGCCTGCCTATGGATAAAGCGGACACTGTTGGGTGTGGATGCGGCGGCCTCATGCGTAGACGTTCTGCTTCAGCCCGTGACGGGCACACCGCGTACGACGCGGTCTCATCACCGAAAGAGGTTCCTTCGCTATGAACAGCCCTTCCGCCCCTGCCCGGCCTTCCCCCGCGTTCGCGACTCGTCCGCACGGCCTTTTCATCGACGGCAGCGAACGGCCCGCCGCCGACGGCGGGACCATGGCCACCGTCGATCCGATGACCGGTACCGACCTCACCACGGTCGCCGTCGCCGGGCAGGACGACGTTGACGCGGCCGTGGCGGCGGCACGCCGCGCCTTCGAAGATCCGGGATGGGGGGCCATCGGCCCCGAAGAGCGCAGCCGCGTGCTCTACCAAATTGCTGAGGTCATCGAGGCGAACGCCGACGAGCTCGCGATCTTGGACTCCCTGGAGATGGGCGGGCCATTGGCGCTGACGCGCTGGATGGTCGACCACACCGTCGAGGTCTACCGCCACTACGCGGGCTGGCCGACCCGGATCTACGGCGCCACAGCGCCCTCTGCTCCCGGGCAGTTGCAGTACACCAAGCGTTCTCCGCTGGGCGTGGTCGTCGCGATCGCCGGTTGGAACGGTCCCCTCCTGCAGATGGGCTACAAGATCGCCCCTGCGCTGGCCACCGGGAACACCGTCGTCGCGAAGCCCTCGGAGCAGACTTCGCTCAGTCTGCTGCGCATGGCGGAGCTCGTCTCCGAGCACACCGACCTGCCCGACGGCGTCCTCAACGTCGTTACCGGCCCCGGTCACAGCACCGGCGAGGCCCTGATCACCCACTCGGACGTCAACAAGATCAGCTTCACCGGGTCGACCACCGTGGGCAAGCACGTCCTGGAAACCTCTGCCCGTGACCTCAAGCGCGTCACCCTTGAGCTGGGCGGCAAGTCGCCGTTCATCGTCTTCGAAGACGCCGATCTTGACGCGGCCGCGACGGCCGCCGCGATGGGCTTCTGCGCAGGCAGCGGTCAGGGGTGCGTGGCCGGCACACGCGTCCTGGTGCAGGAGTCCGTACGCGAGGAGTTCACCCGCCTGCTCCGCGAGAAGATGGCCACAATCCCCATGGGTGATCCCTTCGACGCTGAGGTGCTCATGGGCCCCCTGGCGTCCCGCGGCCACTACGCGAAGGTCACCGGCTACATCGACCTCGCCCGTCAGTCCGGCGGGAACATCATCGGTGACACCCACGAGGAGTCCGACGACCTGTTCGTCGGGCCCACGCTGGTCACCGGCCTGGACAACACATCGCGCATCGCCCAGGAAGAGATCTTCGGTCCTGTCGCCGTACTGCTGCCGTTCCAGGACGTCGAGGAGGCGGTGCGCATCGCCAACGACACCGTCTACGGCCTGGCCGCCACGGTGTTCACCACGGACCTCAGCCGCGCCCACACCATGGCCGACCGCCTCCAGGCCGGAACCGTATGGGTCAACACCGTCAACCAGATGAGCAGCGGGCCGCTGCCCTTCGGCGGATTCAAGCAGTCCGGCATCGGCCGGGAACACGGAACCGACGTCATCGACGCCTACACCGAGACCAAAGCCATCGTCATCAACCTCTGACCCGCAACACCGCACCCGCCGCCCAACTCGCCCAGGACCGCCCCGTCCTCGTGCTCACTTGGATGACCGGTCGCGACTGGTACGCCGCCGAGCGTTTCAGGCGTCGAGTTCGAATTCTTTGGTGAGGGTCTCGATAGTGAAGGAGTTCCTGAGCCTGCAGGCGCTGTTCTGGTTGGCGAAGAGTCCAGGGGCGCGGATCGCCTTCTCCCGAGGAAGGGCGCGGGTCCATCTGACGGGGACCGCGTACTCCGGTGCCCCGTTCGCATGGCGGTAGCTGCCGTTCAGAGGCTCGGACTCCTCGCCGAAGGAGACGTACCAGTCCTGCCCGTTCCATTCTTCCCGCGTGCCGTGTCGCTTGGCGGCGGGCCGGGCGGCCTTGGTCTCGCTGACCAGCCAGCTTCGCGCGAGGCAGCGGCGCCCGTCGTCTTCGAAGTAGCGGAAGAACAGGATGCTGACCGGCGCGGAGTAGGAGCCCGCGAGGTAGTTCACGATGCGTTCGGTTGCCGCGTCGGTGTCATGTGCGACGACCGTCAGGTGGTGGGACGAATTGAGGTCCTCAGGCGGCCTCTGTCCACCTGAGACAGGGCATGGGACCGGATCCGACCGGTCCCAGAACACAAGAAGCGGGACGGAGGACGGGCTGTTCGCGTTGTTTGGGCCGTTGCGGGTGCCGGACGTAGCCGGAGCGCTGAGGGTTGCGAGCAACGATCTGCTGGGAAACTCCGGGAACGGATGACGGTGAGTGGCGTGCCGTTTGTGACTGGAAACTTGCCCAGTGCTGGGCGACCATCCCGAGGGCGAAGCGGATCGCTAATGGGATCTGGGGATGAAGGTGACTTATCCGGCCCTGGAAACACATTGTAGAGGCCAGGTTGGTTCCTAGCCTCCACGTATATGGAAAGTTGGTGTCCGAGGGGGGACTTGAACCCCCACGCCCCGTAAAGGGCACTAGCACCTCAAGCTAGCGCGTCTGCCATTCCGCCACCCGGACGAGTGTCTCCGCGCTGGTGAAGCGCGGCGGCGGATAGAACTGTACCACTGGGGCGGGGTGGGCGCGATTCGGATCTTCGCGGTGCTTGATCTTGGGGAGAGGGCCGGGGGGAGGGGGTGGGTGGGGGGTGCGTTTGGGGGAGGCGGGGGTGGGGGTGGGCTGGGAGGATGGGGGGAGGGAACGCCGGGAGAGAGGGGTTGGGGATGGATGACGAGGTTGTGGAGATTTGCCGGGAGCTTATTCGGATCGACACGTCGAACACGGGGGATGTGGACGGGCCGGGGGAGCGGAAGGCGGCGGAGTACGTCGCGGAGAAGCTCGAGGGGGTGGGGATCAAGACGACGGTGCTGGAGTCGGCCGCGAGGCGGACGAGTGTTGTGGCGCGGATCGAGGGGACTGAGCCGAGTCGGGACGCGCTGCTGCTTCATGGGCATCTGGATGTGGTGCCGGCTCAGGCGTCGGACTGGACGCATCACCCGTTCTCCGGGGAGATCGCCGACGGGTGCGTGTGGGGGCGCGGGGCCGTCGACATGAAGGACATGGACGCGATGATCCTCGCGTCGGTGCTGGACAGGGCGCGGACGGGCCGGCGGCCCAAGCGGGACATCGTGCTCGCGTTCCTGGCCGATGAGGAGGCCGGGGGGAAGTACGGGGCGCACTATCTGGTCGACAACCACCCGCAGCTGTTCGAGGGCTGCACCGAGGCGGTCGGTGAGGTCGGCGGGTTCAGCCTTTCGGTGCCGGGGGATCGGCGGCTGTACCTGATCGAGACGGCCGAGAAGGGCCTTGCCTGGATGCGGCTGAAGGCCGTCGGGACGGCAGGGCACGGGTCGATGATCCACGACGACAACGCCGTGACGGAGCTGGCCAAGGCCGTCGCGCGGATCGGGCAGCACCAGTTCCCCCTCCAGCTGACGCCGACGGTGCGCCGGTTCCTCGAGGCGGCGTGCGAGGCGTACGGGGTGGAGTTCGACCCGAAGGACCCCGAGGCGTCGCTGCCGCACCTGGGGTCGCTGGCGCGGATGATCGGCGCGACGCTGCGCAGCACGCTCAACCCGACGCGGCTCGACGCGGGGTACAAGACGAACGTCATTCCGCAGCACGCCGAGGCGCAGATCGACGGAAGGTTCCTTCCCGGTTATGAGAAGGAGTTCTTCGAGACCGTCGACGCGCTGCTCGGCGACAAGGTCGAGCGCGAATTCGTGCATTACGACATCGCCGTCGAAACGGAATATGAGGGCGATCTCGTCGGGGCGATGGAGGAGGCGCTGACGTGGGCGGACCCGGGGGCGATCCCCGTGCCGTACTGCCTGAGCGCGGGCACCGACGCCAAGTCGTTCGCGACGCTCGGAATGCGCTGCTATGGATTCGCCCCCCTGAAACTCCCGGCAGATCTGGACTTTTCCGGTATGTTCCACGGGATCGACGAGCGCGTTCCCGTCGACGGGCTGCAGTTCGGCGTCCGTGTTCTCGACCGTTTCCTGGACAACGCATAACCTTTGTGTTTTCCATGGCTCTCGTTGGGCAGTGTGTGGTGCTAGCGTTACCGTCCGTAGGGGAGAGGGCTTTCCCTTCCCTGCGGGCGTGCGCCCGCGTGTCCGGACGGCGGGGGCGGCCCGGCGCGCGGGCCGCGCCGAACCCCTCTGCGACCTCCGCGACCGTCCGGTCCGCGAAACAACGGGAGCCCCATGCGTACGCGGAACCGGCGCGTCAGCCGTGCCCTGCTGGCCGTCAGCGCGCTGATCATCGGCGTCCTCCAGCACCCGTCGGCCGTCTTCGCCCAGTCCCCCGGGCGGGACGGGTCCCCCGGAGCCTCGGCCGCCGCCCCGGACCCGGGTACGGGCCAGGGCGGCGCCGAGGATTCGCCCCCGGACGCGGCGGCGCCCAACGCGCCCGAGCCCTGCGACGGCTTCTGCGTGGTCCGCAGGTCGGCATTTGACGACCACACGCACGAAGATCCCGCACCCGAGTCCGCCCACGGCGAGTCCGTCGAAGAGCAGGCCGAGCCGCAGCCCCCCATCGCGCCACCGCACTCCGACTGCCGCGCCGCCCACTGCCTACCCACCCCGATCCCCACCCCGGACCCGACTCCCCACCCCGAACCCATCCAGAAACCCACAGCCCTGGTCTGCGGCAACGCGATAGCCCTCCTGGGCACCGCATCCGCCACCTGCCCCACGACCCCCGCCCCCGTGAGCATCTGCGGCAACGCGATAGCGATCCTCGGCACAGCCGTCGCGACCTGCTCGCAAACACCCCCAGAACAGGGCATCTCAATCTGTGGAAACGCGATAGCCGTTCTCGGCACCGCCACCGCCACCTGCCAGAAGACCCCAACAAACAGGACAAATCACACCGCAGAACCCGACAAGCCCACCCCGACCCCGCCGTCAAGGACCCCGCAGGCGAGCACCCAGCGCTCGACCACCCCGCAGACGGCCACCCCGCAGTCCATCCACGAACCCTGGAAGACCCCCGCCCGCCCGCCGCTCTACGGCAGGCACAGCGGCTGGACCCCGCCCTCGCCCACCCCGCCGACGGACCCGCGCGACCGCCAGGTCTGGGTCATGTCCCCGATCGGCGGCGCGCTGCCCATCCCCGGCACCGCCCGCGATCTCGTCCCGGTGAACCCGCCCCGCTGAGACGGACCCCACAGACGCCGGAACCCACAGGCGTCGCCCGCAGCCCACATACCGAACCCGGGAAGGTTCTTGACCTTCTCCAACGGAACGCTCAGGCCGGCTGGTGCAGCGTGCTGCGCGCCCGGATGATCTTCTTGCGCAGCTGGATCCGCCGCCGCCCGTCGCGGTGGACGCGTACGGTGTGGAGTTCCCAGCCGCCGTATTCCGCGTGCTCGGTCATGACCTGCCGGGCCGCCTCCCGTGAGGTCCCTCGCGGCAGATTCAGAATGAGATAGGTGTACTCCACCATCCCTCAAAGGATGCCAGACGGAAGCGGCGAGATGAACCCTTCGGGAAGAGCCTGGTCTCTCATGACGTTGAGGCGTGTCATCCTGTCGAGGGTTTATCGTCGCGTGGTGGGCGGGAACCCCGCACGGCAGGGACGGGGCGCCGCCGGGGGTACCGTCGGGGTGAAGGCGTCATGTGCGACGGCAAGTCGGAAACGAAGCGTTTGAAGCGACACGGATAGGTCGGAGAGCTGTGCCAGCCAGTAACGGCAGCAGGTCGGGAATCACCCGTCTGGTGATCGTCGAGTCGCCCGCGAAGGCGAAGAAGATCGCGGGCTACCTCGGCAATGGCTACGTGGTCGAGTCCAGCATCGGTCACATCCGCGATCTCCCCGCGGACGCGGCCCAGGTGCCGGCGAAGTACAAGACCGAGCCCTGGGGGCGGCTCGGCGTGAACGTCGACCACGAGTTCGAGCCGGTCTACATCGTGAACGCCGACAAGAAGCAGCAGGTCGCGAAGCTGAAGAAGCTGCTCAGCGAGGCCGACGAGCTGTTCCTGGCCACGGACGAGGACCGCGAGGGCGAGGCGATCGCGTGGCATCTGCGCGAGGTCCTGAAGCCGAAGGTGCCGGTGCACCGGATGGTCTTCAACGAGATCACGCCCGACGCGATCAGGGCGGCCGCGGCCAACACCCGTGAGCTGAACCTCCAGCTCGTGGACGCGCAGGAGACCCGCCGCATCCTTGACCGTCTCTACGGTTACGAGGTCAGCCCGGTCCTGTGGAAGAAGGTCATGCCGAAGCTTTCGGCGGGCCGTGTCCAGTCCGTCGCGACGCGGCTCGTGGTGGAGCGTGAGCGCGAGCGGATCGCGTTCGTCCCGGCCGACTACTGGGACATCTCCGCCGATCTCGGCACCGGTAAGGAAGACGAGCCGAACCACTTCACAGCCAAGCTCGTGTCCATTGACGGCACACGCGTCGCGCAGGGCCGTGACTTCACTTCGCTCGGCAAGGTGAAGGGCAACGCGCGCCAGCTTGACGAGGAGTTCGCGCGCGCGCTGGCGTCCCGCCTTGAGGGCCGTCCGTTCAAGGTGACGTCGGTCGAGCAGAAGCCGTACACGCGCAAGCCTTACGCGCCGTTCCGCACGACGACGATGCAGCAGGAGGCGAGCCGCAAGCTCGGCTTCTCGCCCAAGTACGCGATGCAGATCGCGCAGCGGCTGTATGAGAACGGCTACATCACCTACATGCGTACCGACAGCATCACGCTGTCGCAGACGGCGATCGCCGCGGCGCGCTCCCAGGCGAGCGCCCTGTACGGCGCGCAGTACGTGCCGGACAAGCCGCGCGTGTACACCGCGAAGGTGAAGAACGCGCAGGAGGCGCACGAGGCGATCCGCCCGGCGGGCGAGACCTTCGCCACCCCGGCCGAGACGGGCCTGACGGGCGACCAGTTCCGGCTGTACGAGCTGATCTGGAAGCGCACGATCGCGTCGCAGATGAAGGACGCCGCGGGCCAGTCGGTCTCGGTGCGCATCCTTGGCGAGTCCGCGACGGGCGAGGCCGCCGAGTTCGGCGCGTCCGGCCGCACGATCACGTTCCACGGCTTCCTCAAGGCGTACGTCGAGGGCGCCGACGACCCCGAGTCCGGCACCGACGACCAGGAGTCGCGCCTTCCCGTCCTCGCCGAGGGCGACGTCCTCGACCCGCGCGCCCTGCTCGCCGAGGGCCACACGACGCGCGCGCCCGCGAGGTACACCGAGGCGTCCCTGATCAAGGAGCTGGAAGACCGCGAGATCGGCCGTCCGTCGACGTATTCCTCGATCATCGGCACGATCCTCGACCGCGGGTACGTGTTCAAGAAGGGCACCGCGCTGGTCCCGGCGTTCCTCGCGTTCGCCGTGGTGCAGCTGCTGGAGAAGCACTTCGGCAACCTCGTCGACTACGACTTCACCGCGCAGATGGAGGAGTCGCTCGACGCGATCGCGCGCGGCGAGGCCGAGCGGGTGCCGTGGTTGCGCAGGTTCTACCACGGTGAGAACGGCCTGAAGGACCTGGTCAGCGATCTGGGCGACATCGACGCCAAGGAGATCTCGTCCTTCCCGGTGAAGGACGATCCGGGCACGATGATCCGCGTCGGGCGTTACGGTCCCTACCTCGACCGTGACGGCGTCCGCGTCAACATCCCCGAGGACCTCGCGCCGGACGAGCTCGACAAGGCCAAGGCCGACGAGCTGTTCGCGCAGCCCAGCGGCGACAGGTCGCTCGGCCGCGACCCGGAGACGGGGTTCGAGGTCGTCGCGAAGTCCGGCAGGTTCGGCCCGTATGTGACGGAGATCCTGCCCGAGGAGCTGACGACGACGGCGTCGGGCCGCAAGAAGGCCGGCGCGCCCAAGCCGCGCACGGGCTCCCTGTTCAAGGACATGTCGCTCGACACGGTCACCCTCGAGCAGGCGCTCCAGCTGATGTCGCTGCCGCGCGTCGTCGGCGAGCTAGACGGCGAGCAGGTCACCGCGCAGAACGGGCGTTTCGGCCCGTATCTGAAGAAGGGCACCGACTCCAGGTCGCTCGCCAGTGAGGACCAGATCTTCACGGTGACGATCGAGGAGGCCAAGGCGCTGTACGCGCAGCCGAAGCAGCGTGGCCGCCGCGCCGCCGCGCCGCCGCTGCGCGAACTCGGCAACGACCCGGTGTCCGGAAAGCCGGTGACGGTGAAGGAAGGCCGCTTCGGCCCGTATGTCACCGACGGCGAGACCAACGCGTCGCTGCGCAAGGGCGACGAGGTCGAGGCGATCACCATCGAACGCGCCGCGGAACTGCTCGCGGAACGGCGGGAGAAGGTCGCGGCGGCGGGGCCGAAACCGGCCCGCAAGCGGCCCGCGGCCAAGACCAGCGCCGCCGCCAAGCCCAAGGCCGCCGCGAAGCCGAAGACGACGACCTCGCGCGCCAAGTCGCAGGCATAGGGACAGCCGCGCAGATACCCTGCCTGGCATGAACAAACCAGGCGTCTTGTCGATCAAGCCGTTCCGTCGGCTGTGGATCGCGGTCTCGCTGTCCAGCCTGGGGGACTGGCTGAGCCTCCTCGCGCTGACCGCGGCGGCGCACGCGCTCACCGGCTCCTACGCCGCGCAGGCGTACGCGGTCGGCGGCGTCCTGGCGGCGAAGCTGCTGCCGGTCCTGGTGTTCGGCCCCGTCGCGGGGGCGCTCGCCGACCGGCTCGACCGGCGCGCGGTCATGCTCGGCGCGGACGTCGTCAGGTTCGGGCTGCTGCTGTCGGTCCCCCTGGTCGGCCGTCTTGAGTGGCTGTTCGCGGCGGCGTTCCTCACCGAGTTGGCTTCGCTGCTGCGCAGGCCCGCCGAGGACGCGACGGTGCCCGCGCTCGTCCCTCCGAAGCTGTATCCGCGTGCCAAGAGCGTCGCGGTATGGACGGTGTACGGGTCGGCGCCTTTGGCGGGCGTGGTGTTCGCCGTCACGTCGCTGCTGGCCGGGCTGTTCCTACCGGGCCCGGATCTCGCGCTGTACGTCTCCGCAGGGGTCTTCCTCGTGGGCGCGGTCGTGGTGTTCACCCTGAAGACGGGTCCGACAAGGCACCCCGTCTCCGTGCCCTCCCTTCCGGGACGTGTCCTTGACGGCTGGAAGTACGCCGGAGGCAGCGAGCTCGTCCGGGGACTCGTCATCGGGTTGTTCGGGGTGTCCCTGGCGGGCGGCCTGCTGATCGGCGTGCTGCGTCCGTCGGCCGCTGCGCTCGGCGCGGGCGACGCCGGTTACGGGATGCTGTTCGCGGCGGTCTTCCTCGGGCTCGCCTCCGGGATGCTGCTCGGCCCGCGCATCCTGCGCGACCTGAGCCGCCGCCGCCTGTTCGGGCTCGCCGTGCTGGCGACCGCCCTTGTGCTGGTCCCCGCGGCGCTCATCCAGGAGCTCGTCGCGGTGTTCGTGCTGTCCGGCGTCGTCGGGTTCGGCGCGGGCGTCGCGGGCGCGACCGCGGAGGCCGTCATCGGCCAGGAGGTCCGCGACGACCTGCGCGACAGGACATCGTCTTACCTGCGCTCACTTGTGCGCGTCGTGCTCACCATCAGCGCGGTGCTCGCCCCCGCCGCGTCGGGAGCGCTCGGCCAGCACGTCCTCGCCCTCGGCGACCTGTCTTACCGCATCCAGGGGACCGCGGAGGTGCTGCTCATCGGCGCGGTCGTGACGCTGCTCGCAGGGCTCGGCGCGTTCCGCCTCACCGACGACCGGCGCGGCATCCCCCTGAAGGCCGACCTCTATGGTGCGCTTCAGGGCGTGGCCTACGTACCGCCCGTCCCGGGCGTGAAGAAGAAGGAACGCGGCCTGTTCATCGCCTTCGAGGGCGGCGAGGGCGCGGGCAAGACCACCCAGTCGCGGCTGCTGGCGATCTGGCTGCGCGACAACGGGTTCGATGTCGTCAACACCCGCGAGCCGGGCGCGACCAAGGTCGGGATGCGGCTGCGCGCGATCCTGCTCGACCGCGAGACGACCGCGCTGTCCGACCGCGCCGAGTCCCTGCTGTACGCGGCCGACCGGGCCCAGCACGTCGACGCGGTGATCAGGCCGGCGCTCGAGCACGGCTCGGTCGTGATCACCGACAGGTACGTGGACTCGTCCCTCGCCTACCAGGCTTACGGGCGGGAGCAGGCCGTCGAGGAGATCCGCGAGGTCAACGCGTGGGCGACCGGCGGGCTCGTCCCGGATCTGACGGTGCTGCTCGACGTGCCGCCGTCGGTCGGGCTGAACCGCTTCGCCTCGCCCGCCGACCGGATCGAGTCCGAGCCCGAGGACTTCCACAATCGGGTCAGGCGCGGTTTCCGCGCCCTCGCCGACGCCGACCCCGACCGCTACCTGGTCGTGGACGCCTCCCAGGACCAGGACGCGATCACCCGGCTGATCCAGGACAAGGTCCGCTCGATCCTGCCCGACCCCGTGCCCGCCTCGGCCGAGGACGTCACCTCGACCTTCCCCGCGATCAGGGACCTGTGAGGTGCACCGGGTGCAATAGCCTGGCGGCATGACGGTGTTCGACGATCTCGTGGGCCAGGGTGAGGTCGTCGCGCAGCTCAGATCGGCGGTGGAGGCCGCGCGCGACGGCTCGGGCGGCATGACCCACGCGTGGCTGTTCACCGGCCCGCCCGGCTCGGGCCGCGAGGCCGCGGCGACCGCGTTCGCGGCGGCGCTCCAGTGCACCGAGACCCCCGCGGGCTGCGGATATTGCGCGGCGTGCCACCAGGTGCTCGCCGGGACGCACGCCGATCTTGAGGTCGTCAGGCCGCAGGGGCTGTCGTACTCGGTGCGCGAGACCCGCGAGCTCGTCCTGCGGGCGGCGGCGCGGCCGAGCGGCGGACGCTGGCAGATCGTCCTTTTTGAGGACGCCGACCGCGCCACCGAGGCCGCCGCGAACGCGCTGCTCAAGGCGATCGAGGAACCCCCGCCCAAGACCGTGTGGCTGCTGTGCGCGCCCTCGCCCGACGACCTGGTGATGACGATCCGTTCCCGCTGCCGTCTTGTGACGCTGCGCACCCCGTCGGCCGAGGCGGTCACCGCGCTCCTCGTCCAGCGCGACGGGATCGACCCCGAGCTGGCCGCGCTGTGCGCACAGGCAGCCCAGGGCGACATCGCCCGCGCGCGGCAGCTCGCCGCCGACCCCTCGGCGCGCGGCCGTCGCGGCGACGTGCTCGCCGTGCCCGCAAGGCTCAGCGCCGTGGGCCCCGCGGTGATGGCGGCCGAGTCGCTGGTGAAGACCGCCGAGGCCGAGGCCAAGGCGCTCACCGAGGAGCTGAACGAGTCCGAGACGTCCGCGATGCGTCAGGCGCTCGGCGAGTCGGCCAAGGGACGGATGCCGCGCGGCACGGCGGGGGCGCTGAAGGAGCTTGAGGACCGGCAGAAGTCGCGGGCCACCCGGCTGAAACGCGACGTGCTCGACCGCGCCCTGCTCGACCTCGCGTCCTTCTACCGCGACGTGCTCGCCGTGCAGTTCGGCGCGTCCGTACCGCTCGTCAACGGCGACCGCGCGCACGAGCTCACCGAACAGGCCCGTAGGACGCGGCCGGAAGGCACGCTGCGCAGACTCGACGCGATCATGGAGTGCCGGGAAAGGCTCGCCTCCAACGTCAACCCTTTGCTGGCTGTTGAGGCGATGATGATGGAGCTGCGGACCGGCTGACCCGTCCGATACCCGCGTGGGAAGCCCCGCGGAGACGTTGATCTGTAGCGTCTCGGGAAGAGGCTCGATTTCCCGGGAGGTGCGATGCGGCGCGTGCTCACCGCCACGACCGCGGTGGCCGCCGTCACCGCCTGCCTGACCGTCCAGCCCGCGGGGGCCGGACCTGCGATCTCCGGGGAGCGTGAGTTCCTCGTCCTGTACGCCGAGGACACCTCGCCGGGCACAGCACGGGCCGCCGTACGGGCGGCCGGAGGCATCGTTCTTGAAGAGAACACGACGCTCGGGTATGCCACGGTTCGTACCGCTGAGACCGGGTTCGTCACTTCCGTGCTGCGGGCCGAGGCGCTCGCGGGCGTCGCGCCGAACCGGCCGGTCGCGGCGCTGCCGAGGAACGACGCGAGCGACCTGTCCGCCCGCGCGGCGGCCACCCCCGCGCCCACCGCGACGGGTTCGACCGGGCCCGGCAAGCCCGTCGCCGAACGGCAGTGGGACATGCGGCAGATCCAGACCGAAGCCGCACATGCCGTGACGAAGGGCGACAAACGCGTGCTCGTCGGGGTGATGGACACCGGCGTCGACGCGTCGCACCCGGACATCGCGCCCAACTTCGACAGGACGCTCAGCCGGAACTTCACGGTCGACATCCCCGAGGACGCCAACGGCGTCGAGATCGACGGGCCCTGCGCCAGCGAGCCCGACAAGGCGTGCACCGACCCCGCCGACATCGACGAGAACGAACACGGAACCCACATCGCGTCCACGATCGCCGCCCCGGACGACGGGATCGGCATCACCGGCGTCGCCCCGAACGTCACCATCGTCAACCTGCGGACCGGGCAGGACTCCGGACAGTTCTTCCTCAAACCGACCCTCGACGCGCTCGTCTACGCGGCCGACAACGGGATCGACGTCGTCAACATGTCGTACTACCTCGACCCTTGGGCGTGGAACTGCGCGAACGACCCGACGGCGTCGGCGGAGGAACGCGCGCAGCAGCGGACCGTTATCCGGGCCGTCAACCGGGCGTTGCGTTACGCGCACGGCAAGGGCGTGACGCTCATCGCGGCGGCCGGCAACGACAAGTCGGACTACACCAAGGTGATCACCGACACGACGAGCCCGAACTTCGCGACCCTGCCCGGCCAGCAGCCGCGCAAGCGCCAGGTGCCGCCGTCGTGCGTGTCGCAGCCGTCGGAGGGGCAGCACGTCATCCCGGTGTCGGCGACCGGGGTCAGCGGGCGCAAGGCGTACTACTCGAGCTTCGGGCTCGGCTACATCAAGGTCGCGGCCCCCGGCGGCGACAAGGTCGACAACGTCGACGGCAGGCCGGACGACGAGATCGGCATCTGGGCTGCCTACCCCGAGCAGGTGGGACGGGCCGGGGGCACGATCCGCGCCGACGGCACCCCGGCCGTCCCGTATGTGGTGAAGGAAGGCGACGCGTACTACGCCTCCCTCCAGGGCACCTCCATGGCCGCGCCGCACGCCGCGGGCGTCGCCGCCCTGATCGTCAGCAGGTACGGGCAGGAGGACCCGGTGCACGGCGGCCTCACGCTCGACCCCGACGAGGTCGAACGGCGGCTCCTCGGCACCGCCGTACCGCGCGCCTGCCCCGACCCCGCCACCTACACCTACACGTGGGACCTCGGCGGCGAGGCCAAGGAGACCTCCACGCAGACGTGCGAGGGCACGCGTAACGCGAACGGCTTCTTCGGCTCCGGGGTCGTCAACGCCAACCAAGCCGTGTCCTGATCACCGCTCGATGTCCGCGCGCATGGCGGCGAACGTGCGCGCGGCCGTCGGGAGGTCGCTGTTGGGGAAGAGGGCCACGCCCGCGGTGCCGGCGTCGGCCCAGCCGCAGATCACCTGGCCGGTTTCGGCCAGGGAGGCGAGGAAGCACTCGAGGGAGCCGCCCAGGGGGCCGGGCGGGAAGGGCTCGGCGCTGACGCCCTCGGTGTAGCCGACGCGGTCGATGAGGCCGCGCCACAGGTGCTCGCGCCGCTTCGAGGTGTCCTCGGGCACGTGGTCGACGGCGACGACCAGCACCGCCTCGTCCACCGACCCGCCGGGCGTGACGAACTCGGCGACGACGAGGTTCATCCCCTGCCCCATCTGTCCTGGGTCGACTGGGACGTCCGATATCTGGCCCTGGCCCTGCACCCGGTTCAGGCCGCCCGCCTTGTCCGGCAGCACCACGGTGCGCTCGGCCGCCTGCGACGGCGACCCCGCCGTGCCGGACGTCGTCTGGCTCTTCGTGGACTGACGCGTGGGCGGCGGATCCGTCTTGGTGCCCCTGGGCTCGACGGCCACGGCGCACCCGGTGGCGACGACCGCGCAGAGCAGCACGGCAAGGCCCTGTCCGATGTTCATGATCGGTTCACTCCCCTTCCAGGGAGAAGCTTCGCTTATCGGGCGTCCGACGGACAGTGAGCGCCGTCCCGGGGCGTCTGGGACTTCAGACCCGGCGTGAGGCGTCCTCGTGCGCGGCGACGGCCATCGCCACGAACTCGCCAGAACGGTGCGCTATCGGACCGTCGGTCCGCCAGGCCACGACATGCCGGAGGCGCAGCGGGGTGCCCTTGAGCGGCCTGATCGCCACGCCGGGCGTCTCCAGCGCCGTCGCCTGGCAGAGGGTGACCGCGCCGTGGTCGGCGACGAGCGAGCGCGTCATGGGCTGCTCGGTCATCATGTGCCGGACGCGCGGGGTGAACCCGTGCTCCTCGCAGGCCGTGTAGACGTACTCGTGCCAGCCGACGCCGTCGGAGGGGGTGAGGACCCAGTCCTCGTCCGCGAGGTCGTCGAGGGCGATCTCGGCGGCGTCCGCGAGCCGGTGCGCGGCGGGGACCAGGGCGTGGATCGGCTCGACCGCGATCGGGCGCACCTCGACCGACGACGGCGTCGGCGGCTCGTACCCCGGGTAGTCGACGATCGCGGCGGCGTCGAGGCGTTTGGCGGCCAGGAGGTCGAGCAGCAGGCGCGGCGAGTACTCGGTGTGCACGGTGATCGACGCGTCGGGCTCGGCGAACAGCCGGTTCACCAGCCCGGACAGCAGCGGCGTCGCGTAGCCGCCGATGCGCAGGGTCGCCCGGTTCTCCGGCGACGACGCCCCGGTGATCAGCTCCTCGACGGTCAGCAGCACCGATCTGGCGCGCGTCAGGACGAACTGCCCGAAAGGGGTGGGCAGTACCCCGAACCTGCCGCGCTGGAAGAGCTGCCCGCCCAGCGACTCCTCGATCCGGTGCAGCTGCGCCGTCAGCGCGGGCTGTGAGACCCCCACGGAAGCGGCGGCGCGGCTGAGGCTCCCGGCGTCGGCGATCGCGCACAGGGTGCGCAGGTGCCTGAGCTCGAGCTGCATGACCTGCCCTTCCTCCACTAACCTGCAAAATATACATAAAAGGGACAGGTACTCAGGGGCGATGAGCGAGCAGGACCGGTGGGTGACCCACCGACACTCCGGACATGTATTCACGGACCACGTCTTCGAGGCGCCGCTGGACCACGCGGACCCCCGGGGCGAGCGGATCACGCTCTTCGCCCGCGAGATCGTCGCCGAGGACCGCGAACACGACGGGCTGCCCTGGCTCCTGTACCTCCAGGGCGGGCCCGGCCACCGCGCGCCGCGCGGACTGCCCGCCTGGGTCGAGAACGCCGCGAAGGACCACAGGGTCGTGCTGCTCGACCAGCGCGGCACCGGACGCAGCACCCCGCTCACCCGGCAGACCCTCGCCGACCACCCCGACCCGGCGGCGCGGCTGCGGCACTTCCGGGCGGACTCGATCGTCAAGGACGCGGAGCTGCTGCGCGTCCGGCTTACCGGGGGGCTGCCTTGGGGCGTCCTCGGGCAGAGCTTCGGTGGGTTCTGTGCGGTCACGTACCTTTCGTTCGCGCCGGAGGGGCTCAGTGAGGTCTACATCACGGGCGGCCTGCCCTCCCTGACCGCGACGGCCGACGACGTCTACCGTGCCGCGTATCCCCGGGTCCTCGCCCATAACGAGAAGTTCTTCGCGCGCTATCCGGAGGACGAGGAGACCGCGTACCGGGTCGCGGAGATCCTGCGCAAGGAGGACGTCCGGCTTCCGTCGGGCGACAGGTTGACCGTCCGACGCTTCCAGACCGCCGGGCTCGGCTTCGGCGCGTCCTCGGAGTTCGACGACCTCCACTACCTCCTCGAGGAGGCGTTCGCGGGGCCGTCACTGCTGTCCGAGGTGTTCCTCCGCCGCCTCGAGGCCAAGATCTCCTTCGCTGAACACCCCCTCTACGCCGTCCTGCACGAGGCGATCTACGCCCAGGGCGCCGCGACGAACTGGGCGGCCGAACGCGTCCGCGCCGAGTTCCCCGAGTTCGACGGCTCGGCCCCCTTCCGCTTCACCGGCGAGATGATCTACCCCTTCCTCTTTGAAGAAGACTCCTCCCTGACCCCTCTCCACGCCGCCGCCCACTCCCTCGCCACCTACGCCGACTGGCCCCCGCTCTACGACCCCACCGCCCTCTCCCACAACAAGGTCCCGATAGCCGCCGCCATCTACACCCACGACATGTACGTAGACCGCGACATGTCCCTCACCACCGCCTCCCAGATCCCCCACCTAACCCCCTGGCTCACCCCCGACCACGCCCACGACGCCCTCCGCCACACCCCCCAAATCCTCCCCCACCTAACCACCCTCCTCCACCCCTAACCCCGGGGCCTGGCCCCGCCCACCCCCGCGCAGGCCGCTCCCGCGCCGCCCAGCCCCACGCCGCCCGCGCCCGCGCAGGCCGCTCCCGCGCACGCCGCTCCCGCGCACGCGCAGGCTCGCGCGGGCCTGCCTCACCTCCCCGCACCCTCGGCCCCACCTGCTTTCGCACGCGGCCAGGGGTTTCGGCTCGCCACCTCAACCCGCACGATCCTCGCTGAGGCGTCAGGGCGTCAGGGCGTCAGGGCGTCAGGGCGTCAGGGCGTCAGGGCGTCAGGGC